>NZ_BAAHYQ010000001.1:0-687500 GCF_054657475.1 Desulfothermus naphthae
GCCAGCTCATGCATGTGTCCCAAATCCTGACTCGCCTTCCATATTCTCCCTTTGTCTCATCCTGAATATCAAAACAATGGCAGGTTGGACAATAAAAAGTACATGCACCACAATTTAAACAGGTCTCATGCAACCTATCCCAATATGGATTTTCATATACCTCTAATATCTCTCTAGACAAAATATTATCCATTGAGAGTTTAGTTTTTATTTTGTTTTCTGCATTTTCTTTTAACTCATCTATCTTTTTTACATCCTCATCTGATGCATCATTAAATCCATCTAAGATATCTTTTCCCTTATCAGTAATGGGCTTTAGCAGAAACTTATCCCCAAGGTCTATCATAAGGACATCCAGGCCTTGTTCTCCAAAGGGAGAAGAACCTACCTGAGTACAAAAACAGGTTGAAGCAGGATTATTACAGGCAAGTCCAATTAATGTGGTCTTGTCCCTTTTATCCTTCCAGTACACATCCAATGAATCTTCATCTTTCATAAATACCTTATCCAAGATAGCAAATGCCCTTGCATCACAGGGTCGGATATTAAAAATCACTCTATTTTTTTCCAGAGGGGGCACTTCTTTTAAAATAAGCCCATCCTCTGCCCTTGGGTTGTTCTTGAATTCAAACATACATTCTGTTTGAGGGAAAAATAAACCCTTGGGAGACAGGGATGTATTTTTAAAATCAAATAATACATTAGATACATCTTGAACTTCTGACCAAACTACTTCTATACCCTTTTTTACAGGGGCAAAAACATCCCCTAATTTGGATACCTTATCAAAGAGCTCTTTTATGTCTTGTTTTGCCAAATATTTATATCCCATAGCTAATTTCCTTTTTATGGGGTTATAAATTCTTCTGGGTCATCGGGCCTATACACACTAAGAGGTGGAGTTGCGCCTATCTCCAATCCTGGTACATAGTTATACATCTGCCTTATGTCTTTTTCTATCTTAGAGGTGAGCACTCTCATCTTTATGCCCATTGGACAGGCAGACTCACAGGCTCCACAATCTACGCATCTTCCAGCACAGTGAAATGCCCGCAAGATATGGAATGTATAAACATCTGCCTCATCATGGGTCTTACCACACCACTGGGGTCTGGACTCATCTACAAAACACTCTGCACAATAACATAGGGGGCATGCATTCCTGCATGCATAACATCTGATACATTCCTTAAATGTATCTTTAAACTTCTCCCACCTCTCATCAATAGAGAGTTTTTCCCAGGGAGCAGCAACTTGATCTATATCACCACCACCTGTGTCTTCGCCTTTTTCTCCTATAAACTCATCATATAAAACCGCATTTCTATGAATACAGGTAAGACAATTTTGTCTTAATACCTCTTTTTTATTTATGGCCTCTTCAAATCCATCACCTCTGACAATGATCTTATCCCCTTGTTCCTCAGCTTCCACAATTTCCTTACCACCTATTTTTTCATAAACTTTCATTCTATCCACCATTCCAGGAGACCATATACCTAAGATATACACATTTTCTCTTTTTACCTGATTCTCATTTATAAGCCCCACAATAGATCTGCTAACACATCCTTGCGCAACTACTGCTACTTTATCCTGTCTTTTAATTAGAAACTTTGCCAGATTTTTGGTACAAAAGCTAGACCAGATCAAATTATCACAATCTTCCTCTGTATAAGCAAAATATGGGGCGTCCACCAAAGGAATTGTGCCTTTTCTGTAACCAAGGACACAATCTACCTTCTTGTCCTTTAAAAGACGTTTTGCCGTGTCTCTTAATTGTTTTGTATATTCAGCTAACATATATCCTCCTACAACCTTGCCCTCAAGTTTATAAATTTATGGCAATGGGACTTAAATTCTTTATTAGTTTATTTTTCTTCATTGCAGGACCAACTTTCTTAACAGTTTCCACTATTTGCTTGGCCTTTTCTTGAAATCTCCCTGCCTCTGCTGATGATATCCAGGTAAAATGTAATCTCTCAGGTTCAATCCCAATATACTCAAGCAGGTTCTTCAAGACAGCGAACCGCCGTCTGGCGAACAGATTGCCACTAATATAGTGGCAGTCGCCCGGGTGTCAGCCAGATACCCATACACCATCTACACCCTGTCTAAAGGCCTGTAGAATAAATTTTGGGCTCATACTTCCAGAGCAGGGCACCCTTATTATTCTGATATTTGCAGGATATTCCATCCTGCTAACACCAGCTAAATCAGCTGCCCCATAACTACACCAGTTACATAAAAATGCAACTATCTTTGGTTCAAAGTTTGTCATCTTGGCTTCTCCTGGTAATTAAGTTTTTTATTTTAACAGGACCTTAAAAAGAAACATATTACCTCTTTTTAAGGCCCTGATATTTAGTTCAAGCTTAAACAGCAATGGCCTCTATCATTGCATAAACATGCTGGTTTTCCATACCCTTTAAGGAAATCGCTCCAGACCTGCACGATGCCATACACAGGCCACAACCCTTACACAAAGCTGGATTTATCTCTGCCTTGCCCTGATTTGGTCCTTCCTCTTCCACTATCCTCGGTGCTGAATAGGGACAAATCGTTACGCAAACACCACAACCAACGCACTTTCTTGGATCAACCACAGAGACTTCACCACTGGAGAATATCTTTTTCTTGGCAAGTAAGGTAATTGCCCTTGCTGAAGCAGCTAGTCCCTGGGCAATAGACTCGTCTATTGATTTTGGATAGTGTGCAAGACCACACAAGTATACTCCATCTGTGGCAAATTCTGCAGGACCAAGTTTTGCGTGCTTTTCAACAAAAAATCCATCTTCATTTAATGGGAGTTTATAAAATTGGGCAAGTTTTTCATCCTTATAGGGAACTATAGCTGTTGCAAGTGTTAAAAGATCGGTCTCTATTTCAAGGGGCAAGCCTGTAATATGATCTTTTACTTTTACAATTAGGTTATCTCCATCTTTCGTCACTACAGGCTTTTCATCCACATTGTATCTTATAAAGATAACCCCTTTTCTTCTTGCCTCTTCATATAAATACTCCCTCTCACCATAGGTCCTTATATCCCTGTATAAGATAAATACCTTTGCATCTGGATTTCTCTTCTTAATCTCAAGTGCACTCTCAATTGAGTGGGAACAACATACCCTGGAACAATAGGGCCTATCCTTTTCCCTTGAGCCAACACATTGGATAAATACTGCTGTATTTACATCTTTTAATTTAGGCTCATCATCCATAAACATCTTATCAAGCTCAAGGTGGGTCTTTATCCTATCATCTTGTCCATACAAATACTCATCTGGCTGATATTCTGCCCCACCTGTTGCAATTACAGTAACACCGTGTTCTAAGGTCTTTTCTCCTGAACTATTTTTTATTGTTGTCTTAAAATTACCAACAAAACCATCAACATCTATTATCTCACTATTTAAATGAATATGGAGATTATCTAATGACTTTGCCTCATTAATTAACCAATCCAGTCCTTCTTTTACAGACTCTCCTGTCCAAGTCTTAAAGAGCTTTAGGGCATTTCCACCAAGCTTGTCTGTTCTTTCCACAATATGGGTCTCATATCCCTGTTTAGCGAGATTTATTGCAGCACTAAGCCCTGCAACACCACCGCCTATAACCAGGGCCCTTTGATCTATATTTAGCTCAATTTCCTCAAGAGGTTCTTTGTAAACTACCTTATTTACTGCCATTCTCACCAATTCTTTGGCCTTTTCTGTGGCAATTTCTGGATTATATCTATGTACCCAGGAATCCTGATTTCTGATATTTACCATCTCAAACATATATTTATTAAGGCCTGCTTTTATCAAGGTCTCCTGGAACAAGGGCTCGTGTGTCTTGGGAGTACATGCAGCTACAATCACTCTGGTTAATCCCTTCTCCTTTATCACTTCAGTAATCCTGTCCTGGGTATCCTGAGAACAGGTATACATATTGTCTTCTACGTGAACAACATAAGGCAAAGTGGCTGCATAATCCCTCACAGCCTCAACATCTATAACTCCCGCAATGTTTGTTCCACACCTGCACACAAACACGCCTATACGTGGAGGTTCCCCAATTATATTCCTTTCTGGAGGTATCTCGACTTCTGTTGTCTGGGTAAATCTTACATCGCTTAAAATTTCACCCACAGCTGCAGCTGCTGCTGATGATTCCACAACTGCTGTTGGAATATCCTTTGGTCCTTGAAAGGCACCACAAACAAATATTCCCTCTTTGGATGTGGAAACAGGTTTAAAACTGGAGGTTTGACAGAATTTACCCTTGGTTAATTCCACTCCTAAGACCAAGGCAAGCTCAATAGAGTCTTTTGCTGTCTCAAGACCAACAGATAGCACTATCATATCATATTGTTCTTCTTTCATCTCTCCAGATTCATCAAAATATCTCACAATAAGGTCATCACTTCCAGGTACCGGGTCTATGGTGTGGATTCTGGATCTGATAAACTTTACTCCATGTTTTTCTTTGGCCTGTTCATAATATCTTTCAAAGTCTTTTCCATAGGTGCGCATATCCATGTAAAAGATTGCGCATTCAAGGTCTGAGCCTGCATGTTCTTTGGCAATTACTGCCTCTTTTATGGCGTACATACAACATACTGAAGAACAATATCCATGCTCACATCTATTTATATCTCTGGATCCCACACACTGAAGCCATGCAATCTTTTTGGGCTCTTTGTGGTCTGATGGTCTAACTAGATGGCCACCTGTTGGACCAGATGCAGAAAGGATCCTTTCAAACTGCATTGCTGTAACCACATTTGGAAGCAATCCATATCCATAGTTATCCAATCCCTTGGGATTATAAGGATTGAAACCAGGGGCCAGAACTACTGCTCCTACCTCTAAAATCTCCTCTTCTTTTTGCTGTGCATGGGTCTCTAAGGTTACAGCACCTGCTCCACAGGCCTTTACACACTGAAAACATTCACAACAATAACTACAATTAATACATCTTTCTGCTTCTTTGCGTCCCTCTTCTTCTGTTAATCCAAGTTCCACTTCCTTAAAATTGCCCTTTCTCTCTTCAACTGGAAGCTCCCTTTCTTTGGCCCTTTCCTTAGGAGATTCTGTCTCTGGAATTGGTCTATATTCAAAATTCTCATCTATCTTTTTGGGTTCTCTGCCTGCTTCCAAATCTTCTCCATTTAAATACCTCTCTATTGAAATAGCTACTTCTTTTCCTGCTGCCACAGCACCAATCACTATCCAGGGACCACTTTGACAATCACCACCAGCAAATACGCCTTCCCTGTTAGTTGCATAGGAAATAGAATTGGTCTCTATTGTAGACCATCTGGTAAAATCTATCCCAGTTACATCTTCTAAACATGATATATCTGGCCTCTGACCAATTGCAGCTGCTATCTGATCTACCTCTAAATCAAATTCACTATCTGGTATTGGAATTGGACGCCTTCTTCCAGATGAATCAGGCTCACCTAATTCCATCTTAATGCATCTCAAACCAACAACTTTTCCATTTTCATGTAAAACTTCCTGAGGTGCAGCTAGAAATAGAAATTTAACTCCTTCTTCCTTTGCTGCCTTTACTTCTTCTGGCAAGGCAGGCATCTCTTTTTCTGTCCTTCTATATACAATTGTGACTTCCTCAGCACCAAGTCTGATTGCTGCCCTGGCAACGTCTATTGCCACATTTCCACCACCAATAACAGCAACCTTTTTCCCTGTCTTGGCGCTTCCTTTTAAATTTACCTCCCTTAGATAATCTACTCCCTGAACAACTCCATCCGCCTTTTCTCCAGGGATGCCAAGCTCAATCCCTTTATGGGCACCTATTGCTAAAAATACTGCTTTATATCCCTGATTAAAGAGATCATCTAATTGAAAATCCTTTCCCAATCTCATATTGGTCTTTATTTCAACGCCGAGATTGGTGATAACTTCAATTTCCCTATCCAGCACATCCCTGGGCAACCTGTGTTCAGGAATCCCAACACGAAGCATTCCACCAGGCTTTGGCAATGCCTCAAATATTGTGGATTTAATACCTCTTCTTGCAAGGTGATAGGCACAACTAAGACCTGCTGGACCAGAACCAATAATTGCAACCCTCTCCTCTCTCTCAGGAGCACATTCGATTTCAACTTTCCTTGGGTCATACATATCAGCTGCCAGTCTCTTTAGGGCACGAATCGCAACTGGTGCATCTATTTCCTGTCTCCTACATGCCTTTTCACATCCAGCAGGGCACACCCTTCCCAAGACACCAGGTAAGGGAAGCTGCTCCATTATGATCTCCAGGGCCTCTTTATATTTGCCCTGTTTTACCATCTGCACATAACCCTGCACATTTATCCCGGCAGGACAGGTAAGCCTACAAGGTGGTTTTTGCTCTAATTTTAAGATTGCATAAGCACTTGGAACTGTCTGAGCATATTTTTTGGATGTGGCCTTCTTGGTACTCATTCCCTGATTATATTCATCAGGTAATTCAACTGGACATACAGCCTCACATTCACCACAAGAGGTACACTTAGTTACATCAATGTACCTGGGTAATTTTTCTACTTTTACCTTGAAATTTCCTGCAGAACCTTCAATTTCTTTGATCGTGGCTTTCGTGATGATGTTAATATTTGGATGGCGGCCGAACTCGACCAGCTTAGGAGAGATAATTCACATTGCACAGTCATTGGTGGGAAATGTCTTATCAAGCTCAGACATTACTCCACCAACACCTGTACTCTTCTCTACCAAATGGACCTTAAAACCAGAATCAGCTAAATCAAGGGCTGCCTGCATACCGGCAATACCCCCTCCAGCTACCAATACGGATCCATTTTTGTTGGATGGATTCACTTTAGTTTCCATATTAATCTCCTTGTACCTTAATCATCGATTTATATAGCTTTTTACCATATCGGGTAAAAAACCCTCTTTCAACCCAACCTGCCTTAGTGTGGTAAAAAAATGATACTAAACTTTTACAAAAGGATATTGACCTTCTAATTAATTAACAACCCATTGTCAACTCTTCTGAAAAAACAAAAAAGAAAAATTGCATGCTCAGACTATTTTTTACTGTTGTTTATTTCTATTTGGATAAAAAAGGAATCCAAATCACATCCAGAACCAGTTATAGCCACTATTTATACAAAAAACGTAACCAGTTGAAAAATTGCATTTTTTATAAACATGTTTGAGAAATTTTTAAGAAAGTATAGCAGCGAGAATATCATGTAATAGGGAAAAGAGGAACAGCAATAACAGAAAGAGATAATAGCAATACAAGTAGCAATCCAAGACATCATGTTGGTCGATTGAGAGTTAGAAGTAAAGTTTTATCTAAAAAGGAAGAAATGATTCATGTATTATTGACTAATCACTTTTTGTTAATTTTTTTTCTTTTAGTAACTTATCCAAGAGTTTTTTCGCATCCTCAAATTCTGGATCTATTTGTATAGCCTCATTTAAATGAATTAATGAATTTTTCTTTTTCCCGGCCTTCAAATATGCCACTGCCAGATTATAATGGATTCTAGAATTTTTGGGTTCTTTTTTTAGTGCCTGACGATAAGCAATTATTGCTTGCTCTACAGAGCCTTTTTTACTCAAGCAGACTGCTAAATTATTTAATGTCTCCACGGTTAATTTTTCAAATAATATATGACTAAAATCCCTTAAAACTTCCTCCACAAAGTCCTTTTCAAGATATGAATTCCATATATTTTGGACCAATTTTTCATTTTTTGGGTCTACTTTTATAGCCATCAAAAAAAAATTTTTGGCCTTGTCTAAATTCTCTTTTGCAAGATAAATCTTCCCAATATTATAGAGAATTTTTGATGAATTTGGATTTAATTCATATAGTTTCTTTAAAGCAGAAAGCGCACTATTGGGGTCGTTTTTTTTGAGAGCTATCTCACTTTTAAGCCACCATCCTTTGGTATACAGGGGATTATTTGAAAGAGCAATGTCAACTATCCTCTCTGCTTCATCCAGACAACCTTTTTCCATATACATAGTTGCAATTTCTATAAGAAGTCTGGGTTTATCATTTGGATATTCTTTTAAAAGATTTTCCATTTTTGCCTTTATTTCCTTCTCCTTGCCACAGTCAATTGACTTTTTTATTGATTTCAATTTCTTTTTTAGTTTATTAAATTTTGCTAATTTGTTCTCTATATTTTCCATTTTTGATATAAGAGCATCAATAGTCACAGGTTTAACAAGATATTCAGTCACATCCTCTTCAGCCGCCAATGCTATATCTTCCTTTTCTCCCTTTGATGTCACCATGATAAAAGGAATATTTTTAAATTCTTTGTGAGAGCGCACCCATTTTAATAATTCAATACCATCCATTTTCGGCATTTTCCAATCACTTATAATCAACTGAATATCTGGATTATTTTTCAATAATTCTATTGCCTCTTCACCATTTGAGGCATTTAAAAAATTTTTATACCCTATAACTTTTAATATATTTATAAGAGTCTCCCTGGCTGGCTGAATATCATCAACCAGCAAGATTGGTCTTTGCTTGTCCATTATATTCCCCCTCATAAACATAACAAATAAAACAAAATTTACTACCCTGAGGTTCTACATCTTCTATCCAAATCCTTCCTCCTAATAAACTCACGATACGTTTGCAAATAAAAAGACCTAAACCTGTGCCTTGAACTCCTTTATCTTTGTGAAGCCTCTCAAATTTGTTAAAAATTATTTTTTTATAATCATCTGGTATGCCAGGACCTGTATCTTGTATGCAAATTTTAGCAATTTTTTTAAACTTATCTTCTATCCTTTTTGAATCTAAAACATCCCATGAAATCTTTACCAAACCATTCTCTGGAGTATATTTTATTGCATTGGATATCAGATTCTGAATTAAGTGGACAAAAAGAGAATGAGTACCCCACAGTAAGACATCTTCGTGGGATTCTTGTATTATTTTTATTGATTTAATGTCTGCCTGAGGTTTTATTTGCTCCAAAACTTCGTCTAAAACAGACAAAAAAGATACTGGTTCAAACTTGATCTTATGTTTTTGAAATTGATCTACTTTGGCAACCTGAAGGAATTCGTTTATCATATCCAGGAGCTTTTTGGCACCATTTAATGCAGTATCTACAATTTGTTTTTGTTGATCATTAAGACCTACATATTTTAATAGATCCAGGTTTGATATAATAGCTGAAAGGGGGCTTTTAAAATCATGAACCACCATTTCTACTAATTGTTGTCTCTCTGTATAGGTCATGAGCAATTCTTGTTTACTTATTTCTAACTCTTCTGATAATTTTTTATATCTTTCCTTTTCTTCCCTTAATATCTGAAATAAACGAGAATTTTCTATAAGTGGTGATAATATCGAGGCATAGTCTTTTAAAAAAGCAAAATCATTTTCTGTAAAGGCTTTATTTTTTTGGTGATCTGATACATTAATTACACCTAAAATTCGTCCTTTCATTTTAAGAGGCACACATATTAGAGATGGAGTATCATAGTTTTTACCTATAGCAAAGGATTTAAATTTTTTTGATTTTCTGATGTCCTTTAAAAATACAGGTTCCCCATTGGTAAGCACATAACCAGAAATAGATTCTGGATTAACTGGGATTTCCTTATTCAATATTTTTTTGTTTGTAGCAGCCACAATCTGAAATTTTCCTGTTTCTTTTGAATACAACATAATAGAACCTTTTAAAGCCTGAATTCTATTTAAAATTAACCTGAGGCTTTTATCCATTTTCTCACTTAAATTAAGACTATCTGATGATAGAATATTTATAATTGATCTTAGAAATTCAAGTTCATTTTTTGGACCTTTTTTCATAGAGAGTATCCTTTGAATATTATTAAACAAATTTAAGTATTAAATCTTTAAAAAAAAATAAAAGAAAAAGACAAGTACCTACCAATTTTCAGTAAAAACCTAGAAAAATTCTCATAATTTGACCAAGACCTTTGTGCTATTTATCCCCAAAAAGGAGGACTGGCCTTTTTATTTGATAAAGGGTTTCCAAAATATCAGGACAGTCCTGAAAAAGTAACTCCAATTGAGTATGTCCAGTGTACATACTCTGAAAAAATTTCTGGATATTTTCTTAAGGCAAAATCAAATTCCCTTCTCTGTAAATAAATCAGATTAAGGTTAAACTCATCCATTTCAAACTTGTTGCTTTTTATAAAATAAATAGAGATAAATTCATTTTTCTCTCTATAAAAATGATTTTGTCTATATGATTTTACGAGCCTTTTTTTAAGCTCCAGTTCCTCCAATTTTTTTTCTATTAATTCTTCTTGAGATGAATCAATTGGAAGGTGAATATTTACTGGAAAATCATAAATGTCATTCCCATCTTGATGTTTTTTAAAACAAATCATTTTCTCCACATATATAAGTAAGATTAATCTTTTGTGTAAGAGATTTTGTTCATGCACCAACTCTTCCTTCATTGCCCCAATAGACTTTCCTTGATTATCTAATATGTGAATGATCATGGACACCAACTCCTTCTTTAAGGTTGTCAACTCTAAAACCTTTATGTAAAAAACTCTTGTTTTGTTCAAATAAAAACAGGGAGACTCTTAAGGTTAACATAAAACTGAAATTTCCGTAAATTAAAGTAAGTATTTCCTGTAACAGAGTAATGAGGGTTGTCAATGAAAATAAAAAAAATTTTATTATTTGCTCCTCTTTTTTTGATGCTTCTTTTGTTCCAGTCATATTTTTGGGTGCCCACATACGAAGAACAGACCAAGGGAAATCCAAACAGACTGGTTGAATTTATCTCTGGCTCGACAGGAGATGCTGCCATATTAAACCCAATTCTATCAGCCGATAGTGCCTCTTCTGAGATTGAATCCAAGGTCTTTGAAGGATTAGTGGATAGAGACGAGCACTTAAATTTTAGAGGACGTATTGCAAAATCCTGGGAGATCTATGAGGAGGCTTATTTTTATGTAAATAAAAAGAAAAATATATCAATTGACCAAATAATAAAAAGGCTATCCTCTATTTCTGGAATAAAAAAAATTGAGATACTCCCTGAACAAAAAAACACAGTTCACTTCAAAGATAAGGACAGGGTTGTGGAAATCCAGCTTAATCTGCCTAAAAAGATAAAAATAACTTTAAATAATGTTGAACCAGATTTTTTTGACAAAGTAAAAAAAGTTCTAGGAGCTAAATATTTTGAAGATATAGATAGAGCCAAGATCGTTGAAGTTAAAAACAGAGATTTGTCTGGCGATCTAATAGAAAAATTAAGAAAAAAACTTTTTACTCCCTATGAACACAATCCAGTCATAGTTTTTCACTTAAGAAAAAACATTTTTTTTCACGATGGCCATAAGCTCACTGCTGAAGATATTAAATTCACTTATGAGGCCATTATGAATCCAAAAAATTTGTCTCCAAGGATCTCTGATTTTGAACCCATTAAGGAAGTAAAAATATTAGATCCATATACAGTAAAGGTGGTGTATAAGCGACTCTATTCACCTGCTTTATCTGCGTGGTCAATAGGGATTTTGCCAAAACATCTATTGGATAAAGCTGCTTTAAGAAAAGAGGCCATTAAAAGGGGGATTGATCCAAAAAACTTTACCTTAAGGGATTCTATTTTTAATAGGCACCCTATTGGGTGTGGACCATTTAAATTCAAAGAATGGAAGTCTGGCCAATATATTATATTGGAACGGTTTAATAGATATTTCGAAGGTCCACCAAATTATAAAAAATTTATCTTTAGAATTATCCCAGATAAGTTAACTCAAGAAATGGAATTTTATGCAGGTACCCTGGATATTTATGGGGCATCTCCCCACGAGGTAAATAGACTGAAAAATGATCCAAGATTCCAGGTCTTTTCAGGAACTTCCTATGGATATACCTATATTGGATACAATTTAAGGAGAGAAATATTTAAGGACCTACGTGTTAGACGGGCACTGTCAATGGCAATTGACGTGGACAAAATAATAAAATATGTCCTCTACAACCAGGGAGAAAGAATAACAGGTCCATTTGTAAAACAATCTCCATATTATGATAAATCCATAAAACCCATCCCCTATGATCCAGATGGTGCTATCAAATTATTGAAAAAGGCTGGATGGCACAAAGGAAAAGATGGTTGGTTATATAAAAATGGGAAAAAACTCGAATTTACTTTAATTACCAATTCAGGAAATGAAATAAGAAGGGCTATTTTGGCAATTGTTCAGGATTCATGGAAAAAGATAGGAGTAGATGTATCAACTGATGTACTGGAATGGTCGGTCTTTATCCAGGAGAGGATCAATAAATTGGATTTTGATGCTGTAATTCTTGGTTGGGTTATGTCCATTGAACCTGATCTCTATCAAATCTGGCACTCTTCTCAAACCCATCCATACCAATTAAATTTTATTGGATTTAAAAATAAAAAAGCAGATG
The DNA here is from genome assembly GCF_054657475.1 of Desulfothermus naphthae. Classification (NCBI taxonomy): domain Bacteria; kingdom Pseudomonadati; phylum Thermodesulfobacteriota; class Desulfovibrionia; order Desulfovibrionales; family Desulfothermaceae; genus Desulfothermus; species Desulfothermus naphthae. Next base: position 12,421 of record NZ_BAAHYQ010000001.1, read on the forward strand.
AGTTAATTGAAAAGATCAGAAAAGAATACAATAGAAAAAAACAGATAAAGTATTGTCATGAACTTCACAAACTAATTGCAAAAGAATGTCCTTATACCTTTCTTTTTGTAAGAAAATGGACAGTGGCTTTAGATAGTAGAATAGTTATAAAAGAAAGAGACACTCAAGGTAAAATCGTTTATAAAAAAATTACACCAACACCTACAGGAGATTTTTCTTTTTATTTTAACAAATGGATTAAGCTTCCTCAAAAGATTAATTTTAAAAACTAAGGTTATTGAAAAAATTTTTTTATGTATACGGAGGTGATAATGAGTTTTAATATGGTAGTTTTGGTAAAACAGGTGCCAGATACATCAAATATAGTTGAAGATGCAATGAAGCCTGATGGTACTGTCAATAGAGAAGCCCTTCCTGCTATAATAAATCCAGAGGATTTGTGTGCTTTGGAAGAGGCCTTAAAAATTAAAGAAAATGCAGGAGGTTCTATAACAGTTATATCCATGGGACCTCCAAAGGCTGAAGATGTTTTGAGATATTGTTTATGCATGGGAGCAGATAAAGCTATACTCTTGAGTGATAGAAGATTTGCTGCTTCAGATACACTTGCTACTTCCTACACCCTGACCAAGGCAATAGAAAAATTGCCCAGTTTTGATATAATTTTTTGCGGTAGACAGGCAATAGATGGGGATACTGCTCAAGTAGGTCCTCAGGTTGCTGAAAAATTAAATATTAATCAGCTCACTTATGTATTCAATATTGTAGAGTTGACAAAAGAATATATAGTGGTGAAGAGAGATATAGGTGATGGATACGAGATTTGTAAATCTCCCCTTCCAGTTCTTTTAACAATCTCCTCTAAGGCAAATACCCCACGACCACCTTCTGTAAAAAGGGCTATGGCATATAAGAAGCTAAAGGCCCAAAAAAATGATAATGCTCTAATTTTGTTGTGGGACCTTGAGTCAATTGGGGCAGATCCAAACCGCTGTGGCCTCAAAGGATCTAAGACCAGGGTAAAAAAAGTGGAAAATGTTGTGTTAAAAACCTTTGATAAAAAGGAGATTCAGCCTACTTTAGACTCTATATCTGAACTTTTAAAAGAATTGAAAGAAGATCACATAATCGGTTAGGAGGAATTAATGGAAAAAAATATAATGGTCTTTCTGGAATATAAAAAGGGAAAGCTTCAGGATGTAAGCAAAGAACTTTTAAGTAAAGCAAGATCTTTGGCTAAAAAATTGGGTTCCAAGGTTTTAGGCCTGGCAGTTGGATATAATCTTAAAAATCTTGCTGAACTTGGGGAATATGGTGCAGACAGGATAATTTATGTCTCTAATAAAGAGTTATCTTTATATAGAAGTATTCCATTTGCAAAAACAGTTGTTTCTGCCATTTTGCATTATAGACCCTATATTGTACTTTTTGGGGCAACCCATATTGGCAGGGATTTAGCACCAAGAGTTGCTTCTTGTTTACAGGCCGGTCTTACTGCTGATTGTACAGAACTAAAAATAGGCGATTACAAGACAGGAAAAATTTTGTATAAAGACCAGCTACTTCAAATAAGACCTGCATGGGGAGGAAACATTATAGCCACTATAGTGTCTCCAGAATCTAATCCTTCTATTGCAACTGTGAGGGAAGGTGTTATTGCTATTGATAAAATAATTTCTGGAAAAAAGGCCGAGGTGGAAGATTTTTCTGTAGAATTTTCAAAACAAGACTTGGTCACTGAGATAATTGAACAGAGTATAGAGGAAAGGGATGGAGATTTAAAGGGAGCCAAAATAGTTATAGGCGCTGGGATGGGAGCTGCCGAGGATTACATAATGGATTTGATTTTTCAGCTGGCAAAGCTGCTTAAGGCAGAGGTTGGTGGCTCAAGACCCCTTATTGATGCTGGCTTTCTTAGTCCTCATAGACAAATTGGCCAGACTGGAGTTACAATTAGACCAAATTTATACATTGCATTGGGAATTTCTGGACAGGTCCAACACCTTGTTGGAATCATGAATTCAAAGAGGATTTTAGCTATAAACAAAGATCCTGAAGCACCTATATTTGATGTGGCCCATTACAAAATTGTAGGAGATCTAAAAGATGTATTGCCCATAATGATTAAAGCATATAAAGATATGTTAAAAAAGATATAATATTAGCGGAGGAGGTTTAGTTGTGCCAAATTTTTTTAAGGATAACAAAGATATTTTGTTTCTAATTGATAATATTGATATTTCAAGAATAGTTTTATTAAAAGAAAAAGATTTTGAGGAAAAACATAGTTATGAATACGCACCATCCAGTGTAGAAGATGCAATTGAAAATTACAAAATAGCTCTGGATATATTAGGTGATATATGTGGAAATACAATAGCTCCCATGGCAAAGGAGGTAGATATTGAAGGGGCAAGATTTGAAAATGGTGTTGTTCATTATGCAAAATCCACTAAAGAGGCATTAAAAAGATTAAGACAAGCAGATTTCATGGGATTTACTATTCCAAGACAATATGGCGGATTAAATTTTCCCAAAACAATATATTCTTTGGCAATTGAAATGGTCTCAAGGGCAGATGCTTCTTTAATGAATTTGTTTGGGTTGCAGGAAATATCAGAAACAATATATAGATTTGGAACAGAGGAACAAAGAAAAAAATATTTACCCAAATTTTGTTCTGGGGAATATACTGGAGCAATGGCCTTGACTGAGCCTGATGCTGGCTCTGATTTGCAGGCAGTTTCATTAAAGGCTACTTTAGGTAATGATGGCACATGGTATTTAGATGGGGTAAAGAGATTTATCACCAATGGATGTGGAGATATAATTTTGGTACTCGCAAGATCAGATCCAAATATTAAAGGGGCTAGGGGACTTTCTCTTTTTATTTATAAAAAAGATGAACATTTAAAAATTAGAAGAATAGAGGAAAAATTGGGTATTCATGGTTCTCCTACCTGTGAGATCATGTTTACAAATGCTCCGGCTGAACTCCTTGGAGAGAGGAAATTAGGATTGGTAAAATATACTTTTTCTCTGATGAATGGTGCAAGGCTAGGTGTTGCAGCACAGGCAGTGGGCATTGCAGAAGCTGCATATAGAGAGGCATATGATTATGCTAATAATAGAAAACAGTTTGGTTCGTCTATTATTGAATTTCCCCAGATCTATGAGATGCTAACCAACATGAAGGTAGATATAGAAGCTGCAAGAAGACTTGTTTATTTCACATCTAATATAGTTGACTTAAAGGAATCTTTAGAAGAAAGTCTGGAAAGCACAAAGGATAAAAGTAAAAAAAGGGAATTTAAACAATATTCAAGGTATGCTTCTTTTCTTACTCCCATGTCAAAGATATTTGCCACAGAAATGGCAAATAGAGTTGTTTATGACGCCCTCCAGATCCATGGTGGAGTAGGATATACCAAAGATTTTGAAGTGGAAAGATTGTATAGAGACGTTAGGATTACAAATATTTATGAAGGCACTACTCAGCTGCAGGTGCATGCTGCTATTGGAGGTGTTATAACTGGGGGAGTTATGAACCTTACAGATGAACTCCTTTCCCAGATTTCTGATTCCAATCTAAAACAGGGAATTTTAGAATTAAGGGAATGTTTAGATAGTTGCATAAGACACATCAAAAAGGTTGGTGATTCTCAATTCCAGCAATTTCATGCGAGGAGGTTAGTAGAACTTGGGATATTTTTGATAACATCCTGTTTGCTTTCTATTGATGCTCAAAAAGAACCAAGAAAACAAAAGGTTGCGAATATGTTTTTAAACAGGGTTATGGCAAAATCTTGGGAATATAAAAAGTATATCTTGTCAAATTCTTCAATAATAATTAACTTTAAAGATAATATTTTGGCAGGTTAGATTAGGAGATTAAATGGTAAACTATTTATAGGGGGTAAAGATGCTTGATTTGTTTAAAAAAGCTATGTTTGCTGGGTTGGGAAGTGTGGTTGTAACCAAAAAAAAGGTCTCTGAAGTAATGAAAAGATTGGAGAAACAGGGTAAAATAAGTGCTAAAGAGGCGGAAAATCTTACAAAAGAGATAATAGAGGTGGGAGAAGAGGAATTTGAAACTTATAAAGAAGAGATTAACAATGTCTTAAAAAAATCTATTAGTTCCCTTGATCTTGTGACACGAGAAGAGTATATAGAAGTTTTAAACAGGATGGAGGAGCTGGAAAATAGGATTTCTATGCTGGAACAGAAAGTAGATGGAAATAAGGAAGATTAGGGCTCTTGGCTAATTTTTCAATAAAGGAGCAAAGTTTGTGACAAGCAGAGAAAAGAGGTGTTTCTGATCCCTAAAAATTGTTGACACCCACGAGTGAATTATATAGAATAAAAAAACTTCTATTTGAGAGAAGGAGAGGTGGCCGAGCTGGCTGAAGGCGCTCGCCTGCTAAGCGAGTATAGAGGCTAAAACCTCTATCGAGGGTTCAAATCCCTCCCTCTCCGTTTATTATGGATAAAGAAGTTTCTCTTTTTTAATAATTTCAAGCCCTCTCGTTGAGAGGGCTTTATTTTTTGCGGTGCATACAAGGTATAATTTTTTAATTATGCTGTTTTTCTTTTTTTCCAGAGTTGTATTTCTTGCATTTTCTTTCTTCTTTCCCGTGCAAGGGACTTGGCAATTAAAGACTGTGTTTTTTTGTATCCCCATTTCTTTTTGTATTCTTCTGGTGTTAAACCATGACTTTTGAGATGTCTTTTAGTCAGTATTCTAAAGGATTTTCCACATTCAAGACATACCACAGATTTTTCTTTAATTGCCTTTTTGGGATCAATTGGTGGTTCTTGTTGTTTTTCTTCTACTCCCTCTGCTTCCTTTCCTTCCATTAATCCCTTTAATTGATTAGCCAAAGATTTTACCATTGAAGTAATTTCTTCTTCAGTCATGTTTCTGACACCTGCCTGGGCTTTAACAATTTCTAAAGCTTCTTTAATGTATTCTTCCATTTTACTACCTCCTTATTATTAAAATTTTTATGTCTTTTATAGATAAAAAAACAAGATGTACCTATAAAGTAAAATTAGAGATAAATCAATATAAAATTAATATAAAAAATCAATGTAAAAACATATAAAGGTAAAAGGTAATTTAGTCAAGACCATATTCTTTTTTTTGTAAAAGAAAAATTATTAAAATTTGAAGAAGATATATAACTTAATCTATACAGAAAAGTATAGTTTTTATTTCTTTCAAGTTTTTATGGCATCTACAAATTATTGTTTTTCAAGATAGAACATCTTTTAACAAATGCAAAAAAACATTTTTAAAAATTCCTTTATATTTAGGTCTCAGATTTTATTTTTGGTGTGTATTTTTTCTCCCAATCCCATGCTGTTTTTATTATAAACTCAAGATTGTCATATTTAGGTGTCCAGTTGAGTATATTTTTTATTTTTGAACTGTCTGCTATTAGCTCAGGAGGATCGCCTTCTCTTCTTTCTGTTTCTTCCACAAAAAAGTCTATTTGTGTAACCTTTTTAACAGCATCGACTACCTCTCTAACTGTGAAACCATGGCCATAGCCACAGTTAAACACATCACTAATATTTTGATTTAACAAATAATCCATCGCCAATATATGTGCTTCTGCAAGGTCTACAACATGAATATAATCCCTCACACAGGTGCCGTCTTTTGTGGGGTAGTCAGTCCCAAAAATCTGGAGTTTTTTATATTCTCCTTTAGCAGTTTTAAGGGCCCTTGTAATTAAATGGGTGGACTCTCTATAGGCCTGACCTATTTTCCCATCTGGATCTGCCCCCGCTACATTAAAATACCTGAGGGATATATAGTTAAAGTTTGACGAATAAGATACATCCTTTAAGATTTTTTCAACAAAGGTCTTAGACTGTCCATATGGATTAATAGGTTTTAGAGGATGGTCTTCTGTTACAGGAATTCTGGATGGAATTCCATATACAGCTGCAGTAGAGGAAAATATAAATTTATTTATATTATTGTTTATCATGGCCTTAATCAAAGTAAGGGTATTTGATGTATTGTTTTGATAATATTTTACGGGTTTTTTTACAGATTCATTGACCTGAATAAAGGCAGCAAAATGCATAACAATATCAGGTTTAAATTGTTTAAAAACTCTGTTTAATAATTCTTCATCTCCTACATCACCCTTTATTAAATCTCCATACAATACTGCCCACTCATTTCCATTGGACAAGTCATCATAAACGATTAACTCATGTCCATATTCACCAAGGAGTTTAACTACGTGAGAACCTATATAACCAGCGCCTCCAGTTACCATTATTTTTGCCATGGATTTATCTCCTCTGTTTAAAATATCATTAATTCAAAAAAATAGAAAAAATAGTTATTTAGAAGCTGTTGTTCAAACTATAGTTGACAATATTTTTAAAATCAATAATGATTTTTTAATTACATAAGGCAATTCCACTAATTATATTTGCAGTTTCCTCTTTATAAAGGAGTTTAATAATATGGCCAATATAGTGGTAATTTTGGACAAAAATCAAATAAAAAGAGTTATTCAGAGACTAGCCTTTGAGGTTATGGAAAAACACGATGATTGCCAAGACATTGCCTTAATTGGCATACATAGAAGAGGGGTATTTCTTGCTCAGAGGATAAAGGATATACTAGAGGAAAATTTAAAAACACAAATTCCTTTGGGAAAGCTAGACATCAATTTTTACAGAGACGATTGGACATCGTTAAAAAAACACCCAATAATTAACAAAACTGAAATTCCATTTGATATAAAGGATAAAAGTCTCTTACTTGTAGATGACGTAATTTTCACAGGAAGGACAGTGAGAGCTGCTCTTGATGCAATATTAGATTTTGGGAGACCCGCCAAAGTGGAGTTACTTACCCTGGTGGATAGAGGACATCGAGAATTGCCGATACATCCTGATTATTGCGGAAAAAAGCTTGATACTTCAAGACGGGAACATGTAAATGTACTGCTGGAAGAAATAGATGGAAAGGACATTGTGGAATTGCGAAAAATATAGAAAATAAAAGAGGGAAGAGGATGATAAAAAAGTTGCTTGTTGCAAATAGGGGCGAGATAGCTATACGTATCATGAGGTCGGCCCAGGAATTAGGTATAAAAACAGTAGCTATTTACGAAGAGACCGATAGATTTTCTCATCATGTAATGATGTCTGATGAGGCAGTTTGTATTGGCCCTGGGCCAAGAAAAGATTATTTAAATATTGAAAAAATTATCCATGCAGCAAAAGAAGTAGGGGCTGATGCTATTCATCCAGGATATGGTTTTTTGTCGGAAGATCCTGATTTTCCTGAAAAATGCAGAAAGGCTGGCCTTATTTTTGTTGGTCCACCTTCTGATATAATTCACAAAATGAGCAGCAAGGTAATTGCAAGAGAAATTGCGGAAGGTGTTGGAATCCCATTAATTCCTGGAACAAAGACCTTGCCTCAAGGAGAAGAAGGAGAAAAAATGGCCATTGATTTTGCTAAAAAATACGGTTTTCCAATAATGATAAAGGCTGTCTCAGGTGGTGGTGGCAGAGGTATTAGGGTTGTAAACACAGAAAAACAATTATTATCGGAGCTTAAGCTCGCTAAATCAGAGGCAAGGACCTCCTTTGGGAAAGAAGATATTTATCTTGAAAAGGGGATAGTTAAGCCGCGGCATGTTGAGGTCCAGATACTAGCAGATAATTTTGGTAATGTAATACACCTGGGATCAAGGAATTGTTCTATTCAGAGAAGACATCAAAAACTGGTTGAAATAGCCCCATCTTTTTTACCCAAGGAAGTGGATAATGAGATATGTGAAGCAGCAGTAAGAGCAGCTAAATTGGCAGGATACAAGAGTGCAGGCACAGTAGAATTTTTAGTAGATGGTGATAACAACTACTATTTTTTGGAAGTAAACACTAGGATTCAAGTAGAACATACAGTTACTGAAATGGTAACTGGAATTGATATTGTGAGAGAACAACTGAGAATAGCTTCTGGTGAACAGTTATCTATAAAACAAGAAGATGTAAGTGTTAGGGGCTGCGCAATTGAGCTACGAATCAATGCCGAGGACCCAAAACAGGGATTTTTACCAAGCCCAGGTATAATAGAGGTCTATCAATCTCCAGGTGGTCATGGGATTAGATTAGATGGAGCTGTTTATCAGGGATATGAAATTACTCAATTTTATGATTCTCTTATAGTAAAATTAACGGTCTATGGTTTTACATGGGATGAAGCAGTGGATAGATTAAGACGGGCACTTGAAGGATTTAATATTATTGGTGTGAAGACCACTATACCTTTTTATAGGGCAATTATCAAAGAACCTGATTTTAGAAACAGAAATTTTGATACCACCTATATTGATAATCATCCTGAGCTATTAAATTATAGGGAAAAGGAAGATGAAATGGATAAATTGGCAAGATTTATTGCTGAATTAAATGCCTATGGATATAATCCCTACATATAAATTTAAGGAAAGCCAGGGGAAAATTTTATGTTAAAAGATAAGACAAATAAAGAAATAATCGAATATGTTAAAAATTTTGATGGATACCTTCTAACCAATAATGAAAGAGATGTATCTCAGTCAGATTTTAAAGCTCGTATCATGCCCTGGACTACACTTCGGGCAGCTGCAACCAGGGATATGGTAGGTTATTTTGCCTTTGAAGCAACAGGTGGGGCATCAGTGCACGTAGATCTCATGAAAAAACAAATAAATCCATTCGAAAAATTAAGACTTATTAGAAAATCAATGCCAAATACACTTATTCAAGCTGGTGTAAGAAGTCAAAATCTCTTTGGTTACCGGCCCTATTCTGAAAATGTCATCAGAAAGGTGATTTCTCAATTTGCGAAATATGTAGATGTATTCAGGGTATATGATTTTATGAATCATATTCCAAATATGAAGGTAGTAGGAGAAGAAGTATTAAAGGCTGGAAAGGTTTTCATGCCCTCTCTGTGTTTTGGCATTGGTGTTGACCACACCAATGAATTTTATCTATCAAAGGTTCAGGAAATTGTGAATCTCTTTGGTTCGGACCTAATTTTAAGTATTAAAAATTTTTCAGCAGTAGGTACACCAGAGAGAATTTCTGATTTAATTAAAGTAATCAGGTCAGAGTTTCCTGAAATTCCCCTTGCATATCATGGTCATAATACTGATGGAAATGACCTGGCAAGAATGGTGGCAGCAATCAAAGCTGGAGTTAAAATAGTTGAAGTATGTGATCATGGATACGGTTGCTGGTATTCCCAGGCTCCTGCTCTGTCTTTAATCCAGTTGCTGGAAGAATACAATATAAAACCAAAAAAATTAAATATTGATGCTATAATTGAAAGTTCTGAGATTATTAAACTTGAAAGAAGATACTATGCAGAATTTGAAAGTCCTTTTAGAGGCATTGATCCCCTTGCTCATGCACATAGGCTCTCAGGTGGTGTCCTGTCCATGGCATATGAACAGGCTGAAAAATTGGGACTTTTATCCAGAATAAACGAGATATTTAAGGAATTATCAATGGTGATTATGGAACTTGGGGATATCTGGCCAATAACTCCAGGAAGTCAAATCCTCTGGTCAACAGCGGTTAGCAATATTTTGTACGGAAGATATGAACAACCTTCTGATGATTTAAAGAGACTTTTAGTGGGGGGCTATGGTCCATTTCCTTTTTATGATCCCCCTGAATGGATCTATGAAAAGGTATTTAAAAAAGAGTTAAAAAGCAAAAGTTCTCTAAAAAAAGATTTAAAATCTGAAGATATCAAAAAAAGAGAAAAGGAATTTGAAAATCAGCTAAATTACCAGCCAAGTGATGAAGATTTGGCCCTATATCTATTATTTCCAAGAGATTTTGTCGAGTTTGTAAAATTCGAAGAGAAGTTTGGAAGGACCTGGTTACTTCCACCTGATATCTGGTTTCACAAAGGAAGGTTTGAAAATGGAACAAGGATTTCTTTTTTAGATGATAGGGGTAAACTCCATTGGATAGATATTATATCGACTCAACGTTTTGAAAATACAGTAAAAACCTCGTGTCTGGTAGACCACCATTTTAAGACTTATACCATAACAATAAAGAATAAACAAAAGACTGAAGCCAAATATTAGGTTTGTAAAAATAAAATATGTAATCTTAAAAGGGGAGTTAAAAAATCAGGAGGAAGAGTTATGAATTTTTTTAAAGGAGCATTTACCGCTTTAGTAACACCTTTTAAAAAGGGACAAATAGATGAGGAGAAGTACAGGGAACATATAGAATGGCAAATAGAAAAAGGTATCCATGGGCTTGTCCCCTGTGGAACAACTGGAGAATCTGCTACAATGTCACATGAGGAGCATAAGAGGGTAATAAAAATATGTGTTGAGCAAGTAAATGGTCGTGTGCCTGTAATTGCAGGAACAGGTTCAAATAATACTAAAGAGGCAATTGAACTCACAACCTTTGCCAAAGAAGCTGGTGCTGACGCAGCTCTGGTAATAACCCCATATTACAATAAACCAACACCTAATGGTCTAATACTACACTATAAAGAAATTGCAAAAGCAGCTCCTATGCCAATTATAGTGTATAATGTCCCTAGCAGAACTGGCACAAACCTTTTGCCTCAAACCTTATATGATATAAAGAAAAATATCCCTGAAGTTGTTGGCGTCAAAGAAGCAAGTGGAAACATAAGACAGGCATCTGATATATTAGAACTTTGTGGAGAGGATTTTATAGTACTTTCAGGTGATGACTTTATTACTTTTCCCATGCTTGCGATAGGGGGAAGAGGTGTAATCTCAGTGGTAAGTAATATAGTGCCTGATAAAATGGCAAAGATGTGTAATGCATTTTTTGATGGCAATATAGAAGATGCTAAAAAAATCCATTATGAACTTGCTCCCTTATGTAGGGCCATGTTTTTTGAAACCAACCCAATACCAGTAAAAACATCTTTGCATCTAATGGGCAGGATGGAGTTGGAATTTCGCCTCCCACTCTGTGAAATAAAGCCAGAAAATAGAGAAAGACTTGAAAAGGTATTGAAAGAAACAGGTATTCTTTAAAAAATTTTTAATTAACTCTACAAAATATTTGACAAAGTTTCAGTAGAAGAGATATAAAAATAACATTTTCATGCAGGTAAGAAAGGTGGGAGCATATAATGGAGAGGCAAGTCGCTGTTATCACTGGAATGGAAGTCATTACACCCCTTGGAGTAGGAGTAGAAAAATCGTGGCAGGAGCTCATTCAAGGCAAGTCAGGTATTAGGCGTATTACTCTATTTGACCCATCTAATCACCGTTGTCAAATTGCTGGAGAGTGCAGAGATTTTTCACCAGAACAATTTTTGGATAAAAAGAGTGTAAGCCGTTTTGATCGCATGTTTCATCTTTTTATATCTTCAGCCATACTTACTATTGAAAAATGGAAGTTTTCGTATACACAGGATCCCTATCGTCTTTCAGTTATAGGCGCTAGTGCTATTGGTAGTTCCTCAACATTTGAGCGAAACTGTAAAGAATTGAATGCAGGAGGCCCACGCAAAGTCTCTCCATTGTGTGTAGTAGCTATAGCGTCAAATACCGCTGCTTCTGAAGTAGCAAGACGAATAAATGCAAGGGGACCTCAATATTTTTTACAGGAAGCCTGTGCAGCTGGAACAAAGGCTATTGCTACAGCTACTTTATTGATACGGCAGGATATAATTGACGCTGCTATTGTTATAGGTGCAGATGCCGGTATTACTCCAACTCTCATTGCAAGTCTGGGTAATCTTGGGGCAGTTGCTACAGGAAAGTGGAATGAATGTCCTGAAAAGGCTTCTAGACCTTTTGATGCTAAGAGGAATGGATTTGTCCCGTCAGAAGGAGCTGGATGTGTGATTATTGAGTCATTAGAACATGCAGAAAAACGAGGGGCAGAGCCTCTTGCACAAATAGCCGGCATTGGAGCCACCTGTGATGCCTATCACCCAACAGCTCCTGAGCCTTCAGGAGAGAGTATAGTTAGGTGTATGGAGCTCGCTATAAAAGATGCAGGTATTAGTCCAGATGAGGTGGATTATATCAATGCGCACGGAACCTCGACCCCCCTTAATGATATGATTGAAACCAAAGCAATTAAACAGGTATTTGGAAAACACGCATACAATATTCCAATTTCTTCAAACAAGTCTATGATTGGTCATATTTGGGGAGCTGCTGGGGTGGTAGAAACAATCTTTTCCATAAAATCTATTCTAGAAGGTATTATTCCTCCCACAATAAACTTTGAACACCCTGATCCAGAATGTGACCTTGACTATGTGCCAAACAGGGCCAGAAACTCAAAGGTTAACATAGTTCTTTCCAATTCTTTTGGCTTTGGAGGAATTAATGCTTCAATTATTTTAAAACAGGTGTAGGGAGTAAAAAATGGCTACTTACAATGAAGAGTTTTTTCGCAAGCTTTTTGAGAAAAATTTTGTTTATATTAGAGGTTTTTTACGGAATGTCCAACGCCATGGAGAGAGGGTAGCACTTATTGACGCGTCCTCAGGAAAGAGGTGGAGTTATGTGCAATTAAACGCAGAAGCAAATAGATTTGCCAACGCCCTTTTATCCTCTCAAATATCTCCCCAGGATGTAGTAACATATCAACTGTTCAACTGTCCTGAATTTGCCTTTATTTACCTCGGATGTCAAAAAATTGGTGCTATTAACAATCCTATTAACTTTCGGTTTTCCCCTCAAGAAATAGCTCACATCCTCGAGGATTCTCGCAGCAAAGTTTACATATTTGATGCTTCAATCAAAGATAATGTTAAAAAAGCATTAACCCTTTCATCCCATAAACCCAAAAAAATGATTGTGGTTGGAGCAGATGAAAATAAAGAGGATAGTTTTGCAATCAGCTACAACGAATTTGTGAGTAATGCTTCTGAAAATGATCCACAAGATCCAGATTCTTTTGGAGTAAATGCTTATAAAGAATCAACCCGGCTCTACACATCAGGTACCACTGGACTGCCTAAAGGGGTACCTCTTAACAATATCAACGAAATTATGGCTATCTATGATTTAATGATGGCTCTTCACTTAAATTTGGATGATGTTATGTTAAATATTTCTCCATGGTTTCATCGCGGAGGTATACATATAGGGGGGCCTTGTCCTGCACTTTACGCAGGTGCATCAATAGTTGCTATGAAATTTTTTTATCCCAGGACTACCCTTGATGTGATTAGTAAATATAATGTGACATTTGTTGTTGGGGTTCCCACAATGTATAAACTCTTAGTAGAAGAACAGAAAAAACGTAAAAAGGATCTTTCAAAACTTAAGGGAGTAATTGCCATGGGATCCCCCTTAAATAAGGAACTTTGTCTGGAAATGCAGAAAATATTAACACCTAATATTTATAATGGCTATGGTACATCTGAAACATTCTGGAACACCCTATTATTACCTTATGATCTGCCTCAACATGCTGGGAAAATTGGAAGGGCACGTATGGAGGACGAAGTGAGAGTTGTAAAAACATATGAAGACAGACTGGCAGAACCTGATGAGATAGTGGCTCAGAATGGACAAGAAGTGGGCGAGATTATAATAAAAACCTTAAAAGGTTCATACGATTATCTCCACAGACCTGAGGAAGTTAAAAACAAGGTTTATAGGGATTGGTTTTATACAGGAGATATGGGGGTGTGGGATGAAGATGGATATATAACTGTAGTTTCACGTAAAGATGATATGATTATTGTAGGTGGAGAAAATATTTATCCCACAATTATTGAAGGAGTAATTGAGAAACATCCCAAGGTTATGAGTTGTGCAGTTGTTGGAGTGCCAGATCCCCAGCGAGGAGAAGCCCTTGCAGCTTATGTGGTAAAAAAAGATGAGACACTCACTGTTGAAGAACTTAAAGCTTTTATACAAAAGGATCCAGCACTTTCCCAATATTATCGTCCTAGATATTATTGTTTTGTAGAAGAATTACCCATGACAGCCACAGGTAAAAAACAGCATTATATTTTACGTCAACAGGCAGAAAAGGATCTCAAAGAAAAACGTTTAATAAGGTAATAATATCTTTATCTCCTTCCCCCCGAAACATATAAGAGAGCACCCTCTTTTACCTTTACCTCAAGTGGAGGGGGAGGTAATAAAGCCTTTCTTTATTCTTCTTGAAACAGGATTTCGTTTTTTGAACCATCAAAACAGACAAAATGCCCTCTTATTTCTTTCTTTTCTCCAAATATATTCTGGGCAATATAGCTTTTATCATTCTTTGTAATCAAATCAACGGATTCCATTATTTTTTCTTTAGAACCTTGTTTCTTTAATAAAATCAAACTATAATCACACATAAACGTCTCCTTATATATTTTTTAAGGCCTCTTGTATTTCTCTATTCATATTTTGTGTATGTTCTACTAAATTTAAAATGTATTTTGATGCAGATTCAAGCCCATTTGATTTTAACTCATCTGCAAGTTTTTTGTATTCTTGTATATGCTTATTGTTATGTTCCATCCAATGCTCTAATCTTTTTTTTATTTTTTCAGTATATTCCATCTTTACCTCCTTTGACATATTAATCTAAATCTTTTTCCCCTATATTAAGACCATATTCCATTAATTTTAGTCTAACTTCCACAGGAGACATCCCTTTTTTTTCACAGAGTATCTTTAAAGATTCAAATTCAGGCCTTTTATAAGATCTATCTTGAAATTTGAATTCCTTTAGAGCAATATTTCCCAAGTTAGTATTAACAGAAGTTGTAAATCTATCTAATTTGACCCTCTTTGTTTTGTTTACTCTCACTCCCAAGCTCATAGTGTTTTTAAAAATAAAAGATAAGACATCATCTAAACTATCTTCAGAACAAATTACCTTTAATATCCCTGCTGGCCTATTTTTTTTCATAACTCCAGTAATAAAAAATACATCCAAGGCACCAGCTTCTAATATGGTATCAAAAATATATCCTATTTCTTCTCCTGTCATGTGGTCTATATTTGTCTCCAAAACATAGACCTCATCTTCTAAAAATCCCTTTTTTTTCTCCTCTATTTCTTCAAATAAAATACCCCTTAAAATATTTGGGATATTAAGCTCCATGTGCCCTATGCCTATCCCATCTAAAATGAGTTTTCCTTCTGGTTTTTTATTGTAGGAATCCACTACCTGATCTAAGATTAAGGCCCCGGTAGGAGTTATAAGCTCCTTATTTTCAGAGGTAAAAAATATGGGTTTGTTCTTTAATAATTTTAAAGTAGCTGGAGCTGGTAAAAAAATTGTCCCATGTTCACACAAGATATGTCCTTCAAATAAAGGTATTTTTGATGAATAAACTTTTAAAACTCCAAGTTTCTCAAGACAAAAAAAACATCCAACTATGTCAACTAAGGTATCAACAGCTCCAATTTCGTGGAAATGTACATCGTAAGTTGATATTCCATGTACCTCTGCCTCCACCTGTGCCAATTTTCTAAAAGCCTTAATAGACTTTTGTTTTATATTGCTACTTATATTTAATCTATCAACAATTTCTTCTAGATCAGATAAATTTCTAAATCTCTGTTTTTTGTTAAAATAAATATCAACTCTGGTTCCAGAAAAGCCCTTTGTTCTTCTTTTTTGGTAAGCTATTTTAACAGGTATGACTTCTGATATAATGGATTCAAGCTCTTTTAGATCCACTCCAAGATCGGCCATAAGGGCAAGAAACATATCGCCGCTAATTCCACCTATTAGCTGGAGATACAATGTATTAGTTTTACTCATGATCTTTATTTGTACCTACTTTTCTATACCTTCTCTAGCCACAACACCCTTTACATAATAATGTTTTATTTCTCTCATCTCAGTTACCAAATCAGCAATATCTATAATTTCTTGTGGAGCATATCTACCAGTCAATATCAATTCAACATTTTCTGGTTTATTTTTAATTATATCAACTACTTCATCAATAGGAAAAAGATTATAATAAAGGGCAATATTAATTTCATCTAATATTACAACTTGATATTCACCGCTATTTATAATTTCTTTGGCCTCTTTAAGACCATCTCTGGCACATTTTATATCTTCTTCTGTTGGATCGTGGAATATAAAACACTCTCTTCCAAATTGTTTAATAGTGATTAAATCACTAAATCTTTTTAAACTTTCAAGTTCACTATAGTGCATTCCCTTAACGAACTGGCCAATAAATACCTTTAAATTGGCACCAGCTGCCCGCACAGCCAATCCTATGGCGGCGGTTGTTTTTCCCTTTCCATTTCCTGTATAAACCTGGACATAACCTTTCATAAATCCTCCTCCTTTAATTGGTAATCAGACTCTCCCAATGTTATATAAAGTATCTTTTCCTTTTTTTACCCTATCCAATAAAAAATGATAACCAAGGATAGTCTTTCCAGAACCTGGCCCACCTCATACCAGATAGGACCTTTTGCTAATAAATGCCCCCTTTGTCAAAAAACTTAATTCTACATTTAAGTCCCATGTTAGAAAAAGTCAATCAATACTAAAAATATAAAAATTAGTTATACTTCATACTTTTCAAGATATCCCCTGGGAGTTACCATAAATCTTCCAATGTTTTTGGTCTTTGAATTGCCTACAATTATCAAGGTAAACATATCTATCTCATCAAAATCTATATCTCTTAAATTTGTAATAATTATTTTTTCTCCATCCCTTGTTGCATTTTTTACAATCCCAACAGATGTTTTTTCATCTCTAAATTTTCTCAATATATTTATAGCCTCAATAATCTGCCAATTTCTCTTTTTTGATTTTGGATTATAGATTACAGTAACAAAATCCCCTTCTCCACATAAATGGATCCTTTTTTCAATAACATCCCAGGGAGTCATTAAATCACTTAAACTAATACACGCAAAATCATGCATTAGAGGTGCACCTAAAGATGCTGCACATGCAACAAAGGCAGGGATACCTGGTATTATTTCCACTTTAATCTGATTAATTAATCCTTTTTTGTCTAAGATTTCTAAAATAAGACCAGAAAGCCCATAAATACCAGCATCTCCACTACATACAACAGATGTATCTTTTCCATCTAATACATACTCAATAGCTGCCTCACACCTTTTTATCTCACCCATCATACCAGTTGAATATACCTCTTTTCCATTTATTAAATGTTCAATTAATTCTATATATTTTTTATAGCCAACAATTACATCAGAATTTAGAATTGCATCCTTTGCATAAAAACTTATGTGTTCATCTCCTCCAGGACCGATTCCTATAATGTTTAATTTACCATAGTTCATATCAATATATCTCCTATTTTGAATATGTTAAATCCTTTATAGCTACAGCAATTGTAACATTTTTTGATTTTCTTTTCTCAACTATTAATTTTCCTTTTGAAGCTATAATTGCACAAGCTTCACTGACACTATGTACTCCCATATGTCTTTTAACATTTTCAGATGGATTTGGAACTTTTATTTTGTCTAATTTGAAGTGATCAATAAAAATGAGCTCTTTTTTTAAAATTTTTGCAAAGTCTATTATACCCTGTTCATTGCTTTTTTTATCTGTAGTTACTATGGCACAGACTGAAGGAATAGCTAAATTTTCTTTAGAAAATACGCTGTTAAATAGATTTAAAATTTCTGAAAAATGGGTATTCTTATTACAACCTATGCCAACGTATAATACCTTTGGATATAAAATTATTTTATTCTTATCTACTTTATTTTTTTTATAATCACATATAATTCCTATATCGCTTTTTTTTAAATTATTTAAATCACTTGTAATGACAAGAGGATAATCTGAAGGGAAGAAAGAGTGTATATTTAAGTAATTCAAAGGATCATATATAAAAATTGGTTTATAATTTAATATAGCTGAATTTATAATTTTAATCTTATTTATATCATCAATTGTTAAATTCAAAGTCCTTGCTATTTCATCAATTGCTGGCAAATTAAAAGAATCTGTAGCAGTAGTTATGACGGGAATTGCATTAATTTTTTTTGCAACATATCTAGTAAGGGAATTTGCACCGCCTAAGTGGCCAGATAAAAGACTTATTACATACTTGCCTGCTGGATCTATAACCAGTATGGCAGGGTCTATTTCTTTGGAACATATAAAAGGACATATAATTCTTACTACTATACCTGTTGCACAAATAAATATATGTGATTTGTATTTAAAAAAATTTTCTTTCACAATATTTTTTATATTATTAAACTCATGGCTGTTTATATTCTTTGTAACCCCCTTTTTTACAAATAGTTCTGCACTATCTATATATTTTAAAATCTTTTGTGCTACTCTAAGACCAAATTTATTTAAAACATAAATTGCTATTTTATTTTCTGTAACCATGGGAAAACTCGGGGTCATATAGCTTTGAAAAATATATCTGGTCTTTATAGGGTAATATCAAAAACACTGCCTGTCTTGTTATATTATTTTCTTTAACACTATCTATCAAATTTTCTAAATCAGTTATAATTATTTTTTCATCTTCCCATCCAACACGATATCCAATTACAACAGTAGTATTTTTTTTATATCCCGCTTTAAGACACTTTTTCTGAAGTTCATCTACCTTTGAGGCGGATAGATAAATGGCCATAGGACATAGAGTTGCTGCAAGATTTTCAAAGCTTTCTCTCTCTGGCACCTTGGTCTTTCCTTCTAATCTGGTAATTATTAGAGTCTGGGCCATTTCTGGAATTGTAAAACAAACCTTGGCCTTTGCTGCAGTTGCAAATGCAGCAGAAATTCCTGGAATTATTTCATAAGCAATATTGTCTTTTTCTAAAAGATATACCTGCTCATGGATAGCACCATATATGGAAGGATCTCCTGTATGCACCCTTGCAACTAAAAGGCCTTTTTTTATGGAATCCCTTATGATTGAATGTATTTCATCTAAGTTTAAGGGAGCAGAGTTTATTATTTTACATTCTTTTTTGGCAAATTTCTTAACTAAGTCTTCAGGGACTAATGAGCCAGCAAAGATTATCACATCTGCCTTTTGAAGTATTTCTGCTGCCTTAATTGTCAAAATATCTGGATCACCAGGTCCAGCCCCAATAAAATATACCTTTGCTTCCATCTAATCTACCTCTCTTTTAAAAATAGTTATAATTATTACAGGATTTATGGGCACAAAATAAAAACTCTCAGATAGTTCTTTTGCCCTATTTATATTCATCTGAATTACCTCAAAGTGAACTTTATTTTTCTTACAAAAACTTATACACCTATAAAAGCTATTAAAAAGAACAGTATTTACCACTATTATTCCACCAGATTTTAATCTTTCATATGATAAATTAAGTAACTCGGGATTATTTATAAGGCCACCACCAATGAAGATTCTATCAGGACGAGGCAGGGACTCTATTATATCTTCTGCATTATTTTCTATTACTTCTAGTGCATAGACTCCAAACCTCTTTCTATTTAATCTAATTATCTCAGCACGTCTTGGATCTTTTTCTATAGCATATACTCTGCCTTTTTTTGCTAATGTAAGTGCTTCAATAGAAACAGTTCCAGATCCAGCTCCAATGTCTAAAATAATACTGTCTTCTCTAATCTGCATGTTAGACAATGAAATCACCCTTACCTCTTTTTTAGTAAGTTGTTTTTTATCTGTAAAAAATAGACTATCATCCATTCCAAGATAAGGACTTATTTCTGGATCCTTTTCTCTTTCTAAGATCAAAAAGTTCAAAGAAGAATAATCTAAGTTTAATACATCCTTTATACTTAAACTCAAAACCCTTTCTGAACTAAGACATAGATCTTCAAAGATATGAAATTTAAAATTCAATATATCTCTATCTAATAATATCTTTGCTATTTTTGCAGGTGTATGTGATTTATCAGTAAATACACCCACATATCTATTCCAGGAAATAGCACTAAACAGATCAAACATATTATCTCTACCGTGCAAGGAAACAACATAGATGTCTTTAAGAGATAATCCAAGCCTTGCTCCTGCCCTTTGAACAACCGATACATTGGGATAAATTTCAACAATATCTCTTCCAAGTTCTCTTATGAGTCTTTCACCAATTCCGAAAAAAAGGGGATCACCATCAGCCAATACAACTACATTTTTGTCTTTCAAAGTCTTAATCTTAGCTATTAATTTATCTATAGGTGGGACTATTTTTAATTTTTGACAGTTAATATAATTAAAGGGGCTTAATTGTCTAGCTCCTCCAATTAATATATCTGCATTTTCAATTATTTTTACGTATGATGGAGGGATATCTAAAAAATTTTGTCCAAGTCCAATAATTTTTATCATATTTTTCTTTATTTTTCTTTTGTCCTTCCCCACAAAGGGTCTTCACCAAACCTATAAAACCACCATTCATCGTCTTTTAAAAATCTTTCAATATCTTGTTTTTTAAATGAAATTTCATAAGTGTAACAATAATCCATGAGTAAATTATATGCATCAATTATCTTTTTTGTCATTTTTTGTAAGTATTCCACATCACCTTCTCCAGCATCTGGATGATATTTTTTTAATAGATTTAGATAATTTTCTCTAATTTCCTTTATAGATGTTTTTTCTCCAATATTTAACAATTCTCTGGCCTTTTTTATTTTTAAAAAGGTATCCATAAGTGCTATCCTTGATAGGACATGATAAAATCTTCTGTATAATCAAACACGTAGTAAATTATTTTCAATCTGTAGCTAGAAAAATTCTTTGCCACTAAAACAGCCTTATTACATAAAAATTCTATAAATTTCATTTTTTTTTCTTTTTCTGTATCCACTATTTCCATGACATGTCTACCAGTATTGGCTTTTTTTATCTCAAGACATATTTCCTTTGAATAGCCAATTTCTTTTGCCCATTTTGAAAGTAGATCAAAATCTATTTTTGTGTCCCTTGCATGGGTGTATTCATACCCTTGTGCCATTTTAATTAATTTTCCAGGAAAAACACCAAAACTAATGGTGTTAAATCCCTTTTTGCTTGCACATTTAAGAGAAAATTTAAAAAAATCTGCAATTTGTATAAATGCTTCTTTTGGAAGGGAATTTAAAATATTCATTAAAAGCCGCTCGCTCCTGCCACCAGTTGTAAGGGCTATGTGATCCAGACCCATTGTTTTTGCAACATCCATTGCCAGAAAAATAGTTTTTTTATAGGCCTCGGCAGAATAAGGAATAACTGTTCCCCTTGTCCCTAAAATAGATACCCCTCCAATGATCCCAAGCCTTGGATTTAAAGTCTTTTTAGCAATTTTTTCCCCTTCTAACACCTCTATTATTACACATACCTTTGCCTTAACTTTGAACCTATTTAATATCTCTAAAACCCCATTTTTAATTTGTTCTCTGGGAACAGGATTTATGGCGGCATGACCAATCTTAACAGGTAAACCTGGTTTTGTTACAATTCCAACCCCTTTTCCACCGAAAATCTCAACATTGGATTCATCATCTTGTTGTTGCAATGATACCCTTGCGCAAATAAGGGCTCCATGGGTGACGTCAGGATCATCTCCTGCATCCTTTTGTACCCATACTCTGGCAAAATTTCCTTTTTTAAAGATTTTCAGTAGAGGAATTCTTAATCTTTTTCCAGATGGAGTTGGAATGTCCATTTCTCTTTTTTGCTCACCTAAAATTGCCATAACTGCCGCCATTGCAGCAGCAGTAGCACATGATCCAGTAGTGTAACCTATTCTTAGGCCTGTTTTTTTGCCCATTTTTTATTTAAGATTCACCATAAACATCAGAAAAATTTAATATATCCATATATTCCCATTCTCTGTACGCCATACCAAGAATTTTCTGTTTTGTAAGTAGATTTAAAATATCTTCTTCTAAACGAAGAGATGCAAAGATTAACACAAGCTCTTTATCTTTGTGTTCAGAAAAGAGCTTTAAAAAATTTTCCTTCTTTTTATTCTTAAAATCAAAAACATATTCAGGACGTGGTGTACTTTTTACTTCAAATAAAAACACCTTATCTTTACATACACAGATTGCGTCAAATTCATCTTTTAATCCATTTTTCTTTCTCTTAATCCTAATAGCTATTTCTTGGGGATCACAATTAAAATATTTTCTAACAACAGGCCCAATGGCAGGAGCAACTATATCTTCAACAATAGTTCCCATTTTATTTGCCAGTTCTCCCCACTGTTTATTCATTCTCTTTCTGTCTTCATTTACTTCAATCTTAAACTCTCTCATCTCATCCTTGAACTCCTTCATCTCATCCTTAAATTCTTTCATTTCATCTTTGAAGGCCTTCATCTCGTCCTTAAACTCCAGCATCTCATCTTTAAAGGCCTTCATCTCGTCCTTAAACTCCAGCATCTCATCTTTAAAGGCCTTCATCTCATCTTGAAATACTACTACTCCATCCTTGAACTCCTTCATCTCATCCTTAAATTCTTTCATTTCATCTTTGAAGGCCTTCATCTCGTCCTTAAACTCCAGCATCTCATCCTTGAAATCTTTCATTTCATTCTTAAATTCCAGCATCTCATCTTTAAAATCCTTCATTTCGTCCTTGAAATCTCTCATCTCGTCGCTCAATCTAGCTATCTTCATCTCAGTTATTCTTGACTGACGTGCAAGCTGGATGAGTGCATCTTCAAGTATATTTACTTTTTCCTTAAGGGCTAATTCTTCCATCTCCATATCCTCTCCAATCCTCCGAATAGTTGATAGTTTAATGGCAAGTATCCACTATCCTCATTACCTCTTCAAGTCGTTATTATAAAAAAATTCAAGCTAACACAAATCGAAAAATGCGTTAATTGTGGCAGCAACAATTGGGGACCCACCTTTTCGGCCTTTGAGCACAATATAGGGAACGATTGAGCGAGAAATTAATTCTTCCTTTGACTTAGCAGCACCCACAAAGCCAACCACCATTCCAAGGATAAGGGCTGGTTTCACCTCTCCTTTTTCCATTAAATCAATCAAATGAAATATAGCAGTTGGGGCATTACCAATTCCAAAAATAATATCTTTTCCAAGTCTGACAGCCTTTTCAATAGCAACCATAGACCTTGTGCAATTTCTAATCCTTGCCTCTTTAACAACATCTTCATCTGATACAAAACATTTAACCTCTACATTAAATTTTTTTAGCCTGGCCTTGCTAATTCCAGCTTTTGCCATATTGGTATCTGTGACAATTATACATCCATTTTTTATTGTCTTTTTTCCCATCTCTATGGCATCAGGATGAAAAACTATATTATCTAACACATCAAAATCTGCAGTAGTATGGATAATCCTCCTTACGATCTGCCACTTTTCATTGGAAAATGGAATACTCCCCTTAATTTTTTTTGTCTCTTCCTCTATTATTTCAAAAGACCTTTTTTCAATCTCTTCAGGACGAATTATATTTAACATAGTTAACTCCTATAATTAAGCAAAAAATAAAAAATATCCCATCGCAGCTTATTTACCTTTTTTTGAAATTATCAATGTCCAATATAATGCCTTTTTATTTAATAGATCTTCAATGTTATGTATAATTTCCTGATCAGCAAATCCACATCTTTTAACAGCTACGCTAGATTTTAACCTCCCTGTCTCTTTTAAAGCAGCGTATATATCTTTAATATTTTTATAGGCCTTTAAAAAAATAATATTGTCAGATATAGTTGAAAGTCTTCTTAAATGATCACCACCTTTAACTCCTGATACTACAGTTAGTACCTCCTCACCTTCCGCAAGTACTGTCTTAGTAACTGCTGCAGATGCCTGATAAGATGTAATACCAGGAATTATTATTATTTCAACATCTGGAGCAATCTCTTTAAAACATCTCAACAAATATCCAAATGTGGAATATGTTAAAGGATCTCCTACTGTCAAAAAAGCTACATCCTTACCATTATATACATCTTCTTTAACCCTTTCAGCATGTGAGCGCCAGTATTTCTCTGCCTCTTGTGTGTCTAAAACCATAGGAAAGGCTAAACAAATGCATTTAGTAGTATTTGGAATATATTTTGATGCAATATCAAATGCAATTGAATGGTCATTTTTGGTAGATGATGCAGAATATATCACATCTACCTGCTTTAGAATTTTTATAGCCTTTACTGTTATTAAGTCTGGGTCTCCAGGACCTACACCTATCCCGTATAATTTCCCTTTTTTCTCCATAATGACCTCTCCATCAAAATTAAGCTTATTTTTTATAATATTTTTTTAGTATATTTTGAATACGTTGTTTAACCTTATTATCATAATAATTTGGATATAAAATATGGCCTATTTTATATATTCCCATCAATAGCCTAATGGTAGGTCTAGATGTAATTTCCTCAAGTACAAGATGTATCTCATTATTTTTCACTGCTTTGATTATATTAAAACCTGGCTCATTTTTTATATCTTTTATTCTTATCCTATTCATACGGCCTTGTTGAGACAAAAAAACATCTATCTCACTAGCATGAGACAATATTTTCTCTTTGCCGTAATCTGCTATATTTGAATTTCTTACTTCATATGCATCCTGGGCTATATTTATCCCTCCAGCAGATTTCAAAACAAAGATTGGTATGGAATGTGGGGCAAATGTCTTAAATTTTCTGTGTATAGACTCAAAATAAACCCTTTTTTTGTGTTTTATTTTTTTATTTATTGAATGAAAAAATTCTATAGTATCTCTAAAATCTGCAATCATTTGTTCTGCATTTTGTGTTTTTCCAATAATTAAACCTAATGTTTTCCAGTAGCTATATAGAGAAGATATATTATTTGGCTGTATTGAAATAACAGCTATATTTTGTTTTTTAAATTTTTTAATTAAATTGGGATATCCAAATTCTATCATTGGCCTGATTAATATTAAATCTGGTTTAACTACTAAAAATCTTTCAATCCCAAAATGATAAGAAAATTTTGGTTTATTTAATATATAAGGTGGATATGTATCACTTATAGATATGCCCACTATGCTTTTATAACCATTTAATGCACATAGATTTTCTGTATGTGCTGGATATAAAGAAATTATTCTATTAAATGGCTTAATTATTTTTATATGCCTTCCTCCATCGTCAATTAAACTATCATTTTTTATTTTAAAGCCATAGCCCAATGTTGAACTAACTACAAATAAAAATAAGATAATGATTAGAGATTTTTTTAGATTATTATTTTTTCTCATACTCATACCTCCCATTTGTAAATATTACTTGATAACAATTTAATTTTTCTTCAAAACGAAGCAGTACTTCAACTTCAAATATCTGTTCTAAGATATCTTCACTTATAACTTCAGCTGTAGGACCACCTATTATAATCTTACCCTCTTTTAAAAATATTAATTCATCACAAAAAAATAAGGCCTCATTTATATTGTGAAACACGCATATTACAGTTCTATTGTTATTAATTACTCTTTTTTTGAAACTCTCTAAAATCCTTAAACTGTGTTTTATATCCAGATTAGATGTTGGTTCGTCCAACAAAAAAATTGGTGTATCCTGGACTAGGGCCCGTGCTATCATAACCCTTTGCCTTTCCCCTCCACTTAATTCAGTTATCAATCTGTGTTTAAACTTAAATATATCAATTTCTCTTTGTATTTGTTCTACAATTTCAAGATCTCTTTGTGTTGGTAAAGAAAATCTTTTGATATATGGATACCTACCCATGGTCACTATTTCATCAACACTAAAGGGGAAATTAAAAGTAAAACTTTGGGGCACATAGGATATTTTCTTTCCAATTTCTGATTTTTTTATTTGTTTTATATGTTTTTTAAATAAAAATACATTGCCTTTCTCTGGACTCTTAAAACCAAGCAATATATCAAGCAATGTAGATTTTCCACTTCCATTTGGGCCCAAAATACCGTAAAATCTCCCGGGATAAAACTTAAAACAAATGTCCTTTAAAACAGGAAGATCTTGGTAGGAAAAGGAAACATGATCTACTTTTAAGATTTCACTAACCACTTTTAAAAACCCACCTGTTTTTTTCTAAAAATATAACAGAAAAATGGTCCGCCTATTAGGGCAGTAAGCACTCCTATTGGAACTTCTGTAGGTAAAACAGCCCTGGTGAGTGTATCAGCCATAGTGAGCATAATAGCCCCGCATATCAGAGATATAGGCAAAAGTTTTAAATGATTTGGACCTACTATTGATCTCATCATATGAGGAACAAGCAAGCCCACAAAACCAATAATTCCTGAAAAGGACACGCAAACTCCAGTTAGAAGAGAACCAAATACAAGCAATAATATACGCACCTTATTTGGATCTACACCCATTGATAGAGCTGTTTTTCCCCCAAGGCTGAGCAAATTAAGTTCTCTATAATAAAAGATAAATACCCCAAAGGATATGACGAGAGAGAGCATAATTAAGAGTGCACTTGCCCATGTAGATGATGCAAAACTCCCTAAAAGCCAGAATACAATAACTGAGACCCTCTCTTGGGCAAGGTATTTACAAAAGCTAATACCGGCAGAAAGTATTGCTGAAACAATAACACCTGATAAGATCAAATTGTTTGAAGAAATTCCCCCACTGGAAGTAGAAGAGAGATACACAACTACAAGAAGGGTTATAAGCCCAAAGACAAACGCGAAAAAAGGTACACTATAGATCCCTAAGAAGTTGAACCCAAAAAGCAAGGCAACTGATGCTCCAAAGGCAGCGCCTGCAGAAATTCCCAGGGTGTATGGGTCTGCTAAGGGATTCAGAAGAATGCCCTGAAACACAACTCCACAAACAGATAGGGCTGCGCCAACTAAAGCGGCACAAATTATACGGGGCAGTCTAACCTCCCACACAATAGAATAGTGAATACTGGAAATATCATGGTATCTTATGCCAGTGATCTTAGATAAAAGGATCTTAATAACTTCAAAAATAGGGATCTTTACAAATCCAAGACTAAGGGAGGTAAATATGGTGAATAAGAAAAAAATACATGCAAAAATAAGTTGAAAATAAAATTTTTTCATAAAAAATCCCAGTTTGTCTTTTTTATGACAAACCAGGATGTCCCATTTTCATCCAGGTTCAAAAATATCTTACCCTTAAAGGGCAAGATATGCATCCATTCAGGCAGGTCTTCTGACTCTAGGGATCATCCTACTCACTGCGCCTTCCCACCAAGCACGTAAAAGAGTTCTAAGTTCTATGTTTAAGGTTCAAGATTAAAATCTAGGTGCTTTGGCAGTGGCCTTTGCAGCTTTCGTCCCCCTATCACAGCGATGGGTTCGTTCCCGATTTTCACGGGATTCCCTTTTAAGCCCCCATGGGCACCTGAAGGACATATTAAATCCCCAAAGAACTTTTTTAAAAGTAAATGTTGAATTTAAAATAGTTGATAATAAATAAAAAAAAATTCTTCAAGCAAAACTTAAATCATTCAGCAATTCTCAGTGAAAAATACAAAGGATGTAAAAAGTGAGAAAAAAACAATGTTGTGAAAAAGCTTATTTTTCCTAAATCTTATAGAAGGGAGCATAGATTTTGAGAAGGCGTGTAAATTTTGTAATGGAATCAACTTTATGCTTAGAATTTACCAGAAAAGCCGGACAAGAACTTATACATAGACTTCTAAAAATAACGGGAATTCTTAAACCTTTTTTTTAAGGGGTATTTCAAGGTGAAGGACATTTCCATTTTCCTCTTTGGAAAAAAAGTAAGAAAACCTTTGAGCTATTTTTTTTATCAAAAAAACTCCCATGCCACCTTCGCCAGGGGAAGCAGGGTCTGGTTCAGGTAAGTTATTGGGATCAAATCCTTTACCATTGTCTATTACATCTAAAATAACTTTTTGAGGATCCATCCATATTTTTACTTTTAATTTTCCTATAATTCCTTCTGGATATGCGTGCTTAATAACATTGGCTGCTGATTCATAGATTATCAGTTCAAGGGAATAGAGTACTTCTTCAGAACATTTTTCAAAATAAGGGTGTTTTGTGAAAATTGCCTTTGCAAAATGACCAATTGCTGGAAGAAAGTAAACTTGAGCCGGGACCTCTAGTAATATGTCTGGTTCTCTATTATTTAAATTCATCTTTTCTGTCTTAAAATTATCCAAATTGAGGAGGTTGTCCTGTGGAAGCAAGTACTGCCTTCCAATACGGAGAATTTACGTTTAATTTTCTTCTCTTTTTGGTCACCAATGAGAGTGGTAGGTATACAAATTTTTCCATTAACTTAGTTACAACCATATTTGTCTTGCCTGCCATGGCCGCATGCACTGCATGCTGTCCTAAAAATGCGCAGTATACTCCATCATTTGCATTTGCAGGTACTGACCTGATTATATAACTGGGATCAATAAATTTCAAAGTAATAGGTATCTTTTGCTCTTCAAAATATTTTTTTATCCTTTCTCTGAGCAGTCCACATATATCGCCTAGAATTGGATTTCCTGAAGCATCAACTGGAATTTTCTCGTTGTTTTTCTTCATCTCCCTCCGCCATAGGTCTTGTCCAGCACCTTCTGCAACAACGATTACTGCATGACCTCTTTCCTGAATCCTCTTTTTCAAGTATGCCAGAAGACCATTTTCTCCCTCAAGTTCAAAGGGTTGTTCTGGAATCAAGACCACATTTACGTCTTTTTGAGCTAAGGTGGCTTCACTTGCAATAAACCCAGATTCTCTGCCCATAAGTTTTACCATGCCGATTCCATTAGGTGCACCAGTAGCCTCTGTATGGGCACATCTAATGGCCTCAATGGCCTTTGTTACGGCTGTATCAAAGCCAAATGAGCGTGGAACAAAGTAGATATCATTGTCAATGGTCTTAGGAATGCCCACAACTGATATCTTCATCTTACGTTTTTTTATCTCCCGCCAAACAGCAGAAGCGGCCTTCATTGTCCCATCGCCCCCTATCATGAAGAGGATATTTATGTTCATCCTCTCTAGTGAATCTACTATCTCTTCTGGGGGTTGGTGACCTCTGGAGGAACCTAAAATAGTTCCTCCAAATTCGTGGATTTGAGATACATTTTCAGGAGTTAGCTCCCATACGCTGTGTCCATATTGGGGTAAAAAGCCCTGGAGTCCATATCTAATACCAAGTGTAGCGGCAACATTGTATTGATGATGGGCCTCCATTACAATGGATCTAATAACGTCATTTATTCCAGGACAAAGCCCCCCACAAGTCACTATGGCACATTTTGTCTTTGATGGATCAAAATATATTTTTTCCTTGGGACCAGCCTCTTCAAAAATAAAATATCTTTGATTTGGATCTTCTGTATCAATTACTTCTTCTGACACATATAAATTCACCTCTCCAATCTCAGATAAGAATGGCCTTAACTGTTCTGGCACTGGAATTTTTGGCTCTCCCAGGATATCTACCTTTATTCTTTTGGGTTTTATCATTGGCATTGAATCCTCCTTTTTTCTTTGTTTTGCTGACAAAAGAAAAATAAAAGAAAATTTATTTTTTGACAAGATTATTTATTTGATTAAAAGATATTAGGGAATAAAAAAGTTGGTTGAATTCAGAAAAATTAAAAGGTTATTTCATCCTGACAAAGGAGAGACTTGTATTTGGTCACAATAACTTATAATAAGTTATCCTTACTTTATAGGAGAGTGTTTCAATGTATCTTCCAATAAAGTACCATTGAAACTAGAGTTTAAATATCTCGTACCATGTTAATTAACAAATTTAGTTACCGGTGATAGATATATTTTTTCTTGTGTTAATAGTCCAAATGCAAGTAAAAATTTTTCTTCTTTATTTTTAGACCAGATATTAAAGAAATTAAATATATAATTTAAATATTGTTGATTAACACTACCTTTTTCACTATCATCCATATCTTCTATATTTTTTATTTCATTATCAGAAAGTACATCTTTTAGTTGGTCAATTCCATCAACTTTTTTTACCGAATTTTCGTATTTTTCTATTTCCTTACCGTCAATAATTACTTGTTCAGAGGCTGGTACTATATCTATTTCAAAGTGAAGATTAGATTTAAATATTGTTTCATCCTTACTTGTTATGTTTAATACACTTATATTTGATTTGTTTTTAGATTTCATAGCAAAGTTGCTCTTTTGTATAAATTCTTGAGATAAATCTAATTCAATATTTACATCTAATTCCTTACCTTCAGCAGTTTTAACAGTCATTTCTAAATCCATTTTTATCTTCTCAGCATCTTTGAATATCTTATTATAATCAGTATTCAATTTGTTTTTAAGGGGAGAAAATTTACCGGTATATGCCAAATTTTCCTTTAATGAGGTATAACTTTTGTGCAAAAAATAAAATTTGTCGATATCTATAATCTCAACATCTTTACCAGTAAAATTTTCAATTAATGATTCTATTATGTTTAATTGGTCAGAAGACAAATTTTTCAAATTTTGTTGGGATATGTTTGATTTTGAAATATTTACAGGATTAAATTTTTCAGTTAAAAATGGGTTACCGATTTCTTGAGATTTTTTGTTGATTGGCCTGTCAATCTTATCAATTTGAAGGGGCCTGTGATTTAATTTGTCATAAGTGTTTAATAAGGATATTGAGAAGGTATTTATTTTCATGATTTTTCCCCTCCTTCTTTTTTCTTTGCTAATCGGCAAAGGAGGGAAAAAGTTTAGAAAAAAAATTTTTATTCCCCAGGAAAATCCATAAAAATTTCCACCTCTCCTCTGTACCCCCGTTTTAATCTGGCATTTGGGTATTTTTTTTTAAATACATGAATCATCTTGGTATTATCTATTAAAACTGTAGCATAAAATCCTTTATATCCATTTTCTCTGGCGATTTTTTCCAGAATTTTTAACAAAAATGAGCTAATGCCCATGTTTTGAAGGTCATCTCTAACCACAAAGGCTACTTCTGCATAGTTTTCATCAATGTCTGAACGCACGTATGAACCAATTGCCACAATGGTCTTTCTTCTTCCTTTTTGTAGAATGCCAACCATAGTCATATTTTTTCGATAATCCACCCTTGCCCATTCGTTTTGCAGCATTTGTCTGGTAAATACCTTTTTAGGCTGGAAAAATCTGTAATAAACTGTAGTTTCTTTTAAAGAGTAAAAGAAATTTCTAGATGCAAATTCATCTGATGGAAGGAGTGGTCTAAATTCAATGTTTCTTCCATCGGGGAGTGTATAATTGTATTTATATTTTTCAATGAAGATAAGGTCCTCTTTTTTGGGAGGGAGTTGGTCAGGAAAGATATAGTGTTTTTTCTTGGCTTCATTTATTAATTCTTCTCTAAATTTTGGATGGGCAATCTGAGCAAGTTCCATAACCCTTTGATATATAGATTTTCCATAAAGTTCAGCTATCCCATATTCAGTTACTACAATGTCAACGTCTGCCCTGGTTGTTGCAACACCAGCACCCTCACTTAAGTGTGGCACAATTCTGGAGACTTTTCCACCCTGGGCCGTTGAAGGGAGAGCTATTATTGAAAATCCATTTTTTGACATTTTAGATCCCCTGATAAAATCCACCTGGTCACCAATGCCACTATAAAACAAATATCCCTTTGAATCTGTACAGATTTGGCCAGTTAGATCTACTTCTAGTGCTGAACTAAGGGAAATAAAGTGATCATTTTTTGCTATTATGTTAGGATCGTTTACAAAGTCAGATGATTTAAAATAAAACATAGGGTTGTTGTTTACAAAATTATATAATTTTTCTGACCCCATACATAGAGAGGCAACCGCCCTGTCCGGGAGGTAGGACTTTTTTCTATTGGTGATTACTTTGTTTTCAAAGAGTGGTAAAAAGCCATCAGTTATGACCTGAGTATGTATTCCCAGATCCTTTTTATTCATAAGATAAGGCAAAATTGCATCAGGTAAGTGGCCAAATCCTACTTGGAGAGTTGCTCCATCCTCTATTAGCTGATTTACATAGAAGGCTATTCGATCTATTATTTCTTTGTTCTTTTTTCTGGGAATAGCTTCTACCAGGGGCTCTTCATATAGCACAAAATAATCAATATCATCCACATGGACGAGACTATCTCCCCATGTCCTTGGCATATTAGGGTTTATTTGAGCAATCACTAAATCTGCATTCTTCAAACCCGAATAGGTTATATCAACAGAGATTCCTAAACTGCAATAACCAAATTGATCTGGGGGAGACACCTGAACTAAAGCCACATCTAATCCTATGGTTTTGGAATCAAATAAATGGGGAATTTCAGATAAGTAAGCAGGAATATAGTCTATTTTTCCTTCAAAGGCAGCCTGGCGCATATCTAGACTAATAAAAAATAGTTTAAGGGAAAACCGCCTTAAAAAATTTTTATCATTTACATACCTTGCAAAGGTAGAGGAAAGCATTTGATATACTATGATATCCTGCAAATCTTCTGCTTCCACCATCTTTCTTATAAGGTGTTGGGGTTCACCACATCCTGTGCCAACAAATACCCTGCTCCCATTCTTTATCTTATTTATTGCTTGGTCAGCGCTTACAAGTTTTTTTGAACAAATTTCAGGAATATCCATAATTTTTTATTTCTCCAAGTTATTGATTTTTGTTTTGAGTAAATGTACCAAAGACCTAACAAGTTAATCAATAGAAATATATCTTTTATTTTAATAGGTCAAGAAACTGAACTCTAGGAGGAGAATGCTTATGAACATAAATGTGAGTGAAGGCATGCACTATGAAGGATTTTGTATAAGACCGCCCAGTGAGGCCTTTAGTATATTGCTTCAGGTAACCGTGGGATGTTCCCACAACAAATGTACTTTTTGCGGTACCTACAAACAAAAAAGATTCAGGATAAAGGAATGGGATATTGTGTATAGTGATATATTGTTTGCTTCCAAGTATATGAGGAATCAAAACAGGCTCTTTTTAATGGATGGGGATGCCCTTATAATACCGCAGAGAAAATTGGTTCCTCTGATTGATACCATAAATAAACACCTTCCCTGGCTTGAAAGGATTGGATCATACGCTAATGCCAAGAGTCTAAGAAAAAAGACCTTGGATAATTTAATTGAACTAAAGCAAAAAAAATTGGGAATACTCTATTTAGGTGTAGAAAGTGGAGATGATGAAGTTTTGCGAGAAATTAATAAAGGTGCCACAGCTTCTGAATATGTTGAGTTGGCCAAAAAGGTAAAACAGGCAGGGATAAAACTTTCTGTAACAGTCCTTTTGGGGATAGCTGGTAGAATGAGGTCCCTTGAACATGCAAGGGCAACAGGAGAGTTACTTACAAAGATGGACCCTGACTATGTGGGTGCCCTTACCCTTATGCTAATTCCAGGAACACCTTTATATGAGAAGTATGAAAATGGAGAATTTGAACTTCCTGATAAATATGGAATGTTGTTGGAATTAAGGGAAATGATAAGGTTTACTGACTTGTCCAATGGCCTTTTTACTTCAAATCATGCATCAAATTATTTGCCACTTAAGATTAAATACCCTGAAGGTAAAGAGAGTGCATTGAAATTAATAGACAAGGCATTACGTGGCGAAATTGGTTTAAAACCTGAATGGATGCGCGCACTTTGACAAAGATTGGTCACTTGTTGATTAAGTTTGGCGGTGGATTGTTCGCTGAGATTTAAGCATGACAGGCAATATTTCTTTCCTAATTAAGCCCATTATTTAGTTGTGATTAAGAGAACAAAGTGAATGTTTTTAAGCCTTGTCTAAAAAAAGCTTTGACAGAAAGTTTGAAATGGGATAAACAGTCTCAAATTTGTAACAATTTTCACAAAGTCATCTTAACACACAAAAAACAGGGTTGGAGGGCAAGTCTATGATAGAGTTAAACATTACCTTTTTCATTCAACTTGTAAATTTTTTGATTTTGTTGGCTGTTTTGAATCTTATTTTGTATCGCCCAATTAGGGGGATAATAAAACAGAGGCAGGAGAGGCTTTCTGGATATTTGTCTGACATCGAACAATTCAATGAACAGGCAGAGGAAAAATTAAAAAATTATGAAGAGCAACTAAATCAAACCAGGGTTGAAGCCTCTAAACTCAAAAATGATTTTAAGGCTCAAGGTGTAAAAGAAGAACAGGTAGTGTTGTCTAAGGCCAAACAAGAGGCCCAGACAAAGTTGCAGAGGGCGAGAAAAGACCTTGAAAAGCAGGTAAGCTCAGTAAAAAATGAGCTTTTGGCCAAAGTGGATGAGTATGCAAATATGGTGGCAGAAAGGGTTATGGCTTAATAACTTTGAATAATAGAAAAAAGAGGCTTAAGGAGGGTTGTTTTGAAAAAAATAATAAAAGGGACATCATTATTTTTGGTGCTCCTATTGTGGGGGAGCATAGTTTGTGCCTCAGGGCATGGTTCAGAAGAGGCCTCGTCAGCTGCTGCATGGAAGGATTTTTTTTGGCGTTGTGTAAACTTTGCTCTTTTTCTTGGTATTATTTATAAACTGGCTGGCGATAAAATAAAGGATTTTTTTGGTGGAAGGACCAAAGAAATTGAAAGTAATTTTCAATCTCTAGAAAAGAGACGGAGTGAAGCTGAAGAAAAGTTAAAACAGGTTGAAGCTCGCATTGCAAATCTGGAGCAAGAGAGACAGGAAATTTTGTCTGAGGCAAAACGTCAGGGAGAAGCGATAAAAAATGCAATAATTGAAAAAGCTTATAAGGAAGCTGAGGAAATCAAAAAGCAGGCAGAGATTAAAGCTCAGCAGGAATTTGAACAAGCAATTGAGATGCTCAGGGCTGAAATGGCAGACAAAATCATTGAGTCTGCTGAGAAGATAATTATAAATAGGCTAGGGGTCAAAGAACAAGAACAATTAATTGATAAATATCTAACAAAGGTGGTGCTCCATTGAAACAGGAAATTATAGCAAAAAGGTACTCCAGGGCATTATTTGCAATAGGCCAGGAGAAAGGTGCAAAGGCCTTAAAACAATATGGAAAAGAACTTGGGGTCTTTTGCGATCTTGTGGAGGAAGAGCCTATTTTGCTCAGGATTTTTAAAAATCCTGTTATTAGGGTTGAAGACAAAAAACTCCTTATTGAAAAGATCCTGGACAAAATAGGCGCATCAAAGGTTATGAAAAACTTCTTATTGCTCCTGGCTGAAAAAAAACGTCTTCCTTATATTTTGGATATCAGAAACTATTACCAAAAATTACTTGATCAATTTGAAGGGATTGTACGTGGCCATCTGATTACTGCAATAGAGTTGAAAAATAAAAAGAAAGAAAGCATCAGAAAGAGTTTAGAAGAAAAGATGGCCAAGAAGTTTGTATTAGATTTTCATGTAGACAAAAATATTTTAGGTGGTGTGGTATTAAAGGTTGGGGACAAGGTGTATGATGCCAGTTTAAGGGCCCAATTAAATATATTGAAAGAAAAAATAAAAAGGGGTGAGTAGTGGCCATGCAAATTAGATCAGAAGAAATTACCAAAATTATTCAAGATCAGATAAAAAGTTATGAGGAAAAGATGGAAATGGCAGAGACCGGCGTGGTCCTGTCAGTGGGTGACGGAATTGCCAGGGTATATGGACTTGAAAATTGTATGTCCATGGAACTTTTGGAATTTCCTGGCGAGATATATGGTGTTGCCCTCAATCTGGAAGAAGATAATGTGGGTGTTGCTCTTTTAGGTGAAGATACTCACATAAAGGAAGGTGATACTGTAAAGAGAACAGGAAGGGTTTTTTCTGTTCCTGTTGGTGATGCAGTAGTTGGAAGAGTTATAGATCCTGTTGGTAATCCATTAGATGGTCTTGGACCTGTTTCAATGAAGGAAACCAGGTTGGTTGAGATCAAGGCACCTGGAATTATTGTAAGAAGGCCTGTTCATGAGCCAATGTATACAGGACTTAAGGCAATCGACGCCATGACACCAATTGGTAGAGGGCAGCGTGAGCTCATCATTGGTGATAGGCAGGTTGGAAAAACTGCAATCTGTATTGATGCTATATTAGCGCAAAAGGAAAGTGATGTATATTGTTTTTATGTGGCCATTGGTCAAAAAAAGTCAACAGTAGCATTGGTTGCTGAAACACTTAGAAAATACGGAGCAATGGACTACACAACAATAATTTCAGCAACTGCATCTGAACCAGCAGCCCTGCAATATATCGCTCCTTATAGTGGATGTACAATGGCTGAATATTTCAGGGATAATGGAAAACATGCATTAATTATTTATGATGACTTGTCAAAGCAGGCAGTTGCATATAGACAGATGTCTCTGCTCTTAAGACGTCCTCCAGGTCGTGAGGCCTTTCCAGGTGATATTTTTTATTTACATTCCAGATTACTTGAGCGTGCTGCAAAATTGGATGATAAACATGGAGGAGGATCACTTACAGCTCTTCCAATAATTGAAACCCAGGCTGGAGACGTTTCAGCATACATTCCAACAAACGTTATTTCAATCACCGACGGTCAGGTATATCTTGAACCAGACCTGTTTAATGCTGGTTTTAGACCTGCAATTAACGTTGGTCTTTCAGTATCCAGGGTTGGTGGAGCTGCCCAGGTTAAGGCTATGAAAAAGGTTGCAGGTACTCTTCGTCTTGACCTTGCCCAGTATAGAGAACTTGCAGCATTTGCCCAGTTTGGATCTGATTTAGATAAGGCCACTATGCAGAGGTTGGAGCGTGGTAAGAGGATGATGGAGCTTCTAAAGCAACCTCAATACCAACCTTTGCCAGTTCAAGAGCAAGTGGTGGTTCTGTATGCAGGTACTAGAGGATATTTAGATGATGTACCTATTGAAGCAATTTCCAAATTTGAAAAGGAATTTCTTGAGTTTATGAGGAATTCAAAGGCAGATATATTAAACGCCATTAAGGAATCCAATGATTTAGACGAAGCAACTGAGGAAAAATTGAAAGCTGCGTTGGAGGAGTTTAAAAAGAGTTTTCAGGCCTAATATAACCTAAGGACAAAGGGGAAAATCCATGCCTTCATTGAAGGACGTTAAAAAGAAAATAGAATCTGTTCAGAAGACCCAGCAGATCACAAGGGCCATGAACATGGTTGCATCAGCAAAGCTGAGACGAGCCCAGGAGAGGATTGAAAAGTTCAGGCCCTATGCTGATAAATATTATGAGATGTTAAAGGACTTATCTAAGGGAGTGGATGTGACTGTTCATCCACTTTTAGAGCCCAGGGAGGAGATAAAGGCAACAGGCATAGTCTTAATTACTTCAGAGAGGGGACTATGTGGTGCCTTTAATGCAAATTTGATAACCAAGGCAGAAAAATTGATAAAAGAAAAATCATCAGAAGGAAAGGCCATTAAGTTACTGCCAGTGGCTAGAAAGGCTACACAAGCAGCAAGAAAAGTAGATGGCGCTGAAATATTAAATTCTTATGTTGGGGTGATGGACAATTTTGATTTCACCCTGGCCAATAAAATTGGGCTTGAGATTATCAAGGCCTATGAAGACCATGTAGTTGATGAGGTTTATCTCATTTATGGCCAATTTGTAAGTATATTAAGACAAGAGCCTGTGGCCTTAAAAATATTGCCTGTTACTCAACCAGAGGCAGAGGAAGAGGAAAGCCAGGGACCAAAGGCCCTTTATATGTATGAACCATCTGTTGAAGGTTTGCTTGCAGAGCTGTTGCCAAGGTTCATTAAGGTCCAGGTGTATAGAGGTCTTTTGGATACCTCTGCAAGTGAGCATGCAGCCAGGATGACAGCAATGGATACTGCATCTAAAAACTGTGATGAGATGATCCATAAGCTAACCCTGGCTTATAATAAGGCAAGGCAAGCAGCCATCACCGCCGAACTCTTAGACATTGTTGGCGGTGCAGAGGCATTAAAAGGATAAATAAGGGGGAAGTAATGAGTGAGAATATAGGAAAAATAGTTCAAGTTTTAGGAGCTGTTGTAGACGTTGAGTTTGAAGAGGGCAAATTGCCCAATATCTTGAATGCTATTAAGGTATTAGATCCAAGTAGACCTGAAGAGGAATCATTAATACTGGAAGTTGCTCAACAGCTCGGAGACAATGTAGTTAGATGTGTTGCCATGGACACAACAGATGGTTTGGTCCGTGGGATGAAGTGTCTGGACACAGGACAACCCATTGCCACACCTGTTGGAAAGCCTGCGTTGGGCAGGATCTTAAATGTTGTTGGTCGTCCTGTGGACGAAATGGGTCCAATTGAAGCTAAAGAATATTGGCCAATCCACAGACCAGCACCTACTTTTACAGAGCAGTCCACAAAGGTTGAACTTTTAGAAACAGGAATCAAGGTTGTTGATTTAATGATTCCCTTTCCAAAAGGTGGTAAAATGGGACTCTTTGGCGGTGCTGGTGTGGGTAAGACAGTTATCTTAATGGAAATGATCAACAACATTGCAAAACAGCATGGTGGTAAGTCAGTTTTCGCAGGTGTTGGAGAGAGGACAAGGGAAGGAAATGACTTGTACCTGGAAATGAAAGAGGCGGGTGTACTTCCTAATGCAGCGCTGGTTTATGGTCAGATGAACGAGCCTCCAGGAGCCAGGGCGAGAGTAGCTCTTACAGCACTTACTGTTGCCGAATATTTCAGGGATGTAGATGGTGAAGACGTACTTTTATTTATTGACAACATCTTTAGATTCACTCAGGCAAACATGGAGGTATCAGCACTCCTTGGTCGTATGCCTTCTGCAGTTGGTTATCAGCCAACTCTAGCAACAGACCTTGGTGAGCTAGAAGAAAGGATTACCTCTACAAATAAGGGATCAATTACTTCTGTTCAGGCAATCTATGTTCCTGCAGACGACTTAACTGACCCAGCACCAGCTACAACTTTTTCACACTTAGACGGAACACTAGTTCTCTCAAGACAAATAGCAGAGCTCGGTATTTATCCAGCAGTTGATCCTTTAGATTCCACTTCAAGAATTCTGGATCCAAATATTTTAGGAGAAGAACACTACAGGACAGCTCGTGATGTTCAGCAGATATTACAGAGATATAAAGATTTACAGGATATCATTGCAATCCTGGGTATGGAAGAGCTTTCAGATGAAGACAAATTAATTGTTGCAAGGGCAAGAAAAATTCAAAGGTTTTTGTCTCAGCCATTCCACGTTGCTGAACAATTCACTGGCAGGCCAGGAGTATATGTAAAGACAGAGGACACTATTAGAGGATTTAGAGAGATCATTGACGGTAAACACGATGATCTGCCTGAAAATGCATTCTATATGGTGGGAACAATAGAGGACGCAATAGAGAAGGCAAAATCAATGTAAAAAAAGTGGGTATAAGCCATGGCAAGTACAATAAAATTAGAAATAGTCACCCCAGATAGGGTAGTTTTAAGTGAAGAAGTAGAATATGTGGGTGTTCCAGGAGTAATGGGACAATTTGGTGTGCTTAAAAACCACATACCATATTTATCTGCCCTCTCTATTGGTTCTTTGTATTATAAAAAAGGTGCGGAAACAAAATACGTATTTGTGTCTGGTGGGTTTGCAGAGGTGGACGGTGAGTCAATCACTATTCTGGCAGAATCGGCAGAAAAGGCTGAAGAGATAGATGTTGAGAGGGCAAAAAAGGCCAAGGAAAGGGCAGAGAGAAGGCTTAAGGAACAAAGCGAAGAAATAGATTATGCAAGGGCAAGGGCAGCCCTTATGAGGGCAATTGAGCGTATCAAGACAAAAGAAAGGGTGGGTATGTGAATATTTAAATTGAATTATATGATTAAAGGGACTCCTCCTAAAAAAGAGGGGTCCTTTTTTTTTTCTAATCAATAAAGGGGGGCCAATTTCGGCTTGCCTAATTTTCTGTATAGGTCTATACTATATAATAATTATTTTTCTGAGAGGTTTTAATATGAGAACTATGAGAAAGGGAATTTGTGCCTTAGTGCTTGCAGCGGGAAAAGGCACAAGAATGAAATCTGAACTTCCTAAAGTGTTGCATTCACTTTTAGGTGAACCAATGTTGTGGTATGTGGATCAGTCTTTAAAGAAATATTTTGATCGTCAAGACATTTTTTATGTTCTGGGTTATAAATCTCACATGATAGAACAGGCTCTGAATTTTGTAAGACAAAATAAAATTTATCAAAAAGAACAGCTTGGCACTGGCCACGCCCTTCAGTGCGCCTATGACCAACTGGTAAAAAAGGGTTATGAATGGGTATTGGTTGTTAATGGTGATGTCCCTCTTTTGGACATGGATAAAATATGGCCTATGATGGATAGGGCTCTTCAGCAGAAAATACACCTGTCTTTTTTGACCATAAATCTGGACGATCCAACTGGATATGGGAGGGTGTTAAGGAATAAAAGTGGTGAAGTTGTTGGAATTATAGAACAAAAGGATATTCAAAGTTCAGAGATTGAAAAAATCACCGAGGTCAATTGCGGGATATATTTTATTAACTTAAAGGAGATAAAGGACAAATTATTTAAGCTAAATTGTAATAACAAGCAAGGAGAATATTACCTAACTGATCTTGTTGAATTTTTTGTTAAAGACAAAAGATTTGTTTTTGCGTATAATTTAGGTAAACAAAAAGAGTTTTTAGGTGTAAATTCATGTAAGGAGCTTGCTCTGTGTGATGAGATTTTACAAAGAAAAATAGTAGAAGAATTGTTAGGTAAGGGTGTTTTGATTTATAGACCTGACTTAGTCAGAAT
Organism: Desulfothermus naphthae; assembly: GCF_054657475.1. NCBI lineage: Bacteria > Pseudomonadati > Thermodesulfobacteriota > Desulfovibrionia > Desulfovibrionales > Desulfothermaceae > Desulfothermus > Desulfothermus naphthae. Next base: position 53,029 of record NZ_BAAHYQ010000001.1, read on the forward strand.
TGGACCAAGGGTTCAAGTGGATTCAGGAATTCAGATAACCGGACCAACAGAGATATATGGCAAGTCTTTTGTTTCAAAGGGTACAATAATAAATTCCCATGTCTGGATTAGAGATAGTGTTATAGCTGAAGATTGTAAAATTTTAAATTTTTCGCATATTGAAGGGGCTCAAATTGGAATAGGATGCACTATTGGTCCTTTTGCCAGGTTAAGACCAGGGACCAAACTGGTTTCTGATATTAAGGTGGGGAATTTTGTTGAAATTAAGAAGTCAGTTTTACAAAAAGGGGTGAAGGCTTCTCATTTGACTTATCTTGGAGACAGTTTTATAGGGGAGGGAACGAATATAGGCGCAGGGACTATCACCTGTAATTATGATGGGAAAAATAAACATCAAACATATATTGGTAAGGATGTATTTGTGGGGAGTAATACATCTTTAGTGGCCCCTCTTAATATAGGAGACAGGACCATTATAGGAGCTGGTTCTACTATAACAAAAGATGTACCTGACGGTTGTCTTGCCGTTGCCAGAGAGAGGCAAAAGAATATAACCAGGAAGATGAAAAAGTAAAATGGAAGTTCTAGATTTACTGGAAAAAAAGATAGATTCTCTTTTAAAAAGGGTGAAAGAATTGGAAGAGGAGAATAAAAGATTGAACGAGGAACTCCTTAGAGAGAAGGAGATAAAAGAGCAGGTATCAAAAAAAATAGATAATTTATTGCAAAAGATGGAAGATATAGATATAGCATAAATTAATGCCAACTTATCGATTATCAATTTTGGGACAAGAGGTCTCATTTAGGGCAAATGTGGATGAGACCCGCATCCTGGAAGCAAAAAAGGTAATTTTAGATAGATTTAATAAATTAAACACCTTTGGTTCCAGGCTCAGTAATGAAAAGTTGTTAATTTTAGTGGCTTTGGGCCTGGCCGATGACTATTTGCAGACCAAACAGAAGTTGCAAAAGACAGAAGAGAAATTAAAGCAACTTCTGGAAAAGATAGAAAACACAAAGAAGTAATTAAATTTATCTCCCTGGGGGATAGCGTGATTGGAGGTACCATTTTTGAGCCAACAGCAAAATAACGGGAGCCGCTTCTTGTAGCCTGTTGTGCATGCCCAACACCTTTTTAAGGGCCAGTGGGAAGCCTGATGGCTACTAGTGGCGCCCACCTGGCTATGCCAGGTTCAAAATGGCCTCCCACACGTATCCCTCGGGGGTCTTGTGGGTGACTTTTCCATTTTGCTTCCATATATCGGTCTTGTCTTCAATTTGCCCAATCATATTTTTCACAATTTTTAATCAGACCTAATTTATTTGGTCTGAAAAAATATAAAGGAGATATATTATGGATTATGTTTTATTGATTAGTGTTATTGTCTTTTTAATTGGTTTAGGTGTTGGTTTTGTGATAAAGAAATACAATGTGGAAAAAGAGCTCGAAGAGGCCAAAAAAGAGGCTGAAAAAATCATTAAGAATGCAGAAAAAGAAGCTAAAGCCAAACACAAGGAATATTTGATTCAAGCTAAGGATGAAATTTTTCAACAAAAAAGAGAGCTAGAAAAAGAGGTCAGGGAAAGGGAAAAAAATCTTAAAAAACAGGAAATCAGATTACATGAAAAAGAAGAGCGATTAGAAGCCAAACAGGAAAAACTGGCCAAAAAAGAGGCCGAGCTGGTAGAAATTGAAAAAAATCTGTCCAAGTTAGAACAGGATATATTAAAACGAAAGGAGGAAATAGATTCCATTGTACAAAAACAACAAAGGAAATTGGAAGAAATTTCAGGACTTACCAAGGAGGAAGCAAGGGAAAAGCTTTTGGAAGAAATCAAATCTAGTACAAAACATGAAGCAGCTAGGATGATAAGGCAAATAGAGGCTGAAGCAAAAGAAATTGCAGATAAGAAAGCTCAGGAAATCTTAGCAACAGCTATACAAAAATACGCTGGTGAATATGTTATCGATAATACAGTTACAGTTGTAGAACTCCCAAATGAAGAGATGAAAGGTAGAATAATAGGGAGAGAGGGCAGAAATATTAGGGCCTTTGAAGCTGCTACAGGGGTTGATTTAATTATAGATGACACTCCAGAGACCGTTGTTTTATCTGCCTTTAATCCTCTTAGGCGGGAAAAGGCAAAGATAGTACTTGAGAGGCTTATTACAGACGGCCGTATCCATCCTGCGAGAATAGAAGATATTGTGCAAAAAGTGGACAGGGAAATGGAGGTAAGACTAAGGGAGATTGGTGAACAAGCAACATTTGATGTGGGTGTTCATGGGATACATCCAGAACTTATTCGTCTTTTGGGACACCTCTATTATAGGACCAGTTTTACCCAGAATGTACTTAGTCACTCATTAGAAGTTGCGTTCTTGTGTGGGATCATGGCTGCTGAGCTAAAATTAGATGTTAAAATGGCAAAAAGGGCTGGGCTCTTGCATGATATAGGCAAGGCCGTTGACCATGAAATAGAAGGGCCTCACGCTCTTATAGGAGCTGAATTAGCAAAAAAATACGGGGAATCCGACGAAGTTGTCCATGCAATCGCAGCTCACCATGAAGATATACAACCAGAAACTGTGCTTGCTGTGTTGGTGCAGGCAGCAGATAGTCTCTCAGGAGCAAGGCCTGGAGCAAGAAAAGAACTACTGGAACATTATGTGAAGAGATTGGAAGAGCTTGAAAATGTTGCCCTTTCCTTTGAAGGGGTTATAAAGGCATACGCTATACAGGCTGGAAGGGAGCTCAGGGTTATGGTGGATTGCGAAACAGTTGACGAAAACGAGACCTATTTGCTTTGCAAAGAGATTGCAAAGAAAATTGAGGAGCAGCTCACATATCCAGGACAGATAAAAGTTACCTGTATCAGAGAAAAGCGCGCAGTGGAGTATGCAAGATAATAATTTGTGCAAATGCTTAGCGATAATGTATATTACGTGTCCATCTTTAGACTAAATGTCCCCTCAGGGCCGCGGGAGTTGCGATGTATTTGATCGGATAAAGTAAGTTGCATTGATCGGCTGAGGCGGCTGCTTTGCCCTATTAAATATACAATCATTCTTCTTGCTGGAATTAGTTCCTTATTCACCTTGCATTTATCACAAGTCACTGCCCACGCCCTTAGGGCAAAAAAACTACTGCTGAGATAGTAGTTGTCCACATACCACCAACACCTCTGGTAACACAGGGAGCAGACATGGAATCTATTATCTTTCCACTCATTAGATAAATCTCTCGTCTTTCATCATAATCCTTTTCTGGATCAAAATCTATTCCAAGGGTAGTTGCAAGCATTGTTGATGCCAAATCTTCTGCAAAATCGCCTATTTCCTTTTCATCTGCCCCAAAGGCATGGTGTTCTGAAATGTATCCATAGTGGGACTCATCTGCTGGAAAGGCGATACCCACCGCAGCCCCTACCAATCTGCCTTTTTCATTTGTTGCATTTTTCGCCATTACACAATAAGTTATCTGGCCAGGTTTTAACTCTTTTATGCCCTCATCTAGCGGTATAACCTGACATTTTGGTGGAAATATACTCGAGACATAGACCAGATTTTGTTTTTCAATTCTAGCATCTCTTAAGGCCAATTCAAATGACTGAAGTTTATTTTTATGCCTTCCAATTCCCTTTGTAAAAAAGGCCTTCTTAGGAACAAATGTCATTTTATTGCCTCCGTGAAGTTACAACTTCTTCCTCATTTTCACAATATAATCTTTAAATCCCATCTTACTTAACAACTCCATCTTGTCTTGTATGTAATCACTTGAACCTTGAATTACTACTAATACTCTATAAAAGCTGCTACCATTGATAGTTACCTCTTCTACTTTTGCTGAAAATTTTTTTTGGTGTAACCTTTTTACCAAAGACAGGGCATCTTTTTTATTTCTAAATGAACTTATTTGTATTATGTACTGGTAACGATGCTCCTTTTTAGATGCGTGAGAATATGATTCTTTAATATTGCTTTTTTTAGGAGAAACTATTTTACTTTCAATATCATTTTGCCTGACTTTGTTTAAAAAAGTTAGCTCAGTTGGGCTGAGGACCTTTTTATGGACATTTGGGGTTGGGTGTTGGGCAGAGGATTTTGAATTTATTGAAGAAGGTAATACCCTTTTTTTTAGAGGTGATATAATGTCAATAGGACCATATCCCCGTCCTACAATAACTCCGAGGATAAATGCCCACACTATTCCAAGAAAAAAAACAGAGCCAGCTAAAAAACATCCTTTAATACTGAGGGTTATATGAAAACCATTCTTTAGAGCTTTCTTTTTTGTATTTTTCGACTTTGCCAATTTCTACATCCTTTCAGGAGCACTTACTCCAAGCAAACAAAGTGATGTCTGTAAAACCTGTCTTACAGCCTTTAGAAGATACAATCTTGCCTTTATTACCATATCATCCTTTGCACCAAGTATTGGATATTTATTGTAGTATTTGTGAAATAGACCTGCTAAATCTATGACATAAAATGTAAGTATATGTGGTGAAAGAAGCCTTGCACATGTCATAATGATATCTTGAAATTCATTTAGTTTTTTAAGGATTTCTATTTCTTCTTCTTGATTTAATTTAGCTATTATTTTTTCAGGTGCAATATTAAGTTGTATATTCCTTTCTTTTGCCTTGGAAAAAACAGAACATATTCTTGCATGTGCATATTGACAATAATATACTGGATTTTCCATTGTCTTTTGCTTTGCCAAATCCAGATCAAAGTCAAGATGAGAGTCGCTTTTTCTTGACAAAAAAATAAATCTTGCTGCATCAACACCCACTTCATCTATTACCTGAGCAAGTGTTACAAATTCACCTGCCCTTGTTGACATTGATACTTGTTTTCCTCCTCTAACTAAATTGACAAGCTGAATTAATATTACCTGTAAATCCTCTCTATCTCTAGCCAATGCCTCAATTGCTGCCTTCATTCTAGGGATGTAACCATGATGATCTGCACCCCAAATATCTATTAATAATTCAAAACCCCTATCTAATTTATTTTTGTGATATGCAATATCTGATGCAAAATATGTAAGATCACCATTGGATTTTTTCAGCACCCTATCTTTATCATCACCAAATTTAGTGGAGGAAAACCACAAGGCACCATCTTTTTCATAAATAAGTTCCTTATCTTTTAGGGCTGAAAACGCATTTTCAACAGCACCATCCATTATCAAAGATTTTTCAGAAAACCATAAATCATGAGAAACCCTAAACTTTTTGAGGTCTTCTTTAATCTGTTGCAATATTATATCTTTACCAAAATCTGAACATATATTCATCGCCTCATCTTCTGGCAAATTTAGAAGGTCTTTTCCATATTTTTCCATAAGTAGCTTTGCAATATCTATTATGTATTCACCTTTGTAAGAATCCTCATCAAGCTGATCATCAAATCCCAGCAATTGTTTATATCTTACATAAATACTCTTTCCTAAGATCTTAATCTGTCTTCCTGCATCATTAATATAATATTCTGTGGAAACGTCAAATCCAGCAAATTTCAAAATACGGGACAAACTATCTCCCACTGCTGCACCTCTACCATGTCCAACATGTAGAGGGCCTGTTGGATTTGCAGAAACATATTCAATAAGGACCTTTTTCCCTTTGCCAAAATCGCACTGCCCATATTTTTCCTCTTTATTTAGGATCTCCAGTATCTCTTTTTGCCAGAAGGATTTAGACAAGGTAAAATTTAAGAACCCAGGACCAGCTATGTCTATTTTTTCAATAAATTCAGAATGATTATTTAAAATAAAATCCTTTATTTTTTCTGCAATGTTTCTGGGAGAATCCTTTAATTCCTTACTAAGGAGCATGGCAATATTTGTGGCAATATCCCCGAATTTCTTTTCTCTTGGTGGCTCAATTTGCACCCTCTCAGGAACAGATGCACCAAAACTCTCTACTGCTTTGTGTAACAATTTTTCCACAAAAAAAGACGCATTCACAATTCGTCCTCCTATAATCTCCTATTTTTATACGCCAAAAATTTGGATTACTTCTCATTTGTTTGATATTAACTTCATCTATTTAGTATTTCCATTATTTTTTCTTGCGAAACAAATTCATTTTTTCTTCCATCTTCTATGGCTTTACATAAAGCTATATCTTCTATTACTTCTTCAACAATATCTCTAAAAATTTCCTTTTTTTCTTGGAATAATTTAAAAACAATGTCTTCTAACATAGATTTTATCTCATCTTCTTTTATAATTATTTCCATTTTATCTCCTATAATTTCATAGTGATTTATTTTTTTAGCATCTAACAGATATTTTATCACTAACCTTTAGCTATAGGCCTTTACACCTTCTAAATCTTCAATTACCTTACATTCCCATTTATCTTCTTTATCTTTTAATATCCTCTTAATCAATCCACACAAAACACCCTTTGGGCCAAGTTCTAACCACTTTCTAACTCCATTGTCCCACTGGTTTTCTATAAGTTGCGTAAAATATACAGGGGATATCATCTGTTTTTTCATTATTTGCTTTATTTTTTCTCCTTTAGTTTCTGATAATGCAGTTGCATTAAAGAATATAGGAATAGCAGCATTATTAAACTTAAATTTATCCATGTAACTTGCTAGCTCTTTAGCTGCTTCTTCCATCAAAGGAGAGTGAAAGGCGCCTGATACAGGTAAAATAACAGAACGTGCCTTTTTTTTCTTTGCCACTTCACAGGCCATTTCAACAGCGTCTCCATCTCCACTTATGACCAATTGTTTTGGGCTATTGTAATTAGCAATGCACAGGACCTTACCTGTATTATCTTTTATTTCTGATACTATTTTTTCAACCTCTTCTTGTTTGAGCTTTAATATTGCTGCCATTTTACCTGGGGAACTTAAGCCCACTTCATACATGAGTTTTCCCCTAAGTGCCACGAGCTTTAATCCGTCATCTAGATCTAAAACCTTTGATACAATTAAGGCTGGATACTCACCAATGCTATGTCCTGCCAAAAAATCAGGATTTGGACCAAGTTTTGTCCACAAACTTATGCCAACCACGCAAAGTGCTGGCTGCTGATATTTTGTCTTTTTCATTTCTGACTCATCGCCATCCCAAAATATTTCCCTTAAAGGTGCCCCTGTTATCTTTTCAGCCTTTTTCCAGAGCTCCATAATGTCTTTATCACTGTCTGCTAAATCCCTTCCCATTCCCTTTTGTTGAGAACCTTGACCAGGAAATAATACGCACAATTTTTTATCTTGCATAAGCCCTACTCCTTGATTTTGTTGTGCTGCACCAGCTTCTTAAACCGGGGGAAAAGATAGGTCAACAAAATAATATTTATAAACTACCAAGTAATCTGCAATCTTACTCTCTTTCCTGCTTTATTGGAAAAATATATAAAACCATTATTTTTCCCAAACAAATACACATCCTTTGTAACTTCTACATCTCTTATGCAATATTCAACTATCTTGTCTATGTTTCCCTCTTTCCACCACTTAAGGGCCAAAAGCCCGTTTGCATTTTTTCCTACATTCAAAGTAGCCTTTGCCACATTGTCTAAAGAGATCCTATATCCAAGTCTTTTATGTATTTCAATTAATAGATCCAGGGTTGGCAATGAAGTTAAGTCATAAGAGGTATATGGTGCTAGGACACTATAGTCAAATTTTTTGATATTATAACCAATTATCAAATCAAGTGTCTTTAATTCTTCAAATAATTTATCTATATTTTCTTCATAAAAAACCAGATAATCATTTTTCTTCCTATGGTATAAAACAGCACAACTAACCCTCATGGCATGAGCATTTTTCCATCCACCTACTTCTTTTGCAGACTTTTGAGTCTCTATATCTAACACTCCAAAATTAATATGTTCATTTTTCTGCCTCATTTCATTTTTAATAGAATGTGATTTTTTACGTCTATCTGGATATTTATTATCACCATAAATAAGGTGCAAAATATATTTTGTGCATTCTTTATCAAGAGGTCTGTTTCCAGAACCACATTTTGGAGAGTAGATACATTTAAAACATCCCATACTACAATCACAACTATTTAATATATCCTTTGCAATTGAAAATAAAACATCTATTTTTTCATAGCCCTCTTTTGATATGCCTATCCCACCTTCTACACCATCATAGATAAAAACAACTGGTGACTTTAACTTGTCAAAAAAATCAATGGAAATTCCGCCTATATCATTTCTGTCCATAAGAACAACATATGGCATTACACCAATTAATAGGTGCTCTAAACCATGTATTCCTCCCATAAAGTGCATAAATTTTTTTTCTGAATATTCCTTAAATTCAACTGGCAATTGAATCCACATCCCTTGGGTTTCAAATTCAATTGGATCCAGATCCAGTTCATTGAAATTTATAAGGGTTTGATCCTTTGTCCCTCTTTTTTCAAATCCCAAAAAATTTTCTTTTATCTTCAATTTTCCATAACCAATCTTTAGGTTTTTAAAATACTTTTCATTATACCATTCTAAAATTGAAGTAGATTTTTTTACAATGAGTTTTGTAAAGTATTTTACATCTACTCTTTTGCATACAACCTGTTTTTCATGTATGTCTAATTTTTCCACTTTATAGGTCTTTGTATTGTGCAGGTATATTGCTCCAGGATATGTCTCATGATGTGCCCTGTATTTATCAATTGTACCAATTATATTTCCATTATTGTCTAAGATGATAAAATTATTTGAGCTTGACCTTATATGTACTTTTCTATGTATATCTGTATCTGTTGAATATATTTCTCTTGTGTTTTTATCTTCAATAAGAATTCCATCTTCTATTAATTTTCTTACATAATCTTTTTCCTTTTGACCATTAAATTCCGTTAATTTTATAGGCAACTCTGTTGCTGCACACATAAGGTGTTTGGTCATAATCTGTTCATTATAGGGATTTATAGCAATATTCTCAGGACTTAGTCTAAAAAAGTTTTCTGGATGGGATAGGATATATTGATCGAGATTGTCCTCTCCGCCAATTAAAATTACTCCACTTTTTTGCATCTTCCTTCCAACCCTGCCTGCTCTTTGAAAAAAAGACATAACTGAACCTGGATATCCAACAAGAATACAAAGATTCAATCCACCAATGTTGATACCTGCCTCTAAAGCTGAAGTTGAGACAACACCAATTATCTCTCCCTTTGTTAATTTTGCCTCAATTTCCCTTCTATCTTCGGGCAAAAGTCCTGCCCTATAAACACTTACCCTATCTCCAAGATAACCTAACTTACTTTTTGTCCATGCACCAATTAGTTCTGTCAGTTTTCTTGAGTTTGTATAAACAATGGTTCTAAGTCCTCTTAGCACTGCGGATTTTAATAGCAAAAAACCTGTTTTTGCTGGCCCATATAACATTGGATTTATAAAAATAAATTCCTGCTCACCCTTTGGAGAACCGGTTTTTGATATGTGCACTGGTGTTCTTCCAGTTAATTTTTCCACAAGTTCCAGTGGATTTCCAATTGTTGCTGAGCAAAATATAAAAATTGGATATGCGCCATAAAAATTACATATTCTAATGAGCCTCCTAAACACCCATGCCATGTGAGAACCCATAACCCCCTTATAGGTGTGCACTTCATCAACAACGATGAATTTGAGATTCATAAAAAAATCTTTCCATGCCATGTAATTTGGCAATATACCAATGTGTAACATATCAGGATTTGACATAAGGATATTTGGGGGCCTTTGTCTTAGCTTATATCTTTTAAAATATGACGCATCTCCATCATATACATCCAAAGAAGGCTTTTTAATATTTGAAGAAAGATTTTTAAGAAAATTATTTAATTGTTGAAGTTGATCCTGGGCAAGGGCCTTTAAAGGAAAGAGGTATAGAGCAGTTGATGAGGGATTTTTTAAAAAATAATTTAATACTGCCAGATTATAAATAAGAGATTTACCACTTGCAGTGGGTGTTGAAACCACTACATCTATGTCTTGACTCAACAATTTTAGGGCCTCGGTCTGATGGGTATATAATTTTTGAATAGAATTTTTTTTCAAGAGCCTTTTAATATCTCCATTTAAAAATTCTAAGTCCTCTCCATATGTTGGGCTTGTTCCCTTTATCTTTTTTGTGTAAACTATCTGGTCTTTAAATAATTTGGAAGTCTTTAGATCAGATAAAAAGCCATCCAGCGCCTTTTTGTGGGTGTTCATGGTTTTACAGAAATATTGTATTTCTTCATTTTATATTGCAGCAAACTCTTTGAGATCCCGAGCATCTTTGCTGCCTTGACCTGGACAAAATTGCTTTTAACAAGGGCACGCCTAATTAAGGCTGCCTCAATTTTTTCGAGTGCTTCACTTAAATTTATATTATCAGGGAGCATATCCACTGCACTTTTAAACTGCCTGGACTCATCCTTTAGTTCTGCTGGAAGGTCAGCCACTCCAATCATATCAGATTGCGTCAAAACTACTGCACTCTCTATGATATTTTCAAGTTGCCTCACATTCCCAGGCCAATTATATGCTGTTAAAAGCTGCATTGCCTCAGGGGTAAATCCTTTTATGTCTTTATTATTCTCCCTACTATATTTTTTCAAAAAATGGCCAGCTAAAAGAGGGATATCTTCTGGTCTCTCCCTTAAGGGAGGTAGTTCAATATTCACCACATCTAATCTATAATAGAGATCTTCTCTGAATCTGCCTTGTTCTACTTCTTTTTTTAGATCTTTATTTGTAGCAGCTATGACTCTAAAATCAGATTTTAAGGTCTTGAGGCCCCCAACACGCTCAAAGGCATGCTCCTGTATCACCCTGAGCAGCTTTGGCTGTAGTTCAAGGGGAAATTCGCCTATTTCATCTAAAAAAATAGTGCCGCCATGTGCGAGTTCAAACTTCCCCCTTTTTTGTGCTATTGCCCCAGTAAAAGAGCCCTTTTCGTGTCCAAAAAGCTCACTTTCCAAAACCCCTGGATTTAGGGCTGTACAATTTATTGCAACAAAAGGCTGATCTTTCCGCTTGGATAAGTAATGTATTGCCTTTGCCACCAATTCCTTTCCTGTGCCAGATTCTCCAGTTATCAATACATTGGCATTTGTCAAAGCAACCCTTTTTATCAAGAGGTGAAGCTGTTTTATTGCTGGACTAACTCCTATTATTTTCTTTATCGAATGGTTTTGTTCCATTGATTCCACAAGGAGCTTATTCTTTCTATAGGCATCTGCAATCTTTACAGCCTTAGACACAGAAAGCAAAAGGTCATCATTGGAAAATGGTTTATTTATATAGTCAAATGCCCCGCACTTCATTGCCTCAACAGCACCATCCACTGAACCATAGGCAGTCATTATAATAACAGGCATCTGAGGATGAATTTCTTTTATTCTTTCAAGGAGTTCCTGACCATTTATGCCAGGCATCTTAAAATCAGTAATAACCACATCTACTTCTGACTCTTTTAAATACATAAGGGCCATCTCAGGATCCTGCATAATTGTAACATCATAACCTTCTTCAGAAAGAAGCGCATCCAATAAAACTAAATAGTTCTTCTCATCATCTACCACTAATATGTGAGGCAAAGACATAAAACTAATCTCCTATTTTGGGAAATTTTAATTCAACCACTCCCCCTTGATCATTTTTTAATTCCATCTTTATTCCATGTTTTTTAAAAATATTATAAGCAATGGGAAGGCCCAGTCCAGTACCAAAATCTTTTGTTGTAAAAAAAGGCTCTAAGTATTTATCCATTAAGGATGCATCAAATCCAGAACCTGTATCCCTTATAATAAGAGAGTTTCCTTCCCATCTGATTTCCACTTTTCCACCTTGCTTTACTGCCTCAATTGCATTGTTGATAATATTGTATATAGCCCTATATAAAAGATTTTTATCTCCTTTAATAATTATTGACTCTGGAAGTTCCCTCTTAAGCTCAATATCCCTCTTGTTTGCCTCTTGTGTGAAAAAGTATATACACTCATTAATTATATTCACAAGATCAATTTCTTCTAATCTTGGCTCCTTTGGTCTTGCATAGTCGAGAAAATCATTTACAATGCATGATAGTCTCTTCGATTCTTCAAAAATGGCCTTAGAGAGCTTTGCTTCCACTCCCTGATTATTTACAAACTTTTTTGAAAGTATTTCAGCGCTGCTTAAGATTATACCTAAAGGATTTTTTATTTCATGGGATATAGTTGCAACCATCCTGCCCATTGCTGCAAGTTTTTCATTTTGATACATAGCCCTCTCTAATTCCTCTTTTTCTTTTATCCTTTCCTGGAGTATTTTATCAGCCCTTAAAATAACTACATATAACAAGATAAAAAGGATTAAAGAAGAAAAAAATACGGCAATTGTTATTAAAAATTGAAAATAGTAAATAGTTTCATAATCCTCGGATATGTCCTGAGAAAATTCTAAAATTCCAATAATCTGGCCTGCATTTTTGGGAAAAAGTTCCCTTTCAATGCGTAGAGGAAACAAGGTATAAAGGACTACTGATCTTTCTTTTAATTTAAATGGCCAGAGATTAAGTCTCTTATTTTTTTCAACCTTAAACTTGAGCTTACCGCCCAAGACTTCTTTAAAAAAAGACATGGGCCTTTTTGTTCCAACAAATTCTTTGTTTGTAGAATAGGAAACCCTGCCTTTTAAATCGTATATCTTAATGTCCAGGACCTTAAACCCATGAATAGTGGATCTGACCACCAGATCAAGCCTTTCATATTGCTCCCTTCTCTTTAATTCCACCCTTCCAAAACCCAGCACAGTAGGTAACAAAAACCTCTGATAAATTTGATGATTTAAATTTTCTCCAAGGAGTTTGGCATATTGCTTGTCTTTTTTTAGCACTGTTTTTTTTGCATAATTGCTGATTATAACAGTTAAGAAAAATCCTGAACCTATAATCAAAATTAAAGAGGTCCAGGACAGAAATTTGGCCACTTGAAAAGGATGTGCGGGATCCGGTGTGAGTCTTGGTAAAATCATAATTCTCTTAAGGCCTTTTCTACCTGGTCCATTGCCCTTTCTAATACTGATATATCTACTGCATAGGAGAATCTAATGCATCTGTCATCTCCAAATGCAGCACCTGGAACCAGGGCAACGTGTGCTTTATCCAACAAATACTCACACAACTTGGTGGAATTGTTAATTTCGTCTGTGTATAACCCATCTACCTTGGGAAATACATAAAATGCACCCATCGGCTCTGGACAACTAATTCCATTAATTGAATTTATCCTCTTTAAGATATAGTTTCTTCTCTCTAAAAATTTCTTCCTATTTTCTTCTAAAAAGGACAAATCTCCCAAAAGGCCTTTTAATGCAGCCATCTGGGCTATTGAACACACATTTGATGTGGATTGTCCCTGAAGCTTTGATAAATTCTTTATAACTGTGCTATCAGAAATTACATACCCAATCCTCCACCCTGGTACAGCAAAGCTCTTGGCAAGGCCATTTACTATTGCAACTTTATCTGGATATTTTTTAAACCACTTTGAGGTAGAAGTGGGTTCTGCAGGAGGATAAATTAACTGATCATATATCTCATCTGAAATAATAAAGATCCCTTTTTTAATGGCAAACTCACATATCTCATCAAATTGTTTTTGTGCATAATGGCACCCTGTTGGATTTGATGGAGTATTTAAAATAAGTATCTTTGTCTTTTCTGTGATATGTTTTTCAAGCTCAGATGGTGATGTCATAAAGTTATTTTCTGGATCTGTTGGAACTATCTTTGGAACTCCTCCTGCCAAAATAACCATAGCAGGATAACTTAGCCAATATGGAGCAGGAATTAGGACCTCATCACCTGGATCAACCAAAATCTGCATTAGATTAAATAAACCTTGCTTACCTCCATTTGTAATTATTACATTTTCTCTCTTTGCCCCTGCATCATAAAATCTATTGTAATATTCACACACAGCATCTAATACCTCTGGAAGACCTGCAGCAGGGGTGTATTTTGTCATAACCCTATCAATTGCCTCCCTTGCTCCATCCAAAACACTTTTAGGTGGTGGAAGGTCTGGTTGGCCAACTGCCAGACTGATTACCTCTACTCCCTGGCTTTTAAGTTCACTGGCCCTTGCATTAATGGTAAGAGTAGCTGATGGCTTTACCATTGAAATCCTTTTGGAAAAAGCTACCATTTTAGTCTCCTTATGTTAAAATTTGTTTGAACTTTTTAAAATTTCCCTTTAGGTTTTAGGGGTGCATGGAATGGTTACCTAGCAAAAATATATGTGCCTGTAAACTTGCTAAAGACTAAAATGTAACCTATTAGCAATCTTCATCACAACAAAGAGCAAAAAAGAGATTTAACATTATCTAATGGGCAAAAATGATTTTCCAAAGGGCCTTGTGCAACCTGATAGAGGCCACAAATTTTCAATTGATTCAGTCTTTCTCTCCTGTTTTGTAAATCCCCAAAAAGGACAAAAAATCATTGACTTAGGATGTGGATGTGGGGTGATTTCCATAGGCATTTTACTAAAAAATCAAGAAGCAAAGCTAAAAATTGTGGGCATAGATATAGATCCATCCATGATTGAATGTGCAAAGGAAAACGCCAAAAAATTTGGTGTTGAAAAAGAATTTACCCTAATTTTGGGTGATGTGAAAAAAATAAAACAAATAAAGGAAATCAAATCAGGGGAGTTTGATATTGGAGTGATAAATCCCCCATATCGAGATAGACAAATGGGAAGACTGTCTTTTTATAGTGGGAAAAATAGGGCAAGATTTGAAGAGCAGGCCACCTTAGATGACTTTATTTGTGCAGCCCATCTTTTAATAAAAAACAGGGGACGTGTTTTTATTGTATATTTATCTGAGAGGATTGTGTATTTATTTTCAGTGCTCAAAAAATACAATTTTGAGCCCAAGAGGATAAGATTTATCCATGGACACAAGGACAAACCATCAAAAATATTTTTGCTAGAAGCAATAAAAAATGGAAACCCCTCACTAACTGTTGAACCACCCATTATCCAGTATAAAAATAGTTCTGGAAAAAACCAATACACCGATGATACGCTAAAATTTTGTCCTTTTTTAATACCATAACTACCTGGGTTTAAGGTGAATAAATCTATGATCATTGAACTAGTTGATTTAGCCAGATCACTTGCCCAGACCCATGCTTTTTTATGTTACACTTTTGTATTTCTCATATCCTATCTGGAATCCTTTGCATTTGTAGGACTTATTATGCCTGGGGCTGGATTTGCATTTTCTGTGGGACTCATGGCATATCACAATATTTTAAATATCTTTTTTTGTATTCTATCAGGGGCAATTGGAGCAATTTTAGCTGATCTCTCAAGTTTTTTTCTGGCAAAGTATCTAAGGGACAAAAGGGCCTTTTTTAAAATTAAACAAAAATATTCTGAGCAAATAGAAAAGGGAGAAGATTTTTTTGATAAATATGGCGCTGTAAGTGTGTTTATTGGAAGATTTATTGGTATTTTTAGACCTGTTATTCCCTTTATTGCAGGGCTGTTAAACATGAACCCTCTTCTTTTTATATTTTTTTCCTCTCTAAGTGGAATACTCTGGGGAATATCTTATTTTGGATCAGGATATCTCTTTGGCATGGGAATAACCTATGTGGACTTTACAGATCCCAAAATAATAGCTCTCTTTATTTTAATTTTGATCTTAATTTATCTCCTTTCAAAAAGAATAAAAAAAACTAAAAGTTAAATGGTTTTTCTTTCAAAGAAGCTTCAACTGCAAATTCCAAAAACAACTTAAAACCAGCGCTCTTTAATTGTTCCATTTTGGAAGTTAAGTTGATTTCCTTTTTTGGGAATAAATAATAATTTTTATACAACCTATCCATCCACATGGGTTCATTTCTTGGACTATATATAATTGCTTTAAGGGGAATTTCTTCATGCTTTGTCCTGGATATTGTATAAGGCCAAAGACCTTTTACAAATACTCCTAATGGAATAGGAGATGCCTTTACTATATCTGCAAGTAAATTAATATCTTTTAATTCTGGAGATAAAACTGCTCCCTTAAATCCCATATCAAATGCCAGATTTAAACCTTCACTATTTGTTATATTTGAAAATGGTCCAAGCCAAGCACATATAGCATCCAAAGGGGTAAGAGATGCATGGAATAGAGAATTAAATACAAAAAATTTAATGCCCTTTGACACTAAATTATTAATACATCTTTTCCATCTATCTTCATCTTCTGGCCAGAGAACTGGATCTAAAAATATCCACGTATCCCTTGGCAAAAAGCCAGGCTTGAAATCTGGATCATAGACCCATATACCAGTTAATCCTTTTTTTCTCCTTCTAACCTTAGAAACATCTCTGTACACAGTGAGATAGACAATAGAATGTTTGGACTTCTTAAGATTGATCCTTGGTTTTCTGGGTTCTAACTCCTCTGTATAATATTTATATTTGTTCTTATTATTGGCTATCTTCAACCACTCCCCTTTTAGTTTGTTTACCCCTTCTACGAGTTTAGATTCTTTTCTATCGATTAAAAACACAGGCTGACCTGCTTCTGTTTTGATATTTAAAGTATGTTTTTTTCCTTTTTTAATAAATCTATTAATTTTTATAATATTGTGGCCTTTTTTGTCTTCATAGGAAATTCTTATTCTATCACCTGCCATTAGATCTATCTTGGGCCTTATATAAACCTTTCCTTTTGTCACAAAAGTCTTCCCAATCTCATATCCTGATGCAGATTCGCTGTAAGGATCAACAGGAATATATCTACGGTGGGAGAGAAAAAAATAATGGGTTGTTGGCCTTCCAAGGCTCATTTCAATTAGTTCCATTGCAAATTTCTTTGCTTTAGAATCATTTATATTGTCTCTCAAAATCTTGTATGCCTTTGTTATATAATAGACATAATGTGGACTTTTTTTCCTGCCTTCAATCTTAAAACTCACAACCTGAGGAATCTTCATAAGTATTTTTATTAATACATCCAGGCTCAAATCCCTGCATGAAAAATACTTACCCTTCACATCGTTAAATGTGTATATACGCCGACATGGCTGAACACACTCTCCCCTAAGTCCCATCTTTCCGCCAAGCATGCCAGACCAATAACACCTACCAGACACACCATAACAAAGTGCTCCATGAACAAATACTTCTAACCCAACACTACCACAATTTTGAGATAAATATTTTATTTCATCAATGGTGAGTTCCCTTGGGAGTACTACACGCTGAACACCAAGTTTTTTTAAAAAATTAAAGGAACAAGCCAGAGAGACATTGGCAAGAGTGGAAATATGAATTTCAAAATCAAAATTTTTATGGATTAGATTTAAAAGGCCTGGGTCTTGAATAATCAATGCATCAGGCTTTACAAACTTTGCCAAGTCTTCTAAATAAAAAAAAATTTTGGTGAGTTCGTCCTCGTATATAATGGAATTTAATGCTACATAAACTTTAACACCTTTTAAATTTGCAAATTCACTCAGGCTAATAAGTTCTTTTATGTCAAAATTTGTTGCCTTGGCTCTAGCAGAGAATTCTTTTAATCCTATATAAACTGCATCTGCACCTGCTAAAATAGCAGCAAAAAAACACTCCTTATCACCTGCTGGTGACAAAATTTCAGGTAATTTTTGACTCATAATTTATGCCAATAAAATAAAAGGGGGAATTTATTCCCCCTCTCCTCATGCTGGTTGATGGACCTTTTCAGATCTTTTCTCAGGGGTAGGGCCTATGCCCAAAAGGATTGAACTTGCTATATAAATTGAAGAATAAGTACCAACTATTATTCCAATAAAAAGAGAAAGGGCAAAATTAAATATTACTCCTCCACCTAAAAGCAACATGGCTAGAACAACTAGCAAAGTTGTTCCAGAAGTAAGGAGCGTCCTGCTAAGAGTTTGATTTATTGATTCATTAATAATATCAAATAGGGGTTTTTTCTTTTTAGGTCCCCTTAAATTTTCTCTTATCCTATCAAATATAACTATTGTATCGTTTAAAGAATATCCAATAATAGTCAAAAGTCCTGCAACAACTGTTAGATCGAACTCTCTGTTAAATAAGGAAAAGAACCCAACAGTAATCATCACATCGTGAATAAGGGCAACAACAGCTCCAAGTGCATAATTTAGTTTCAGATACCAGCATAAGACCAAGGTAATAATAATTGCCGCCATTATTAAAATTGAGTCAGGCATATGAAGGAGCTTTAAAATATATACCCCTGTTGATAGGGCTATTGCCACAATGGCTGCGGTTCCCCACTTTTGTTCAAACCTTCCTGAGATATATATGGAAATCAGCAAAACAGCGTAAAATAAGGCTTCAAGGGCCTTATTTTTTAGCTCAGAACCAATTTTTGGTCCAACCATCTCAAGGCGTTGTATTTCAAAAGGAACTTTTAATTTTTTTAAACAGTCCGCTACTCGATGTCTTATAATTTCTGGTTGTTCCTCTGAAACCCCTGCTCTAAGTAAATATTGATTTAGGTTCTTTTGTCCAAATCTCTGGACTCTTAATCCTTTTAGATGGGCATCCTTTAAAGCCTTTTTTATCTCTTTTACCTCTAATGGTTGTGCAAATTTGACCTGAATATTGATTCCACCGGCAAAATCAATCCCGTAATTTAATCCACCCTTAACAATTATGCTTATTATTCCAATCAAAATTAATGTAATGGACAAAAATGCAGCTACCTTCCTCTTGCCCATAAAATTGATATTTGTCTCCGGCTTAATCAACTCTATACCCATGGTTTAATTCTCCTAAGGAATTATAATTTAAAACTTGCACCCTTTTTTACTTTTTTTAACCAAAGGGCAAAGAATATTTTTGAGACATAAATAGCAGTAAACATAGAAGCAAATGTACCCACAGACAAGGTTACTGCAAATCCGCGAACAGGTCCACTACCAAATTGATATAAAATTATTGCAGCGAGTATAGTTGTTAAATTGGCATCTACAATAGTTAGTGTAGACCTAGAAAAACCTATTTCCACAGCCTTTTGAGGAGGAAAACCTTTTCTTAATTCTTCTCTAATCCTCTCAAATATGAGTACACTAGCATCCACTGCAGTACCAATTAATAATATAAGTCCTGCAATACCTGGCATAGTCAATGTTGCGCCAAAACCAGCTAACACTGCAATGACCAATATGAGGTTCAAAACAAGAAGCGTATCAATTATAAGCCCACCAACTCCATAGTAAATTATGGTAAAAATAAAGACCAGTGCGCCACCTACCAATATTGAAGTAAGTCCCTGTTTAATAGATTGTTCTCCAAGAGATGGTCCAACAGATGACTCATGAAGCACCTCTACTGGCGCAGGCAGAGATCCAGCCCTTAAAACAATAGCTAAGTCATGGGCCTCTTCCAAAGTAAATCTCCCAGTTATTGAAGCCCTTCCTCCACTTATTTTTTCCCTGATAACCGGTGCAGAATATACTTTATTATCAAGGATAATAGCCAGCCTTTTATTTACATTCTCGCCTGTTACCCGCTCAAATATCCTTGCCCCTCGTCTGTTAAAACTCAAGGTAACATATGGTTGATTAAATTGATCAAAGATAACAGAGGCATCTGTAATATAATCCCCAGTTAGTACAGCAGCCTTTTTCACAACAATAAGTTCTTTTGTATAAGATCCATCTGGTCTCTTTTTATAAAGATATAAAACCTCATCATCTATGGGGATATCTCCTTTTTCTATTTGTTCTTTGCTAACCCCATCATCCACAAGTTTAAATTCAAGGTGCGCAGTTTTCTTGATAATATTTATGGCACGTTCGGCGTCTTCAATACCTGGAAGTTGTACCTGTATCCTGTAATTTTCTAACTTTCTAATATCTGGCTCAACTACCCCAAACTGGTCTATCCTGTTTCTAATAACCTTTAAGACCTGATCAATGGTCAAATCTTTAAGCTTTTTTTTGTATTCCTCTTTGAGGGTAATTAAATATTTTTTCCTGGTTTTTATATCCTCAATTTTGAGGACCTTAATTTGTGAATTGAAATATCTTTTAATTATATCATCTACTACTTGAGCCTTATTACCCTCTACCAAATAAAATGAGAGTTGATCTTTCCCTATTAAACGAGGACGAATAATTAGAGCACCTTTTTTTCTTGCCTCTGCCCTTATATCTTCACCTATCTGCTCAAGACCATTTGATATGGCCTTATCCATATCAACTCCCAGGACCAGGTTGATACCGCCCTGGAGATCTAATCCCAATTTAACCCTGTTCTTAGGCAAAAATTTAGCCAGTGTAGAATCTTTAGATATAAAAGAAGGTAAACCAAATAAAACACCAAAGCCCAAGACTATGCATGCAACTATAACTCGCACCCTTAGGTTACCAAACATTTTCTCTATCCTCTAAGTTTTATTTAGAACCTTTTTCCGTTCTCTTGCGATTGGAAGCAAGGGCAGAAATGAAATTTCTATTTACCTTTACTATTACTTTATTTGCTATTTCTAAAGACAATTTATCTCCATTTATATCCACTATCCGACCATAAAGTCCACCACTTGTTATGACCACATCCCCTTTTCTTAAACTCTCCAACATCTCCCTGTGTTCTTTTGCCTTTTTTTGTTGTGGACGAATAAGTAAAAAATAAAAAATTGCGAATAAAATAATCAAAGGCATAAATGCCATAATAGGATTCTGAGAATGAGTTCCACCCTGTGATTGTGCCATTGCAAAGGCTATAGTTTCAAAAAACATAACAACTCCCTTATGTTAAAAATTAATTGCCATTAATTTTAATAAAACATCACACCAGATATCCTAAAAAAATAAAAGGTGTCAAGTTTTTACCAATATTTCTTCCATTTATTGTACTCCTGCTCAAATTTTTTTAAAATTCTTTTTTCTTGGTTTGACTTAGCAAGAGACTTTGCCCTACACCAATATTTATTCATCAAATCTTTATCTCCCTTATAAAGTGCAGCATAGGCATAATGGATATATCCATAAAAGGGAGATACATATCTTCCCATAATTCGACCTAAAAGTGTATGTATTTCGCTATCAAAAGGTACAAATTTTAAGATTTTATTTAAATCATCAATAGCCAGCTTAGGTTGTTGCTTATCTCCATAAATCCTTGCTCTAAAATAAAGGGCAAAATAATCCTTCTCATTTATTGTTATTGCCCTATTTAAATATTTCAGGGCATAGTCCATTTTCCCCAGTCTAAAATAAAACCTGCCCTTTTCTCGATCCCAGAACTCAAGTTTCTTTTCACAATAATCATCTCTCATTAATTGTTCGGCTTCTTTTATCTTGTTTTTTTTAAGTAATGCAAATGAGTTAACTAATCTTCTACAGCACTGATCTTTTAATCTATGAGCAAGATCCAGGGCAAGGTCTGGATCTATATAGTGTGCTAACACCAGGGCCTTAACTTTTTCAAACTCGTTATTTGATCTTTTTTTTCCTTTTGATGGAAAAAACTTTTGCATCTGCTCTAAATAGGATATCCTCTCCTCAATTCCTGGATGGGTCAAAAAATATGGAGGCACGTTATTTTCACCAGATAAGACCTTTTGTTTTTTTAATTTTAAAAAAGCTTTAACCATTGCAGAGGAAGGATATCCAGCCTTAACAAGATATTGAATTCCTACCTGATCTGCTTCCCTTTCCTGTTTCCTTGTATATTTTAGCATTGCACTCTGAACCCCTGCAACAGAACCAACTGCAACAGCCTGTCCCACAGAACTTCCAACAAGTGCACCAGCCAATACCCCTACCAGGGATCCTATGGAAAACAACTTTTGTCTCTTTATACTTGCTGCAATATGTCTCTGCGTCACATGGGCAAATTCATGGGACAAAACAGAGGCAAGTTCTGCCTCTGTATCCATAAGGGCAATTATGCCAGTGTATACAAATACATGTCCACCTGGTCCAGCAAAGGCATTTATTTGAGAGCTGTATATAACATCCACTGTAATATCAAATGGCTGGGGAGGGAGAGCAGATTTGAGTCTACTTGCAATCCCTCTTATATAATTTACAATGTATGGATCATATACTATAGGGAAATGAGTAGTTATATAAACATAAAATTTTTTACCCAGTTTTGCTTCATCAGATATGGTAAAATCGGCCACTGAGGCAAAAGATATTTTAGTTATCCATACCAAAACAATTAAAAAGACAATTATTTTCCTTTTCAATAAAAACCTTCTCCCTTATGTCTATTTGTTCATCATGTCCAGAAATTCTCTATTACTTTTTGTGCCCTTCATCTTATCCAACAGAAATTCCATACTATCTAAAGGACTCATAGTAGCCAATACCTTTCTCAGTATCCAGACCCTATTTAATACATCCTTATCTAAAAGGAGTTCCTCTTTTCTGGTACCAGATCTATTTACATCAATTGCTGGAAATACCCTCTTTTCCGCAAGATAACGGTCCAAATAAATTTCCATATTTCCTGTTCCTTTAAATTCTTCAAATATTACCTCATCCATCCTAGAACCAGTATCTATAAGGGCGGTTGCAATAATAGTTAAACTTCCTCCCTGTTCTATATTTCTGGCAGCTCCAAAGAAACGCTTTGGTCTCTGAAGCGCATTGGCATCCAAACCACCAGATAAAACCCTACCTGAAGATGGAGTAATGGCATTATATGCTCTGCCAAGTCTAGTAATACTGTCAAGCAATATCACAACATCATATTTTCTCTCAACCAACCTCTTTGCCTTCTCTAATACCATCTCAGCTACCTGGACATGTCTGTTAGGTGGTTCATCAAATGTGGAGCTTATAACCTCGCCTTTTACTGTTCGCTCCATATCAGTTACTTCTTCTGGTCTCTCGTCTATTAGCAGGACAATCAAAAATACCTCTGGATGATTTACCATAATGGAATTAGCAATTGTCTGGAGTAAAACAGTCTTTCCTGTCCTGGGTGGAGCAACTATGAGTCCCCTTTGGCCCTTGCCAATAGGTGTTAGGAGATCTACTATACGCGCAGAATAATTTTCAGCACCATTTTCTATTTTAAATTTTTCATTCGGATAAACAGGTGTTAAATTATCAAATAAAACCAAATTCTTAGAATTTTCAGGAGGTGCATATCCCACCTGTTCCACTCTAAGTAGGGCAAAATATCTCTCTCCTTCTTTTGGGGGTCTGATCTGGCCCGATATAACATCTCCCTTTCTCAAGCCAAATTTTCTAATTTGAGAAGGAGATACATAAATATCATCTGGACCAGGCATATAGTTGTAGAGGGGTGATCTCAAAAAACCAAAACCATCAGGGAGTATTTCCAATACCCCTTCTCCATAAATATTACCATATTTTTGAGAATAAGCCTGAAGAATTGCAAAAATCAGTTCCTGTTTTCTGAGGCTACTTGGATTTTCTACATTGTACTGGGATGCAAGTCTCATCAACTCATCCATGCTTTTTTTCTTCATCTCAGAGAGATTCATCACTTTTGGATTCATACACCTTTCCTCTTAAGATTTTTTTACTTGAATAAAAGTTACCTACTGCCACAAATTATTTTTATTAAAAGAACTTTTTTAGCTATTTGGATGGTTATTTTCGAAGGAATTATTTACTTTGAATGATGTCTTTGAATATCCTATTGATCTCGTCTTTGATGTCTTCTTTATCTCTATTTAACGAATATGACAACTCTGTAGTTATTAGAGACATCGCATGTTCCATTAGCCGTCTTTCCCCAAAGGACAATTCTTTATCCTGAGATATTAGGATGAGTTCCTTTAAAACATATGCCACATCAACCAAATCACCACTTTTTAATTTCTCTGCATATTCCCTATATCGTCTATTCCAATTCTGTCCAGCGTAACCCTTAAAATCACTCCAATCTGCCAGATATTTCAAAACATTTTGTCCGTATTGAGGATCACAAACACATCTAAGCCCAACATTTTTTGCATTATTCACCGGAATCATCACAGTACCATTGTTACTTAAGATACGAATAATATAAAAATTAGTTTTAATACCACCAACTTCCTTTTCCATTATACTCTCTACTATACCAACCCCTTGAGCTGGGTAAACTACTAATTGATTTTTTTTAAACACTTGTTTAAGCCCCCTTTAAATCAGCCTTTAAAATGTTCTCACAAGCATAATTAAAAATACTTAATTAGTCTACTATCTGTCTCCTATTTTGAATTCTCCCATTTAAATTTGTGACTCTGAAACTATTAATGAAATTAACTGCCTTATTCTCACCTTCTAAAAAAAACAAATAAATGCCCTCAATTGCTGCGTCCAAAACTTTCTCTATAATTACTAACTCAAAACTCTTAAAAGGGGACAACACCCAATCTTTAATGGAGGATTTATCTTCTGAACTTGGTCTTCCAATCCCTATTCTAAGTCTGTAAAAATTCCTGGTTTCAAGGCTATTTATAATTGATTTAATACCATTGTGACCTGCATCTGATCCCCCAAATTTGAGTTTCATTCGTCCCAATAAGATATCAAGGTCATCATGAATCACAATTATATTTTTTGGGGGAATATTAAATTGTCTCACCAACTGCGCAACAGCTATACCACTTCTGTTCATAAAAGTAAATGGCTTGGCAATTATACATTCAGGAAGTAAAGGATCTGTAAACTCATAGGATTCACAAATTCTGTTATTGAAAAGTTTCCGTATAAAACCTTTTTTTTTAACCTTAAGAAGATCAATAAATAGGAATCCAATATTATGTCTTGTAGTTTCATATTCTGGGTCTGGATTTCCCAGACCCACCAACAAGTATCTTTCTTTCACTTTTTTAACAAAAATTACTTTTAAAATGAAGGAAGTAAGAGAGGGGAGATAAATTCTAGGCCTCTTCAGCTTGTTTAGCTTCTTCGGATTCTTCTTCAGTTGTTTCCTTTTCTGGTGGCTCCACACCTAAGATAGCAAAATTATCCTCAACATCATCTAATCTAACACCCTCAGGTAGTTTGATATCCTTCACGTGAATAATATCATTAATATCCAGACTTGATACATCCACTTCAATCTTTTCAGGTATTGCAGTTGGTAAACAGACAACTGGTATAATCTCCCTATAAACATTTAATACTCCACCCCTTTCTTCCCCTTTGGCTTTACCAACTGGCATCACTGAAACTTCTACATAGACTTCCTCTGTCAGATCCACACCTAAAAAGTCCACATGCACTGCAAAATTCTTCACTGGATCCCGCTGAACATCCCAGATCAATGCATGTTTGGTCTCTACCTTTTCCCCATTTTTTAATTTTAAATCCACAACCTTAGTTTTATGAACCTTTGAATATAATTTTTCAAAGTGAGAGGTTTTAACTGTTAATGGAATATTTTCCCCTTTCTTATTATAAAATATTGCAGGAACATATCCCTTTGCTCTAAGCTTTCTAGTTACAGACTTTCCTTTTCCTTCTCTTTTTTCAACTTCCAGAACAAATTCCCCTACCATTTGTACATCTCCTTAAATAATTTCACAAAATTATGTAAACAATACACTTACAGAGGACTCATTGTGTATGTTCTTAATGGCCTGAGCAATGAGTCCAGCAACAGAAACTACCTCTATTTTACCACATTCTTTTGCTTCTTTAGTGAGTGGTATTGTATCTGTTACAATTAATTTTTCAATATTGGACTTTGTTATCCTCTCAATTGCAGGGCCTGAAAGAACTGGATGTGAGGCACAAGCTATCACGCCTTTTGCGCCATTTTCAATTAAGGCATCAACAGCTGTCATAAGTGTACCTGCTGTATCCACCATATCGTCAACAATTATGGCCAACTTAGATTTTACATTTCCAATAACATGCATGGCCTTAGCCTGATTGGGGTTGTCCCTGCGTTTGTCTATAATGGCCAGTCCGCAGTCAAGCCTTTTGGCAAAAGCCCTTGCCCTCTCCATGCCCCCGGCATCTGGAGATACAACCACCTTATCCCCTTCTAACTCCTTTAAATATTCAAGGAGCACCTTGGATGCATATAAATTATCAACCGGAATATCGAAAAAACCCTGAATCTGACCTGCATGTAGATCTATTGTAAGTAACCTGCTCGCTCCAGCAACTGAAATAAAATCAGCAACCATCTTTGCACTGATTGGCACTCTAGGAATAACCTTTCTGTCCTGCCTGGCATATCCATAATATGGCACCACAGCAGTTATTCTTTTAGCACTCGCCCTTTTTAAGGCATCTAACATAAGACACAACTCAATAAGATTGTCATTCACAGGCCGGCACGTGGACTGAATAACAAATACATCGCTACCCCTGACATTATCACCTATCTCTATACGAATCTCCCCATCACTAAAGGGTTTGGCAACTCGTGGTGTGAGGGGACATCCCAAATTCTCTGCTATTGCCTCTGCTAAAGGTAAATTAGAGTTTCCTGTAATTAATTTCAATGTTCCATTCCTACCCATTGTTTAAAATCTTCCTGGTTTTTTTGTTAACAATCAACTCTCTGGGAAGTATTTATTGTGCGGGCGTGGATTAGAAAAAAATCTTCCCCTTCCCTTGTTTTAAATTTATTATGACAGGGGTGAGAGGATTCGAACCTCCGAATCACGGGGCCAAAACCCGTTGCCTTACCACTTGGCTACACCCCTTCATTGACAAAAATTTTAATTTTTTTCAACTCAAACAAAGTCTTTATCTTTTTAACAGAGTCATCTCCAGGAAGCAATGCCACAAAAGATGCTCCACTCCCGCTCATTACACAAGCTCTTGCACCTAATTTGTAGCACTGAGATTTAATTCTTAAGAGTTCAGGATATCTCTTAAAGACCACCCCTTCGAAATCATTCACCCACACTCTCCATCCATAGGGATTTATTTTTTTAATCTCATAGGCGTCAATTGTCAAGGAATTGAAAGGTACAGTTTCTCTTTTTTTATCCAATTCTCTGTATGCCCATTTTGTTGAGATACAAACAGGTGGACACAGAACTATTAATTGATGCCCATGAAAATTAAGACTTATTTCTTTAATTTTATCTCCTATCCCCTCCACAATTGCTGGTTTTGATTTTAAAAAAAATGGAACATCTGCTCCACACCTTTTGGCTATATCCAATAAAACTTTCTCTTTATGCTCACGATTTAAATAATTTCCCAAAAACTTTAAAAGGGAAGCAGCATCAGAACTTCCTCCTCCAAGACCGCTTCCTATAGGTATATTTTTTTCAAGTCTTACATTTATACCTGGCCAAAGCCCTGTGCTTTGTCCAAATTCTTGATAGACCCTATAAATGATATTATTATGTTCTAATTCTTTTATATTACACTTTAACTTAAGTCCCTTCTTATCTACCTTTTCAATATAGAGTCTATCATGGGGATTTTTTAAGGGAACAAAGATACTTAAAAGATTGTGATATCCATCTTCCCTTTTATTTAAAACTTTAAGCACAATATTTACCTTACAGGGACAAAGTAACTCTACCATGGTCTTTTTATTTTAAAGGGATTGTTCTAAAGATTGTCTGTCCCTTTCTCTTTATAAGGAGTAAAAGCGCACCTTTTTTCTTGGCATCTTTTTCAATCACTTCTTTGAGATCATTCATAGTATTTAATTCTTTAAAATTGCCTTTTAACAAAATATCATAAACCCTGATATCTGATTCATCTGCCTTTGAGCCAGGTTTTACCTCTAGGACTATCAAACCCTTGTCACTATCCAGATTATATTTATCAACATCTTCCTGAGTTACTTCTCTAAGTCTCATTCCCAGGATATAGCCTCCCAAGCTGCCTGGAATCTCGGCCTCACCCATTGCCACATTTATCTTTCTTTCTCCCAACCTGACCCACAATTCTTTGATCTCTCCATTTCTCCACACAGTGATCTTGGCCTTAGAATGAGGTTTCAAAAGCCCTATTTTTCTTGTTAGGTCGTGAGAATCTGAAACAGGTTTATCATTAACAGCAATTATAACATCCCCCACTTTAATTCCTGCCTTATCAGCAGGCTCACCCTTTAATACAGATGCAACCAGGGCACCTTTTGGTTCTTTAAGACCAAGGGCCTTAGCAGTATTTATGTCCACATCCTGAATGGTCACACCAAGCCATCCCCGTTTGACCTTTTTATATTTTTTTAATTGCTCAATAACTTGCTTGGCCATATTACTTGGAATGGCAAAACCAATTCCCTGTCCACTGGCAACTATTGCCGTGTTTATACCAATAACTTCGCCCTTTAGATTTAAAAGGGGACCGCCGCTATTGCCAGGATTTATAGAAGCATCTGTTTGCAAAAAATTATCATATGGTCCTGCACCTATAACCCTGCCTTTGGCACTTATTATACCCGCTGTAACTGTGTGATCCAGACCAAAGGGATTACCTATGGCTATAACCCAATCACCTGGGCGCATCTTATCAGAATCTCCAAAAGTCAAATAGGGGAGAGCTTCCTTGGCATCTATTTTTAACAAGGCCAGATCCGTTTCTGGATCGGTCCCTATAATTTTAGCTTTATAAGATTCTTTCCCTCCTTTTAGAATAACCGTTATCTCATCTGCCTTTGACACAACATGATTATTTGTAACAATATAGCCATCTGGTGATATAATAAAACCAGAACCAAGAGCATGTTCTTTTCTCTTTGACTGAGGGATGTCTCCAAAAAATCTTTTAAAAAACTCATTAAATGGATCATTTTCTCCAAATGGAGAAAAAAATCTCTTGAGTCTTTTTGAAATCTGAACCACCTTTATGGTACTAATATTTACAACTGCTGGACTCACCTTTTCAGCAAGCTCACTAAAGTTGGGTAATCTATTACTATCAAAAAAAGCATTAGAGGTGTGTGGAATTGCCAAAAAACTTACAAAAATGAAAAAACAGATCATTTTTTTCATAAGACATTACCTCCGAAAATTTTTTGTAAATTTATTCTGAAATAATAAAAAAACGATTTATTATCTCAGCATCCTCATCCCGTGCGCTAATGTTTAATTCTTTGACCCTTCCTTTACATACAAATTTTCCATCTTTTAAAAATACGTATCCCCCGGCGACCACTTTAGAATAGGGTATCTGTTCTCTTATCTCTTCATGGAGAATCCTTTCTGGAAATAAAATTGGAATAACATCTCCTGCAAAATCTTCACAAATTAGATACTTCATGCCCCCTCCTAACCATATAAGTTTTTTTATTTTATTACAACGATTTATAATCTAAAGTCTATTTTACATCCTCTTTTTCCAACTCTCTAACACCAAAACCTGCAAATAAAAAAATAAGTAATCCTCCACTTTTATTTCTTCATCCCTCAAAACCAAAATAACCTAAATTGTTCTATCTCCAAGCTTACAATAAAAAAACTCATCCCAGATCTTTTAAACCCTCAAAGGTACAGCTATCTATGTCCTTATCCTGGATTTGTATTCTCTTCTAATTTAGCAAATAATTCAGGTAAATCCTTTGCAACAAAATCAGGGTGTTCCTTTTTTAGGACCTCTATAGGAGTATTCCCCGTTGCCACTGCTCCACTAAAGACACCAGCATTTTTTGCACATATAATATCTATTGGATGATCTCCTATCATAATAGAATCTTGCTTTTTTATTCCAAGTTTTTTTAAGGCAATTTGAATATGATGTGGATCAGGTTTTACTCGTAAAACATCTTCCCTTGGCAAAAACACGTCAATTATATCTTCAATATCAGGAAACACCATCTTAACTGCTGGGGTACAATTTCTGGTGACCACAGCTACTTTAACGCCCTTTTTCTTGCACTTATCCAGTATTTCATAGGTGTAATCAAAGAGCCTCCCTCGTCTAGCAGCCCTCATTTCCATATCAACAAGTATTAACCTACATCTAGTATTAAATTCTTTGGCCAAATCCAAATCAAATTTTTTAATATCATCTGTTAATCTTTCAATACACTCAAGCAGAGGCAAATCAGGGACGTCTATCTCTATCCCCCTATCCTCTACAAAAATATCCTTAAGTAATAAGATCTTACGTTTTATCTTATCAAAGTCAATTGTCAAATTTGCCAGAGTTCCGTCAAAATCAAAAATTATTCCCTTAAATCTCATAAGCTAATACCTTACCCTCAATTTGTAATACAATTAGGGTAAGTTTCTCCTAAACTTAGATATAAATGAATAGAAAAAAATACTCAATCTTCTCTGGGAAAGATATTAAGACACATTGAGAAAAAACACAATACAAAAAGGCGGCCTAGGGAGTGATATGTGCCTAAGCCACCTTTGCTATCTTCACTGCACAGACCTTGTATTCTGGAATACCAGCCACTGGATCCAAAGCTGGATTGGTAAGCATATTGGCAGGAGCTTCACTATAGTGAAATGGCATGAATATAACACCTTTTCTTGCCATATCAGAGACCTTCACCTTTGCAACAACCTTTCCCCTTCTGGATGTTACTTCAACCATGTCACCATCTGATAATCCATATTTTGCAGCGTCCTTTGGAGATATTTCAACAAAACACTCTGGTGCTATTTTATTTAATCCCTCAACCCTTCGGGTCATGGTTCCAGTATGGTATTGATACAAGATCCTTCCAGTTGTCAACCACAGCGGATATTCTTCATCTATTTGCTCAGCAGGTGGGACATATTCAATGGCATGGAATTTACCTTTTCCAATGGGAAATTTTTCTCTATGAAGTATTGGTGTGCCTGGATGATTTTCATCTGGACATGGCCAAAATAGACCTTCATTTTCAATTCTCGCATAGGTTATGCCCGCATAAGAAGGAGTAACCTTTCTTATTTCATCAAAAATCTCTTCAACACTACTATATTCCATTTTATATCCCATACGAGTGGAAAGTTCGCATATTATCTCGTGATCCGCTTTGGCCTCTCCTGGAGGATCTATAGCCTTACGCACCCGGGATACGCGCCTCTCAGTGTTAGTAAAGGTGCCCTCTTTTTCCGCAAATGCAGCAGCTGGAAGGACAACATCTGCGAACCTTGCTGTATCTGTCAAAAATATATCTTGCACCACTAAAAATTCCACACTCTCTAAAGCCTTTTTCACATGGCTAACGTCAGCATCAGAGACAATTGGATTTTCACCAACAATATATAAAGCCCTAATTGATTTATCTAAAGCCTTTGGAACCATCTCTGTGACTTTCAAACCCACTTTATCAGGCAAATCGCTAACACCCCATACCTTGGCCATCTTTTCTCTAATTTCTGGATTGGTAACAGGCTGATAGCCACTGTATACATTAGGTAATCCGCCCATATCACAGGCGCCTTGAACATTATTCTGTCCCCTTAAAGGATTGACACCGCCACCTGGTATGCCTAAATTCCCACACAACATTGCAAGATTAGCAAGGGATTTTACGTTGTCTGTACCTGTTATGTGCTGAGTAATCCCCATTGTGTAGCAAATAGCAGCTGATTTTGCCTTTGCGTACATCCTGGCGGCTTCAATGAGTTTTTCCTTTGGAATAGAAGTTATTTTCTCCACGTATTCTGGCGTATATTTCTCCACAACCTTTTTTAATTCCTCAAATCCTTCGGTCCTCTTAGCCACAAATTCTTTATCCAACAGATCTTCCTTAATGATCACATGCATCATCCCATTGATCCATGCTATATCAGTACCAAGATTCTGCCTGAGCCAGATATCAGCAAACTCGGTCAATTTGATTTTTCGTGGATCAACAACAATTAATTTTGCCCCTTTATGTTTTACTGCCCTCTTTATAAAGGCTGAGATCACTGGATGATTCTCAGTTGTGTTAGACCCTGTCACTAAAATTACTTCTGCATTTTCAAGATCGCCAATATTATTGGTCATTGCACCACTTCCAAATGCTGCGGCCAACCCGGCCACTGTAGAGGAGTGTCAGAGACGGGCGCAATGGTCAATGTTATTAGTGCCTAAAACCGCTCTTGTAAATTTTTGAAGAATATAATTCTCTTCATTTGTAATCCTGGCAGAGGCAAAAACTCCTATACTATCAGGACCATAATTTGTTTTAATTTCATTGAGTCTATTGGCAACAAAATCCAATGCCTCATCCCAGGAAACCTCTTTAAACCTACCATTTTCTTTTATCAAAGGTTTCTTTAACCTATCATCAGCACTGATAAATCTAAATCCAAACCTTCCCTTTACGCATAAAGAGCCATAGTTGGGAGGTCTATCAGCACCATTTACCAGAAATACTTTATTATCCTTTACATACAATTCCAGCTGACAGCCCACTCCACAATATGAACAAGTAGTTACCACCTTTTTCATTTCCCACTTTTTTGGACCAAGCCACTCATAGGAGGATTTCAATGCTCCAACTGGACAGGCCTGAACACACTCACCACAACTTACACAAAAATCTTCATCAGGTGCAGGTAAAATTGGTTCTTTAAAATCTGTCTTTAATCTTTCAATAATTTTTTTACTTTCCACCTTTGAATTTTCAAATCCTCCCTCTTCAACCTTTTTTGTCTCTCCATCTACTTCAAAGACCCTGATAGCGTTGTTGACCTGGACATCAAAACAGGCCTGAATACAACGTCCACATTGAACACACTTTGATGAATCCCACCTAATAAAAGGAGTAATATATTTTACAACATATTCCTTTTTCGCCTTTGTAAGGTCAACACCTTTTGCACCATATCTATAAACCAAATCCTGAAGTTCACAACTTCCTGGAATAGGACAAGTGGGACAATCATGATACCCCATTGCAAGTAACTTCTCTAAGATTTCCCTTCTATGAGTAATACACTTATCACTTTCAGTTAAAACTTCCATTCCCTCTTCTGCTTCTGTAACACAGGCCCTAACAAGCTCGTCTTTACCTGCAATTTCAACAGCGCATATATTACATTTACCGGTTGGAGTGGCACTCTTTTTAAGATAACATAAAGTGGGTATGTATATGTTATTTCTTGTGGCAATTTCTAATATTGTTTCTCCAGCTTTAAATTCGCACTCTATCCCATTTATTGTGCACTTCATATAAAGCTCCTTTTAATCGCTAATTTAGAGAGACGCAGCCTTTATGGCAATTTCTAAAAGCTTATGTGGGAGAATGCCCATGATTAATGTTCCAGCCAAAGAAATGAGTAAGCCTATGCCATTATATATACTCCCTTTTGGAGACATAACCTCTACTGCAGTTTCTGACCTTGTATACATAACTATTATCACCCTTAAATAGTAATAAGCGGCCACTGCACTATTTAAAACCCCTATAACCACCAACCAGACATATCCGGCCTTTATAGCAGAACTAAAAACTGCGAATTTTGCAACAAATCCTCCAGTAGGTGGGAGTCCCATAAGTGAACATAAAAATACTGCCATGAACAAACCTATAACTGGTCTCCGAAAACCAAACCCCTTAAAGGATTCAATATTATCTCTTTGTCCAAGCAAATACTCAACATATATTACAACTCCAAATGCTCCAAGATTCATAAATGTATATACCAATAGATAATATAGTATTGCTCCATAACCATAGTGAGTTCCTGCAACCACAGCCACAAATATATAACCTGCGTGTGCTATTGATGAATACGCCAACATCCTTTTTATACTATCCTGCAATAGGGCACATATGTTCCCAACTGTCATAGTCAAAACAGCCAATATCCAAAGCAAGGTATTCCACTCTATATTAAATTTTGGCAATGCATGTCCAAAAATCCTGATAAATACAGCAAATGCAGCCGCTTTGACTCCAACAGCCATATAGGCTGTAATTGGAGTCGGCGCGCCTTCATACACATCTGGAGTCCACATATGAAATGGTACTAAGGCTATTTTAAATCCAAGTCCGCAAAGCACTAAAGACGCTCCCAATACTAAATAAGTTGTAGATGTGACCTTTCCTTCACTTACTATTTTTGCGATTTTTAGGAGATCAAGGGTACCTGTTGCGCCGTAGATATACGTTAACCCATACAAAAAGAATGCTGCTGCAAAAGCGCCCAAAAGAAGATATTTTAAAGACGCTTCTGTGGAAACCTTTTTCTGTTTTGTAATACCTACCAGAACGTATATACCAAGTGAGAATATCTCTAAAGCAAGAAACACCATAATGAGATTTATAGACTGTATCATAAGGATCATACCCGCAGAGCTAAATAAAAGCAACATATAATATTCATTTATCTCAACTCCATCCTTTGCAACAGCCTTCCTAGAGATGAGTATTACTACTAAAGTGGCTATTAAAATAGTACCAGTCAAAAATAATGAGAAATTATCGATTATGAGCATATCATTAAATAACGCGCGTTTTTTAAAACTATAGAGTAGATACAAGCTGAGCATAGCCAGCAACGTGCCAACAATCGCAACACCACTTCCATAGCGGCCACTTTCCCGTTTAGCTGTTTCTGCAGAGCCAAGTAAAACAATTAAACCTGAAAACACCAAAATCAAAAACGGTAAAAATCCTAAGCTATCTTTAAGATACTGGATTCCTGATATCATGATCTTTCGCCCTTTATAATTTTCAAGATGTTTATGCCAGCCATATCCACATGCTTTTTATTTATTTTCTCATACTTTAATACTATTTCCTTTATAGAAGGCTCCATCTTTGATAAAAAAGTATTGGGATGTACGCCTATCCAAACAATAAATACAATTAGGGGAACCAACAGGTATATCTCCCTTGGGACCAAGTCCTTTATCTTCAAATTCTCCTTCTTTGTCACCTTTCCGAACATTACTCTCTGATACATCCATAGCATATACCAAGCAGCCAATATTACACCAGTAGCCGCCAAAACGCCCCACCACCATTTGGTCCTGAAGGCTCCAACCATTATCAAAAATTCCCCTATAAATCCATTTAATCCTGGAAGTCCAATAGAAGATAAGGTGACTATCATAAATAAAGTAGCAAATATAGGAAGTGGTTTAGCCAACCCTCCAAATTCAGCTATCAGCCTTGTATGTCTTCGCTCATAAATCATACCGACTAACAAAAAGAGTGCCCCTGTTGAAAGGCCGTGGTTTATCATCTGAATCATTCCACCACTAAGACCCTGCATATTTAGGGCAAAAACACCTAACATCACAAAGCCCAAATGGCTCACACTTGAGTATGCAATCAGCCTTTTTAAATCTTTTTGCACAAGGCACATAAAAGCACCATATATAATTCCTATAATAGCTAATATGGCCATAAGTTCCATAAAATATACGCACGCATTGGGAAATAATGTCAGATTAAACCTCACAAAACCATAAGTTCCCATCTTCAGCAATACACCTGCAAGAATCACACTACCTATTGTTGGGGCCTCAGTATGTGCATCTGGAAGCCATGTATGAAATGGAAACATGGGAACCTTTACCGCAAATGCTATTCCAAAAGCCAAAAATAACCAGTATTGTAGATGAAAAGGCAAATCTATTTTCATGAGTTTTAAAAGATCAAAGGTATATTCCCCAGTGACCTTTGCATTGTAAAAATAAAGAACTAGAATCCCAACCAGCATCATCATTGAACCAGCCATAGTATATAGGAAAAATTTAATTGCAGCATACCTTCTCCTGGCTGGTGCACCCCAACATAAAATGAGCAAAAACATAGGTATTAACATAAGCTCCCAAAAGATATAAAAAAGAAACATATCCATAGCACAAAATACGCCAATCATGGAAATTTCTAAGAAGAGAAAACAAATAAGAAATTCCTTTACCTTATCCTTTATGTCACTCCAACAAGCAGCAATACATATAGGACATAAAAAAGTAGTGAGCAAAACTAAAAAAAGACTTATACCATCTATACCCATATGATAACTTATTCCAAAAGAAGGTATCCAATTAATCTTTTCAACAAACTGAAATTTAGCACTATCTTTAAAATAGAAGAACAAAGGTAATGAGATAATAAAATTTATTAAGGTGGTCCAAAAGGCTATCCATTTTTGAAGATATTCGTCTTCTCTCTCTGTAAAGGCTATTAATATTATTCCCACTAAGGGAAAGAAGGTTATTAATGATAATATGGGAAAGTTCAATTCATGCATAACTTTAAACCTTTCCTGTTTTTAAAATATATTTACGAGCATTACCACAACTGCCCCAATAAACATTATCAAACCATAAAATTGTACATATCCAGTGTTAACACGCCTTAGTAAAGACGAACCATATACCATACTCTTGCCAGTGCCATTCACTGTAGCATCAATAATATGTTGATCAACTATATATGAGAGGCCGAGACTCAAATTATATAAAGGTCTTACAACAATTTTTTGATATATTTCATCTACATAGTATTTATTAAACAGTAATCTGTATAGCCCGGCAAACTTCTCACCCAATCTTTTAGGAAGCTCTGGATTTTTAATATAAAAATTATAGGCTATGTATATACCAATAAGAGCTACAATTAGTGACAGGGCCATTAAGGCTCCTTCCAGCCATATTCCAACTTCTTTACCATGTTCTATACCACCAATTTCATGGGCCTGATGAAAAACAGGTTCCAAAAATCCACCTAAAATCTTCAAATTATGGAAAAATGGTAACTGAATCCAACCACCAATAAGAGACAAAATCCCCAATATTGACAGCACAACACCCATTCTCCATGATGGCTCATGGATGTGTTTTTCAACCTCTGGGTCTACCCTGGACTCTCCATGAAATGCTATAAAATAAAGCCTGAACATATAAAAAGCTGTCATAAGTGCACCTACAATCCCTAGCAAATAGAGAATATTATGGTGTCCAATAAAGGTCTCAAATAGTATTTCATCTTTACTAAAAAAACCCGCAAATGGTATTATACCTGATATAGCCAAGGTAGCAGAAAGAAATGTTATATGGGTAATTGGCAACTTTTTATATAACCCACCCATCTTTCTAATATCTAGCTCACCAGCAAGTGCATGGGAGACACTTCCAGCGCCCAAAAATAACAAGGCCTTAAAAAAAGCATGGGTCATGAGGTGAAAAATACCCGCTGCAAAGGCACCTACTCCACAACCCAAAACCATATAACCAATCTGACTAATAGTTGAATAGGCCAACACCCTCTTCATATCCACCTGCACCAAAGCCATTGATGCTGCAAACACAGCAGTCAATGCCCCGATTGTTCCTGCAACTTCGAGGGAAAATGGTGCCAGGGCGTATAATACACTGCATCTTGCCATCATATAAACACC
The DNA here is from genome assembly GCF_054657475.1 of Desulfothermus naphthae. NCBI lineage: Bacteria > Pseudomonadati > Thermodesulfobacteriota > Desulfovibrionia > Desulfovibrionales > Desulfothermaceae > Desulfothermus > Desulfothermus naphthae. The sequence goes on from NZ_BAAHYQ010000001.1 coordinate 90,208, forward strand.
CGCTGTAACCATGGTTGCAGCATGAATTAATGCAGATACTGGTGTTGGACCTTCCATTGCATCAGGTAGCCACACATACAAAGGTATTTGAGCTGACTTTCCAGTAGCTCCTAAGAACAGGCATAGGGTAGCCAACGTGATGGTAGCACTCCCAATACTAAACATCTCCGGAGCTTTTTCAAATACTTCTCTAAAATTAAGGGTATGAAAGGTAGAAAAAATTATAAACATTCCAACTAAAAAGCCAAAATCCCCCACTCTATTAACAATAAAAGCCTTTTTTCCAGCATTTGATGCAGAGTCCTTTTCAAACCAAAATCCTATTAATAGGTAAGAACAAAGGCCTACTCCCTCCCAACCAACAAACATTAGAAGGAAGTTATTTGCCATAACAAGAATAAGCATCATAGAAACAAAAAGATTTAAATACACAAAAAATCGAACATACCCAGGATCTTCCTCCATATACTCACCCGCATAGATATGAATCAAAAAGCTAACTCCACTCACAACTAAGACCATTACCATGGTCAATGGGTCAATTAAGAATCCCGCAGATACATTTAATATACCAGCTTTTATCCAGTCAAAATAAACTACCTCAACTACTCGTGAGTGTGGTGGCAATTTCAAGAGATCAAAAAGCGTGTATATACCGCATACAAATGAAAGACCTATTGCCGATGCAGCAATGAAGGCCACTACCTCTCTTTTAAAATACCTTCCAAAAAAACCATTTATTAAAAATCCTAAAAATGGGAAAAAAACAATGAGCCAAACGTATTTCATCATTAGCCTATCCCTTTACCATTTTAAAAGATTTGCTCTGTCTGCTGATATGGACTTAAAGTTTTTATACATATTTACAATTATTGCGAGACCTATTGCAACCTCTGCTGCAGCAACAACCATTACAAAAAATACATATATCTGACCATTCAAATTACCCAAATACCTTGAAAAAGCAACAAAACTTAAATTTGCTGAATTCAACATAAGCTCAATCGACATAAATATAACTATTGTATTTCTTTTAAATAGAACGCCTAAAACTCCTATGGTAAACAAAATACCACTTAGCATAAGTAAATAACTTAAGGGTATCATAATATAATCCTCTTATGTATTTTTTTTCTTACCTAACACTATTATTCCAATAACTGCAACTAAAAGTAAAAGTGAGGTCACTTCAAATGGAAGTAAATATTTAGTAAAGAGAACTTTTCCAATTGCCTTTGTATTACTATTATCTAAGAACATCCAGTCAAGACCTTTTATACCTTTCATTAATCCAGCATTATATAACGATGTAGCCACTGAAAAGATTATTGCCAGAAAAATAAAACAAAAACATAAAACTATTGATAAGTTATTCTTAAAATAGATTATTTCTTTGGTTGTGTGTTTTACATCTAATAACATAATAATAAACAAAAATAAGACCATAATGGCACCAGCATAAACTAAAACCTGCATCAAACCAATAAACTCCGCATTTAAAATAATATAAATAGCACCCATTGAAAAGAAATTAACAATAAGACTTATAGCACTCTTGACTGGATTTTTGAAAAACACAACACCTAATGAGGAAATAATACAAACAATTGCAAAAAAGAAAAATAAAAGCATCTCCATTTTCATTACCCTTTACTTTATTAGCTTTGGTAAATCATATATTAATTTTGACCTCTCATACTGAGCCAATTCGTATTCCTTGCTCAATTTTATAGCCTCTTTGGGGCAAACTTGTTCACAATAACCACAATATATGCACCTACCCAAATCAATTATATATTTTTTAGGATATCTAATGGATGGATCCGCTCCCTCATCTGCTTCAATATATATGGCCTGTGGCGGACACACTGCCACACATAGGGAACAGACAACACATTTTATCTTTCCCTTCTCATCAAGAACTAATCTTGGCCTTCCCCTAAATCGCTCTGGTATTTCTCTCTTTTCTTCAGGATATTGAACAGTTATTTTTTTACTAAAAGCCTTTTCAAAGGTCTTTTTTAGTCCCTGCACCAATGGAGAAATTATAGTTCTAACCATGCTCAAACAACTCCTCTATGAGATAAGGACACACACCCCAGTTACAATTAGATTGGCCATAGCTATAGGAAATAAATATTTCCACCCAAGACTCATAAGTTGATCAAACCTGACTCTTGGATAGGTTCCTCTCACCCAAATAAAAAATAAAAATAAACATGCTACCTTTAATATAAACCATAAGCCTGATGGAAGCCATGGTCCTTGCCAACCACCTAAAAACAAAGTTACAGCAATTGCACTAATAGTTATAATGTGAATGTATTCAGCAAGATAAAACAAGGCAAATTTCATAGAACTATATTCTGTATTAAAACCTGATCCCAACTCATTTTCACACTCAATCAAGTCAAATGGGGTCCTACACGCTTCAGCAAAACCTGCTATCATATATAAAATAAAACCAACTGGCTGATATACAATGTTCCACATATGTTTTTGTGCTTCTACGATTTCCGTCATACGGATTGACCCAGTAACCAATAAAACTCCCATTATTGAGACACCTAAAAATAGCTCATAACTGAGCATTTGCGAAGTAACTCTCACGCCCCCTAAAAAGGAGTATTTATTGTCAGAAGACCATCCAGCCAAAAGAACTCCATATACACATAGAGAAGAGACCGCTAGAATAAACAACACTCCTCCAGGTAAATCAGCAATAACCCCCCTATTCATACTGTATTGCGTTAAATCTAAGGTCCTGCCGAATAAATTAATTGCATCTGGCAATACTTTATCTGCAAAGGGAATTGCCACAAAGGGAAATAGGGCAGTAACTCCCGCAATTATGGGAGCAAGTACATAAAGGGTTCTTTCTGTAACAGGCATAGTTATATCTTGTTTACAAAAAAGCTTAATGCCGTCTGCAATGGATTGTAAGATCCCAAAAGGTCCACACCTATTTGGTCCATAACGTAGTTGTATAAAACCTAAAATTCTCCTCTCTAAATACACACCAATCATTACACCTAGCATTACACAGGTAATAACTACCAAACTCTTAATTAGCGATATAATCAAGAAAATTAAGGTGTCAGACATATACCATTTCCTTTTTTAGGCCGTTAAAACCTATTACCTATCCACATCTGCCAATACAATATCTATTGTTCCTATAAGGGCTATCAAATCAGATAGGAGCCTTCCCTTTGCAAGCTTTGATATAACCTGCAAGTTCACAAAGGAAGGAGTCCTTATCTTAACTCTATATGGATGTTCTGATCCATCACTTACAATATAAAACCCAAGCTCACCTTTTGGCGCCTCTGTGTGGTGAAAGACCTCACCCTTTGGAGTTTTAAATCCCTTAACAACCAAAAGATAATGGGGAATTAAATATTCACCATTAACCACCTTTTCTTTTGGAGGAAATGCTACTTTATAATCATCTATCATTATGTCACCTTTTGGTATCCTATCCAGGGCCTGAAGGATTATCTTGCAGCTCTGTCGCATCTCTTCAAGTCGTATCAAATACCTGTCATATGTATCACCATTTTCTCCAAGGGGCACTATAAAATCAAACTCATCATAACCTAAATATGGATCCACCTTTCTGATATCAAAATCCAGTCCAGATCCCCTCGCCATTGGGCCACTTAGACCCCAATCTAAAACTTCCTCTTTTGTGAGAACCCCTATGCCCTTTGTCCTCTTTATCCATATTGGATTTTTTGTAAGTAGGGTCTCACAATCTTTCAGCCTCTCTGGAAATTCTTCAACGAATTTTCTTATCTCTTGCTCCATCCCCTCAGGAAAATCCTTTGCAACTCCGCCCACACGAAACATGTTTGGAAACAACCGTTTTCCAGCCCATTTTTCAAAAAAATCCATTATCACTTCTCTATCTCTTAGGGCATAAAAAAGAGGAGTCATAGCCCCAAGGTCATGGCCATGTGTAGCCAACCAAAATAGGTGACTGGCAATCCTTGTGAGCTCCGCCACAATTACCCTAATATATCTTGCACGGGGAGGAATCTCTTCAATTCCAAGCAACCTTTCTACTGCCAAAATATATCCTAGACTATTAGCAGCACCTGCCAAATAATCAATTCTCTCTGTCAAGGGGATAGACCTATGATAGGTCCTATTCTCCATAAGCTTTTCAATTCCCCTGTGCAAATACCCAATATCAGGGTCACAACTTACAACTACTTCTCCTTCAAGCTCCACTACTAACCTCAGTACTCCATGAGTACTTGGGTGCTGAGGCCCAACATTTAATTTAATTATTTCTTTTCTCATCTCTTCCTTCTACTGGATAATCCTTTCTAAGTGGATGACCATCAAACCCTTCCCAAAGCAAAATCCTTCTTAAATCAGGATGTCCGTCAAAAATTATACCAAACATATCATAACATTCTCTTTCATGCCAATTGGCCGTTGACCAAAGGCCAACAACAGAGGATATGTGAGGAGGATCTCCCTCTGCATAACTCTTTACCCTTATAAGCCTTTTTTCTGCATGGCACCACAGATGATAAACCACCTCAAAACGTGGTTCATTAGGGAGGTGATCTACTGCTGTTAAATCTATCAAATATCTATACCCAAATCGATTTCTGAGTAGCTTAAGTACGTCTATGATGCATTCTGGTTCAACACTCAATGAAATCTGTCCGCGAAATTCCTGAACAGATTTTATTGCTCCTTTTGGTAAGGCAGACAAAACTTTCTCAGTGTACCCTTTTATATCCATAACTAACTCTTCACTTTTTCAGGAAACTTTATATGTTCATATTTCTTGGTGAGCCACTTATCCTGCATTATTTTTTCGTGAATCTTGGTAACTCCATATAGCAAGGCATCAGGAGTTGGAGGGCAGCCTGGGACATACACATCTACCGGCAAATATTTATCAATACCCTGTACTACCGCATAAGACCTAAAAATACCACCACTAGTAGCACAGGAACCCATCACCATTACCCACTTTGGATCCACCATCTGCTCATAAAGCCTAAGTACTGCTGGCAACATCTTCTTGGTCACTGTCCCGGCTACTATCATCATGTCAGCTTGACGAGGAGATGGCCTATAGGCCTCCATGCCAAACCTTGCAATGTCAAACCTCGAGGCTGCAGTACAAATCATCTCAATGGCACAACAAGCTAGGCCAAAGGTAAGAGGCCACACAGAATACTTCCTCGCCCAATTAACCACCTTCTCAAGTGTAGTTACTAAAATTCCACCAGATTCTTCTATTCCCATCTTAAAGCACCCTTTTTTATTACATAAAACAGTCCAATTAAAAGAATAGCAAAAAATATTAACATTTCTACAAAACCAACAACACCTAAATTCCTATAAACAATTAACCAAGGATAAAAAAATACCACTTCAATATCAAACACAATAAAAAGCATGGCAATGACATAGAATTTAATAGGCACATAAGCCTCTTTTGGTCCCGCAGGATCCAGACCACATTCGTACGGGATTTTCTGAATGTTAGTAAGTGGCTTTTTGCCTATTAAGGAGGACAAAAAAACAACCGCGGCCATTATTAAAATGATAAGTATCAAATATAAAAAAACAGGTACGTAATACACATTCATCGCACTTACCTTTAATTTTTTAGGAATTATTTCTTTTGAAAATTGCTTAAATCAAGAGAAAATCATTTGTCAAGAAAAAAAAGTATTATTCAGAGATTCTCGGTTAGGGACAAATTAGATTATTTGAGAATGTTTATCTAAAGATATATATAAATCTTTGCTTATTAGCTTTAATCCATCAAGGCTTAACCCTCATTACGCAAAAACTTCCAATAATTTAAGTTTCTCTAAAAAACGTAACTTTTTTCAAGTTGTTAAATAGAGAAGTATATCAAAATTATGTAAGAGAGCTATCCACAATTTTTTTTCTTTTTTTTAGCTTCGCCTTTATCATTACGGCCTTATCAAGCCTGAGTTTTTTTAGTATTGGAGATACCGCTGAAGTTATTTTTTTACCAAAAATAGTCCTTTTTTCAGCATAGCTAAGATATAATTTTGACCTTGCCCTGGTTATTCCAACAAACAAGAGTCGTTCTTCTTCCTCTATATTTGCATCTGATAAGGAACTCTTATCCGTTGAAAATGCTTCTTTGCAAAAAGGGATTATATTTTGCTCTAGGGCTGGCAAAAATACTGCTTCAAATTCAAGTCCTTTTGATGCGTGGATTGTGGTTAAACATACTTTTTCTGCCTTTTTTGATATTGTATCATACTCTTTTTGTAAGGCTATCCAATTGAGTAATTTGTTTATATCTCCAAGCTCCTTAAGTTTTGATTTAAATTTTTTATAGGCAGGAGCTGTAAAAAATAGTGGATCAAATATATTCATCTCTCCTGCTATTTTTTCAAGTTCTTTTAAATTTGATACATCTGTTTCTTTAAAAGGTCCACTTTTATTTAAAAGAGAAGTGATAATCAGTTGTAAAAATTTTTCCATATTCGGATCTTCGTAGAAATTCATCTCTTCTGGTGTGGAACATGGGATACCCATTTTATCAAGAGTTTTTTTTATGGGTGGAATGAGGGCTTTAAACCTCAAAAGTACTGCTATTTCTGATGGGGAAATCTGCCCTGTTTTGCCTAAATCCGCCTCTATATGAGAAGTAGCGCCTATTAATCCTTTGATTTGTTTTGCAATCCATGATGCTTCTATAGAAGAGGTAGGTGCCTTGTATAAATAAATCTCTGCCTTGTCATTGCTAGCTGAAAGAGTGCCACTGCCAAATTGAATTAAAGGGGCCGAGAGTTCAATAATTTCTTGTTTTGAGCGATAATTTTCTTTAAGGGATAAAATTTCTAGCCTGGGATAGATCTTTTTATATGTAGATATAATATCTCTTACCCCTCCTCTAAAAGAGTATATCGCCTGATTTGGATCACCGATTCCAAAAAATCCCCTTCCATCAGGAGGAAGTAATAGTTTTATTGCCTCAATTTGAATTGGAGATAGATCCTGTATCTCATCCACTAATAGATGTTCAAAATACAGGTCTTTATTTTTTTGCTTGTTTTTTAAATAAGTTAATAAAAATTCAACAAGGTCAGTATAGTCAAAAATTCCCTTTTCTTTTTTGAGCTGTCTATATTTTTCATGGAGTTCCTTTGAAGTTATTGGGAGCATTCTTTCCCTTTCAAATAGATATCTATCCCACAACCCTTGTTTAGCCCCTTGTAAAAATAGGATTTTTGCCTCTGTTTCACTTAGGATAATAGGATCATGACCTAATTCTTTTTTTAGTAATTCGTAACCAAGACTGTGTATTGTTGATATTTTGGGAATAGAACGTTCTCTATAATTACCAAGTCTATTTTGCAGTTCTAAAGATGCAGCGGTGGTAAAGGTGAGTATCAAGATTTTTTCTGGTAATACCTTTTTTTCTTTTATTAAGTGTATAGTCCTTCCAATTATTGTCCTGGTTTTTCCAGTTCCTGGACCTGCAATTACAAGGCAGGGAGTTTTTTCTGTACAAATTGCCTCAAGTTGTTCTTTATTAAATTTTATTTTTGATTTTTTAAGGGAGCTTTGATTTTTTTTAAGCGGGAGTTCTACCTTTTTGAAAGACTCTTTTTCTTTGATATCTAAAAAGATAGAAATCCTGCCATACTGACCATCAAATCCAGGTTCTTTATGGACCTCTCCTTTTCTCATCTTGTCTATGCCAATGGCAAGCTTGGGAGAAAATTTTCTCAACTCCTCAATTGGTACATGCATAAGGATATTTATCTCTGATCTAAATTCTTTAATAAGTGATGAATATATATTATAGACCGCCTTTGTGTTTGGCCCTTTTCTTGTGATTTCAGAAATGATCTCAGGAAGAGGAATAAGTGAGTGAAAATCAGGTGCATGGGGAGGTTTTTTAGGAGTTTGTCTATCAGATAAAGATATGATTCTGTGCATCACCCCAATGGTGAGAGGTTGTTTGCACACTGGACAAATATTATTAAGTTCAATTGACTTAAGAGGATCAAGTACCACTCCACATTTTCTATGCCCATCAAGGTGATATTTACCTTCTTCTGGAAAAAATTCTATTGTCCCCAGAAAATTCCCTGTCCTGTATTTTAGTGCATTATAAATGTTGTAATAAGATATTTCCCCCTTAAACAGATTTGCCTCTCTGCCCAATTTTGGTCCTGAATGTGCGTCAGAGTTTGATACAAGGTAAAATCTATCCAGCTCACTCCAAAGCCAATTCATTGGTGGATCTGATGATAGACCTGTCTCCAGTGCAAAGATTTCCTCAGTAAGGGAACCAAAGCACTCAGATATTGTGTCAAAGCCCGATTTTGAGCCGAACAAAGAAAACCAGGGAGTCCATATGTGAGCAGGGATCAAATAGGCCTTATCGTGGGTCTCCAATACCATCTCAAGCAGATGTTCACAATCAAGACCCAAAATAGGCCTGCCATCAGATTCTAGATTGCCTATTTGAGCAAGTTTTTTGTTGAATTTTTTTGCTGCTTCAATACTTGGCATTACAACCAAATTATGAATTTTTCGAACCTTCCCACCCTTTTTGTATATTGAGCTAATCTCTGTAGTAAGGATAAAAGATAGTTTTGGCTCTATTTTTGATTCTAATGGAATTTCTAACTCTTTCTCTAGGCTTGAGCTATCCTTAAGATATAGGAGTCCATCTTCCTTTTGGTATAGATATTCTTCTATTTCTTTCATCCATCCAGGATGAGTAAAATCACCTGTCCCAATCACATCAATTCCCTTTATTACACCCCATGCTGCTAGTTTTCTTATAGTAAGGTTTTTGCTGGTTGCACGGGAGTATTTTGAATGTATATGTAGATCTGCTACAAACAACTTATCCTCCAATGTGTTTATTTAAATATATCTTTGCAATGGTTCCTTTGCTTCGCCTGTTTTTTATATCTAATACACAATTGTTTTGTCTACATAGGCGTACAGCAATGGATAGTCCGAGTCCAGATCCTTGGGACTTTGTTGTGAAAAAGGGGTTGAATATTTTCTTTATGTTATTTTTATCTATCCCTTTTCCCATATCTTGAACAAAGATCATAAAGTTGTTTAATCTGTCCTTTCCAAATCCTATAATAATTTGTTTTTTTTCTGTTTTTTCCATTGCTTGAATACTATTTAAAATAAGATTATACATAACCTGCTTTAATTGGTCCTGATCCCATATTATTTTCTTTCCTTTGATAGAAGGTGTGAGTTTTATTTCTACATTTGGATTTGTGAGTTTTATTTGAAATATTAGCTGGGTCAAAAAATTTTCTAAATCTATCTCTTCACTCACTGGATCCTTTGGCCTTGCAAAGTATAAAAAGTCCTTAAGCAGGTTGTCTAGCCTCTGTATGTCCCTAAATATCACCTTTTTTAGTCTTTCTTTTTGTTTTGTGGTTAGTTTACTATTATTTAAAAGCTGCAATGATCCCTTTATGCCTGATAGAGGATTTTTTATTTCATGGGCCAGTCCTGCAGCGAGTTCACCAAGAGCAGCTAATTTTTCCATTTGAACAACCCTTTGCTCTAGTTCCTTTATTCTGGTTATGTCAGAAAAAATAATTAAATAACCTCCATTGTTCGGTGTTTTTGAAAGCGTCACTCCAAGAATACGTCCTTTATCTTTTATTTCATCTCTGATCAAATCCTCTTTATTCCATTTATTCCATATTTCATAAAAAGGATAAAAAACTTCTCTTAATGGTTTTGTTAAAATATAGGAATCATTAAGATTTAATATTTTTGCACCCATTTTATTTATACTCTCAATATTACCATTTTTATCTAAAACTATAATTCCACTATTTATCCAATCAAATACTTTTGTTTTTAATATATTAGCCTTAGTCAGTGCATCTTTTTGTTTAGCGATTTCTTTCAATAAAATTTCTTCTCTTGACTCTCCCATTCTTGCAAGAAGAAAAATTAGACATAAAGCTAATAGCTGTAATGAGTTATAGTAAAGAGCTGTATGTGCATTTAATGTTTTTAAATTAAATATATTTACACCTTTTAATTGGAAAACAGTCACTGCAATAAGTATTAATAAAATAGAAGTAAAGGTAAATATCAATGTTTTTTTTCCTAGTGTTTTCCCATATAAAAAAACAATTGCCAAAAATAAAAAACTTCCATTAGAGGATATTCCTCCAGTTATAAGTAAAAAATAAGTGGCGAGTATTATATCTGTTATAAGTTGAAGTCTAAAAAATAAAAGAATATTAGAAAAAAAGCGCCATGTTATTATAAAAAAGAGGGTAAAAAAGAGTCCACTAAAAATAAAACCCAAAATATCTTTATGTTCAAAAAATCCACCAAGAGAATGGGTAAACTCAAAATTTTCAATGTTTATTATTAAAATTGGTAAAGATAATACTATAAATACAATAAGACGAAATAAACATATCTTTACAACAATCTTCTCAAGATGTTCCTCGAAATTTTTGGAAAAGATTTTAGTTTCCACATTCTGTTGGGTCATTTTTTATCTTATCAAGGATATGTCTAAGGGCTGGTAAGATGGAAGATAGATTTTCTAATACAGCCTTTTTACTCCCAGGTAGATTAATGATTAATGATTGTTTAGCTATTCCACAGATTGCCCTAGATATTATTGCATGTTTTGTCTTTTTCAATCCTTCAGAGAATATTGCGTGTTCAAAACCCCATAGCCGTCTTTCTATTATTTTTTCTGTTGCATCTGGTGTTATATCTCTCTCAGTCACCCCAGTACCACCTGTAGTAATTATCAAATCGAACTTTTTCAAATAGGCCATTTCGGTCAAAATATTCAATAGCAAGTGATAATTATCAGGAATGGTGATTGAAAGGCATTGACATAGAGGCAAATGGCTTTTTATTAAACTTTCTATAAGTGGTCCACTCAGATCCTCTCTTTTTCCTATAAATCCTTTATCACTAAGGGTTATCCTTGCCAAAGAAAAGGAGTTTTTCCATAAAATAAATATGTTTTTTTCTTCTAAAGAAATATCATCTAAAACCATTAACTCTATATCAATTACTAAACTTGAGGAAATATTAGTCCAGAGAATATCTACTATTTTAAATTTTGGATGATTTATGTCTTCCCCTAAAAAGGATCCAATGGATATTTTTTCAATATCCCCTATGAATTTTGCAGGACAATCATAATTAGAAAAAGGGGCCAATATAGCCTTAAAAGGCTGCCCTTTTTTTAATAAAATTGGCCCCTTATTTATAGCAATTTCTACATAAGTTAAATTTTCTTTTTCCATGTATTTTCTTGACCTTTTAAGACTCTAACAACATTATCTTTATGTTTGTTTATTACAAGTAACATGATTATAAGTGAGAGTATAAAGTATATAAATCCTTTTTGAAATAGCATGAAAATAACCATTACCATCACAAGGATTATTGACCCAAGGGATACATATCCTGTTAAATAAATTATTAAAAGGGATATTATAGCAGAAATAATTAAAGCACATGGATTTAATATAAGATAGATTCCTATAGTAGTTGCAACTCCTTTTCCTCCATTATAATTTAGAAAAACAGAATACATGTGTCCTACTATAACAGAAATAGCTGCTAAAGAGATAAATATAGGATTTGCAGACAATTTAAATGCAATAGCAACAGAGATTATTCCTTTTAACATATCTAACAAAAAGGTGCACAGGCCGTAGAAAAATCCACATGTCCTTGCTACATTTGTAGCTCCTATGTTTCCACTCCCTACTTGTCTTAAATCTATTCCCTGTTTAGATTTTGCGATAATCAAACCAAATGGTATTGCCCCGATAAGGTAAGAGATGCCTAGCCAGATTAGTTGAGCAATTAATTGTTCCATGTTTCTTCCTCCACTTTTTTTATTTTTATTATGTTGTTTAAAGGATCAATTTTATTAAACCTCAGCCAAAATTTTTTCCCTAAAAATACTTCTCCTCTGAACAGACTCTGAGGGACTTTAACTAATAGTTGCTCAATTGGTAGTATCATTGTGTAATTTTGAGGATCCCTATCTACCACTATTGCCTGCCAGTTTTTCTTTTTACTATATCTTTTTAGGTATAGCAACTTCCAGTATCTAGTTCTAAACTTTTGTATTTTTGTGGCTTCTTGTAACCTGACGCTTAAATAAGGCAGCATAGATTCCAATTTTTCTTTTGACCAAGGGGCGTTACCCCCCAAAGCTCTATCTATTTGTGCTATATTTAAAAAATCAATGTATCTTCTTAAAGGAGAAGTTATTGGAGCATATCCCTCTGTTCCCAATGAAGCATGGGGTCTTGGTATTGTTTCAATGGTAGTTGCACTCAGAAGTTTAATTACGCCATAAATCTTAACAGGATCTCTCCATACACCGCTGCTTTCCCTGGGAAGGGTTATGTCCTGGTTGCGAAATATAAGTGGGATATCCTGTGTCTGAGCCCACTTTGCAGCAATTGAATTTGCAAGGATCATAAATTCTGATACTATTAATTGTGCCTTGTTATAGGGTTCTGGCTGTATTAAATCTATTTCATAATCATCCTGCATTGGAGTTAACACTATTATGGGCTCGAGCCTTTCAATTATTACTGCACCCTTTTCTAATCTTTGTTCTCTAAGCCTCTCAGCTATCTTGTGAGCTCTTATTAACTGGGGATCCTTTTTTTGTTCTATTAATGACTCAACCTCCTTGTAGGTTAAGTTAGATGCCACCTTAATCCACGATTTTTTTAGTTCATAAGATTTAATTGTGCCAGAAGGGGATAGATCAATTTTGATTATTAAACCAGGTTTTATCTTTTTGGCATGTAGACTAAATAGATCTGTACCTAACTCTTCTGGCAACATATGAGTTGTACCTTCTGGTAAGTACAAACTGGAAGTCCTTTTAGCAACTTCTTTATCTAGCTCTGTTTCAAATTGCCATCCTAAAATAGGGTATGCAAAGGCAAGATACAGTGTATATCCTGTTTCTTCTGTTCCTTCTATGTAAAAAGCATCATCGATATCTTTAGTTGAAGCAGAATCAATAGAAATAAAAGGTATTTGTTCTGGATTTCCCTGTGTCCTATAAAAATTGTCTTTTATTTTTTGAATCTCTTGTTTGAATTTTTCACTCCACTCATCACCCCATTTATAATCAGCCTGATCTAAGAGATAGTTATAGTGTTTTGGTACGAGATTCCAGATTTGTGCCAGTATAAGAGGTAGATGAGGTTGATCTGGAATATCCTGGGTGAGTTTTTTCCACTTGCTTTGAAAACCTTTATTATCTGGATTTGCAATACCCTTTTTTAAAAAAAGTACCAATTCATTTCTGATATTTTCTTCCAGATGTGGTAGTTCCACTTTTGGATTTTGTCTTTTTTCCCAGAGGATGCTGAAAAATCGTCTCCCCGCATCAATTATTTTTCTTTCTATTTCAGCCTGTTTTAATTGATTTAATTTATTTTCAACTATATCAGGAGAAAATATTTTAAAGTTAGGATTTACAAACTTAAAATGGATTTTGTCTTCAACCAATGCCCTGCCCAATCCTGCCACATGATTGGCGTCAGGAGTTTCCCACAAAAGTTCTGCCAGCCAATGAACAGTACATTCTTCAACTTCCTCATGGACCAATTGCCAGATTTCCTCGGTATTTATTTTTGATTTTATTTTTTCCCTCTCTGCATGAATAATTTGCATTTTGTCAAGGATATCTTGACGAAGTAGGTCTTGCTTAAGATATGGACCAATCCAGGGTAATATACGACTTTTAGTGATCTTTATTGTCCTGTTCTGTTGTGTTATTAGGGTCAAATTTTTTTCTGTGGATAAAATACTTCCTATATTCAATTGATTTGAATGTAGGTATTCAACTATACACCCTGGTTTTAGATTTAATTGGTTGTTCACAATTCTTAAAACCTTATTATTATGTACAGGGAACATCAATTGATATTCCCTGTTTTTTAAGATTTATATTAATGTTTAAATGATCTCTGTCCTGTGAATACCATTGCAACCTGTGGAGTTGCTTCATTAACTGCCTTAATGACTTCATAATCATTTAATGATCCACCAGGCTGAGCTATGGCCACGACTCCTTGGTCAATTGCTAAATCCACTCCGTCTCTGAAGGGGAAAAATCCATCAGAGACCATTACTGAGCCAGGTAATCCTCCCTTGTCCTGTTGCACCTGATGGTTTATTTCTTCTAAAAGATCTCTTTGTTTGGTGTCAGACCGGGCCTTTTGTCTAAGTTCGTAAAAAGATAACCCAGTCTTTTCATAGGTCAACTTATCAGCATATTTTACATATGCCTTGTGTATGGTCAAGTCAACGCAGCCAACTCTATCCTGTTCACCTGTGCCTATGGCCACAGTGGCTCCATCTTTGGCAAAGAGAACAGAGTTTGAGGTAACACCTGCTTCAACGGCCCAGGCAAATACTAGGTCATCAAATTCCTTTTTAGTAGGTTGTCGGGCAATAATGGTCTCTCCATCTTTAGATGCCTGGGCTGGCAAAAAGTCTTTAGGTTCAAGTATTTTGTTCCTAAAAGAAAATTGCAGAATCATACCGCCATCAACCAAGGATTTTATATCTAAAAAGGGCTCATTTATCAGTTTTTCCAGATTTGCAAGACCTTCAATTTTCAGTATTCTCAAATTTTTTCTCTGTTTTAAAATCTCTAGGGTTCCTTGTTCATATTCTGGAGCCGCAATTACTTCAAAATAATATTTATTAATAAATTCTGCAGCATCCCTATTAATAGGGCTATTTGTGACAACTGTGCCTCCAAAGGCAGCAATCCTATCGCTGAAATAAGCCTTGCTTAAAGCATCTAAAATTCCTTTATTTGACCAAGCAGCACCACAGGGGTTATTATGTTTTAATATCACACAGGCAGGCTTTTTTGTGAGATATTGAAGAACATTTATTCCGTTGTCTACGTCTGTTAAATTTATCTTCCCAGGGTGTTTTCCAGCTTGAAGCATATTTTCTTCATTTATAGTGGAGAGCAATTGATAATTTTTTGATGGCACCCTGAATTTTACATCTCCCAATTCTAAAGTTCCTTGATATAGTTCATAAAGAGCTGCAGGCTGATCAGGATTTTCTCCATATCTCAAGCCTTTTTCTTCACCACCTATTACCCAAGTACGTTTTTTATAAACCAGCTCCTGGTCGCCGACAGTTATGTGGAGTTCTCTTGGAAAAGGGTCCTTTAAAATAGAATAGTACATTTTTTTTATTTCCTTCATTTTACAAACTCCTTAATGTTAATTTTTTACTTTCTCTTTAATTGATCTTCCAAATTTATTTAAAACTAAAATATAATTTCTGACTTTAAACAAAAAGAGTATCAATGGATTTTAATGAATCATTAAAACTAGTTAGCAAATTTTAATTTAGAAAGTTTGGTGATTCTCCTTTATTTCGAATTGATTTGTGAAGTTTCTTAATAAACAACGGCAAATAAATCAATTAATTGTTTAATAAAAAAATTTTTAGTTTGACAAAGGGAATGCCTGTTCTTTTATCAATTATTTTACTTTAATCAACACTTGAAGGATTGTTTATAAAAGGTTATCCTAGTTATGTGTCAGGAATTTGGGGTTATTAATTTTGCCTATTTAAGCTATAAGCATTTGATATTATTAAACATTAATATTTTTCCATAATTTAAAGTTTGATAACGTAAAGTGAAGAGAGGTGGGGTTTGGAAAGGATACTAGAAAAATTAGCGGACAAACTTTTGTCACTTGATGAGGCATCACTTGTTGGATTGTGGGATAAATATTATCAACAGGTACAGCGGTTTGAGCCCTCCAAAAAATGGGAGCAATCTGTAATTATTCTGTCGATGATCCAGGCTGTTAGGTGGAAAAATCAATTATTTAATGTAAGATGGTTACATCTTACCCGTCTAGAAAAAAGATTTAATAGAAAATTTCCTATGGAGGTCAAAGAAAAAAAAGAACTTGCAGGTCCTGTGTCAGGAGAAAAACAACAAAAACAAAAAGGGAAGGTCATTTTTTTAAAAACCAAAAAAGACGATAAGGGTGAGTAGGGGTAATATTATGAAAAAAAATAGGGTAATTATAGGAAGCCAATGGGGAGATGAAGGTAAGGGAAAAATTGTTGATCTACTTAGTCAGGAAGCTGATGTGATAGTCAGGTTTCAGGGAGGGGCAAATGCAGGTCATACACTTGTTGTTGGAGATAAAAAGATTATTTTACATCTTGTCCCATCTGGAATCTTGCATGAGAGCAAACTTTGTTTAATTGGTAATGGAGTTGTTCTGGATCCAGAAATCTTTTGTGAAGAAATAGATGAATTAGAAAGGTCAGGAATTGTTGTATCTCCTCAGCGCCTTAAGATCAGTTATAAAACCCATCTTATTATGCCTTATCATAAGATGTTGGATAATTTAAGGGAATCAAAAAAGAGTGGAAGTAATAAAATTGGAACTACTGGACGGGGTATTGGCCCAGCTTACGAAGATAAGGTCTCAAGGGTAGGAATTAGGGCCTGTGATGTGTTAGATGAAAAAAGATTGAGAGAAAAAATTGAAAGGGCATTGGCGGAAAAAAATGTATTATTTAAACATTATTTTGATTCTAAAGAAATATCTTTAGATGAGATTTTAGAAAAAATAGGAGATAATCTTAAAAAATTGAGGCCCTATCTTGCTGATATATCAACTGAGATCTACAACGCTATGAATAAAGGAAAGGCTATTTTGTTCGAAGGCGCGCAGGGGACTTTTTTAGATATAGATCATGGCACTTATCCCTATGTAACATCTTCTAATACAGTTGCTTCCAATGTATGTGCTGGTGCAGGTTGTGGAATCAAAGTAATTGATGAAATTTTGGGAGTAGTTAAAAGCTACACAACAAGAGTTGGAGGAGGGCCATTTCCAACTGAACTCAACAACGAAACAGGCGAATATCTCAGGAGCAAGGGAGGTGAATTTGGGGCCACTACTGGACGACCTAGAAGATGTGGTTGGCTTGATCTAGTTGTACTCAGAGAGTCCGTGAGGCTAAATAATATAACATCCATAGTGCTGACCAAATTGGATGTGTTATCAGGTTTAGACCCTTTGAAAATATGTACCAAATATCAATTTAATGGCAAGGAAATTTTATATCCTCCTCAGATAGAAAATGGTCTCGCAAAAGTAACACCGATTTATGAGACAATGAAAGGGTGGAATGAAGATATTTCACAAATAAGGAATTTTGATGAACTGCCCCCTGCAGCACTGGATTATATACGATTTATAGAGGATTCACTTGAGGTTAAGGTAAAAATTATCTCAGTCGGGCCTGAGAGATCCCAAACAATCTTTAGGTAGATTAATCTTTGTGAATAGAGAATTTTTACTTGAACATAAAAGGTCAATCAAAATATTAAATGTGCTTAAAAATAGTCCGCCCAGGGTACTTATAATCGAGGGCGGACTATGTGATGATAGGGTTGAAATAGGAAAATATTGGAGTGCCCTTGTAAATTGTCCCTTTGATCAATCACCCCCCTGCCTTGAGTGCGATTTGTGTAAAGGTATTCTGGAACAAAGGTCGCCTGATTTTTATATATTAGATGGTAGGCATGAATCTATAAAAATTGACCAGGTTAGGATAATACAAAGAGACAGGGATATACCTCCCAGAGAAGCCAATTATAGAATTTTTTTATTTAATGAAGCCCAAAATTTGTCTGTTCAGGCAGCAAATTCTCTTTTAAAGGTACTAGAAGAGCCAGAAGATAAAAATCTCTTTGTTTTATTGGTGCCTCAAAAAACACTCCTTCTTCCCACTATAATTTCTAGGAGTTTTTTACTTACTTTGAGGTGGAAAATAAGGGAGTTTGAAGAGGAAAACATAAAGAAGATAATTAAGGGCCTTTTAAATTTTTGGGTTAGTGGAAAAGGACTTTTTAATATTTTAAAAGGTAAAAAAACAGATAAGAATCTAGTTAAAGAGATAATATTTTCTCTTCAAAGGTCTATCCTTAATACCCTTTCTAAGGACCCATTAAATGATGTGACCGAATTTTTTAAAAAAAATATTACTCCTTATAATTTCTGGAATGTGAACTATGTCTTGAACCAGGCTTATTTGATGTTAGAGACAAATTTATCTGCTGAAGATATATTGTACTGGCTAGCATTTAATTTGTACACAATTTTTAATTTAAATTAACTGGTAGCTTCTAAAACTCTCGGTGGAAAAAGTTAATATCTATTTTTTAATGTTCTAGTTCCGTTAGTTTTAAACTAATTTATTAACAACTTCACCATTCATTTGATCATTTACCCTGATTACCTGAGCATTTGCATTATATGCATTTTTATTTTCCAGCAATTCAGTAAATTCAGTGACAAGGTCTGTTTTACTGGGCTCATTTTTTCTTTCTGTCTCCATCTGCTCTTGTGGTTGCCCTTGGGTCCTTAGCTCTTCATCTTGCCTGGAGATATCTTGAATTCGAACCCCTTGTCTATTAGGGGCCTCTTCCATACTTACCCTTGACGGTTTAAAACCAGGAGTGTTTACATTGGCTACATTATTTGCATTTACCTGTTGTCTGATTCCATAAGCATGTAAAGCACTTATGCTTGGAATATTATTCATACTCCTCCTCCTATATTTAGAACTATTTATAAATATTATTCAAGAATTTCCAATATGTCAATAAAAAAACAGCAATTCCAGCAATTCTCGGTGAGTTTTGTAAACGTAGGATTTATAAGGAAATACGAGAAAAATTATAATTTTTTTTTCGTAAAATATATTAAAAAATATACAAAAAAAAACTCTATAACTATTTCTTATAACAAAATAAATCCGTAAGATCAAATTTTTTCTCACCGAGAATTGCTGCAGCAATTCTCGATGAGGGACAAATTAGATCATTTTAGATGTTTTATCTCCTTCTTTCAGATTCAAAAAACTACCCTCTATTAAAAATTTAAGAAAATTTGATATAAAATACCACTTCTCTTCGGTAAAATATCCTCTTATAATCTCTTTTTGGACGCACTACTCCCTCAAACTTATTTCCATAAATTCAAAAAATATTCTCTCACAGGAGTTTCAGAGTTAATTTAGAAAGTTTTGCTAAAACCCGCATCAATTAAGGGATTGGAGCACTTCTTTAAGTAGAACCTATCATATTTTATTAATCTTTCATTATTTATTACAGTATCTTTATGGCACATTTATACAAAAAGAAATTAAAGGTAGAACCTATTGGTATTTGAGAGAAACTGTCAGAGAAGGTAAAAAGGTTAAAGTAAAATGGCAAAAGTACCTCGGCACACCTGATAGTATTCTTAAAAGACTCAAAAAAGCTGAATCATCTGGTGTGCCTCTGAGGATCCAAAGTGAGGAATTTGGATCAGTGTTCATCGTTAATGAGTTAGAAAATATCATTAACACCATTGGCATTGTTGACTCTATTGTCAAACCAAATCCTCGTGAAAAAGGCCCATCTTTAGGAGAATATTTTTTTTATGCCTGGGCTAGTCGTTTGATAGAGCCTAAAAGCAAAAATGCTATTGGCCAATGGTACAGAAAAACCGCCATAAGTTCTATTCGCAAAATTTGTATTTCAGACCTTACTTCTGCCAAGTACTGGGAAAAATGGAATAGGGTTTCCCCACAACAGATAGATGCTATTCAAAGGGCCTTTTTTGAAAAAGTTTGGGCTACCAAAAAAAGGTCACCGAAATGCTTACTATTTGACACAACCAATTATTACAGCTACATGGCCTCAAGCACACAGTCAGAGTTATTTGAACGTGGCCACAACAAGGACAGCAAACATCACCTTCGCCAAATAGGTCTTGCTCTTGTTGTAGATTCGGACACTAAATTACCTTTATTCTACCGAGAATATAAAGGAAATGAGCATGATTCAAAAGTCTTTAACAGCATTATAGATGAGATGTTTGGGGTCCTTTGCGAATTTAATCAGGAAAATACACACATGACCGTTGTATTTGATAAAGGGATGAACAGTGAAGATAATATCAGCAATTCTCGGTGAGTTTGTGGAGTTAGTATTTAAGGGGTAATACAAGAAAAATGATATTTATTTTTCGCAAAGTATGGGGAAAAGGAGGATATTGAAGGTTTGGGGAAAAATTGTACTAATGTTTAAATAATTCCTTGTAATTATTATACAAAGAAGTTATAGTAGAAAAAAATTAAGAGAGAGGAATTATTTTATGCATATAAAAAAACATTTAAGTTTTACAGCATTAAGGGAAAAATTGTCTAGTCGGGTGTTAGAGATAGAAGATAAGCGTGATCAAAGTAAGGTGAAACATAGTCTCCATGATTGTTTTATGAGTGGTTTTGCCATGATGTTTTTTCAGGATCCTTCTTTATTATCTTTTCAACGCAGGATGAAAGAGAAGCAAAATAGGAGTAATTTAGAAACAGTTTTTAAAGTAAAATCAATTCCTAAGGATAGCCAGATTAGGGAAGTTTTAGATAATAGTGATATTGATAAGTTAGAGGAAGTATTTTTAGATTATTTTAAGGCATTGCAACGAGGTAAACATTTGGAGAATTATCGATTTTGGGGAGGGAAGTATTTGATTACATTAGATGGGTCAGAGTATTTTAGTTCAGAAAAGATATGCTGTCCTGGGTGTCTTGTAAAGAGATCTAAGAGAGGTAAAGTTCGTTATTACCATCAGATTTTACAAGCAGCTTTAGTGCATCCAGACCATAGACAGGTAATTGTTTTAGCACCTGAACAAGTAAGGAATACAGATGGAACAGAGAAGCAGGATTGTGAAATAAATGCAGGGAAAAGGATATTAAATAAGATTAGACGAGCTCATCCGAAATTAGGGATTATAATAGTGGGAGATAGTCTTTATTCAAAACAGCCATTTATTCAAGAACTAAAAGATAAAAATATGAGTTATATTCTAGTAGCCAAGCCTAAGGATCATAAGTTGATGATGGAGTGGGTATCAGAACAAAAGAGGATGGGAAATGTATCGAGAATGGAATACAAGGATAAGAAAGGCCGTAAACATGTATATGAATGGATAAATGAAGTACCATTAAATGGATATGATGATACAATTTGGGTAAATTATTTTGAATATAAGATTATAGGAGAAGAGAAAGTTAATTATCAGAATAGTTGGATAACAGATATAACCCTTAGTAGAGACAATATAGAACATTTAGTAAGAGGTGGCCGATCGAGATGGAAGATAGAGAATGAGACGTTTAATACATTAAAGAATCAAGGTTATCACTTAGAACATAATTTTGGTCATGGTAAGAAGAATTTATCAATAATTTTTTTTCTTTTAAATTTATGAGCATTTTTTGTACATCAGATATTAGAATTAACGGACCTATTATATCAGAAATGTCGAGCGAAATTTAGTTCTCGGAAAGAATACTGGAATCATTTGCGAGTGACATTTCGGATTTTGTTATTTGAGAGTTTGGAGGAATATCTGAAGTTTTTTTACTCTCCTCCATAGTAAAAAGTGTTTTGAGAGAATATTTTTTGAATTTATGGAAATAAGTTTGAGGGAGTAGTGCGTCCAAAAAGAGATTATAAGAGGATATTTTACCGAAGAGAAGTGGTATTTTATATCAAATTTTCTTAAATTTTTAATAGAGGGTAGTTTTTTGAATCTGAAAGAAGGAGATAAAACATCTAAAATGATCTAATTTGTCCCTCACCGAGAATTGCTGAAGATGTGTAGGAAAACTTGATATTTTTTGAAAATTGAGCGATAAAGTTGTTGTTCACAGGTAATTTTCCTCCTTATGGAGTGTTGACTAATCACCTATTTAGGAAATTACCTGTGAACATTCAATTTTTTTTTTCAGGCAAAGTTATGGGACTTATCAATAACTAAGAAATTCATAACACAAATCAACATGCAGTTTTCGGAACTTTAGTTTGTTAATTATTTGCAAATGCTTTATCAAATTCTTCCCATGGAATTTTTTTAGATAAAATTACCAATGGATGTTTAGGATTAATTTGATCTAATAAATCAGTACATAACAAACTAGGTACTCTATATTTTGGCGAACGCGTTTGCATATAACTCACCTATCATTTTTTTAACTTTTTCGACCAGTTTTTTACAGATTTTTAGCCTTTTCTGGTAGATTATATTACATTAATTAAGACAGATTAGCAAGTATTTTCAGTGAATTATATACTTTTTAAGCATCGACTACGATAACGATCTGACAATGTGAAAAATTCTTCTCTTTTTTTTTCTTTGGTAGCTGCTTTATTATCCTTTCTCTTCGTGAGTTTATTAGTTCTACATACTAAGTGCATCAACTGAATCTCCAATTTTAGAGACAAAATATTTTTCAAACCATATAGGAAAGTCTATTTCACACTGACGTTAATGGACAACCTGTTTGCAGAGAAATCTGTAACATCTACGTTAAAACCATTAATTTTCTTTAATATTAATTCCTGGGATAAAAATTGAGTATTACCCTTCAAATCAATTTCAACAACAGCACGACCATTGGTAAATGATCTTTGATGTATTGCTTTTATGCCTCTTATATTTTGTATAAGTACATGCTTGAATTTAATAAACTGTTCATAATTCAATCCATTGATTATCATGTTGACGCTTGTTAGATTCGTAACATCACTGCTCCACTTGCTAAGAATTTGATCGATGAAATATGTGGCAAGTTCAGAGCCTGCTTTTTGGCAAGCTTTTTTCCCTGCTATAACTTCAGCTATATCAAGGTCTGTTGCGTGTTTACCGTCAGCCACTAAAATTTCTGCTGTATCAGTTCTAATAGCCCTTGCTTCAACTCTTGCACGGCAAGTTGTAAAACCACTGACAACTCTACCAGCCGATTCGCTAAATGCTTCACCAATTATTATTATTTCTGCACCATATTCTAATCCAATCTTAGCGGCAAGTTTAGCATCGCCTTCTATTCCCGCTTTTATTTGTTCGTTATATCTAATTTTCGATACTTGTGATTGATCAACCACTTTAAATCCCTTTTCCAGCAATTTCTTAATAATTTCTGTTTCACAGGCGGGATCATGAATTGTTCTATGAATATGGTATTCTGGAATTATAACCATAATTCTTGGTTTATGTTTTCTGGCTATTAATAGCCCTAAGGCTTCTAAATCATCTTGTATTTTTATTTTAGAAACATGCGATTCTATTGAAACCCTGTATAAATTTCCATCAGAAACTTCATTGAGAATTGTATATTCTTTAATATAGCCCCTAGCTTGAGTGTATATTGAGTCACTAATAAGCACTGAATTCTTAACAATAGTTTCAGAATTAATAAATGTACCTATTGCTTTTTCAACTGCTCTACGAAGTGCATCTTCAATAGCAACATCTCTTGCACGACTCTCGGCTTTTTCGATAATAATATCCCCAACACCTTCGGAATTCACAGTAATAAAATCTTGAGAATATGAAAAAATTGGGAAAAAAACTAGAGATAAAACTATAATGATTCTCAGTTGCTTATTCATAAAGATTAACTCCAACTTATCAAAAAAGATATCCACAGAATCTTTTATGTGAATAGATAAGCCCACAGTAAAACATGGGCTTATCTATTCACATTCACTATTTTTCAGGATTAATAACACCTTGCTCTTCTAATTTTTTTCTCTCTGCTTGTAAACGTTTAACATTACTTATTTCGGTAATGTATTTCTCTGATGGTTTTATTTTGTTAGCCTCTTTAAATGCTTCTATAGCTTGCCTATACATAAAATTATATTCATATGCGAGGCCTAAATTGTACCATGAAGCAGATTCTGTTGGGGCTTTGTCTTTGGCTAGTTTAAACTGTTCTAAGGCATCTTTCCATAACCCTTGCCTCGCAAAATTTACACCAGCTTCTGATTCAGGTAATTTAGACTTTTCAAACTTTACTTGGATATAAACAGTATACGGCACTATCATGTTCATAAATGTATCAATCATGCTATTTACAGCACTGGAAACAATTCTATCTTTATCAGGATTAGCGGGCCATTTGTTGTCTTCCCAATCTGAATCACTTGCCTCTTTTGATATTGATTTTACAGCCAAAATTTGGCCAGTAGTTAATCCGATAACCTTTAACGTGCTATTTACTTTCGCAATCCCTTTGACATTATATGACTGGTGCCATTTTCCTTCTTTATCCTGCCAAGCTTTACCTTTCCAGCGTTTTAATTCATACTTCATATTAGCATTTCCGGTAATTAAACAAGCGGCACCTATCAATTTCCCCAATTTTGCAGCTGTCTCGGTATCGACTGCCCCACTGAGATTTAAACGCTGTTCTCTCATTATTTTATCCAGATTTTGTCTATCAACGACGGTAAATTTGCCCGATTCAAATAACCTGCTTGTCAATAAATCAGCCACAGATGGTCCAATATTACCGTTAATATCTCCTACCGCAATGGTATCAATTCCACGCAAGTTAACTTCAGCTGGCTTTAAAACTGGAACACGTGCAGTGGGAGCACAACTGGCCAAGAAGGCCATAACAAAAATAAAAAGTAATCCAAAATAACAATAATTCTTAAACTTCATTTTCTCTTCATCACCTACCTGTACTTGAGCTTTTACTTCAAAACTTACTCCTCCCATCATGCCTTTGCTTTGATCTTTTGTAAGAATTAATTTCATTTTAAATCCTCCTCTTTGAGATTGTTAATGGGTTTCTACTTATTATAGACTTATTATAGCCCCACTTCTGCCTTATTCATTGCTTCATTTGCAGAAGAAGCTTTACCGACATGTGACAAACCGCCTCATGAAATATAAACATCTTTGCTGGATTGATCCCACTTAACTTCATAGCTTTTGCCATTACCAGACTCCATCCTTCCAATTACGGTTGCTGCCATAATTGATTTCCTCCTTTGTTTAGGTGTTCTTTTTTAACGTTAAGGTTAACAGGCTGCCAATGAAGCGCAGCGTAATTGGCAGTCCTTGTTCAACCCGTTGTTATACGTCGGGTCGATTCTAAAGATGCACTGAAATCAATCTCTTTCTCCTCAGGTACTGCAATATAATTTGTTGATGCTAAATCATTGACAACTTTAGGCTCGATTTTCGCTATTTTGATTATTTTCTTGTTCCCATTAATTTGATATACGGTGAATGTCAGTAAAGATGTCACCAAAAGTTATTTTATTTTTTCCCATCAAGCAACCTTTTTAAGATGTTGTTTAGCTTTTGGATTGAGATCAACACTTAAAATAGGATCCCAATTCCGAATGTTTCCAGACCACCGTTCTGGATGTTTAGAACGGGCTTTTTTGTATACATCTTTACGCTTGGCTAAAATCTCAATATCCAAGCCTAAGTGTCTCTGCTCAGGCGTAACAAACTTAATTTTGCTGTGATAATGTTTAAAATTATACCAATTAACAAATTCAAGACACCAATTCCTGGCTTCTTCCAGACTAGAAAATCTACATGGATACTCAGGACAATATTTTACTGTTTTAAAAAGGGACCCTATGTATGGATTATCATCACTAACATGAGGGCGACTAAAAGATGGCACTATCCCTAAATTCTGCATAGTAGCTAACATGCTTGAGCCTTTCATAGGCTTACCATTGTCTGAATGAATCACAAGCCCTTGTCCTGTAATATTTTCACAAAGCAAAGCTCTATTTAGTACTTTTGTTGCCAAGTCACTTTTTTGTTCTGAATATACCTCCCATCCTACTATCTTACGGCTATAAATATCTATGTACATGTATAAATAAAAAAACATGCCTTGGATTAATGTAGGAAGATAAGTGATATCCCAACTCCAAATCTGATTCGGCCCTGAAGCTCTATAATGTTTAGGTTTGGAATATGTCTTGGATTTAGACCTTTGTCTGTGTGTCAATTGACCTGCTTCTCTGAGTACACGGTAAAAAGTACTTTCTGATGCAATATATTGCCCTCTGTCAGCTAACATGGGTACAATCTTATTGGGGGATAACTCTTTGAAGGTCTCTGAATTACAAATAGATAAGATCTTTTTTCTTTCTTGCTCAGACAACTTGTTAGCTGGCTTCCTGGGGACATCTTTTCTCTTATCTTCCAAAGTCCCTGCACTCTTCCATCGTTGGTAAGTCCTTATTGAAATCCCAATAAGATCACATGCTTTTTTCAAACTACACCCCTCTTTTTTGGCTTGTGTTATAGCTTTGTAAGCATATTCTTTTTGTTGTAACTCTATCTTTCGTCCTCTTGCTCCTCCAAGAAATTTTCCCATTTTTTTTTAAGCACCAATAAAGCCGTTGTCTCTGCTATAGTCTTGTCCTTTCGCCGTATTTCCCTTTCTAACTTGCAAATCCTCTGTTTTAATCTTTTCTCTTTTTTCTTGAATTCCTTATTAGAACGGTTATCAATATTTTCCAGACAGGCCTGTTTCCATTTCTCCAATGTACTCGGATATATGCCTTTTTCCCTACAAAACCTGGACACCTCAATCTCACTCATTGAGGCACATTGAAAAAGTAAATTAAGTTTTTCTTCAGCTGAAAATTTTTTATTCATTGTTTTTCCTTTTTGAGCGTTAATTTTCCATGTCATCACTGTACTATAGGGGATATTATTCTCTCTTGCAATAGCAGCAACTGTTTTTGAAGTGGTTAAAATTTGCTTAAGCACACTTTCTTTAACATCTTCAGGATAAAACATAATAAAAGACTCCTTTTCGCCCAGGTTAAAATTTCCCCTTCCCCCTAGGGGGAAGGATGATAAGATAAGAGCTCAAGAAAAGAACCCCTTTCTTATCTCACTAACGCGACATCTTTCCTGAGACATTGGGTATATGTGATATTTTTTTGTCCGAAGTATTTCTTCCAATTCTTGTATTCGCAATTCCCTAAAATCGATTGACTCTTTATCAAGTTTTTCTTTTGTCACTACAAGATAATGGTGGAGAACTTCGAAGAGTATGAAAGGACGATGCTTGTCTATTGTCATTTTAAGTCCTTTTATTACTTCAAGTTCAGCACCTTCCACATCAACCTTTATTAGAGCTATTGAAGGTATGCCCAAACTGTCAATAACTTCATCCCCACGGGCAGCATATATATATTTTTTATAATTGTAAAAATTCGCTGGCCTGAATCCGTCAATCATACTTGCTACGTCCGATGCCATAGAATAGACTCCGTTTCCTCTTATATGAAGCAGTACGCATTCATTTTTATCAGAAAGTGCAATTGGCAAAATACAATAGTTTTTGATTTTGTTCTCAATTAAAAAACTTTCAACACATGAAGCAGCTGTGCTCTGTGGTTCGAAGCCAAAGTACAGACGATTTTTGTCAAAAGAAAGAATTTTAAGCAAGGTCTGCCCAGTATTTACTCCTACATCAATGATAGCCCCTTCATTTTTCTTTAGTGCTGCTCTATATATATCATCTAAAAATTCTTCATGATGCAACGTTTTAGACATAAGATTTGGCAATAAAAGCCTCCTCATATAAATGTCTTTACCTATACATATTTTTTCTTTCAAAAAAATACTTGCGACTAATGTTATCATTTTGTTGATTATTTTCTTTAGAATCTGCATATAGTTATCCTCCTCTTTATGACGTAATTAAGGTAGGACTGCCGATTACCCTACAGCCCCCCTCACAGATCCCTGCGTGCGGTTTTCTCGCACAGGGCTCTTCGATATTGTTCGCTTCGTACAAAAGCTTAGTTAACTCCAGTAACCGATTATTTTGGGACGTGGTATTTTAAAATACTCCATCATCTCTCCAAATTGGTGTTGTGAGTCTTCCTTTGCCTTCTTTGCTATTCCCCGCAGTGAGGTTGGCATATGTTTATCAGCCTTTCTTATCCGCATATGTTTCCTTTACGGGCTACACAATATCGTCATCCCCTTCCCCTTGTGATCGGGTGCTACCGTCTCTGAGTACTATGAGATGATCTGACTCCCTACCACCCTTCAAACGCTCTTCTTTTGGTTGATGCGTTTTACCCCTCTTCTTGGAGGAGGTGTCAGGGTCTCCCAGGTTCCTGACGCCTCTCTCTCTACATGCCACGCTCTCGGACACCGGCAGTCCCTCAGGAATCTTACCAAAGCGATTCCTTTGTGCAGGCTTTCAGCACGTTAACACCGTCGCCAACTGCTTTGTTCCTTCTTACGAGGCTGTATTGCTTAAGGGAGATACGTCTCCCTTGCGGCCTATAAAGTTCCCTGGGTACGCTTCACCTGTTTTGTTCGCCACAAAGTTCTTTTCATGACTCCGCCATAGGCGCAACACTCGGTACGGGCTGCTGGTCAGGCTTTGCCCGATAGGGACTTCCTGCCTATAAACATTGGCAGGGCATCCTATAAGAAGTGCCAAGCTGCGCCTGGCGCACTAACGTTAAAGCTAAGCTGCCGACAACCCCAAGCCCTAAGGGCGCAGCGGGTTGTCGGTCAGCTTGAGCGCCTTGTTGGACGAAGCCGCTAAAGCGGCAAGCAATTTTAGGTAATTATACTTCGGATAATTAATGATTGCAATATAAAGTTTATGTGATAAAAGGTTAGCTAGTATTGAGCCAAGAAGAGGCTCTTAAATTAGGAGGTTATAATGAACACAAACATGCCCACTGACCCCAAATTCAATGCTTATTATCAAAAACATGTTAAGTTACTGAAATTAAGCGGATTTCAGCCAAAAACAATTGAGGCATATTCTAGGGCACTTAGGCGAATCGGAAATTACTTTGATTGTAAAATATCCGACCTATCCTCTGACCAGCTTCTGGATTACTTCAACGATCTTCGGGCAAGCCACTCCTGGAGTGCCGTCAAGCTCGATCTCTATGGTCTCAAATTTTTTTATTCCTATGTGCTGAAAAAAACATGGGAAAATATCCCTTTGATTAAACCGCCAAAAACATCCAGAATTCCTGATATTCTGACTATAGAAGAACTTCAACGATTAATAACAGCTACCAGAAGTTTGAGTTACAAAGTTTTCTTTTTCACACTCTATTCATTGGGATTGCGGTTGGGTGAGGGAATTGAGCTTCACCTCGGAGATATCGACTATACAAACATGAGGGTTCATATTCGTGATGCCAAGGGCAGAAAAGATAGATTAGTCCCATTGCCACGGAAAACCTTACAGGTACTCAGAAATTTTTGGAGAGTTCACAAACATCCACGCTTTATATTCCCAAATCGCAAAAGAGGTCGTAAAAACGCCCATCTTGTTGACAAACCACTGGATAGAAGTGGCATCCAGACTGCCATGAAAGTAGTTGTCACAGAACTAGAAATTAGAAAAAAAATTTCATGTCACTCTCTTCGCCACAGTTATGCGACACATATGCTGGAGGCCGGAGTTGACCTTGTAGAATTACAGAAAATCCTGGGGCATGTCAGCATCCTCACAACCTCAAAATACACACACCTTACCAACAAAACCGGAACCAATGCTCAAAAGGCTGCAAACTTCCTCAGCAATCACCTTGAAATCAGATGGGGAGATGTGCAATGATTTACCTTTCTTCTATCATAACCCAATTCAAAGATTCTTTTTTTGTAAAGTATAAAAATTTCGTCCTGCCGGCCCATAAAAAGGCCCTACATGTCATGGAACATTGCAGGGATAAACATGGCCCTCTCATGTTAGCACGGTGCTCAAATGATAACTGCTCCCACACCGTTTATATTCCACATTCATGTGGACACAGAAGTTGTCCTCACTGCCAGAACCATGAAAACCAGCAATGGATAGAAAATCAGTTGAGCAAAAAACTTCCCGCTACTTACTGGCTGATTACATTTACTCTTCCCACTCAGCTCAGAAACCTGGCATGGAAAAATCAAAAAACCTTCTATTCCCTGATGTTTGAATCTGTCCAGGAAACCTTGAAGACTTTTGTAAAAAACGATAAAAAACTTGGCGGTGCAGCAGGCTTTATTGCCGTACTTCATACCCATTCCCGCAACCTTAACTATCATCCCCACATCCATGTAATCATGCCTGCAGCCAGCATCAATACAAAAACAGGGCTGTGGCGAACAAAATCCACTAAATACCTCTTTAACCAAAAGGCTCTTGGAACCGTGTTTAGGGCTAAACTCCTGCACGCCATTGTAGATGCAAAACTTAGACTCCCCAAAAATTGCTCCAAAAAATGGATCGTCCACTGTAAAAACGTCGGAAACGCTGAAAAGGCCATTGTCTATCTTGGCAATTATCTTTACAGAGGAGTTATTCGGGAAAAGGACATCTTAAAATGCAAAAACGGAAAGGTCACCTTCAGATACTTCCATGCCAAAACCAGGCAATATAAAACCAGAACCGTTTCAGGTGAATACTTCCTCTATCTCATTATGCTCCATGTATTGCCTAAAGGCTTTAGAAGAAGCAGAAGTTATGGCTTTCTTCACTCATGCAGCAAGAAATTAATCTGTTTTTTACAGTTGATACTCCGTATTAATCCATTCACCAAATGGAAACGAAAACCGTCAATAGTCTGCCCCCTCTGTGGAAATAGCATGAAGATTATAAAAACAATGATACCTGGATTATTACCATCGCAACCTGGTTATTGTACATGAAAGGGGCTGGGAGGATGATTATGTAAGCTCAAACCATATATGATTCAAAAAACCGGAGATCTTTTAAAATCCCCGGCAAAGGATAGTTATACCCTAAAAACAGAATTTTTTACCTGAAAATTGCCTGGATATTAAAAAAAATGACAATCGCAACAACAAATCAACTTCCCATAGCATTGGTTAATCCAACCAATGCCCCTTACCACCACTTTCCTTGATCAACACTCCATAGCCACAAAAAGATATTTTCTATATTTAACCGGGCTTGTCCAACAAACGGTTCAGATTGTGGTTCGCTCTCTTACGCTCGCTCTCACAATCTAACCTTATTCGTTCGGCTTTCAATATTTTTTAGACTTCTGCTGGTTCATGCCTCAATTTCAATGGCTCAATCTCTTTTAATATCTCTTTTTCCTTCTTCATTGCACGATAAAGATCCCATCTAAGTTGTAAATTAAGCCAAAAATCTTCACTTGTGCCAAAAAATTTGGCCAATCTCAAAGCAGTGCTTGGTGTAATGCCTCTTTTTCCATTTATAATCTCATTTATCTTTTGATATGGAACTTTTATACCTTTAGAAAGCTCTTTTTGAGTTATACCCATGGGTTTCAAAAATTCTTCCAAAAGCATCTCTCCTGGATGAGTTGGTTTTCTATGTGTTGGTATTCTTATCATTCTTATTTACCCCTTATGGTAATCTACTATTTCTACTTCTGATGGACCCTTATCTTCCCATATAAAACAAATACGATATTGATCGTTTATTCTTATGCTGTACTGGCCTTTTCTATTCCCTTTTAGGATTTCTAGCTTGTTACCAGGAGGAATGGATAAATCTTCTAGTGTTGCCGCAGAATCAAGTTGATCTAGTTTTCTTCTTGCAATTTTCCAAAGTTGTTCAGGACAGGTTTTCCTAGCTCTTTTAGTATTTTTCCCATTGAAAATATCCTCTGTGCCAAGATTTTTAAACGATAATATCATGTATAATCATTATCACGGTATTCATGTTATTTCAAGCCTAATTTTGTAGCCGAACGTCTGAACTCACTGGTTTTTACGGAGCGGAGCGGAGTAAAAATCCAGTGCAGTAAAAATCCAGTGCAGAAATCTTTTATCTTCTTAAAACAGTCCCAGGTATAGGTTCTAAAATAGCATTTATTATCCTATCAGAAATTATTGACATGAAAAGATTTAAAAATTTCGACCAATTAAAATCATATGTGGGTCTTACTCCTTCTGTATATTCCTCTGGAGATACTCATTATGAATATGGACTTACATATAGAAAAAATTCCAGATTAAAATATGCATTAATAGAAGCCTCATGGGTTGCAATTAGAAAAGACCCTGCATTATTAGAAAGTTATAACAAATTAATAACTAGAATGAAAAAACAACAAGCTATCATTAGAATAGCTAAAAAACTTCTATCTAGAATAAGGCATGTATGGTTAAATAAACAACCTTATGTAACAGGTATAGTAGAATAAATTAATGCATTTAAAATTTGGCAGACCGCAAACACGTCGATGCGGAAGATTTAACATCTTTCGCTAAGCTGCAGACTGCGGCTGCCATTAAAATGTGTTAATTCTAGGTCATGCAGCAGGGCCTAATCCCTGACTGTTAATAATAGCTTGCATTAATACTTATTCTACTACTACCTATGAATTAAAAAAGGAGTACTTCCGTGCCTTAACGAAAATTTTTTTAAAAAATTTATTTATGAGCTTGACTTTTTACATAATAGCATCTTGTTAAACAGCACATTTAATTCATTCAATCGGTAATCGAGTTGAAGCTGCCTCACACGGTGACCAAAACCAACCTCGGGGATCCCAAGTTCTTCCATATTTATACTTTTTACACACAGTTTTATAAGCTTCCTCAGCTATTCTTTTATATTTCAAATTTTTAGTTTTTTTATATAAAAATTCAGCGGATCTTCCCTTTATCCAATAAGCAGTTGCGACATCATTTAAAAGTCCTCGTTCAAATATTTTATGCTTTTCTGGACTAGAAACTTTACCTGTTGGTGGTTCAGGTATATGTTTTAATTCTAAATTCTTTTGTATTTTAGCAGCTTGTTTGCCAAATTCATCAATACACTTATCTGCATATTTTATTGCATGTTCATAGTTTTCTTTATTAAAAGCATTCCATGCATTTTTTAAACATATTTCTTCTGCTTGTAATGATACCTTCATTAAAGAAAACAAAACCCAAAATAAAACTATTAAAATTTTTTTGTTACTTTTAACCATTGCTATAACCTCCCTTTGTGTATTAAGAAGATATTTACAAAAAAATTGGTATTATTTTCGTTGTACTGTAATTTCATCAAATTCTTTTGTTCCATTAGGAAGTATATTTAACCAACAACCAATAGGTCTACTGTTACACTGCTCAAATTCTTCTTGAGCCTTATTATCAACTAACAAGGCAATTATATCAAATTCTTCACCTGAGTCAGCACTTGAACCTATATTAACATTATAACTAACCCAATTACCTTGATTAGTAATAATAGCATGGCTTTGATGTGGATAGAATACTCTGTCAGAATGTGAGTAGACTACAATCCAAATTCTAAAATCTGACGGAACATTTCGATAAGTTCCTCTAATGGTTTCAATCTGATTTACTATTTGGCCATTAACAGGAGATATAATTTTTATATAAATTTTATTATACTTTTTCCAGCTCCAAAATCCTATAATACTAATCACAAATATTAAGATTAATCCAAGAAAAACTTTTTTAAAAGGGATATTTCTTTCTCTTAAGTATTCAATTATAGCAGTTATCAATTTTATTATAGATTCGATCATGTTGTTTTTATACGAACTTAGATATTTCTATCTGTCTGTTTAACGTTAGAGGTCAGCGGCGAGCGGGTAGCGAGTCCGCTGAACCGACTTGTTGGACGAAGCCGCTAAAGCGGCAAGCAATTTTAGGTAATTATACTTCGGATAATTAATGATTGCAATATAAAGTTTATGTGATAAAAGGTTAGCTAGTATTGAGCCAAGAAGAGGCTCTTAAATTAGGAGGTTATAATGAACACAAACATGCCCACTGACCCCAAATTCAATGCTTATTATCAAAAACATGTTAAGTTACTGAAATTAAGCGGATTTCAGCCAAAAACAATTGAGGCATATTCTAGGGCACTTAGGCGAATCGGAAATTACTTTGATTGTAAAATATCCGACCTATCCTCTGACCAGCTTCTGGATTACTTCAACGATCTTCGGGCAAGCCACTCCTGGAGTGCCGTCAAGCTCGATCTCTATGGTCTCAAATTTTTTTATTCCTATGTGCTGAAAAAAACATGGGAAAATATCCCTTTGATTAAACCGCCAAAAACATCCAGAATTCCTGATATTCTGACTATAGAAGAACTTCAACGATTAATAACAGCTACCAGAAGTTTGAGTTACAAAGTTTTCTTTTTCACACTCTATTCATTGGGATTGCGGTTGGGTGAGGGAATTGAGCTTCACCTCGGAGATATCGACTATACAAACATGAGGGTTCATATTCGTGATGCCAAGGGCAGAAAAGATAGATTAGTCCCATTGCCACGGAAAACCTTACAGGTACTCAGAAATTTTTGGAGAGTTCACAAACATCCACGCTTTATATTCCCAAATCGCAAAAGAGGTCGTAAAAACGCCCATCTTGTTGACAAACCACTGGATAGAAGTGGCATCCAGACTGCCATGAAAGTAGTTGTCACAGAACTAGAAATTAGAAAAAAAATTTCATGTCACTCTCTTCGCCACAGTTATGCGACACATATGCTGGAGGCCGGAGTTGACCTTGTAGAATTACAGAAAATCCTGGGGCATGTCAGCATCCTCACAACCTCAAAATACACACACCTTACCAACAAAACCGGAACCAATGCTCAAAAGGCTGCAAACTTCCTCAGCAATCACCTTGAAATCAGATGGGGAGATGTGCAATGATTTACCTTTCTTCTATCATAACCCAATTCAAAGATTCTTTTTTTGTAAAGTATAAAAATTTCGTCCTGCCGGCCCATAAAAAGGCCCTACATGTCATGGAACATTGCAGGGATAAACATGGCCCTCTCATGTTAGCACGGTGCTCAAATGATAACTGCTCCCACACCGTTTATATTCCACATTCATGTGGACACAGAAGTTGTCCTCACTGCCAGAACCATGAAAACCAGCAATGGATAGAAAATCAGTTGAGCAAAAAACTTCCCGCTACTTACTGGCTGATTACATTTACTCTTCCCACTCAGCTCAGAAACCTGGCATGGAAAAATCAAAAAACCTTCTATTCCCTGATGTTTGAATCTGTCCAGGAAACCTTGAAGACTTTTGTAAAAAACGATAAAAAACTTGGCGGTGCAGCAGGCTTTATTGCCGTACTTCATACCCATTCCCGCAACCTTAACTATCATCCCCACATCCATGTAATCATGCCTGCAGCCAGCATCAATACAAAAACAGGGCTGTGGCGAACAAAATCCACTAAATACCTCTTTAACCAAAAGGCTCTTGGAACCGTGTTTAGGGCTAAACTCCTGCACGCCATTGTAGATGCAAAACTTAGACTCCCCAAAAATTGCTCCAAAAAATGGATCGTCCACTGTAAAAACGTCGGAAACGCTGAAAAGGCCATTGTCTATCTTGGCAATTATCTTTACAGAGGAGTTATTCGGGAAAAGGACATCTTAAAATGCAAAAACGGAAAGGTCACCTTCAGATACTTCCATGCCAAAACCAGGCAATATAAAACCAGAACCGTTTCAGGTGAATACTTCCTCTATCTCATTATGCTCCATGTATTGCCTAAAGGCTTTAGAAGAAGCAGAAGTTATGGCTTTCTTCACTCATGCAGCAAGAAATTAATCTGTTTTTTACAGTTGATACTCCGTATTAATCCATTCACCAAATGGAAACGAAAACCAAAACCGTCAATAGTCTGCCCCCTCTGTGGAAATAGCATGAAGATTATAAAAACAATGATACCTGGATTATTACCATCGCAACCTGGTTATTGTACATGAAAGGGGCTGGGAGGATGATTATGTAAGCTCAAACTATATATGATTCAAAAAACCGGAGATCTTTTAAAATCCCCGGCAAAGGATAGTTATACCCTAAAAACAGAATTTTTTACCTGAAAATTGCCTGGATATTAAAAAAAATGACAATCGCAACAACAAATCAACTTCCCATAGCATTGGTTAATCCAACCAATGCCCCTTACCACCACTTTCCTTGATCAACACTCCATAGCCACAAAAAGATATTTTCTATATTTAACCGGGCTTGTCCAACAAACGGTTCAGATTGTGGTTCGCTCTCTTACGCTCGCTCTCACAATCTAACCTTATTCGTTAGCCTTTGATTTTATATGTCTTTTAAAATCTCTTCTATTGTATCTTTAAGCTCTGGTATTTTATTCTTGCATACTTCATAAATTATCTCTGCATCAATATCAAAATAATGATGACTTATTATATCTCTCATTCCTTTTATCTCTTTCCAATCAATAGAGGGATATTTAGAAAATAATTTCCCTTCTATAAGTTTATCTATTTTTTTAACAGTTTCTCCAATTGCTATAAGTTACATACATATTGAATCCAATTTCTCCATATCTCCTAAAGAATTGGTAAAATCTAATACTTTTCTTACTGGTGCAAAATGATATAGAACAACTTCTAATGCATTATTTATTTGCTGTAAAATTTCTATTATCAATTCCTTATCGTTATACATAAATAAAATCTCTTTCTATTCTTTTTTTCATAGATGGATTTATATCATTTGCAACTATTATAGTATCAAAATGATTATTAAATTTTTCTTCTAATTCTATTTTTATCCTACCTAATAAAAACAAATCTGCATATTTCTGTCCTACAACTACATCTTTATCACTTTTTTGATTATATTTATTTCTTGTTACAGAGCCAAATATACCTATCTTAATAATTTTATCTTTATATTTTTCTTTTATTTTCTGTAAATTTTTTATTATTACTTCTCTATTCATCACTTTTATTTAGGGCTAACGCAAAGCTCAGTGGCGAGCAACCGCCAAGCCGTAGGCACAGGCGGGTTGCGAGTCCACTGCAGACCTTATGCTAAAAAGCACTTTACGAGTTTAACCCTCCCAGGATATAAGGAGGGAATCAATAAACTTAAACCTTATACCCCAGGAGAGCATTTATGAAACAACAAAAAAATAATAAAAAAATTTCTTTTAAAGGTAAAGATTTTTTCATAGGAATTGATGTCCATAAAAAAACTTGGTATATCTCTATTAGACATAAACGGGCGGTTGTGTCAAGAATTTTGTGTAAAAATTTTATTAATATTTTTTAGGTTAATCAAAGAATTTTGCATCATCCCTATAGGGTGAGATTGCCAGTATAACTCCATTTTAAGGCTTATAAAAGAAAGTAATAAGTAGCAACTTGTCTCTCCTCCTATTATTTCCATACTTTTTGTTCTTCTTTTAAACTCTTTATGCAACCTTTCTATTATATTGGTACTTCTTATTGATACCCATTCTTCATAAGGAAATGAATAAAATGTTGTACAATACTTAAAACTTTTTTCTAAACTCCTTACTGCTGAAGGGATTATTTTTTCCCATTTTTGTTTGAATTTCATAAAAAGCTCATAAGATTCTTTTTTAGATGCGGCATAAAATATATCTCTTAAAGCATCTGCTACTTCTTTTTTATACTTTTTAGGCACTTTATATAGCACATTTCTCATAACATGAACTAGACATCTCTGAATTTTGGAATTTATAAATTCTTCTTTAAAAACCCTTTCTAAACCACTAAGACCATCCATTACTCCTAATTTTATATCTGAGCCTTTCAGACCTCTGGATTTTAAATCCTTAAAAAATTCTCGCCAGGAAGATGCGCTCTCTTTATCTCCCATTTGAAAACCTAACACCTTTTTTATTCCCTTATCATTTACTCCTATTGCTACTAATATGGGTAAACTCTCTATGCTATTGCCTATTCGAATTTTAAAATTAACTCCATCTACAAATAAATACTTTATTTTTTCTCGGGATAAATCCCGATTTCGCCATCTCTCTATTGCTTCCTTTAATTCTTTAGTACAGTTAGATACTTGACTATGACTTATTTTATAGCCCAATAAATGCTTAGAAATCATAGATAACGTTCTTGTGCTTAGGCCTGTTAAAAACAACAAGGAGATATCTCTGCTAAGTTCTTCCTCCTGTCTCTTATACTTGGGAATAATTCTACTATTAAATTTCCCAAGTCTATCTCTAGGAACTTGAACCCTTATCCCCCCTATTCCTTTTATTGCAAATGTCTTAGTTGTATATCCATTCCTGTAATTCCTTTCCCTTTTTCCTTTAATCCTCTCATATTTCTGCCTTCCTAAAAAAATAGTAAGTTCAACTTCCATCATCTTTGTCAGAAATTTCCCTATGGGGTCCTTAATATCTCTTCTTATCAACTTAAAAATATTCTCAGGAACTAAAACTAAGTCCTTGATAAAATCCTTAATTTCAGGCAAACTAATCTTGCATTCGAATATAGACATAGGGCATCCTCCTTTATGGGTTTTTTAAGTTATTTTTTCCTTTCACCTCACCCTAAAGGATGATGCCCATTTTTTCTACAAAAAATTTACACAAATTTTTTTACACTACCTAACGGGGCTTATTAAATCTTTTGCCAGGGACCCTATACCTGAAATTCTCGTTAATTTCCTTAATAAAAATTATCCTTGTGCTAATTTCTTTGTGGCATATGAAACTGGAAGATTTGGCTTCTGGATCTATAGAAAATTTAAAAAATTGGGCATTAATTGTATGGTCGTTAATCCTGCTGATATACCTTCTACTCATAAAGAAAAAGATAAAAAATCTGATAAAATCGATTCTATTAAATTAGCTAGAGAGTTGGAAAATAATAATCTTAAACCCATATACGTACCGCCTCCAGAGGCTCAGCATTTAAGATCCTTAGTAAGATTATATCTAAATTACACTAAAAACATCACTAGAACCAAAAATCAAATAAAAAGTTTTTTAGATTATAACGGTATAACATTACCAAAACATACATCTTATTGGTCTAATAACTTCATTAATCACCTCTATTCCATAACTATTGATAATGGACCAGGAGATAAAACTCTACACTCTCTTTTGAATATTCTCTGTTTCTTTAGAAAAGAACAAAATGATATCTTAAAACAAATAAGAAAATTCATAAATAACTCTTATTTTAAAGAAATCTTTTATCTTCTTAAAACAGTCCCAGGTATAGGTTCTAAAATAGCATTTACTATCCTATCAGAAATTATTGACATGAAAAGATTTAAAAATTTCGACCAATTAAAATCATATGGGGGTCTTACTCCTTCTGTATATTCCTCTGGAGATACTCATTATGAATATGGACTTACATATAGAAAAAATTCCAGATTAAAATATGCATTAATAGAAGCCTCATGGGTTGCAATTAGAAAAGACCCTGCATTATTAGAAAGTTATAACAAATTAATAACTAGAATGAAAAAACAACAAGCTATCATTAAAATAGCTAAAAAACTTCTATCTAGAATAAGGCATGTATGGTTAAATAAACAACCTTATGTAACAGGTATAGTAGAATAAATTAATGCATTTAAAATTTGGCAGACCGCAAACAAGTCGATGCGGAAGATTTAACATCTTTCGCTAAGCTGCAGACTGCGGCTGCCATTAAAATGTGTTAATTCTAGGTCATGCAGCAGGGCCTAATCCCTGACTGTTAATAATAGCTTGCATTAATACTTATTCTACTACTACCTATGAATTAAAAAAGGAGTACTTCCGTGCCTTAACGAAAATTTTTTTAAAAAATTTATTTATGAGCTTGACTTTTTACATAATAGCACTTTGTTATGCTATTACAGCTTATCATATTCAAAT
Source organism: Desulfothermus naphthae (assembly GCF_054657475.1). NCBI lineage: Bacteria > Pseudomonadati > Thermodesulfobacteriota > Desulfovibrionia > Desulfovibrionales > Desulfothermaceae > Desulfothermus > Desulfothermus naphthae. The sequence goes on from NZ_BAAHYQ010000001.1 coordinate 129,786, forward strand.
GGTTCAACGTCTGGAACTTCTTTTAGAGCATCTAAAAACTTATCCCGTGAAGCTTCCTTAGCTCTTTTTTTTAGATAATCTAAGGTTATTAACGCACTAATCTTCTCTGCTAATGCAGAGGCAATAAACTGATTAATTGATATTCCTTCTTTTTTGGATAACTCTCGTACTGTTTCATGAAGAGAGTTAGGTAATCGTACACTTAATGTACTCATTTAACGACTCCTATTTTATTTAAAAAATCTTTTGCTGATAGGACTTTTATACCAAATTTTTCTACTCCCTTAAAATCTCTTATATTGTAAGTCACTATATATTTACATCGAGCTGTTACTGCCAATTCGAGTATCATATCGTCCTTCGGATCTCTCAAAAATGGTCTCCATAAATAATAAATCTCATGATGTTCTGATACTAAACACAAATAATTTAAAATATCATTTATTTTTTCATCTGATAATTTAATTTTTGAACGATTTCGTTTAATAATTGATTTATATTCAATAAATAGTGGTACTGATAATACAATCGGTGAATGTCAGTAAAGATGTCACCAAAAGTTATTTTATTTTTTCCCATCAAGCAACCTTTTTAAGATGTTGTTTAGCTTTTGGATTGAGATCAACACTTAAAATAGGATCCCAATTCCGAATGTTTCCAGACCACCGTTCTGGATGTTTAGAACGGGCTTTTTTGTATACATCTTTACGCTTGGCTAAAATCTCAATATCCAAGCCTAAGTGTCTCTGCTCAGGCGTAACAAACTTAATTTTGCTGTGATAATGTTTAAAATTATACCAATTAACAAATTCAAGACACCAATTCCTGGCTTCTTCCAGACTAGAAAATCTACATGGATACTCAGGACAATATTTTACTGTTTTAAAAAGGGACCCTATGTATGGATTATCATCACTAACATGAGGGCGACTAAAAGATGGCACTATCCCTAAATTCTGCATAGTAGCTAACATGCTTGAGCCTTTCATAGGCTTACCATTGTCTGAATGAATCACAAGCCCTTGTCCTGTAATATTTTCACAAAGCAAAGCTCTATTTAGTACTTTTGTTGCCAAGTCACTTTTTTGTTCTGAATATACCTCCCATCCTACTATCTTACGGCTATAAATATCTATGTACATGTATAAATAAAAAAACATGCCTTGGATTAATGTAGGAAGATAAGTGATATCCCAACTCCAAATCTGATTCGGCCCTGAAGCTCTATAATGTTTAGGTTTGGAATATGTCTTGGATTTAGACCTTTGTCTGTGTGTCAATTGACCTGCTTCTCTGAGTACACGGTAAAAAGTACTTTCTGATGCAATATATTGCCCTCTGTCAGCTAACATGGGTACAATCTTATTGGGGGATAACTCTTTGAAGGTCTCTGAATTACAAATAGATAAGATCTTTTTTCTTTCTTGCTCAGACAACTTGTTAGCTGGCTTCCTGGGGACATCTTTTCTCTTATCTTCCAAAGTCCCTGCACTCTTCCATCGTTGGTAAGTCCTTATTGAAATCCCAATAAGATCACATGCTTTTTTCAAACTACACCCCTCTTTTTTGGCTTGTGTTATAGCTTTGTAAGCATATTCTTTTTGTTGTAACTCTATCTTTCGTCCTCTTGCTCCTCCAAGAAATTTTCCCATTTTTTTTTAAGCACCAATAAAGCCGTTGTCTCTGCTATAGTCTTGTCCTTTCGCCGTATTTCCCTTTCTAACTTGCAAATCCTCTGTTTTAATCTTTTCTCTTTTTTCTTGAATTCCTTATTAGAACGGTTATCAATATTTTCCAGACAGGCCTGTTTCCATTTCTCCAATGTACTCGGATATATGCCTTTTTCCCTACAAAACCTGGACACCTCAATCTCACTCATTGAGGCACATTGAAAAAGTAAATTACCTAAAATCTGCAATTACAGTTCAATCGTAAGCAACTGATTGTTCTGGACAGAGATACCTAGATATGGAGCTGTTATGTTAAAGGATATGTCTCCCTCATTGTGACTTGGAAGGCTTTTTCAGGTAGAAGCTGCGGTCAGTGGCACTCTTTACGGGTGTGTAAAGGCACACCACTGCACATGGACTTACGCAAAATCCTATTTTGGAGGATACTCTCAAAAAAAGATTAAGCAAATTGTAATGACCGGATGGAATTTTCTATCTTTATCCAACGTTCTTTGAAAAAATAATCCCTCGATAATCGAAGGAACCATTGTCGTCCCGCATGCATCAGCCGAGCTGGAACATGGATTAGAAACATGCGGATTGTGTTGGGCTCTTCTCTAAAACCATCTTCATCGTTGAGCCACATCATCCAAACCAGTAGATTGTAAGCCAGAATACAGGTCTGGAATATGGCGGAGTTGGCCCAAAAATCCTGTGTCAAAATGCTTCCAGAGGCCATCTCTCCCTTACACCACTCAATCCAGTTTTCACTGGCCCCCCGTTGGCAATAATACCTGTGGACGTCCCAGGGACTCAGGTTCATATTTGTTACATAACAAAAATAATCATACTCAGTCTTTGTAACGCTGAAAAAAAAGCAACTAAATTTGCTCTCTATTACTTGACGTACGGCCACAAACCGGCGGGGGTGCTTCCACCTTTCACATTTGTATGTGAATTCGGTCTTCTCATAGCCAGGTCTATTTTTAACCTTGTGCCATTTCTGAGCTTCTAAAAGCTGAGTGAGTCCTCGCATCTTAACCTTGATTAAGTACAAAGCATGAGCCTCTTCTAAGTAGTCTAAAAGTTCTCCATTAAAAAAGGCGGAATCTGCACGTACAATAATTTTCCAGACTCTCCTTGGAAGCTTGGCAAAGCACTCTTGCATAAACTCTACACAACCATTGGCTGAATAAGCATCTCCGGCTCTAAACCAGTTGTGAAGACATTCCCGCGTCTCAGCAATAAAGCAAAGGAGCGGATGATATCCCCTTTGTCCTGGCTTCTTGGGGTTGTAACCCTTCTCGGCACCTTCCTGTTTCCCATACACCCCACGCACTGTAGAGTCCAAATCTAAAGTGATGCGGCTAAACCATTTTTTACCCCAAACCTTTTTGCGCACTTTTGTTTCTACATCGGAGAGCTCATTGCAATGTCGGGGATTAAACAACTTAAAAACCCGATTTATGGTAGTATAGTCAGGAAACCTTTCCCATTTAAAAAGCGACCTCAATGCTAAATCAGATCTTAGGATAAATACATGGCTCATATGCTTAGCCCCAGCTAACACTGCCATCATCAAAATCATGATAATGTCGGAAACCTTATACTGTGCGGTAGCTCCCCGCTTAATAGTAATGTGTTGCTCAAGCATCTTGGGAACCTTCAGTTTGTCAGCAAACAGGCCCAGCAATACCAGTCCGGCGTTGCCCGTAAGATTTTTTTCAGTGAACTTAACCCAAGTTTGTCACTTTTTTTTGTAAGATATTGTAATTATTGAATTCAATCATCTTTTTCTTCACTACAAATTTATCAATTAATTTTTAAAATGCTAGATAAAGGCTTTAAAGGAAGTTCCAGGGCATTATATATCTCCAGTTGAAAAGATTCTAATTCTGTTATTTGTCTCAGATGGATTGTTTTACCTTCCTGGGTTATCATAGTGGTGGTTACTCTAATTATGGTACTTAACTCTCTTCTTATTGTTTCCCATAATTTTGAAATCCCTCTTTGTCTCAATCTCCTTTGAATAACACAAAGCAGATGATAAGCTAATATGGTTAAAAAAATATGACCTGTTATTCGTTTATCTATTCTATGATAGATTGGTCTTAATTTTAGTTCACTCTTTAAGCTCCTGAATGATGCTTCTACATTTGAAAGAAGATTGTAAATCTCCCATAATTCCTTATTACTTAGCTCTGTCCTGGAAGTTCTAAGTTTGTACGCTCCTGAAAATCTTACATGAAGTTTGTCTTTATCTCTTACTCTCCAGCAAATATCCACTGCTTTGCCATTCTCTTCCTTTACTTTAATCTCATAAAATTGCGACACACTGCTGTATTTCTCTTTTATTCTTCCTATCCTCTCCAGTACCTTCGGATAACTTTTGATTCCTACTTTTCTTGTAAGAGATTGCTTGAGCCTTTGTAAATCTTTTTCCAGGCGCAGTTGAATACGATTTTTTATTGCCTCTTCCTTTTTGGCCCTACCGCTACTTTTACAATATAAAAATACCTCTTCAGGCTCTTCTACTCGTATCGCATATACTTTGCCACTATTACTCTCATGAACTATACTTTCTTCACCTGAGGGAAGTTCTTTTACTCGTCGTCTGTCTACACATATATAATCAAGTCCTTTGGCTCTGATTAGTTTTAAATTCTCTTCTGTGGCTATACCTGCATCTATAACTACTGTAAGCTTGCCTGTAAGCGATCTTGGAGAATTTATAAAAAAATCATCTAAAATCTTCTCCAGTGTTGAGGCTTCCGACACATTACCAGGAAAAATCCTGCTGGCCTTGGGAAAACCATCTTCATCAAGTATTATACCTACTGTCACTAATGGCCTATCATTTCGTTTCTCCTTAGATAGACCTCTCTTTGACAATTCTGAGCTTGTAACCTTCCCCTCAAAATATGTATTAGTCAGATCATATAAAATAAGCTGTTCTCCAAGACCAAAAAGTTCTCTTTCTCTTTTTACCACCTTCTCTTCTATAGCTTCTTTATTGGCTATCAGCTTGTCCAGAGTCCTATATAAACTGGATAGCGATACCACTTTTGCATCAATATTCATTACCTCATCAAGCCCACTTAACCGGTGAAACCATTTATGAATTTCCCTCTCACTCCCACAATTTATCAGACTCCCAACTATAAGAACTTTTGCTCTATCTATATCCTTTCTATTAAAACCTATTTCCTTTAAAATTTTTGTAATCATAAGTTTATCATATGCCCAGGCCCCTACAACTTCTGCTCCAACACATCTGACATCTTCGTTTTTTACTGAAGCAACATCAACCATCTTCCAATGAGCCTCATGTTTTGTTTTCTCCTCACTCTTTTGAAGAGCTTTTTTTCTTATTAAACCTGCAAAACGTCTTGCAGGTTTTTCAATTTTTTCAGGGACTTTTAATAACGACAATTGTCCTTTTAATAATTCCTCAATTCTATTAGCAAGAAATTTTAACTCCTCCCTGGACAGATCCAGTTTTCCAAGGTTTAAAATAGTTCTCTGCCTGGGACCATCAGGGGTTCTGTAAGATTCTACTAATTGATGGTAGAAATAAGTTTTTCCAGATTTGGGATCGGTTTTTCTAACTTTGCGGATAAACATAGGTAAGGATTATATCAAATCGGTTTTTCTTTGTCAAGATGCGAAATATTTTTTCTACCACTACATTCAGTTTTTAAAAAATTTAATTCAATAATTCCAACAGATTATAGCATTTTGCATCACAAAATCAACCAAATTTTTTATAAAAATCTTATTATTTTGACAAACTTGGGTTAACATGGAATCTACGCATAGAATCAGTGCCTCCTTCATACTTCCTATTTGAAACACTTTATACCATTAATTCACTATATTGTCAAGCTAAACATTATCTTATGATGCAAATTTTAGGAATTAAGTTTTTCTTCAGCTGAAAATTTTTTATTCATTGTTTTTCCTTTTTGAGCGTTAATTTTCCATGTCATCACTGTACTATAGGGGATATTATTCTCTCTTGCAATAGCAGCAACTGTTTTTGAAGTGGTTAAAATTTGCTTAAGCACACTTTCTTTAACATCTTCAGGATAAAACATAATAAAAGACTCCTTTTCGCCCAGGTTAAAATTTCCCCTTCCCCCTAGGGGGAAGGATGATAAGATAAGAGCTCAAGAAAAGAACCCCTTTCTTATCTCACTAACGCGACATCTTTCCTGAGACATTGGGATTGTATCAACATGAGTAATTTGTCCGCAAAATGGACATTTTACTCCTCTTGAAACAATAGTGCCTTCTGTCCTTTCAATATCCTCTCCTTTAACAATACCAAATCTCACAATTTTCTGTTCCTTATCTACATTCATTGTAAGGACAACTTTTTTACCACCTTTATTACAAAGAAGCAGACTGCGCAAAAGAGGTATCTCCCCCCTACAGGAAGGATTTGAACACGGAGCAGTTCTGGCCCATAAATATCCTACAACAGGTCTGCCATCTTTTCCTGGAGGATAAAGATGACCTATTTTTTGTTTTGTTTTCTCAAGTATCCAATTTGCCCATTTCTCAACATCATGGACAAGAACATTGGGGACCTCTACCTCAACTTCTTTTTTGGTGTCTAATTCTTTTTTTATTACCTTACGCTTGCCAGGTTTCCCATATTTCTGGGGAAATTCGCATGTTGCCCTGAGTATCAGATAAGCTACTGGATTGTAATCATTAGCAATTGGTTGACAGCCAATGCGTCCAGCTTCCAGAGGTATTGCTCCGCCGCCAGCAAAGGGGTCAAGAACAGTGGGGATTTGGCCTTGATTTGCAATTTTTACCAGTTCTCTGGCAATATGAAGTACTTCTTTGCCCTGTTCATTTTCTGGATTAGATATTTCCCATTTGATAAGGCTACGGTCATCAAGTAGTTGTTTAGGTTGTGGCGGTTTTGAGCGTATGCCCATTTCAAATTCTATTGCCTCTTTTGACCATTTGGCAATAAACATGAGCAGGCGATTTCTAAGGGTATCTTCCATTCCATCATAAGGACGATAGGGATCGCTGTCTTTAATTACATTGCGGCCACGATAATAATATTTAAGTTCCTCAGGAACATTTGTTTTCAAATACTTTTCCACTGCTTCTTTAAAATCTTCTGGACATCGTGGATCATCAGGGTCAAACACTAAAGAAGCAAAAACAACAGCACGACAAGCAGCAAGAGGCCTTCTGGCCCACCACAAATGTAGTGTTGAAATATGTCCGTGCCGAAGACTTTTATCCCGCACGCTTTCAGCCGATATTTCCCTGACAGGCAAAGCAACTTCAATAAGGCGGGGACACGTGTTGTTCATAGTGGTCTCCTTTTTGATGATTGGGTATTATTGTATTGCTAGTATCGCATGGTAATAAAAAAGTTGGATTTTTTCTACATATTTTTTCAAATATACAAGCACAGGAATTGAAAAGCGAAAAAGTGCCAAGCAAATAAAGAGTGAACAGTGAACAGAAGAATTTCCACCTCAAGTAAGAGGAGCAAACAAAACTCCCCTTGCCATCCTTTAAAAGGTGTTTTATTAAAAAATTATGGACAAAAAATACATCCAAAATCCACATGATGCATTTGTTAAGGAAGTCTTTTCTCATAAAGAGCAGGCTGAAGATTTTTTAAGAAATTATCTACCTCAAGATATTTGCAGATTAATTGATTTTGATTCCCTTAGTCTTGTCAAAGATTCCTTTGTAGATGAAGATTTAAAAGAACATTTTTCTGATTTACTCTATGAAGTCCAGCTAAGCTCCAGGCCTGGTTTTATTTATTTGCTTTTTGAGCACAAAAGCACTCCACAAAGATTTACTGGTCTGCAACTATTGCGTTACATGGTGAAAATCTGGGACCTTTATCTTAAACAACACCATGAGCCTATTCTTCCTGTTATTATCCCTCTTGTAATTTATAATGGACATAGAAGATGGACGATAAAAACAAATTTTTCCTATCTTTTTGGAGAAATAGAAAAGGAGCTAAATAAATATATACCTGAATTTAATTATTTACTTTATGATTTGTCCACTCTATCAGATGAAAAGATCAAGGGGAGAGTGATATTAAAAGCCACTTTAATGGCACTAAAATATCTTACAACACCTGAACCAGGCAAACATCTAAAAGGAATTTTTAGTCTTTTTAAAGAGCTTGGTGAGAGCAATACACCCCTTCAATACTTAGAAACACTTTTACGTTACATAGCAAGTGCTAGTGATAAAATAGAAGAAAAAGACATAACAGAAGCAATAAAACAAATAGGAAAGGAGGCAGATATTATGCCAACTCTTGCAGAAAAATGGATAGAACAAGGAGAACAACAAGGGATGATTAAAGGCATGGTCTTAGATGCTCAAGAAATGGTTCTCGAGGCCTTGATAGAGAGGTTTGGACTTATTAAACCAGATTTGTCTGTTAAAATTAAGGGAATAGTTAACAGAGAGGTTTTAAAAAGCCTGCTTAAATTAGCTATTAGAGTGGATTCTTTGTCTGAGTTTGAGGAAAAATTAAAACAACTTGACCAGTGCTAGGGCTTAGATTTTAGACTTTAAATTTCTGGGTAAGGAATTTTTTGTTTGACATTAACAGCATATTTAACAAAAATATATAATATATAACAATTTAAAATAGTCCAACATTCATCTATTACTCTTAGAAAGAGGGACGGCTCACTTTAAAATTATCGAATACTTTCAGCAAAATTTGGTGACATCTTTACTGACATTCACCGAAATATATCCTGGTAGAAGTGGCGGATTATTTTGACACTGTACTTCTTCCTCGTATTAAAAAGGTGGTCTATTCCAAGGATTGGAAGGGTGGCAAACCAAAATCAGATCAAAAAGGAAATCTTAACCCAAGTTTGTCAAAATAATAGGATTTTTATAAAAAATTTGGTTGATTTTGTGGTGCAAAATGTTATAATCTGTTGGAATTATTGAATTAAATTTTTTAAAGACTGAATGTAGTGGTAGAGAAAATATTTCGCATCTTGACAAAGAAAAACCGATTTGATATAATCCTTACCTATGTTTATCCGCAAAATTAGAAAAACCGATCCCAAATCTGGAAAAACTTATTTCTACCATCAATTAGTAGAATCTTACAGAACCCCTGATGGTCCCAGGCAGAGAACTATTTTAAACCTTGGAAAACTGGATCTGTCCAGGGAGGAGTTAAAATTTCTTGCTAATAGAATTGAGGAATTATTAAAAGGACAATTGTCGTTATTAAAAGTCCCTGAAAAAATTGAAAAACCTGCAAGACGTTTTGCAGGTTTAATAAGAAAAAAAGCTCTTCAAAAGAGTGAGGAGAAAGCAAAACATGAGGCTCATTGGAAGATGGTTGATGTTGCTTCAGTAAAAAACGAAGATGTCAGATGTGTTGGAGCAGAAGTTGTAGGGGCCTGGGCATATGATAAACTTATGATTACAAAAATTTTAAAGGAAATAGGTTTTAATAGAAAGGATATAGATAGAGCAAAAGTTCTTATAGTTGGGAGTCTGATAAATTGTGGGAGTGAGAGGGAAATTCATAAATGGTTTCACCGGTTAAGTGGGCTTGATGAGGTAATGAATATTGATGCAAAAGTGGTATCGCTATCCAGTTTATATAGGACTCTGGACAAGCTGATAGCCAATAAAGAAGCTATAGAAGAGAAGGTGGTAAAAAGAGAAAGAGAACTTTTTGGTCTTGGAGAACAGCTTATTTTATATGATCTGACTAATACATATTTTGAGGGGAAGGTTACAAGCTCAGAATTGTCAAAGAGAGGTCTATCTAAGGAGAAACGAAATGATAGGCCATTAGTGACAGTAGGTATAATACTTGATGAAGATGGTTTTCCCAAGGCCAGCAGGATTTTTCCTGGTAATGTGTCGGAAGCCTCAACACTGGAGAAGATTTTAGATGTTTTTTTTATAAATTCTCCAAGATCGCTTACAGGCAAGCTTACAGTAGTTATAGATGCAGTATAGCCACGGAAGAGAATTTAAAACTAATCAGAGCCAAAGGACTTGATTATATATGTGTAGACAGAGGGCGAGTAAAAGAACTTCCCTCAGGTGAAGAAAGTATAGTTCATGAGAGTAATAGTGGCAAAGTATATGCGATACGAGTAGAAGAGCCTGAAGAGGTATTTTTATATTGTAAAAGTAGCGGTAGGGCCAAAAAGGAAGAGGCAATAAAAAATCGTATTCAACTGCGCCTGGAAAAAGATTTACAAAGGCTCAAGCAATCTCTTACAAGAAAAGTAGGAATCAAAAGTTATCCGAAGGTACTGGAGAGGATAGGAAGAATAAATAAAAAAAGGGACGGGCGAATAATGAGTAACCTACAAAGAAAAGGAACAATATCTACCCCCAACTTGAGGTGAAAATTTTATTCTGTTCACTGTTCACTCTATAACACCTTTCTCTTACAATTCAAGTTGTTTTAATCTCTCTTCAAATTCCTGTATGGACTCTACTCTAATAGCCAGTTTATGCAGGATTTTTAAAACATCTCTGTTGCCCACACCTCTGATTTTAACAGATAACTCTGGTTTAACAAGCCCAAATCTCTCTATCAGAGCTTCCATGACCATTTCCTGGGCATCCAGGATCATGCCTTCCATACGACCTTCCATACGACCTTCTATACGACCTTCTATACGACCTTCTGTACGTCCTTGTTCTATCCATTTTTCTGCAAGTGTTGGCATAATATCTGCCCCCTTTTCTATTTGTTTTATTGCCTTTTTTATATCCTCTTCTTCTATCTTGTCAGTTGCACTCACTATATAGCGAAGTAGTGTTTCCAGATATTGAAGTGGTGTATTACTCTCACCAAGTCCTTTAAAGAGATTGAAAATTCGCTCCAGATGTTTACCTGGTTCAGGTGTTGTAAGGTATTTAAGGGCCATTAAAGTAGCCTTTAATATCACTGTTCCTTTGATCTCTTCTTCAGATATACTAGATAGGTCATAAAGCAGGTAATTAAAGTCTGGTATATAAACATCTAACTCTTTTTCAGTCTCTCCAAAAAGATCGGAAAAGTTTGTTTTTATTGTCCATTTTCTGTAACCATTGTATATGACTAACGGAATAATAACAGGTAGAGTAGAAGATTGATTTTGTTTGAGATATAGATCCCAGATTTTGACCATGTATCTGAGAAGCTGCAGAGCAGTGAATCTTTGCGGGATGCTTTTGTGCTCAAAAAGCAAATAAATAAATCCATCTCTGGAACTTATCTGAACTTCATAGAGCAAATCAGAAAAATGTCTTTTTAAATCTTCATCCACAAAGGAGTCTTTGACAATGGCAAGAGAATTAAAATCAATTAATTTGCAGATATTTTGAGGCAGATAATTTTTTAAAAAATCTTCAGCCTGCTCTTTGTGTGAGAAGATTTCCTTCACAAATGCGTCATGAGGGTTCTGTATATATTTTCTCTCCATAACTTTTTTATTAAAACACCACTTAATAAATGGCAAGAGGAGTTTGGAAAATAGTAAATAATGAACAGGAGAGAAGGTAGAAAGAGGTAGACAGCCCTTGTTCACTTCCTTTATGTGTGAACCATTATTCGCCCGTCCCTATTTTTTTCCCTAAGAGCTGAAGCAAGCCCCCTTTTTTCCCCTCCTTTTGTGCCTCGGCACAGGCTTTTTCTGCTTTCGGCCTTGGAACTTTCTTCTTGATACCAAGCCGAACAAACAACGATCGCATCCCCCAGTAGCTGTATTTGACTTTGAACTCTTTCGCTACCCACTCTACAGCATCTTGTATCGTTTTAAAGACTCCTTCTGCTGCCTTAGCTTTCAATTGCTCCTTTTGCTCTGCACTCAACCAGCATTCTCTCCCCTGTCGCCCTCCTTTCTTTCGTCGCCTCACTTCTTCTATACCCCCTGACCTATACCATGCTATCCAACGTCGAAGCGTTCGTTCATGGATACCTAAAACTTTTTTCACCTCTGCTACTGAATACCCTTTCCTCAAAAGCCAAAATGCATGCAATCGAGAACGTATCTCAACATCTTGTTCTCTTTTATACAATTCCAATAATTCCTTTTCCCTCTCTCGCCATTCTATATTCATCCTCTTAGACATCACTACCCCTCTCATCTGAAACTGGAGGCCTTTTATTTTATAATATGTCTTTTCCAAAGGCAAATGGTATAAGCATGATTCACACCCATTTATTAGTCAATCATTGGTCAATTTAGTCAATTGTCAAAGATAAAATAAATTCCCCAGGAAAAGGCCATTAAAATTCCCCCCTATATGACAATCGCCTCGGGAAATTTTTTGTCCGGAGGTGAAATTAAAAATATGGACGGGCATATATTGCTACCCTCGAAGGAAATAGCTGCCTACACCTGTAGGTTTTAGATGTAAATTCTTTCTCTTCACTGTTTACAGCTCTCTGTTCACTCCAGCTACTCTTACAATTCAAGTTGTTTTAATTTCTCCTCAAATTCCTGGATGGAATCTACTCTAATAGCCAGTTTATGCAGGATTTTTAAAACATCTCTGTTGCCCACACCTCTGATTTTAACAGATAACTCTGGTTTAACAAGCCCAAATCTCTCTATCAGAGCTTCCATGACCATTTCCTGGGCATCCAGGATCATGCCTTCCATACGACCTTCTATACGTCCTTCTGTACGTCCTTGTTCTATCCATTTTTCTGCAAGTGTTGGCATAATATCTGCCCCCTTTTCTATTTGTTTTATTGCCTTTTTTATATCCTCTTCTTCTATCTTGTCAGTTGCATTGGCTATATACCGAAGTAGTGTTTCCAGATATTGAAGTGGTGTATTACTCTCACCAAGTCCTTTAAAGAGATTGAAAATTCGCTCCAGATGTTTACCTGGTTCAGGTGTTGTAAGATATTTAAGAGCCATTAAAGTAGCCTTTAATATTACTGTTCCTTTGATCTCTTCATCAGATATAGAGGATAGGTCGTAAAGGAGGTAATTAAAGTCTGGTATATAACTATCTAACTCTTTTTCAGTCTCTCCAAAAAGTTCGGAAAAGTTTGTTTTTATTGTCCATTTTCTGTAACCATTGTAGATGACTAATGGAATAATAACAGGTAGAGTAGAAGATTGATTTTGTTTGAGATATAGATCCCAGATTTTGACCATGTATCTGAGAAGCTGCAGAGCAGTGAATCTTTGCGGGATGCTTTTGTGCTCAAAAAGCAAATAAATAAATCCATCTCTGGAACTTATCTGAACTTCATAGAGCAAATCAGAAAAATGTCTTTTTAAATCTTCATCCACAAAGGAGTCTTTGACAATGGCAAGAGAATTAAAATCAATTAATTTGCAGATATTTTGAGGCAGATAATTTTTTAAAAAATCTTCAGCCTGCTCTTTGTGTGAGAAGATTTCCTTCACAAATGCGTCATGAGGGTTCTGTATATATTTTCTCTCCATAACTTTTTTATTAAAACACCACTTAATAAATGGCAAGAGGAGTTTGGAAAATAGTAAATAATGAACAGGAGAGAAGGTAGAAAGAGGTAGACAGCCCTTGTTCACTTCCTTTATGTGTGAACCATTATTCGCCCGTCCCTATTTTTTTCCCTGAGGAAGTGAAATTAAATCCTTGATAAAATCTTTCACTTTAGGCAAAGTGATTTCACAATCAACCATAGGGCGCCTTCCATAATAATATGCAGATTTAAAGAGCGGAGGTTAGAAGAGAAGATCTGCCCTGTACAAACAGGCCTGCAGTCTGCTCAAAGGATTGGAAGTTAGGACTTACATATGGCTTTATCACAGGTTATTTTATTTAAAAAAAGTTTATCACCAGATATAGAGGTGATCATTAAAGAACAGACTGAAAAAATAGAACAAAAAAAAGATATATATTATTTATGTAAATTTTGCAAAACCAAAATTACCTCAGCAAGATACAAGATTAAAATAAATGGCAAATTCAAACATGTGTGCGCAAATCCCCATGGATTAATATTTGAAGTTGGTTGTTTTTCAGATGGCAAAAATTTTATCCCTGCAGGAAAACCCACCAAAGATTTTACATGGTTTCCTGGTTATGCATGGCAAATAGTTGTTTGTGCCACATGTCTTAACCATTTAGGATGGTTATATACGTCTTCAGAAAGTTCCTTTCTTGGCCTGATACTCACAAATCTAATTGAAGAGAAAAATTAATTTTCTATTGCTTATAATCACACATCTTTCAAAAGGAGTTTACAATATTCCTGAGATATTTTTTTCTCAAGGGATTCTGGAACTAGACCCCGCAAAAATTTTTGGGTCATAGCCTTTTTTCTTATCAAAGAGCTACTTATCTCTAACCTTGGAATCTCAATATAATGTATTTTATATTCTCCCACTTGCCAAACAAAGTTCTGGTTTGTTTTTGCTGAAAGATTTTTTTCAATAAAAAATTGCAAATTATGAAGGTCCCCTTGTCTCCTTCCAACTACGATAAAATTACATAAATCAAAAAGATGTCTCCATTTATACCACTTAGTTAAATGGGTTATTTCGTCTCCTCCAATAACAAAATAGAGATCATCTCCAGGGTATAGTTGTTTTAATTCTTCTAAAGTAATAACTGTATAAGAAGGGGTGCTCCTCTTTGCTTCAATTGTATTTATCCTTAAAAAGGAAATACCATTTATTGCTATTTTTATAAGCTCTACCCTTTTCTCAAAATCAAGTAATTTTTCATCCAATTTATGGGGAGGGCGAGGAGCTGGGATGAGTTCAACAAAATCAAGATCCATTTGTTCTTTTACTTCAATGGCCACCCTTATGTGGCCATTGTGTATGGGATTAAAACTTCCTCCAACAAATCCTATTTTCATATCCTCTCCAAAAAGTGATAAACTACTTCTAAGTCCGTATTTGTCCATCTCCAAAGGCTATAAACTTGGTAGTTGTTAACTCTTTTACCCCCATTGGACCATAGGCGTGCAATTTTGATGTACTGATACCGATCTCTGCACCAAGTCCAAGCTCGCCTCCATCATTAAATCTTGTGGAAGCATTAACAAGCACCAGTGATGCATCTACCTCTTTTAAAAACCTCATTGCCCTTTGATGATTATTTGTCAAAATCGCCTCTGTGTGATTAGAGCCATATAGAGAGATGTGTTCCTGGGCTTCATCTTGATTTGCCACCACTTTAACTGCCATCTTAAGCTCTAAAAATTCATATCCAAAATCTTCTTGTTTGGCTTCTTCAGCCCACTTTTCAAGATATTTAAAAGACTTTTTATCTGCCTTAAATAAAACTCCAGCTCCTCCAAGCTTTTCACCTACCTTTGGTAGGAGTGAAGGTGCTATTTTTTCATGAACCAGTAAGCATTCAAGGGCATTACACACACCAGGTCTTTGAACCTTGGCATTATAGATTATCTCTACTGCCTGATCTATGTCCACATCTTCATCCACATATATATGACAAACACCTTTGTAGTGTTTTAAAACAGGCATCTTTGCACCCTCGACCACTGTGCGAATTAGCCCTTCTCCGCCCCTTGGGATTATCACATCAATATATTCTTCTAGTTTGAGCATTTCTGAAACTGCTGTTCTATCAGTTGTGGGAATAAGTTGCACTGCATCTTCAGGCAGACCAGCTTCTAATAGGGCCTTTGAAAATAACTTAGCCAAGACCTGATTTGAATAAAATGCTTCAGATCCCCCTCTTAAAATAACCGCATTTGATGCCTTAACACACAAGATCCCCGCATCAATTGTAACATTTGGCCGAGATTCATAAATCATCCCAATAACACCCAAAGGAATCCTCATTTTACCAACTAAAAGACCCTTTGGCCTTTTCCACATTGTCTCAATTGCCCCTACTGGATCCGGAAGTTGAGCAACTTCAATACAACCTTTCCTCATCGAATCTATGACCTTATCTGAAAGGGTTAACCTGTCTATTTTTGCGCTGCTAAGTCCCCTTTTCTCTGCCAGTTCCAAATCCTTTTTATTTTCCTCTTGAATATATTTTTTTTCAGATTCAAGCATATCAGAAAGTATTATTAATGCCTTATTCTTTTTTTCACTTGATGCCTTGGCCATTAATTTTGAAGCCCTTTTAGCCCTCTTTCCAATATCTAATACCAGATTTCCTATATCAGACATAAATTCCCTCCTGTGTCAGTTTTTAAAGGGTTATTTTATTTCCATGAACAGGAATAATAATATTTAGGTCGTTAAATTTATCTTTATTATTCTCAAAATAAGAAACAATGCTATCCCTTGCATCTCTTTGCATATGAACTGGTGCAAAGGTCTTAGCACCTACTTTTCTCGCAAAATCAATACAATTTACAAAATTTCCGTGACCATGAATGTCTTCATCAAGCAAAAATGTCTCTTGAACCAAAAGATCACAACCCTTTGCTATTTCATAACAACCTTCTTTTGGTGGTCCATCTCCACTATAATAAAGAACTTTTTCGCCATCTGAGATTCTAACTCCTAGGTCAGGCTGCGTATGTCCAGTGGAGGCTCCAGAAAATTTAACTTCTTCTATTTCTTTTTCTTCCCCTTCTACTAACTGGTGAAATATATAATCAAAGGAAATCTTGTCTGCCAGGGTTGGAAAAGCAAGTTTCATAGACGAATTCACAACATAGTCTATTCCTTTCTGACCAACAAAGTGAAGGGGCCTTCTTCTTCCCTGTTCCCAAAATCTCAACAAAAGAAGTGGTAGACCCAAGAAATGATCCCCGTGGAAGTGGGAAATCCAGATTATGTCCACCTTGTTTACGTCTTTTTCATATTTAAAAAACTCATGGGTTACACTAAAACCGCAATCAAGCAGCAGTGTCTTTTGATTCCCAGTGTATAAGAGTAAAGACGTATTTGGATATTTCTCATCACAGGCCTCACCAACTCCTAGAAAAATCACCTCCATACACTTCTCCTTTGACTTTCAGCTATAAAATTTTTTGACCTTTTTTTTAAAAGGGGTTAAAAGACTTCCTCAAAAACTTAAATTTCAAAATAAACTACACGGAGGTAAATTCAAATGCAAGACAAAAAAAAGACCAAACTATCTATTCCAATAGAAGAAGAAATTGCAAAAGAGGCCATGCCTCTTGTTGAAAAAATCATCTCTCACTTAAGGGAAATTGTCATAGCTGTGGGCGCTATTGTTGTGATTGCAGCTGGGTATTCTGGATACAAATGGTATACACAAAATAAATTAAATAACATCAAAAAAGAGCTTGGTTCTATATTGCTTTTAAAAGAAGACAACGAAAAGATATCTAAACTAAATAAATTGCTCAAAGAGGCCCCATCATCAATAAAACAGGCAATACGGCTTCAGCTTGCCAAGTTATACATAAAGACAAAACAATATGATAAGGCAGTATCTATGTTTGGACAAGTTGCAGAAAACAGTGATGATCCCAATGTAAAGGGGATTGCAATCATAGGAAAAGCCAATTGTTTTAAACTGATGGGGAAAAAGACCGAGGCCCTAAAGATACTTCTGAAATTAAAAGACAATCAGGAATATGCACAAATAGTAACAATGGAGATTGCAAGACTGGCAGAAGATACTCAAAATATAGAGCAGGCCTTGTGGGCATATAAAAAACTAAGATCAAGTCTTGGAGTAGGTGATCCAAATGGTTTATTCTATCAATATAAAATAGCTCAACTAGAGCAAAAACTACAAAATCAAACAAAAGGAAAGTAATTATGAGACACATATTGCTGGACTCAAAATCAGGAGAAAAACATCTCTTATTGGGTAATGAAGCAGTAGCCAGGGGTGCAATTGAGGCTGGAGTTGGTTTTGTTTCAGCCTATCCTGGGACACCCTCCTCTGAAGTACCAGATACATTTTATAAATTATCTCCCTATGGAGACTTTTATTTTGAATATTCAGTAAATGAAAAAGTTGCCCTTGAAGTTGGGGGAGGTGCATCATTGGGTGGTGTGCCAACCTTGGTCTGCATGAAACACGTAGGAGTAAATGTTGCTGCTGATCCCCTTATGAGCCTTGCATATGTTGGAACGCCTGGGGGTCTGGTCTTACTGAGCGCAGATGATCCTGGTTGCCATTCAAGCCAAAACGAACAGGATAATAGATACTATGCGCGACTAGCAGGCCTGCCCTGTTTTGAACCCTCTACTGCCCAGGAAGCAAAGGATATGACCAAAGAGGCGTTACTTTTATCGAGAAAGTGGCAACAACCAGTTATGCTAAGGACCACAACAAGGATAAACCACTTAAGAGGGCCAGTTGTATTTGGCGAAAAAAAACAAGTACCTAAAGCTGAATTTAAAAGAGATCCCTATAGATTTGTTCCCTTACCAGCAATAGCAAGACTAAGACATCCAGTGCTTTTAGAAAATCTAGAAAAAATAAGAAAAGAAATAGAAAACCATCCTTATAATAAGGCCAGAATAAAAAGCAAATTGGGAATAATTGCTAGTGGGATTTCAAGGGCATATTTAAATGACGTGCTAAATGATTTAGATCTATTTGATGAAGTATCTGTACTGGAGCTAGGGATCACATATCCTTTAGCTGAAAAAACCTTACTTGATTTTCTTTCTCAGATGGATAAGGTTTTGGTTTTAGAGGAGTTAGAGCCTATTTTAGAAGATAGTGTAAGGATGATTTGCCAAAAAAACAATTTAAACACAAAAGTCTATGGAAAGGACGAAAATCTTACAAGACTCTTTGAATATTCAACAAAAAAAATAGAAGCTGCTATCCTCAAATTTCTTGAAAGGCCCAAAAGCAAGACCAAAGGGTGTGAAGAAGAAAAGGAACTTCCTGGAAGACCCCCAAACCTGTGTGCAGGATGTCCCCACAGGGCAGTTTACTACTCTGTTAGAAAGGTTTTTGGAGATGATGCAATCTACGCAACTGATATTGGTTGTTATACCCTGGGATTTTTACCTCCACACAGGGCATGTGACTTTTTATTTTGCATGGGATCCTCAATATCTGGAGGCTCTGGTATGGCACGGGCAACAGGAAAAACTGTAATCGGCTATATTGGGGATTCCACATTTTTCCACTCTGGATTAACTGGACTTGTAAATGCGGTTCACAACAACCACAACTTACTGGTAATTATATTAGATAATCAGACCACTGCCATGACTGGACATCAGCCCCATCCAGGTGTTGATAAAACACTAATGGGGGATAACAAAAGCAGAGTAGATATTGAAACAATTGTTAAAGGATGTGGTGTTACACATGTTAAAAAGGTAAACCCATTAAATCTCAAAAAAACCCTTTCTGTGTTACAAAAATTTAAAGAATTATCTGGAGTTAGAGTCATAATTGCTGAGCAGCCCTGCACCCTCTTTGCAACAAAGGTTCTTAAGAAAAAAAGTCTAACTTATGCATATGTTGAAAAGCAACATGAAGAAGTTGAAAAATGTTTAAAAGAACTTGCATGTCCTGCCTTTTATAAAAAAGATGGGAAAATTTTTATAGATGAAAGTCTATGTTCTGGGTGTATGTTCTGTGTACAAATAACTAACTATATAAAAGCCAAAAAAAGGAAATCATAATGGGAAAGATGAGAATATTTTTAGCAGGGGTTGGTGGACAGGGCACACTGACTGCAACTAATTTAATTTCTTTAATTGCCCTAGATAAAAATATAGAGGTAACTTCAGGTGAAATCCATGGCATGGCACAGAGGGGAGGGATCGTAGAGTCCACTGTGCTTCTTGGAGGGTATTTAAGCCCTAAAATTGACATTGGAGAAGCAGATGTATTGCTGGGATTTGAACCAGTTGAGACCCTGCGTTCGCTTAAATACCTAAAAAAAGGCGGAACCATTGTCTGGAATACAGAACCAACCTATCCTGTTGGAGTTTCAATTGGCATGGAAAAATATCCTGAAATGGATTACATTGAAGAGAAAATAAATAAATGTGCACAAAATAGCTATAAACTCTCATGTATAGAATTAGCAAAAAAAGCAGGTACAATAAAGTGTGCCAATATAGTCCTTTTAGGCGCTTTTTTTTCTATAAATGAGTCCCCTTTTACCTTAAATGACCTAATTGATGGCATAAAAAAGCATATGTCTCCCAAAATCCAGGATATAAATATTAAGGCAGCAAAACTTGGCAGCGAGGCTATTAAGTAATATAAATATTGCAGTTGTGCAAAAATAATGGATGGGAGGTGATAAAAATGCCTGTATATGAATTTTATTGTGAAAATTGTCATATGATATTTAATTTCCTTAGCAAACGCATAAACACAAAAGACACCCCCATCTGTCCCAAGTGCAAAAACAAAAACATGAAGAGAAAGGTATCTATCTTTTCAGTAATTTCTTCTTCAAAAAAAGAAAATGACAATGGGGAGATGGATGACCCAATCTCAAAGATGCTCTCTCAGGTAGATGAGAAAAAACTTGAAAGTGCCATTGCTTCTCTAGCTGATCAAGCTGATAAAATAGACGAGGACAATCCAAAAGAAATGGCAAAGCTCATGAAAAAACTATTTGAAACAACAGGACTTAAAATGGGAGGGGCAATGGAAGAGGCCCTAAGACGACTGGAAGCAGGCGAGGACCCTGAAAAAATTGAAGAAGAAATGGGCGATCTATTTGAAGATGAAAATTCACTCTTTGATCTTAAAAAAACAAAAATTTCAAAATTGTTGCCACCTAAAGAAGACGAAACCCTCTACAATATGGATGACTATATAGTAAATGAAACAAAATAAGAGATTAAATATTGGCCATTCTAATAGAATTTACGGCGTATTTTCAATTATAAAAAGCGGAAAGATTGGGGCCGGACATACTCAAAGAAACAGTAGTCACAAATTGTTATTCTTTGCCAAAGAGCAAGAAGATAGCAGTATATCTCTTCAGCCAATAAATAAGAATTTTGTTCCCTCAGGGCCAAGGTCCTTTATCTCCAAAGAAGAATTTCTTCAAAACTTCATACCCGAGCCTGATATATACATGAACAAAGTCTATCCTGCTATAAGGGAATTACAAAAGACTATTGCAAGAGGCGAAAGGTATAGAAGAAATAAAAAATACTATAGCGCTGAATATGAATTCAAAAATGCACTTAGAATTGATGAAGAAAATATTAGAGCTACCTTTGGACTTGGATTTACCTATTTAGATAAAGGCGATAAAGAAAAGGCCAAATTAGTGTTTAAAAGGATTTACAATTTAAATGCTGCCTTTGAGAGGGAACATAAACACCTGTTCAATGAATTTGGCATTAAAATGAGAAAATATAAAATGTATAAAGAGGCTCTAAAATATTACTTTAAAGCTTATAGACTGGAAAAATGGGATGAACATCTTTTTTTTAATATTGCGAGGACATTATTTGAATTGAACAAATATAAACAAGCCCTGAAATTTGTAAATAAAGGACTTGCTATAAACCCTGATTTTGAAGAAGGAATTAAATTAAAGAGAGTTATTGAAAAAAGATTACAAACTCAAAATCCTACATGTGGGATGGTAAAATGAATGATAGATTCTTTGGAGAGTATTTAATATCAAAGGGAATAATAGATGAAAACACATTGAAGGACCTTTTAAATGAACAGATACAAAGAAATAAAAAGATAGGAGAGATCTGTGTTGAGAAAAAACTTTTGTCTGCAAAGGACGTAGAAAAGATCATTCAAATTCAACAAATAGAAGATAAACCTTTTTGTGAAATTGCAAAAAAATTAAATCTTCTTAGTCAAAAACAAATTGACGAGATTTTATTTTTGCAGGATGTAAAACATGTTCATCTTGGAGAATTACTTGTAGAGAAAAAAATAATCTCTTTTGAAAAGTTATCTCCCTTATTAGAGGAATATCTAGAGATAGAGCACAAAAGAAATAATTACTTAAACGAATATATTCAAAGTCTTAACGAGAAAGAGCTAAAACTAATTATAGAGGTTGTTACAAATTATTTTGTAAGAATTAGACACGAGATATTAAAACCTATTTATGTAAATAAAAAAATAATTAATTTAAAATTAACGTCTATTTTAAAAATCAAAATATACAACAAAGAAAAAAAGACATTTCATCTAAAAATTTTTGGAAGATATGATACTTTGGATGATTTTATTAAAGTCACTAAAAATTACCTCTTAAATAAAAACATAAAATGCCAAATAGAAAATGTAAATACACTTGAAGGTATTGAAACAGAAAACAATATCATATTTTATTCTCCTGGTGGCAACATGGTTATTTTGTTTTATCAATCTTAAATGAAGACTTATACATAATAAGCCACTTCTTTGTCTGTCTGCCCCCTATTCTCTATAAATGGCACTCTTATTTTTTCATCTTCTATACCACATAAGCCAATAAAGAAGATAGTAAAAAAATGTTTTTTTCATCTTCTTTCCCACTTATTTTTATGTTTTTAATGTCTTTTTAAAAATTCTTTAAAGAATTTGTATCAATTTTGTAATTACAACCCCTGGGCAAGAAAGGGTTAAACTCTTGAAGGGCCATAACAAACCATGCTGTAGCTCCTACGTGAAGGTTGGGGTAATAGGACCAATTAAGACCTGTAGAAAGATGGTCTTTTGAGGATGCCACAATTCCTTTGCCATTTCCATTGTTTGCCTCTGCTTGCCACTTTTTCATATTTTGAATATATAATTCTGCTTCTGAGGTGCAGCCTGCCAGCTTCAGTGCCAGCGCAAGTTGAGCTGTTCCTTCCCACCATATTCCATCGCAATCGTCGTTAAAGTCAATGCCTTTATATCCCTCCTGTTCTACTACACTATGATTAAGAACCCAATCAAGAGCCCTGTTCATTTGAGCAGGGTCATTTATTTGAGCCATAGCAAGGTATCCCCAAGTGTTCACGTCAATGGGTTTGACAGAATCATTTATTGTCACACCATCTTCCAGAGTACCAGCATAGTAACGTCCCTCTGAATTATTCCACATGGAGTCAATAAACCTTTTGGCGTGCTGAGCTCTTTCCAGCCAGATTTCGTCATGGGTCAAATAGTAAAGTCTCATAAAAGCAACATATACATCCAGATTGTGTTCTGTGGATTTCCACATAAGACGTGTCTGACCTGTAGGATTTGAATTATTTTGTTCCCAACCTTCGTATCCACCTGTGTAACCACCATCTCCTCTAATATCTCGACAGTTTGCTTCAATCCATTCTCCCATTTGTTTAGCAGTCTCAAGATAAATTGCCTTTTGCTCTGGTGTTTCAGGAGAAAGTTCATAATATCCAAGAAGTGCCAATATTGCCCAGGCAACATTTCCAGTGTGAGTGCCCACGGAATAATTATCTTCTTCCCATTCGCCATTTTCCTTTGTGTGGCCAGGTATGCGGACCATATGATTTCTTCCATTAGGTTGCCAGCCATTAGGCAAAATTAAATCTCCAGAATTATAAGCGTTTCTAATACGACCATCGTTAAAGAATCGATCATGTTTCACTGAATAAACCAGTGCATCGGCCAATAAGTTTGCTCGTTTGAGATTCTCTGGTGTAGGAGTGGAGAAGAAAGCAAGAAGAGCTAATGCATTATCGTAAGTAAAAGCTACGTTTTTTCTTTGAACATCTATTCCCTCCCCCTGGTAGCTTTTGAGGAACCTGAGTGTGTTTAAATATGTTTTTTCGTAATAAACCTTATGCTTTTGTCTTTAAAAACGTGAAAAAAATTTACGTTTTTTAGAGGAGCTTAAATCATTGCAAGTTCTTGAGTTATGATGGTTAAGCCTTGATGGATGAGGAGATAAGACTTTTCAATATTAAATGGTTGTGATGCACTATGTTCTAAGTCCTTTTTAAAACACCTTGAAATTATAGGGTTTTTAAAAAAGTCATTAGCACAAATTGTAGCCCAAAGCCACTTCCAGCCAAATTTAGTAACCGCATAAAATGATTTACCTTTTGCCTTTTTGACGATCTTTCTAGAGATTAATTTTTCACTTCCTAGCGAATTTGAGAGGAATTTCGGAAGTAGTTGGATAGAGCATTCTTAAGTTCACAACTTTTAAATCCAAAAGAGGAGTATTTGGTTTTAAGCAATTCTTTGATGAGAGCAAGTTGTCTGTCTTTTCTAAGATCAGGAGCAGAGACCTTATGGTTAAGGTGGTCAAGAACTGGTTTTGAAAACATGTTCGGTTCAATCTCACATAATGAGGAGAGATCAACGTCAGCACAACAATTGAGGAATTTGTTATTGGCATCAAGACCTTTCCATAAATAGGCCTGTAGATAGAGAACAGGTTTTTTAAGCCCCAGCGATTTAGGGTTGTTAATGGTGGTTCCTGCCCGCCAGTGCCTCGAGAATATGTGGGATTTAAGTAAAGTAAGCAGGGCATAGAAATTCGGAACTTTAGTTTGTTAAAATTCATGTATTAAATGAAGTTGCTGGTAAAAAAATATAGTAACATATGTGTGCTGCATACCATTAATCCCTTCAACTATATCTCTTCCATCTCTACAAGCTCCCATCCATGCCATATTTGATAGATAAGTTTTAACTTTGTATGAGATTTTCTGGAGATAATATCATCCTGTGCATATTTTAAAATCTGCTTCTTTGCCTCTTCCCTTTTTTTGTTTAAAATATTCTCTGTAAGCTTTTCTCTACGGGGAATATATTTTATTTCAATAAGATAGCCAAATCTCACCTTTTGATTTTTCTCATAAAAAGGTTTTAGATAGAGATCTGCAAATCCCTTGTTTAGCTCCCTTTCTAAATGCACTATAAAATAATCAGTAATTGAGATATATGCTGCTAAAAATGTTTTTATTGTCTGCTCCCCTTGAAGATAGTCCCTTATGGATGTCTGAGTATTTATTTCACTGGATAGTTGTTCAAATACTCCTTTCCACTCGCCTGAATATGCCATTTTTTTTATTTTTTCTGCAAGAAAATAGAGATTTGAGCGAAATATTCCTGTGTCTTCATAAGCATCTCTTAAGTGCTCATATAAAAGTTGATTTACTGTTTCATTTGGAATGATTAATTCATCATCTCCATTAAAGGACAAAAGACCCAGGTAAAAGAGATGAGATGTAAAATTTTGAGGATGGGTGAGCCTCTCTAAGGGAAAGGTTTTAACTACTCTACCACCTGCAATGCCATTTTCAATTATTTGTTTTAAAATGGAAAAATTTCCATTAAAGGTCTTAACTTTCCTGTCAACTGTAATAAGGTGTCTCATCTTTGCATAATCTATGCGCACATTTTCATCAATTAAGTCCCTGGGAAGTTTTTTTAGGGCCATTATTTGCTTTAAAAAATAAAATATCATATCAGGATTATACACACGCTCTGTGGTGTCCTCATTAAAGGAATATCCATTATACCATGCAGATATAATTTTAAAAAACTCATCTTTATCTATATTTAAAAGATTTAAAGATGTATAATATTCATAGATTGTTGCAACCTCTTTTTCAGTAAAACCAAAGAGGGTACTCAGCCTTGGGTCTAGTGATAAATTTTCCCCAATATTAAACCCCGAGGTTACATCATCAAGTGTAATAGGAGAGACGCCTGTTATAAAGAGTTTGGCAAGGGAAGATTCAGACTCTTCAGTTGCAGCCTTTAATTTTTTAAAAAAATCTTTAAAAAATCCCCCACCATGAGTAAGTTGCATGTATTCTTCATGAGAATATGCTGAGAGAATGGCGTTTGCAAAATTGTCGTATTCATCAATTAAGATGTAAATTTTGTGTTTGGTCTTTTCATAAAATTCTTCAGATAAGACCCTCGGTGAATGTCAGTAAAGATGTCACCAAAAGTTATTTTATTTTTTCCCATCAAGCAACCTTTTTAAGATGTTGTTTAGTTCCTGGATTGAGATCAACACTTAAAATAGGATCCCAATTCCGGATGTTTCCAGACCACCGCTCTGGATGTTTAGAACGGGCTTTTTTGTATACCTCTTTACGCTTGGCTAAAATCTCAATATCCAAGCCTAAGTGTCTCTGCTCAGGCGTAACAAACTTAATTTTGCTGTGATAATGTTTAAAATTATACCAATTAACAAATTCAAGACACCAATTCCTGGCTTCTTCCAGACTAGAAAATCTACATGGATACTCAGGACAATATTTTACTGTTTTAAAAAGGGACTCTATGTATGGATTATCATCACTAACATGAGGGCGACTAAAAGATGGCACTATCCCTAAATTCTGCATAGTAGCTAACATGCTTGAGCCTTTCATAGGCTTACCATTGTCTGAATGAATCACAAGCCCTTGTCCTGTAATATTTTCACAAAGCAAAGCTCTATTTAGTACTTTTGTTGCCAAGTCACTTTTTTGTTCTGAATATACCTCCCATCCTACTATCTTACGGCTATAAATATCTATGTACATGTATAAATAAAAAAACATGCCTTGGATTAATGTAGGAAGATAAGTGATATCCCAACTCCAAATCTGATTCGGCCCTGAAGCTCTATAATGTTTAGGTTTGGAATATGTCTTGGGTTTAGACCTTTGCCTGTGTGTCAATTGACCTGCTTCTCTGAGTACACGGTAAAAAGTACTTTCTGATGCAATATATTGCCCTCTGTCAGCTAACATGGGTACAATCTTATTGGGGGATAACTCTTTGAAGGTCTCTGAATTACAAATAGATAAGATCTTTTTTCTTTCTTGCTCAGACAACTTGTTAGCTGGCTTCCTGGGGACATCTTTTCTCTTATCTTCCAAAGTCCCTGCACTCTTCCATCGTTGGTAAGTCCTTATTGAAATCCCAATAAGATCACATGCTTTTTTCAAACTACACCCCTCTTTTTTGGCTTGTGTTATAGCTTTGTAAGCATATTCTTTTTGTTGTAACTCTATCTTTCGTCCTCTTGCTCCTCCAAGAAATTTTCCCATTTTTTTTTAAGCACCAATAAAGCCGTTGTCTCTGCTATAGTCTTGTCCTTTCGCCGTATTTCCCTTTCTAACTTGCAAATCTTCTGTTTTAATCTTTTCTCTTTTTTCTTGAATTCCTTATTAGAACGGTTATCAATATTTTCCAGACAGGCCTGTTTCCATTTCTCCAATGTACTCGGATATATGCCTTTTTCCCTACAAAACCTGGACACCTCAATCTCACTCATTGAGGCACATTGAAAAAGTAAATTAAGTTTTTCTTCAGCTGAAAATTTTTTATTCATTGTTTTTCCTTTTTGAGCGTTAATTTTCCATGTCATCACTGTACTATAGGGGATATTATTCTCTCTTGCAATAGCAGCAACTGTTTTTGAAGTGGTTAAAATTTGCTTAAGCACACTTTCTTTAACATCTTCAGGATAAAACATAATAAAAGACTCCTTTTCGCCCAGGTTAAAATTTTCCCTTCCCCCTAGGGGGAAGGATGATAAGATAGGAGCTCAAGAAAAGAACCCCCTTTCTTATCTCACTAAGGCGACATCTTTCCTGAGACATTGGGCCCTTCTTAGCATCTCAACTCCATTTTCCAGGGCAAGAATGCTTTTTTTAAGATCATCAGGGATCAATTTCTTATACCGGTCAACAAATCTTACCAATATATCGTGGACATAAAGATTAAAATCATGCTCAACCTTTAATGGGTCCGCCCTTACAGCAGAGAAGTTAAATCTTATAACCAGAAAACTTCCCTGAAGCTCAGTTGGATTTTTGCCTATCCACGTGTTTTTAAAAAACTCCTGAAACCTGTGTTTTCTGTTTATGTCATAATAGAGTTCTAAGGTGGATATTAAAAGGGATTTTCCAAAGCGTCTTGGTCTTAAAACAACAATGTGCCTGCCAGCGTTTTCAAGTACAGGAATAAAATGGGTTTTATCTACATAATAGTATTTATCAGATAGAACCTCAGCGGCATCAGCTATACCATAGGGAATTTTTTTAGGTGTCTGAGTCATAAAAAAGCTCCTTTAGGTTTTTTTTATTTTAAACATATTTGTCTCACCTGTGCAATGCTGTTTTCCTGCGTGTGCAGGATATGTTTGAGACTTATATTTTTTTTATTATTGATAAACACTAATTATTTAAAAGGAATCTGGAAAAATTTTTTAAAGCATGAGCTACTTATGCATTTAAATAAATAAGAAGTTGACAATAAAGAGGCAATAAACTTATTAAAAAGAGAAAAGAATTAAAAAAAAATGAAAATTATTATATTGCATTGTTTAGACATCTGGAATAAAAATTTCGTTAATTTATAGCTGATTTTTTGATTTGTAGGGGCAATTCATGAATTGCCCCTACAGCGCAGGTGGTTTCCACAAAGGCAATATGTGCCATGAAAATTAGATGCGATTATCCTGAGTGGACATTGTGGCGGGCAAAAATTTTAGTTTTTGCAATGAGTTGATTTTCAGGGAGTATAGATGAAAAGAATCATTTTGTTTGTTTTGATTTTTTGTCTGACAGCAGGTTATGTTTTTGCCCGGAGAGGCGTTGATCCCAGTTTTATTCCCATTGATGATGAGCCGTATTACTCTGGCGGCACATCAGGCCCTTCAGGCAGGGAATGGAAAGATCCGTATCTGGGCATGGAGTTTGTGTGGGTAGAAGGGGGGTGTTATGAGATGGGGTGCGGTAGTTGGACAGATAGTTGCTATAGTGATGAAAAGCCAGTACATACGGTTTGTGTGGATGGGTTCTGGATGGGGAAGTATGAGGTGACAGTGGGGCAATATTTGAAATGTGTAGATGAAGGGGCGTGTCCCGTGCCTGAATGGCTTGAGAAAGGAAATAAATACAATATTCATACAGGTAGTAAGAAGTATTATTATGGAAAATTGGGAAGAGCTTTAACCTCAAAAAATTATCCAATTGTAGGGGTAAGTTGGAATGATGCCAGGGCCTTTGCAAAGTGGCTTTTTCGCAAGACTGGCCGCACATTTCGCCTTCCAACAGAGGCTGAGTGGGAATATGCGTGCAGAAGTGGAGGGAAGAAGGTGAAGTATGCCACGTCAACAGGAAGATTATCACATGATCTGGCTAATTATGACGGTACGGGAGGCAGGGATAGGTGGGAATATACATCTCCAGTTGGTTCATTTCCCGCAAATCCATTGGGATTGTATGACATGAGCGGCAATGTGTGGGAATGGTGTGAGGACTGGTATGATAAGAATTATTATTCACGCTCTCCGCGTAACAATCCTCAAGGCCCTTCATCAGGCAAGTATCGAGTGTTGCGCGGTGGTTCCTGGTACAACGGGCCGAGGGGTT
This sequence comes from Desulfothermus naphthae, assembly GCF_054657475.1. Lineage (NCBI taxonomy): Bacteria > Pseudomonadati > Thermodesulfobacteriota > Desulfovibrionia > Desulfovibrionales > Desulfothermaceae > Desulfothermus > Desulfothermus naphthae. Next base: position 158,659 of record NZ_BAAHYQ010000001.1, read on the forward strand.
TACGTTGTGCTATTCGAAACTGGAACGGGCCAGTTCTCCGTAACTACAACTTCGGCTTTCGTCTGGTCCGTCTTCGCTCAGCTCAGTAGAAAAATTCTGGATTCTGGAATTCTGTATTCTGAATTCTGAAAGCAATTTGTGTTGAAATATGAAACAGTCACCGATATTTGTAAAAATTATTGTAGGGGCAATTCATGAATTGCCCCTACAATATTGCCCCCAATTTGCCCGTACATTTATGAATTGTCCTACATATTTTGGCGGAAATACAAATTTTGATTTTTTAAATTGTCATTATGAATTCAGGTTGTAATAGGGTGGAGTCATTTATGAAATATTCACATCGTCGCCGTTCTATTCGGTTAAAAAATTATGATTATTCACAATCAGGATTATATTTTATTACCATTTGCACACATAATAAGGTAAAATTGTTTGGTGAAATAAAAAATAGTAATATGTTATTAAATGAATATGGAAAAATTGTAAAAAGATATTGGAATGAAATTACAAAATATTATCCAGATATAAAATTACTTGAATATATAATAATGCCAAATCATATTCATGGAATTTTGTGGTTTACAAAATATATTACTAATAATCAAATTGTAGGGGCAACAAAACTACCTCTCAGGTACTCGACAGATCATGAATTGCCATTATATAATGAATCAAATTTGCAAAATGAATTATTTCGGCAATATCGAAAGAATCGTCGAAAAATGGTGTTACCTAAAATTATCGGACGTTTTAAAATGCAATCAGCGAAACAAATTAATATGTTACGTGGAACATCTGGATTACCTGTATGGCAGCGCAATTATTATGAACATATAATCCGCAACGCAGATTCGTATTTGAAGATTGCAGAATATATTGTAAATAATCCGAGAACCTGGGAAAAAGACAAATATTTTTGATAAATCGGGATTAATTTTTTTCCTGTTTGCAGGGGCAGTTTATGAACTGACAGGTACCTGGCAGCAGGGTTATGTTATTAAGATTTTATTTGATATGTTCTGTTTATTTGTAGGGGCAATTCATGAATTGCCCCTACGGGATTGCCCCTAGAGGGGAGGTGGTTTTCACAAAGGCAATATGTGCCGTGAAGATTAGATTTAATTGTCCTGGGTGGACATTGTGGCGGGTAAAGATTTTAGTTTTTGCAATGAGTTGATTTTCAGGGTGTATATTTGTTCGCGATCCAACAAAAGCGAAATGGGAATATGCATGCAGAAGAAGTTGTGGAAAATAAGCAAAGTGTTGTAAAATTTTTTAGCCATATGGGCTGATAATTCAATTGTAGGGGCAATTCATGAATTGCCCCTACGGGATTGTCCCTAGAGGGCAGGTGGTTTTCACAAAGGCAATATGTGCCATGAAAGTTAGATGCGGTTGTCGTGGGTGGACACTGTGGCGGGTAAAGATTTTAGTTTTTGCAATGAGTTGATTTTGAGGGATTACATTTGTTCGCGATCCAACAAAAGCGAAATGGGAATATGCATGCAGAAGAAGTTGTGGAAAATAAGCAAAGTGTTGTAAAATTTTTTAGCCATATGGGCTGATAATCCAATTGTAGGGGCAATTCATGAATTGCCCCTACGGAATTGCCACTAGCGGGCAGGTGGTTTTCACAAAGGCAATATGTGCCATGAAAGTTAGATGCGGTTGTTGTGGGTGGACATTGTGGCGGGTAAAGATTTTAGTTTTTGCAATGAGCTGATTTTCAGGAAGTACATTTGTTCGCCAACCAACAAAAGCGAAATGGGAATATGCATGCAGAAGAAGTTGTGGAAAATAAGCAAAGTGTTATAAAATTTTTTAGCCATATGGGCTGATAATTCAATTGTAGGGGCAATTCATGAATTGCCCCTACGGGATTGCTAAAATGTAAATGAGGAGGTATTTTATGTGCGTATTTGCTTTGCTTTTAACCCTTTTACTTTGCACTCCTTCCATGTCTTTTGCCACTGATATGTGTCCTGTTGCCAGAGAGCTGGCAAAGACAAGTCTTAATTTATTTAAAAAAGATAAGAAAAAGGGGCTTTCTGGCCTTATTCGGGCGCACAAGCTCTGCCCTGGAGACAAAAAAATAGCCTATAACCTTGGAGCTGCGTATTATCAGTACAAACGCCCTGATCTGGCTTATGGTGTGTGGTCAAAGCTGGCAAAGAAAAACAAAAGGGATTTTAAATTGTTATCCAATCTTGCCTGGGTTGCCCTGGAGATGGGCAGGCTGGATGATGCGCAGAACTGGGCCAAAAAGGCTGGTAGTATTAAAAAAGATAAGGACCTTCTGGCCTTGCAACTGGATATTTTGTTTAAAAAGGGAAAATATGAACAGGCCCTTGAGTTTGCCAGGAAAAATAACATGTCTCTTGAGGCGGACAGTGCAGCAGGATACTTGGTGGAGACTCTCTGGAACAGGTTCAGGAATGGGGAAAAGGAAGATGCTTTCAAGGATTTGATAGAGCTCTGCAATAAATACAGAGGGATAGGAAAGCTTGTGGAGGCCAAGGACAAGATGGCCCTGGCCCTGGTGGATGAAAGCGTTGTGCCTTTGCCAAAACCATTGCCTGATCAACAATTTAAAGCTGGCTCTTCTGGTCCGATTATAACACGGGTAAGCGATGAATTTCTGGACATAGAGCATACAAGGGTTACTTTGAAACCTACTGCTAAGGCCTATGCCCTGATTGTGGGCATCCGCAGGTATAAATATTTAAAAGGCCCTCGTTTTGCTGATACAGATGCCAGGCAGGTTTATCGTTTGCTGGTCAAAAAGGCAGGATTTAAAAATGACAGCGCGCATATCCGCCTGCGTTTGAATAGTGATGCTTCTGTGGGCACTTTGTATAATGATCTGGAATGGCTGGTGCGTAAGGCAAAATTAAATCCAGACGCAAAGATCTTTTTTTATTTTTCAGGGCATGGCTCTCCTGTTGTTAAAGGGCAAAATATCAAGGATGGTTTGCTTGTGCCTTATGAGGCAACACTTGATGGTTTAAACGAAAGAACCGCCATACCCCTTTCTTATCTGCGCAAGAAATTCAGCGCCCTGAAAAACAAAAATGTTGTATGTGTGCTGGATGCGTGTTTTTCTGGCACTGGCAAATCTGTAAGCGGCATAAAACTTATTCGTCCTAAAATCAACAGGTCTCTTCTGGCTTGTAATAAACTTTTTATTTCCGCAGCAGCAGCGGATCGGCCAGCAAAAGAATACACGCCTGGCAGACAGGGTGCTTTTACCTATTTCTTTTTAAAGGCCATGCTGGGAGAAGGCGATGCAAACAGGGATGGGTGGGTGGATACAAAAGAGGCCTTTGATTATGCCAGACAAAAGCTCATGTCCCTGGATTATGACCAGAACCCGCAGATGAGCGCTAATGTGAGGATAAAATTGGCCAGGGTGAGGTAGGGGCGGATTCTATATCCGCCCCTTAATGGTGAACCGTGAACAGAGGCGGATTCCATATCCGTCCCATGAATAAATGAATACCGAAATTTACCCAATACATCATAAATCCATAAATCCAAAAAATATCTTATGACCAGAAAAACATATATAAACATAGCTATTTTCTCTTGTTTGTTTTTTATTTTGTTTATATGGACAAATTGTTTTGCCTTTTGGGGCAGGCCAGCTAATCTTGATGCTGCGTGCGAGAAATTGGCTCACAGGCTTGCCAGGGCAAAACCACTTGCTGGCAAACGGTTGGCTGTTTTGCACTTTCAAGCAGCAGATGGTTTTGATGGCCTTATGTCCAATGTATTGGCGCGCAAATTATTGAGTGCACTGGCCCAGGCAAAGAAAAGGAAATTTGAACTGGTGGAAAGGCTGGAGATAGTGCGGCTCATGGATGAGATTGAGGCTTTTGGGCCAGGCGGCAAGGTGCATTTGGATGATGAAGGACTCCTGGATATTGATAAATGGGCAAAAAAACTTAAGGCTGATTATGTTGTGCTGGGAACTTATACCTGGCTTAAACAAAAAGGATTATTGGACATAGATTGCAGGGTAGTAAGACCTGATAATGGACGGGTAATTGCTTCAGCCAGTGTAAAGTTGAAAGTGAATAAAGACCTGGAGAGGATCTTAAGTTCTCCTGCTGCATCTAAGGGTGCAGGCGCCAGGCTGGAAAGCCTCTCTTCCTCATCTTCGTCAAAAGGCAGGGTATCGCTTTTTGTATTGCGCAAAAATAAAAAGGTGGCTTTGAGGGGTGATGCGCCAGTAGTCAATGTGGGGGATAATATTGGCTTTTCTGTGTGTCCGCCCATGAATAGTAGATTGTATGTATTTAATTACGATCCTGGCACTGGAGAGGTGATTTTTTTATATCCTATCAAGGAACTTATTCCTTTAGTTTTTACAAAAGACAGGGTCTATTCTTTTCCTGAGTGTGTTGATAAAAGCGCTGTAAGTTATAGGGTTTACCCTCCTGTTGGCAGGATGTGTTTTAAGGTCATTGGTATATCATCTGATGTTGATGTGGATTTGACAGCAGGTCTAAAAGTGCAGGATGGGTATTATGTGCTGAGGCAAGAAGACATGAAGAGGTTTTTGAGCAAACTCTCACTTGTTCCTGCTGCTGCCTGGTGGGAAGAGAGCATTGATTTCTGGATACGGTAGAGGCTTAGATGATGCACACTATATCATCACTGCCCATCTTCAACTATATCTCTTCCATTTCCACAAGCTCCCACCCATGCCATATTTGATAGATAAGTTTTAGCTTTGTATGAGATTTTCTGGAGATAATATCATCCTGTGCATATTTTAAAAGCTGAGCTTTTGCCTCATCCCTTTTTTTGTTTAAAATGTTCTCTGTGAGTTTTTCTCCACGGGGAATATATTTTATTTCAATAAGATAGCCAAATCTCACCTTTTGATTTTTCTCATAAAAAGGTTTTAGATAGAGATCTGCAAATCCCTTGTTTAGCTCCCTTTCTAAATGCACTATAAAATAATCAGTAATTGAGATATATGCTGCTAAAAATGTTTTTATTGTCTGCTCCCCTTGAAGATAGTCCCTTATGGATGTCTGAGTATTTATTTCACTGGATAGTTGTTCAAATACTCCTTTCCACTCGCCTGAATATGCCATTTTTTTTATTTTTTCTGCAAGAAAATAGAGATTTGAGCGAAATATCCCTGTGTCTTCATAAGCATCTCTTAAGTGCTCATATAAAAGTTGATTTACTGTTTCATTTGGAATGATTAATTCATCATCTCCATTAAAGGACAAAAGACCCAGGTAAAAGAGATGAGATGTAAAATTTTGAGGATGGGTGAGCCTCTCCAATGGAAAGGTTTTAACTACTCTACCACCTGCTATGCCATTTTCAATTATTTGTTTTAAAATGGAAAAATTTCCATTAAAGGTCTTAACTTTCCTGTCAACTGTAATAAGGTGTCTCATCTTTGCATAATCTATGCGCACATTTTCATCAATTAAGTCCCTGGGAAGTTTTTTTAGGGCCATTATTTGCTTTAAAAAATAAAATATCATATCAGGATTATACACACGCTCTGTGGTGTCCTCATTAAAGGAATATCCATTATACCATGCAGATATAATTTTAAAAAACTCATCTTTATCTATATTTAAAAGATTTAAAGATGTATAATATTCATAGATTGTTGCAACCTCTTTTTCAGTAAAACCAAAGAGGGTACTCAGCCTTGGGTCTAGTGATAAATTTTCCCCAATATTAAACCCCGAGGTTACATCATCAAGTGTAATAGGAGAGACGCCTGTTATAAAGAGTTTGGCAAGGGAAGATTCAGACTCTTCAGTTGCAGCCTTTAATTTTTTAAAAAAATCTTTAAAAAATCCTCCACCATGAGTTAGTTGCATATATTCTTCGTGAGAATATGCAGAGAGAATGGCATTTGCAAAATTGTCGTATTCATCAATTAAGATGTAAATTTTGTGTCTGGTCTTTCTGTAGAATTCTTGAGATAAGAGCACTCTGAGCATATCTGGACCATTTTCACAACAGAGTATTCTCTCAAAAATATCTCGGGGTATAAATTTTTCATAATAACGAACATAAGAACCAATGACCTCTTTGATATAGAGATTGAAATCCTCCTCCACCAGCTCAGGGTCTGCCCTTACAGCAGAGAAGTTAAATCTGATAACCAGAAAACTTCCCTGGAGCTCAGTTGGATTTTTCCCGATCCATGTGTCTTTAAAAAACTCCTGAAACCTGTGTTTTCTGTTTATGTCATAATAGAGTTCTAAGGTGGATATTAAAAGGGATTTTCCAAAGCGTCTTGGTCTTAAAACAACAATGTGCCTTCCAGCGTTTTCAAGTACAGGAATAAAATGTGTTTTATCCACATAATAGTATTTATCAGATAGAACCTCAGCGGCATCAGCTATACCATAGGGAATTTTTTTAGGTGTTTGAGTCATAAAAAAGCTCCTTTAGGCTTTTTCTTATTTTAAACATATTTGTCTCACCTGTGCAATGCTGTTTTTTTGCATGTGCAGGATATGTTTGAGACTTATGTTTTTTTATTATTGATAAACACTAATTATTTAAAAGGAATCTGGAAAAATTTTTTAAAGCATGGGTTATTTATGCATTTAAACAAACAAGAGGTTGACAATAAAGAGGCAATAAACTTATTGGAAAGAAAAAAGAATTAAAAAAAATAAAAATTATATTGCATTGTTTAGACATCTGGAATAAAAATTTCGTTAATTTATAGCTGATTTTTTGATTTGTAGGGGCAATTCATGAATTGCCCCTACAGGGCTGTGGCGGGCAAAAATTTTAGTTTTTGCAATGAGTTGATTTTCAGGGAGTATAGATGAAAAGAATCATTTTGCTTGTTTTGATTTTTTGTCTGACAGCAGGTTATGTTTTTGCCCGGAAAGGCGTTGATCCCAGTTTTATCCCCATTGATGATGAGCCGTATGACCCTGGCGGCACATCAGGCCCTTCAGGCAGGGAATGGAAAGATCCGTATCTGGGCATGGAGTTTGTGTGGGTAGAAGGTGGGTGTTATGAGATGGGGTGCGGTAGTTGGACAGATAGTTGCGATAGTGATGAAAAGCCAGTACATAAGGTTTGTGTGGATGGGTTCTGGATGGGGAAGTATGAGGTGACCTTTGAACAATATGACAGGTTTTGTGAGGAAACAGGCAGGCGCAAGCCAGGTGATAGAGGCTGGGGCAGGGGAAGAAGACCGGTGATAAATGTATCGTGGAATGACGCCAGGGCATTTGCAAAGTGGCTTTCTCGCAAGACTGGCCGCACATTTCGTCTTCCAACAGAGGCTGAGTGGGAATATGCGTGCAGAAGTGGTGGGAAGAAGGTGAAGTATGTAGGTACATCTGATACTTCAAAAGTATACAGATATGCAAATTTTTGTGATATGAATTGTAAATATGGTTGGAAAATTTCATCTCAAGATGATGGGTATGTTTATACGGCTCCTGCGGGCAGTTTTGCTCCCAATGGATTGGGACTTCATGACATGAGCGGTAATGTGTGGGAATGGTGTGAGGATGTGTATGATAAGAATGCTTATCGTCATCATAGTCGGAAGAATCCTATACATACGGATTCAGGTTCCTACCGCGTGGCACGGGGCAGTAGCTGGATCCGCGGTCTCAGGAGCGTGCGATGTGCTAATCGCGACTACTTCGAGCCAGGTTGCAGGTGCGACGATCTGGGCTTCCGCCTTGTCTCCGAGTAAGGATTACTTTTTGGACTTTTACTTTTTTACATTCTGGGAACTGCGGGCGTAAGCCCGCAGAAGATTTTTTATTTTTTAAAACAGAGGGATAACGGTGGCTTTCGCCTGATGCGTGCCTGGCTCTGCTCAGTAAAAAAATTCTGAAAGGGATTTGTGTTGAAATATGCAACAGTCACCTATATTTGTAAAAATGATTGTAGGGGTAATTCATGAATTGCCCCTACGGAATTGCCCCCAATTTGCCTGTGCATTTATGAATTGCCCCTACATATTTTGGCAAAAATACAAATTTTGATTTTTTAAATTGTCATTATGAATTCAGGCTGTAACAGGGTGGAGTCATTTATGAAATATTCACATTGTCGCCGTTCTATTCGGTTAAAAAATTATGATTATTCACAATCAGGATTATATTTTATTACCATTTGCACACATAATAAGGTAAAATTGTTTGGTGAAATAAAAAATAGTAATATGTTATTAAATGAATATGGAAAAATTGTAAAAAGATATTGGAATGAAATTACAAAATATTATCCAGATATAAAATTACTTGAATATATAATAATGCCAAATCATATTCATGGAATTTTGTGGTTTACAAAATATATTACTAATAATCAAATTGTAGGGGCAACAAAACTACCTGTCAGGTACTCGACAGATCATGAATTGCCATTATATAATGAATCAAATTTGCAAAATGAATTATTTCGGCAATATCGAAAGAATCGTCGAAAAATGGTGTTACCTAAAATTATCGGACGTTTTAAAATGCAATCAGCGAAACAAATTAATATGTTACGTGGAACATCTGGATTACCTGTATGGCAGCGCAATTATTATGAACATATAATCCGCAACGCAGATTCGTATTTGAAGATTGCAGAATATATTGTAAATAATCCCAGAACGTGGGAAAAAGACAAATATTTTTGATAAATTGGGATTAATTTTTTCCTGTTTGCAGGGGCAGTTTATGAACTGACAGGTACCTGGCAGCAGGGTTATGTTATTAAGATTTTATTTGATATGTTCTGTTTATTTGTAGGGGCAATTCATGAATTGCCCCTACGGGATTGCCCCTAGAGGGGAGGTGGTTTTCACAAAGGCAATATGTGCCATGAAAGTTAGATGCGGTTGTCGTGGGTGGACATTGTGGCGGGTAAAAATTTTTGTTTTTGCAATGAGTTGATTTTCAAGGTGTATATTTGTTCGCGATCCAACAAAAGCGAAATGGGAATGCGCATGCAGAAGAAGTTGTGGAAAATAAGCAAAGTGTTGTAAAATTTTTTAGCCATATGGGCTGATAATCCAATTGTAGGGGCAATTCATGAATTGCCCCTACGGAATTGCCAGGCGATAGAAGGTATTTTATGTGCGTACTTGCTTTTCTTTTAACCCTTTTACTTTGCACTCCTTCCATGTCTTTTGCCACTGATATGTGTCCTGTTGCCAGAGAGCTGGCAAAGACAAGCCTGAATTTATTTAAAAAAGATAAGAAAAAGGGGCTTTCTGGCCTTATTCGGGCGCACAAGCTCTGCCCTGGAGACAAAAAAATAGCCTATAACCTTGGAGCTGCGTATTATCAATACAAACGCCCTGATCTGGCTTATGATGTGTGGTCAAAGCTGGCAAAGAAAAACAAACAGGTCATGGCTCTCCTGTTGTTAAAGGGCAAAATATCAAGGATGGTTTGCTTGTGCCTTATGAGGCAACACTTGATGGTTTAAACGAAAGAACCGCCATACCCCTTTCTTATCTGCGCAAGAAATTCAGCTCCCTGAAAAACAAAAATGTTGTATGTGTGCTGGATGCGTGTTTTTCTGGCACTGGCAAGTCTGTAAGCGGGATGAAACTTATTCGTCCTAAAATCAACAGGTCTCTTCTGGCCTGTAATAAACTTTTTATTTCAGCAGCAGCAGCGGACCGGCCAGCAAAAGAATACACGCCTGGCAGACAGGGTGCTTTTACCTATTTCTTTTTAAAGGCCATGCTGGGAGAAGGCGATGCAAACAGGGATGGCTGGGTAGATACAAAAGAGGCCTTTGATTATGCCAGACAAAAGCTCATGTCCCTGGATTATGACCAGAACCCGCAGATGAGCGCTAATGTGAGGATAAAATTGGCCAGGGTGAGGTAGGGGCGGATTCTATATCCGCCCCTTAATGGTGAACCGTGAACAGAGGCGGATTCCATATCTGCCCCATGAACAAATGAATACCGAAATTATCCCAATACATGATAAACTCATAAACCCAAAAAATATCTTATGACCAGAAAAACATATATAAACATAGCTATTTTGTGTGGTTTGTTTTTTATTTTGTTTACATGGACAGATTGTTTTGCCTTTTGGGGCAGGCCAGCTAATCTTGATGCTGCGTGCGAGAAATTGGCTGACAGGCTTGCCAGGGCAAAACCACTTGCTGGCAAACGGTTGGCTGTTTTGCACTTTCAAGCAGCAGATGGCTTTGATGGCCTTATGTCCAATGTATTGGCGCGCAAATTATTGACTGCTCTGGCCCAGGCAAAGAAAAGGAAATTTGAACTGGTGGAAAGGCTGGAGATAGTGCGGCTCATGGATGAGATGGAGGTTTTCGGGCAAGGCGGCAAGGTGCATCTGGATGATGAAGGACTCTTGGATATTGATAAATGGGCAGAAAAACTTAAGGCTGATTATGTTGTGCTGGGAACCTATACCTGGCTTAAACAAAAAGGATTGCTGGACATAGATTGCAGGGTGGTAAGACCTGATAATGGAAGGGTAATTGCTTCAGCCAGTGTAAAGTTAAAGGTGAATAAAGACCTGGAGAGGATCTTGAGTTCTCCTGCTGCTTCTAAGGGCGCAGGCGCCAGGCTGGAAAGCCTGTCTTCTTCATCTTCGTCAAAAGGCAGGGTATCGCTTTTTGTATTGCGCAAAAATAAAAAGGTGGCTTTGAGGGGTGATGCGCCAGTAGTCAATGTGGGGGATAATATTGGCTTTTCTGTGTGTCCGCCCATGAACAGTAGATTGTATGTATTTAATTACGATCCTGGCACTGGAGAGGTGATTTTTTTATATCCTATCAAGGAACTTATTCCTTTAGTTTTTACAAAAGACAGGGTCTATTCTTTTCCTGAGTGTGTTGATAAAAGCGCTGTAAGTTATAGGGTTTACCCTCCTGTTGGCAGGATGTGTTTTAAGGTCATTGGTATATCATCTGATGTTGATGTGGATTTGACAGCAAGTCTAAAAGTGCAGGATGGGTATTATGTGCTGAGGCAAGAAGACATGAAGAGGTTTTTGAGCAAACTCTCACTTGTTCCTGCTGCTGCCTGGTGGGAAGAGAGCATTGATTTCTGGATACGGTAGAGGCTTAGATGATGCACACTATATCATCACTGCCCATCTTCAACTATATCTCTTCCATTTCCACAAGCTCCCACCCATGCCATATTTGATAGATAAGTTTTAGCTTTGTATGAGATTTTCTGGAGATAACATCATCCTGTGCATATTTTAAAAGCTGAGCTTTTGCCTCATCCCTTTTTTTGTTTAAAATGTTCTCTGTGAGTTTTTCTCCACGGGGAATATATTTTATTTCAATAAGATATCCAAATCTCACCTTTTGATTTTTCTCATAAAAAGGTTTTAGATAGAGATCTGCAAATCCCTTGTTTAGCTCCCTTTCTAAGTGCACTATAAAATAATCAGTAATTGAGATATATGCTGCTAAAAATGCTTTTATTGTTTGTTCCCCCTGAAGATAATCCCTTATGGAAGTCTGAGTATTTATTTCATTGGATAGTTGTTCAAATACCCCTTTCCATTCACCTGAATATGCCATTTTTCTTATTTTTTCTGCAAGAAAATAGAGATTTGAGCGAAATATCCCTGTGTCTTCATAAGCATCTCTTAAGTGCTCATATAAAAGTTGATTTACTGTTTCATTTGGAATGATTAATTCATCATCTCCATTAAAGGACAAAAGACCCAGGTAAAAGAGATGAGATGTAAAATTTTGAGGATGGGTGAGCCTCTCTAAGGGAAAGGTTTTAACGACTCTACCGCCTGCTATGCCATTTTCAATTATCTGTTTTAAAATGGAAAAATTTCCATTAAATGTCTTAACTTTCCTGTCAACTGTAATAAGGTGTCTCATCTTTGCATAATCTATGCGCACGTTTTCATCAATGAGGTCATCGGGCAGATAATCTTTTTTAAGACTCCTTTTTATAAAATAAAATACCATATCTGGGTTATAAACTTTGCTTTTACTTCTTCTGGAAAATCTGTATCTATTGTACCAGTAGGTAATTAAATCAAAAAAGTTCTTTTTAGAAATTTTTAAAAAATCAAAGGAGGCATAATATTCATATAATTTTTCCACTTCTTGTTCAGTAAAACCAAAAAGAGTTGCATATTCAGGATCAAGAGATAAATTTTCCCCAATATTAAACCCCGAGGTTACATCGTCAAGGGTAATTGGAGAGACGCCTGTTATAAAGAGTTTGGCAAGGGAAGATTCAGACTCTTCAGTTGCAGCCTTTAATTTTTTAAAAAAATCTTTAAAAAATCCCCCACCATGGGTGAGTTGCATATATTCTTCATGAGAATATGCAGAGAGAATGGCATTTGCAAAATTGTCGTATTCATCAATTAAGATGTAAATTTTGTGTCTGGTCTTTTCATAAAATTCTTCAGATAAGACCCTTCTTAGCATTTCAACTCCATTTTCCAGGGCAAGAATGCTTTTTTTAAGATCATCAGGGATCAATTTTTTATACCGGTCAACAAATCTTACCAATATATCGTGGACATATAGGTTAAAGTCATGTTCAACCTTTAATGGGTCTGCCCTTACAGCAGAGAAGTTAAATCTGATAACCAGAAAACTTCCCTGGAGCTCAGTTGGATTTTTCCCGATCCATGTGTCTTTAAAAAACTCCTGAAACCTGTGTTTTCTGTTTATGTCATAATAGAGTTCTAAGGTGGATATTAAAAGGGATTTTCCAAAGCGTCTTGGTCTTAAAACAACAATGTGCCTGCCAGCGTTTTCAAGTACAGGAATAAAATGGGTTTTATCTACATAATAGTATTTATCAGATAGAACCTCAGCGGCATCAGCTATACCATAGGGAATTTTTTTAGGTGTTTGAGTCATAAAAAGGCTCCTCATCCTTTAATTGAATTCTATCGCCTATAAAAACTCATATAACAGGAATTTATGAAGAAGCTAGTTGATTTTTATTTTTTACTTCATTTAAAAAATCCTGTAATGAATGTTCACATTTTTCTGAAAACTTTCTGAAGTGTTCTCCTAAAATGGCCAATTCTACTGCCACTGGCATTGATTTAAATCTTGTAAAAAGAGTTTTAAAAAGAAGTTTCCAATAATAGATATTAGATTTAGAGAATATCCCAATTTTAAATATACTTTTTATAAAGGCAATTAAATCTTCCTTTTTTAGTTTAACCTTTGTTTTTGGATTATAGTTTTTTAGAAATACATCTATTCTTTTGTAATAATTTTTTGGAGAATATATTGTTTTTATAATATTGTCATATCCCTCTATAAGCTTATCTAATCCCATTTTTGGATAGAAATTTATATCTGCAGAAGTGTTATCTCCAATTGCATCTCTAAAGAGTCTATTTTCTGCTTTTAGTCTATAATATAATCTAGTTTTTGGGGCAGCTACTAACATTCCAACCATTGCGGTTACTATTCCGGTTTTCTGTATAAATTGTATCTGCTTGCTAAATATAGATTCATCATCACTGTCAAATCCAACAATAAAACCAGACATAACTTGCATACCATGTCTATGTATAGTATTTACTACTTCAGTTAGATCTTTTTTTGTATTTTGCAATTTATTACATTCTTTGAGACTATCTAGAGACGGAGATTCAATACCAAGAAAAACTTTATTAAAATTAGCAGCACACATAAGATCCATGAGTTCTTCATCATCAGCAAGATTGACACTGGCTTCGGTAAAAAAAGTAAAAGGATAATTATGTTTTTTTTGCCATTTAATTACTTCATGTAACATTTTTTTTACTTTGTGTTTATTGCCTATAAAATTATCGTCAACTATAAATACTCCACCTCTCCATCCCATAGTGTAAAGAACCTGAAGTTCTTGTACCATCTGCTCTGGTGTTTTGGTTCTAGGTTTTCTTCCAAATAGAGTAATAATATCACAAAATTCACAATTAAAGGGACATCCCCTTGAATATTGGACACACATAGAGGCATATTTTGAAATATCAATAAGATGCCAGGAAGGCAGAGGAGTTTTGGTTATGTCTGGTTTTTGTTCTGATCTATAGATACCTTTTTGAGCCCCATTTTTAAAGTCTTCTAGGAACTTAGGTATGGTCAATTCTCCTTCATCTAAAATTAAGTAATCAACATCTTTAAATTTTTCAGGCTCAGAGCTAAATGCTGGACCTCCTGCAGCCACTTTTACACCATATTCCTTACATTTATTAATTACCTCTCTGGCACTTTTAGATTGAATCATCATAGCGCTTATCAATACCAGGTCAACATTTTTTATGTGTTTATCTTTTAGTTTTTCCACATTCAGATCAATCAATTTAAGGTCCCATGACTCTGGTAGCATTGAAGCAATGGTGATTAGTCCCAGAGGTGGAAATGCTGCCTTTTTAGAGACGAATTTTAATGCGTCTCTAAAGCTCCAAAAGGTGTCAGGATATCTTGGATATATTAAAAGGACCTTCATGTTTTACCTCCATATTTTTTATAAGAATTTAAGGTGTTGTCTGGTTAAAATTTTTTTCATTTTTTCTACTAGTTTTATATTAGGTTAGAATCCAACTTCCCTAACTTGTCAAGCTTTTTGCTAGTCAAATTTTCATGTTGTGTGTTCTGTTTTAATTCTTATTTTTTTTATTTTCTATAAAATCGATCAAATCATCAGGCAAATTTTTTATGTGTAAATCCCGTTGTGGAAAGGGGATCTCTATGTTTGCTTCCTTTAGTTTTTTAAAGAGTGCAAAATAATAATCACTGAGTAGGCCACTTTTTATATCACTTAGCTGATTTATTCTACACCATACCTTTAAGGAAAAATTTATAGAACTATCCCCAAATCCTTCAAACCATACCTGTATTGGATGGTCTTTATTTTCTTTTGTAATAGGGACTTCTCTTGCAGCTTCTATGGCAATCTCTTTTACCACTTCAGGGTCAGCATTGTAACTGACTCCAAAGGGTATTGTTAGTCTTCTCCAATCATCACTATAGGTCCAGGTATTTACCCTGGATGAGACGAGCTCAGAATTTGGGACAATTATATCTTTACCATCAAAGGTCTTTATTACAGTGGCTCTTATGGCCAAGCTTTTGACAGTTCCCATTGTACCATCTTCTAGCTCCACTATATCACCAACCTGAATGGACCTATCAGTCAAAATTATTAGGCCTGAAATAAAATTGTTGGCAATTGTTTGGAGACCAAAGCCTATCCCAACTCCCAGGGCGCCCATAAGTATGTTCAATTGGGTCAAATTGATACCAGCAGTGGACAGTACTATTAAAACCAGTAAAACTAGGGAAAAATAATAACCAAGCGTTGTTATGGAGTTTATTGCTCCCAAAGATAATTTTGTTTTTTGTTGCATAAGAGAGGTCATTTTTTTTCTGACTCGTCTTAAGATAATAAAACCTAAGACAAATAAAAGCACTATTTTTAAAATAGATGCGATACTTAGTTCCAAATTTCCTATTTTTGCAAAAGGATAAAAAACTACAAACTTAACCTTTTGATACAGGTCTATAAATTTTTCTTTACTCCAGACATTTAAACTCCTTATCCACCCCAACATATCTTTCAAAAGTGATGAAATCAAAGATGCCTCATTCAAGAATTCAGAACATTTATGTTTGTTTTGAATTAATATAAAGATAATGTTATCAATGAGTTTGCTTTGCCTTTTTAGCTCATAATTTAAATTATAAATTGCCTGCTTTAGTTTTTCATCTTTGAGCAGTTTAATTTTCTGTGTATTAATGGCCAGTGACTGCTCCAAATTTATCTTGGCTTTTCTAATATCTGCCAAATTTTCAATTGTGAGATTAAATCTTTGTTCAATATTTTCAATAACTAAATCAATGGATTTAAAAATAGTGTTGTCACTGCTACCTGCCTTTATTTTTTTATATTCAACTAACCACAGATAATAAAAATCATAATATTTTTTCTTTAATTCAATACTTAAAATTTTCTGCGAAAGGTATAATTTTTTAAAATTATAGTACTTAATAAGAGATTTAATTCTCTTTTCGTCTATTTTCAATAATTCTTTATTTAAATTAGAGTTTTTAGAATTAATTTTATTTTGAAGTGACTGTAGTTTTATCTCATAATAAATAATTTTTTTATCTATATTTCTTTGTTGTTCTAATATTTTCGCCTTTTCCACTTTAAGTTGACTATTTAACATCTCTTTTTTATGTTTAATATTTTTGATATCTAATTGAGTAATTTTTAAGTTTTTAAAAGTATAATTTATCCTATCAGTTAACTTATTTTTTTGCTCTTTTAATTTAGTTACTATAAATTGATAATTTTTTTGTTTTTTATATAAAATCATGTTCTGAATCTTAAGAGATAATATAGATGTTAATCTATTATATTTCTGAAATATAGTAAGATCTTTCTTATGTTTTAAATAATCATCAATCAAGCTTTTACAATCTTTTTTAATTGCTTCAAGTTTGTCTTTTACATCTTCATTAAGATGTACATTTTCTGAAATAGATAAATTTATATTTCTTAAAAGAGAAATATATTGTTTAAATATATTAATAGAATAAGGGGGTTTTTGTTTTTTGGGAATAGTAAAAGAAAGCGTTGGCTTAACAACTTTTAATTTATTTAATATTGTTATTTGTGAATCAATTAAATCAATATTATCTAATATTAAATTTAACTTCTTTTTATCAATTTTAGTTTTTTTATTTTTCAAAATTGAGTTTATACTGTTCTTCAACTTTTTGGTGCTATTTATACAATCACTTATAAATTGATCTATTGGATAATTTAGTATATCTTTTGAAATTATAAATTCTATATTTTTAATTATTACTTCGTGGGAAGCTATAGCCTTTGACGAAATAAATCCAATAATACATAGAAAAATAGTTATTAATAAAAAATTTCTCATATGACCATCCCTTATTTATTATAAAAATGTGGTTTGTACTTAATTTGTAAGCCTATTATAGGCCGAATGATTTGGTCAACATTTATTTACCAAATACAACAAATTTCATCTCACTTTTATAAAAGACGTTTTAACGTGAAACTAAAAGTTGGTAAAGAAAATCTTATGATGATTTCCATCTCAATAAAGCCTTGTATATTTCACCAAATCAGGACAAGGAAAAAATTAGATGTGATGATACATATCTCATCAAGACCATTGAAGAGAGAGTTGTGTTAGTGCTTTTTACGCAGATCATATTAACTAGGCACTCTATTTTTAACTTAATACCTTCCCCTTTCATACAAATTCATTATATCACATTGTCTCTATTATATCAATTTTCGCAGGATACTATAATTTGTTTCTTAAAGCGAATTGCCGGGTCTTGACATTTTTCCTTGAAAAAAATCACCTTTTCTTTAAAATCTTTTAAATGCTAACCTATCTTTTTAGTTTTAAAAAAATAAAAGGTCTTTTTTTAAAGAGACTCAATAGATTTACAGTAGAGGTAGTTGTAAATTCTAAAAAAACTTTGGCCTATCTTCCTAATCCTGGAAGACTGTGGGAACTTCTAATTCCAAACACAGAAGTATTGATTGTAAAAAATCATTCCCATACAAAACTCCCATATACCCTTTTGGCCTGTAAAAAACACAACACCTGGATTTTACTTCATACCCACTTAACTAACAAAATAGTAAAATCTCTGTTATTGAATAAAAGACTTCCCTTTTGGAGAGATTGGGAATTTTTTAAGGATGAAGTAAGATTGGGAAAAGGAAGAATTGATTTTTTGCTCAGAAATATTACCAAAGATTGCGAAAAATTC
The DNA here is from genome assembly GCF_054657475.1 of Desulfothermus naphthae. NCBI lineage: Bacteria > Pseudomonadati > Thermodesulfobacteriota > Desulfovibrionia > Desulfovibrionales > Desulfothermaceae > Desulfothermus > Desulfothermus naphthae. Next base: position 176,431 of record NZ_BAAHYQ010000001.1, read on the forward strand.
ATGTTTTTAGAAGTAAAAACCTGCACCCTCTTTGGAAAAGATATAGGAATGTTTCCCGACGCAGAGACTAAAAGAGGAACTCGTCACATTCAAGAACTTGCCAATTTAAATCCCTTAAATCAAAAGGGGGCACTTCTTTTTGTCATAATGAATCCTGACATATCCTTTTTCATGCCTGCTTTCCATGTGGATTTAACTTTTTCAAAAAACCTTATTGATCTATCTAAAAAATTGGACATAAGGGCTATAAGTCTTGGTTTTGATGAAAATGTTGAAAAGATATCCTTTGTAAAAGAAGTCAAGATACCCTTTGAACTTATTGAAAAAGAACTAAGAGATTCAGGATGTTATCTTATCTGGATTTTTTTAGATAACTCTAAGGATATTGTTGCGGGAAAGAAGAGCTTTTTTTTAGAAAAAGGTTATTATATCTATGTGGGGTCTGCAAAAAAAGGACTCACTAGTAGAATAAATAGACACTTAAGAAAAAAAAAGAAACTTCACTGGCATATTGATTATTTAACTAAAGAAGCAAAAAAGAAAATGGCCATTCCCATTAGAAGTTATGAACCTTTAGAGTGTATTATAGCCAAAAGATTAGCCAATTTAGGAAAGCCAATATCAGGATTTGGTTCATCTGACTGTAAGTGCAATTCCCATCTCTTTTATTTTGAACAGGATCCCCTAAAAGACCCCAAATTCCAGGAGTTGCTTATAGACTTTCGTATAAATAGATTGACCCCTAAATTATTTAATAGCCTATAAGGGATGAAGCAAAAAATTAGTTTTAAACAATTTTTTAATGAAATAACACCCCATCTGGGCGCCAATTTACGATTTTAAGGTAACAAGGATAGTGGCTCAGGATATAGGGAGGAATTATGGAACCTGAAATAATTGGTATCAGGGCCTCTGCTGGTTCAGGCAAGACCTATGAATTATCTTTGAGATATTTGAGGCTGCTTAAAAAATTAAATTATCCATCACCTGCAGGTTTAAGAAAGATAATTGCCATTACCTTTACTAACAAAGCTGCCTGGGAAATGAAGGAGAGGATAATCCTTTTTTTAAAGGAGATTGCCTTAAGTACTCAATCTGGCCAGAAATTGTCCAGAAAAACCCATCTAACCCCTGAACAGGCCAGGAAGTGGCTGGAAAATATAATCTTAAACTATTCAGATTTTTATGTAAGAACCATTGATAGTCTTTTGTTTGCAATATTAAAAGCACTTTGCTTTGAACTCAAGCTCAAGCCTGATCTAAATGTCACATTTAATCCACAGGAAATATTTGACACTGCCTTTGACAAAATCCTTTTTGATCTACAAATTGATAAAAAATTCTGGGAAGATCTTTTAGACACCTTTTTTAAAATAGACGAAAGAGGTGGATTTTATCCAGAAAGTGGTCTTAGAAATAGACTTTTTGAACTCATAGCTAAAACACCTGATAAAGTTAAAGCAATAAAAGCTCCTGAAATCTTTACTCTAGAAAGGGAGCTTGATGTTTTAAAAAGAGATTTTTTAAAAACAATTGACTCATTAGCAAAATATATAAATGGGAATTTAATAAAAAACTTAAACCAAGACATCTCTTTAGAGTCTTTGCACAGCAGAGCGATTTTCACAAAAAACATAGAGGAGGTGTTTAAGAAAAAATACAAAAACCAATTAAAAGAGATAAAGGAGTTTGAAGATAATAGAGAAAGGCTCAGACAAAAACTCAATGAATGGATATACCTTAAAGCAATATATAGGGTGAGTGGTTATGCTCAAGCTGTTTTAAAATTAAAACAAACCATAAATTCCATCTGTGAACAAGAGGGAATAGTACCTGGCAGTGATTGGTGGACCAGGATTATCCTGGAGGAAATGCGAAAAAGTGGTGTGCCCCCTTTAATTTATGCCCATTTTGGCTCAAAATTTTCCCATTTTTTGTTTGATGAATTTCAGGACACATCAAGGGATCAATGGGATAGTCTAAATCCACTTGTAGAAGAGGCCCTATCATCTGGTGGCTCCCTTTTTTTGGTTGGGGATATAAAACAGGCCATCTATAGATGGAGAGGTGGCGATTGGCATTTATTTGGTGATCTCTTTTCTAAAAAAAAGTATTTTACATATTTAGATACCAATAGTTTTAAAGAAAAATCCCTTGATTTCAACTATAGGTCCAATAAAGATCTGGTTGAATTTTTTAATAAAATCTTTGACCCATTATCAGATGAGAACAAAGTGTATGATGGTCTGTCAACCCTCATTCTGGGAAATCAAGCCTTAGAGGATGTTAAAAAGAAATTTTCAAAAGATGTTGCAAGGGCCTTTCAAAGACATACCCAGAGACCTGCTAATACAAATATTAAAAGTGGTGTAATAAAAATTTACAATGCTGAAGGGTCAAGTGATGAGGTAAAGGGGTTAATTAAGGATAGTTTTTTGGAAAATCTAAAAAAAGAATGGAGTAACAGAAGTAAATCTAACAAAATTGAGATCGCAGTCCTTGTGAGAAATCATGCAACAGGTGAAGAAATATCATCCTGGTTAATACATGAGGGAATCCCAGTAATAACTGAAAATTCATTAAAATTAAAGGTGTCTTCAGTAGTAAAGGGAATTTTATGTTTTTTATCTTACCTTTATGACCCTTCTGACAAAAGGGCTATTTATGGAATCTTCTCATCTAATATATTAAATTTTGGACCTAAAAGTGAATCAGAGCTGTGTAGTGCCTGGATAAAAGGTGATTTAGATAGATGGATTTTAGAATTAAATGAGTTAATAGAGCAATTTAAACCCCTTGTAAATAAAAGGGCGCCCTATGAAATAATACAATTTCTATTAAAAAAATTAAATTTAATTGACAGGTTAAATGCAGACCTTGTAGGCCACAAAGTTTTTGTTGATCGCCTTTTAGAAGTGACCCATTATTTTGAGATTGAATCAGGCCCAAGTTTAGGAAGGTATTTGGCTTTCTGGGAACAGGGAGGATTAGAAGAACAAGTGGGGTTTCCAGAAAATATCAATGCTGTTAGGGTGTTGACAATTCACAAGGCAAAGGGTCTTGAATTTCCTGTGGTGTTTATTCCCTTTACCAATTGGAGGATCAGGGACCTTAGTCCTGTGGTTATCCATGATGGTTTTTTGATACACCTTAAAAAACCCCTTACAGAGGAACTTGAGAGAAAGAGACTAATACTAATTGCTGAAGAGGCCCAGGAACTGTTAAACCTCTTTTACGTTGCTGTTACCAGGGCCAGGGAATCTTTGTATCTATATTTGAGTCTGGTTAAAGGGGGTGGTTTAAAACCCCTCTCTTTCTGGATAAAATCCCTTTTACAGGAGAGCGAAAACTTATGGAACATAGAGGAGCTCAACTAAAAATAAAGCTACCAGAAAATTTACCCCTCTCTCATGGGGATTTTAAAAAAATAAAAAAGGGAGAAATACTCCATCTAACCCTCTCCTTTATCAAAAATTTAAGGGATAGGGATAATCTGGATTTGTATATTAAGCGGTCTCTGGCATTTTTTGGGGAAAAATTGGATAAATGGGATAGGGAAAAAGATTTTAAGGCCCCTTTAGAAAAACTTTTTTCCCTGCCACAAATAACTGAGATATTTCCTGAAGATGCAAAGAAAGTTCTGATAGAAAAAAATATCCTTATTCCCACAAAAAATAATAGCGTGAAAACCCTAAGACCTGACAGGGTGGTGATGTTTGAAGATGAGGTAAGGGTTATTGACTTTAAAAGTGAAGAGCCTGTGTTTAAAGATGTTTTAAAAGTATATAAAAAACAAGTAAGGGAATATTGTGGAATTATAAAAAGGATATTTAAGGTCAAAGTAACAGGTTATTTAGTATTTGTTTTAACACCTAAAATAGAGATCCTGGGATAGATTTTATGTCTAAAATTAAAGTAGTTCATCCAAAGGTCAATCTTTTGCTATTAGTTGCAGAGGATTTATTAAAGAGAAAACATCTGTCCAATGCTCATGTGATATTTCCAAATAAAAGGTCAGTGAGTTTTTTTGAATATTATCTATCTCAAAAAATAGATGAACCAACTATCCTGCCAGTTATACAACCCATTGAGGATTGGGTAAAGAATGTATATATTTTGTCTCAAAATAACCCTCCAACAATATTAAATGAATATGATCAGGCCTATATAGCATATCTTTCTGCAAAAGAGGTCTTTAAAAAACAGCAAAAGGATATTCCTAAGTGGGATAATTTTTTTCCATGGGCCTTGAGACTGGTTAAATTATTTGAAGAATTAGACTTAGAACTTGGAGAAGGAAAGGATATATATTGCCCCCCTGAAGAGGCCCTCTCTTTAAAGGCCATTGAAATATTAGAACAAATGGGACAGATCTATAATGTATTTAATAAAAAATTAAAGGAGAAAAATTACATTACCTATGCAAAGATGCTCCGTTATTTATCAGAAAATTCAGATTTTTTACCTGACTCTCCCATTTATCTGGTAGGTTTTTATGCCTTAACCCAATCAGAGGACAAACTATTTAAAAACTTGTATGAGAGGGAGGCCTACATATATTGGCATGCAGACCCAGAACAACTCCCTGAACTCTATAAAAGATGGCAGAAAAGATGGGAAATAAAGTTTGAAGGTGTATATCCCATAAAACCTTCTGAAACAGAGATATATTTTTTTGAGGCCCATGATTTACACGCTGAGTTAGATGAGATAAAAAAAAGGCTTCCAGAAAAAATTAATAATTTTAAAGCTGATAAAATAGCTATTGTAACAGTTAATACTGAGAATCTAATACCAATTATTTACCATCTCCCACCATGTCCTATAAATATTACAATGGGTTATCCCATTAAATTGAGCGGAATTTTTGTGTTTTTAGAAGCTATTTTTGATCTTATCTTGGGTAAAGATGAAAATAGGGGATATGCACTTAAAGACTTAATTGCCTTTTTTAGAAGTCCCTATTTAAAAGATAACTTGCATGTAGATGATATTCTAATTGAATATGGTGCCCCTTATGTTGGGTTTGAAGAACTTATTCATATAATAGAAAAAAAATTTGATGAAGATAGTATTAGATATATAAAGGAATTGTTTGAAAAAATAATATTTCCCATAGAAAAAGCAAATTGTCCTTTGGCCCTTTGTAGGGGGTTTAGAAAAGGGTTTGATTTTATCCAGGCCAATGAAGATTTTGGACTCTTTGAACAATCATTTTTGGACTCAATAGTGGAATCAGTTTTATACGTGGTTGAAGAATCCCTTTTTGCCGATAAAGTAATGGAAAAGGGTGGATTGTTCAATCTATTTAAAGAACTCATCTCAAATGTCAGGGTACCCTTTGAAGGTGAGCCCCTTGTTGGAATACAGGTTATGGGGTTGCTTGAGACTAGACTTTTAAATTTTGAGGAAATCTTTGTTCTGGATGTAAATGAAGGTGTATTGCCCCAGGTAGAAGAAGTAAATCCCCTGCTACCAGAGCAAATAAGGACAATACTCGGTCTACCCAACAGGCAGAGAGAGGAGGTGATAATAAGATATCACTTTGAGAGATTAATTAACACGGCTAAAAAAGTACACCTTTTCTGGCAGCATCAAACCACAAGAGGAACAGGTCAGGGTATTGATAGTATAAAGGTCAGGAGTCGGTACGTAGAAAAACTCATCTGGGATATAGAGAAAAAAGAAGGTGTTTTGTTTGATAATTCAAAAATGGCAAATAGATTTAAAGGTTCTTTTTTTAAAATATCGCCACAGGCTAGTGGATTATTTAATAAAGAACCTTTAAAAAAAGATATTGAACTAAAAAAGATTCTAATACAAAAAGCACTCTCTCCTATCTCTCCCTCAACCCTCAGGATCTATCTAGAGTGTCCCTTAAAATTTTTTTATTCAAAGGTATTAGATATATCTTATCAAAAAAGTGTGGATGAGCTCTCCTATGAAGAGCTAGGCATAGCAGTACATGAAGCATTAGAAGATTTTTATAAAGAACTTTTAAAAAAATCAAAGATTGTAGAAAAAAAGAACATCAAGGAGCAACGTTTATTAGCCTTATTTGAAGAAAAAGTTAAAGCTAAACCATTTTACAAAACCCTCTCAGAACAAAGGAGATTTTTACTCTTTAAAGGGGCCGAGTTTAGATTAAAAAAGTATATTGAAAATCATCCAGAAAAGACAAAAATAATTTGTCTTGAAAGGGAATTTGAAGCAGGAGTCTTAGTGCCAGACATTGGAGATATGAAAATTTTTGGAAGGGTTGACAGGGTAGATTTTAGGGATGGTTTTTTCAGGGTTTTGGATTATAAAACTGGTTATGTGGAAAATGTTAATATAAAAAAGGGAGTTGAACTTGATGTGTCTTCCTGGATCAGGGATAAAAGATTTGATCTTGAAACCTTAAAGCAAATAAATGAACATATACCAGATCTTCAACTCCCTGTATATGCCTATCTCTTTGCTCGAAATTGCGAAGAAAATGAGACTAATCCATGGGATATCACAGTTGCTGCCTATGTGAAGCTGAGGGACAAAGGAGAAGAAGAGTATTTTTTGCCCCTTAAAAAATCTAACAAATATGGGACAACATTATCATTTTCTAATTATGGTGAGTGGCTGAAAATAGAATTTCCCAAGCTTTTAAAATTTATTGTAATGCATATTATATTTTCTGAATATTGGTATCCTGCTATAAAGGATGGTGCTTGCAGTCAATGTGACTTTAGCAGGATGTGCAGGTATGAATCATAAATCGGATCAAAAATAGATTTGCCAGCCATATTTTCTTTTGATATTATCTCCGAGGTTAAAAATTATAGAAAAGATATGAAAGAATTATCCTGTAATAGAAATTTCAAACTTTTACGGGGAAGAGAGATGAAGAAATATAAGTTAATTGCATTGATTTTTTTCCTAATAGCTGCTGCCTGTGCCCCAACAACCAGAGTGCCAAAGATTAGTGAGGAAATAGCTGCCCAGGAAGCAGAAAAACAGAGAGAATTGGCTGTGTTAGAATTTGTAAAATTATATAAACGCCTTCAGAGGATAGGCTTTCGCATTCTCCAAGCCAATGCGCCATTATGTGGAAATAAAGTAAGATATGATTGGGGTTTTGTTTATCTTTCCCAGGCAAGTATATCAAAAAATTATCGTCAGGCCTATGTAAATCTTTTTGGGATTAAAGATTATCCAACAGTACTTTATGTAATACCTGATTCACCAGCAGAAAAAGCGGGTTTAAAGCCAGGAGATGTAATCTATGCTGTTAATCAGGAGCATTTATTGCCAGGCAAAAAAGGAATAAACACCTTAAGTCAGGTTTTAAAAGACAATCATGGGGAAAAAATTGTGTTATCAATAGAACGTGAAGACAAAAAACTAAATATTGTGATTAAACCTCTTTGTATATGTAATTATTCAATAATATTAAAAAATAGCGATCAGGTAAATGCATATGCAGATGGTAGACATGTAGTTGTTTTCTCAGGAATGATGAGATTTTTAGATTCCGATGATGAATTGGCATTAATAATTGGGCACGAACTAGCCCATAATACCATGGGACACATACAAAAAAAAGCTGTAAATAGGACTATTGGAACCCTTTTAGGTGCTATTATAAGTGAATTAACAGGAGTAAATGTAACAAGAATAGGAGCAGAAGCAGGACAATTGATCTTTAGCCAGGAGTTTGAGGCTGAAGCAGATTATGTGGGATGCTATTATGCGGCTCGGGCTGGATATGATGTCTCAGGAGCTGCTCAATTATGGAGGCGTATGGCAGCAACTCATCCTATGGCTATCAATTTAAAAGGAAGTACCCATCCCTCTACAGCAAAGCGGTTTCTGGCTATTCAAAAGACCGCTGACGAAATTAAAAGAAAAATAAAAATGGGGGAACCTTTAATTCCTGAAACTAAAGATTAGTAAAAACCTTAATCACACCGCCCTTTACAAGGAAGAGTATAGAAGGTTGATTAACGCAGGGGAAATCCCCTGCTTTTTAATCCACCTGTTTTCTTATAAAAGAAGGAATTTCAAAGTCTTCTTCATCTTCAAATATAAAATCATCTTCTCCACTTGCAACAGAAACTTTTTGTTCAGGGGTAATGTCATGGTTATCTTCCATAATTCCCGACTTTTTCCTGATAAATGCCGGAATTTCTCTTTGATCATGGGAAGCTGCTGGAGCTGGTTTTCTATTTGTCGGTTGAGGTCTTTTTTGAAATCTGCTAAGATTACTGACTTTCCTCACATCAGAAGGATCTAATGTTGAATCTATTACTTTTTCTCCATTTTCTATTCCAGTGGCTATTACTGTAATTCTTATTTCATCACCACAGTTGTCCTCAAAGACTGTTCCAAAAAATATCTGTGCATCTTTACTTGCAGCTTCATAAATAATACTTGCAGCTTCATCAACCTCCTGGATCCTTAAATCTGGCCCTGCTGTAATATTCATAAGTATTCCCTGGGCACCATCGATAGACACATCTTCCAAAAGGGGGCTAGTTATTGCCTTCATTGCAGCTTCCCTTGCCCTGCCTTCTCCACTTGCAATACCAGTACCCATAAGAGCAAGACCCATTCCCTCCATTACTGCCTTTACATCTGCAAAGTCCAGGTTTATTAGACCTGGAACCAAAATAAGATCAGATATGCCTTTGACAGCATAATACAAAACTTCATCTGCCTTTTTCAACATCTCCATAAATGTAGCATTCTTAGAGGCAAGGGAGAGTAATCTATCGTTTGGTATTGTGATAATACTATCCACCACTTCCTTTAAATTTTTTATACCTCTTTCTGCCTGTTGCAATCTCTTTGGTCCTTCAAAATAAAAAGGCTTTGTAACAACTGCCACAGTAAGAGCCCCAAGTTCTTTAGCAATTTGAGCTATAACTGGTGCAGCACCTGTGCCTGTTCCACCACCCATTCCTGCTGTAACAAATACCATATCACTGCCTGTTAAAAGTTCTTTAATGGTCTCTGCACTTTCTTCAGCAGCCTGTCGCCCAATTTCAGGATTTGCTCCAGCTCCAAGTCCCTTTGTGAGCTTTTCTCCAAGCTGGATCTTATACTCTGCACAAGAATTCTTAAGGGCCTGAACATCTGTATTTGCAACTATAAATGACACTCCTTTTAAAGAAGAGTCAATCATATTATTAACAGCATTTCCTCCACCGCCGCCTACTCCAACAACCTTTATCTTGGCATTTCCCTCAGGTATTATTTCCATATGTTCCATAATTTCCTCCTTATAGGGGTTGTGAGTTTGTGGGTTTGTGAGTTTATTGAGTTTGTCGGGTTTATTGAGTTTATTGGATTTGTTGAGTTCGGAATTTAATGGGGTCAACTCTTAACTCTTTAACCCTCAACCCATAAACCCTTTAACTCTCACATCATTACAAACTAACTAATATCCACAAACCAATTCTTCATCTTTGACAAAAGTCTATCAAAGACATTTCTTTCCCTAATTCTAAAGCTAGTTGAAAAATTTTCCTTTCTTGCACCATAAAGAAGCAGACCAACAGCAGTAGCATATTTTGGGTTCATCACTATGTCTGTAAGACCGCCTATGCCCTTTGGATAACCAATCCTAACAGGCAGGCCAAATATCTGCTCAGCTAACTCCACTATACCCTCGATAAGAGAACTACCTCCAGTTAAGACCACACCTGCACCTATCATGGGTTTGTAACCAGATTTCTCCAGATCTTGATCCACCAGGGCAAGAATTTCTTCCATTCTGGGTTCACAAATTTCAGCCAGGGTCTTTCTAAAAAGTCTCCTCGGTGGCCTGCCTCCAACAGTTGGAACATCAATAACCTCATTGTCCTGAACTAGATCAGTAAGTGCACACCCATACTTTTTCTTTATCTCCTCTGCAGCACTCATTGGGGTTCTCAAACCAAAGGCAATATCACTGGTTAAATTGGTCCCTCCAAGGGATAAAATTGAGATGTGTTTTATTGCATCGTTTAAAAAAACAGCAAGATCTGTTGTCCCTCCTCCAATATCCACCAATGCCACACCAATTTCCTTTTCCTCATCAGTTAAGGTTGCATACCCAGACGCTAAGGGCTCTAATACAATATCTGCCACATCTAATCCGGCCTTATGACAAGAACGAATAATGTTTTGAGCACTTGATACTGCACCTGTTACAATATGCACCTTGACCTCTAACCTCACTCCGGACATACCAAGCGGATCCTCTATACCACCCTGATCATCCACTATAAACTCCTGAGGCAGGATATGTATAACTTCCCTGTCCAAGGGAATTGCCACAGCCTTAGCTGCATCTATTACCCGTTCAATATCGTTTTTTGTTATCTCTTCGCCCCTGACTGGGATAATCCCCTGACTGTTAAAACCCTTTATATGACTACCTGCTATCCCTGCATACACTGATCTGATCTCACACCCACTCATCTGCTCTGCCTCATCCAGGGCCTCTTTTATGGATTTCACAGTCTGTTCAATATTCACAACCACTCCTTTTCTCAGCCCTGAAGAAGGACTCTCTCCACTTCCAATTATATGTATTCGTCCATTCTTGTTCTCTCCAATAACTGCACAAATCTTGGTTGTTCCTATGTCCAGACCAACTATGATTTCTCCCTTTGCCATGAATTATCCCCTGTTTAATTTTTTGTAGGTCAATTTCTAAGTTGTACCCAACCCAAGTAATTTATTACTGTAATTTCCTTTATATTATTTCCTTTGAAAGTTCTGTTTATTTCACGCCAGATCAATCTTGCACTACTAAGGCTATTAGATAAACTATCAACATCTATTTTCCATAGGATTTTATTTTTATAATCATAAAATTTAACATATATATTTCCTACATACACCCACCCTATATTATTTATACTTATTGGCAATCCTTTTGTTAAATAATTACTTATTTTAGAGAAAACTTGTTGATCCTCCATTTCTATAACTGGTAAATCCAATATCTTATTTCCAAATTTTGCTATCTTTATCCCATCCTTATCAATATAATACAATGACCTTTTTTCGTGTAATATATATACAGGCTCTCTTTCAGTAATACTAATAACAATCTTACTTGGTATTACCCTTCTTATCATCACATCTTTTATCCATTTATCTTTTAATAATCTTTTTTTTATATCAAAAAGATTTATATCAAATATATTCTTTCCATAATTAATATTTAATTTTTTCAATATTTCCTCTTTTGTTAAATTTTTTAATCCTTTTATTTCTACATATTTTAGAGCAAAAATTTTTGTAGTAGTTACATACTTATAACTTTTTACTAAAATCCAACTTATTGCTAGAAAAAAAACAACTATGAATGTATATAAAAACAAATACTTTAATATTGTTTTAAACTGTCTTACTATTTTGACAGATAATTTCTCCTGTATATATATATTTCTTGCCATGTTATGACAAAATTTTAACTTCTAAATCCAGATTTATTCCAAAATTTTCATATACCTTTGACCTTGCTATTTCTATAATTTCCATTGCTTCAGAAGGAGTAGCCTTACCTTTATTAATCAAAAAATTTGCATGAAGGTCTGAAAACATCATATTTCCTAGTGAAAAGCCCTTCATCCCACTTTTTTCCAAAAGATATCCCGCAGGATACTGAATAGGATTTTTAAAAACACATCCACAGGTCTTTGATGTAACTGGTTGGGTACTCTTTTTATTATTGTAAGTTTTCTTTATCTTCTTTAAGAGTAAATTTTTATCTGATTTCTTTAAATCCATAGTCACAGAAAAAACGCACCATAGACCTTCACGCATAGGAGGTACGAATTTCCTGTATGAAATTTCCAGATCATCCTTTGAATAAGTAACAATACCGATATCCTCATGCCAAAAGGTAACTTTTGATATAACATCAAATATTTCAGAACCATAAGAACCAGCATTCATACATACAGCACCTCCAACACTTCCAGGTATTCCAATTAAATTCTCCACTCCTTTATAACCATTTTTTACACTCCACATAATAAGTCTTTTCAGTAACACCGAAGAGCCTACTTCTATGAGTACACCATCTTCCTTTTCCCTTATTACCTCCAATTTCTCATTTAAAAATTTAATTATAAATACAGGCAAAAAGCTTAGTCCAGGCACTATATTGGAGCCATTTCCAATAAAGATAGCTTTTGCTTTATTTTTCACCAAGAAATTTGCTATTTCCTCCAGATCATGTATATCTCTAGCCTCAATTAAACCTTCACACCTGGACATAATTCCTATAGTAGTTAATTTATCGAGAAAAGGTTCGGAGATTAACCTCATAGTGCTTCCTTTTTCTGGAGATATGATACTCCCACCTTCCAGATACTACCTGCCCCAAGCGTGAGAAAAAGGTCTCCAGACCTTAATATCTCTCTGGCCTTTAAAAGACAGGTGTTTAAGTCTTCACAATAAAAAACATTAGTATTGCTAAGTTGCCTGATTCCTTTAGCCAGAGATTCACCATCCACGCCAGGAATAGGATCTTCTGAAGCAGGATAAATCTCAGTAACGAGCAATATATCAGCGAGTTCAAAAGATTTGCAAAAATCACCGTAAAGTGCCTTAGTCCTCGTATATCTGTGAGGCTGAAAGGCAACAACCAGCCTCTTTTCTGGATACATCTGTTTAACTGTTTTCAATGTGGTCTTTATTTCTGTTGGATGATGGCCATAGTCATCAATTACCACCACCCCGTCTAACCCACCCCTTTTTTCGAGCCTCCTTCCAACTCCTTTAAAACCCTCCAGCCCATGTATGATATCTTTTTTAGAGATACCAAAGTGATTGGCTATGCCTATAACCCCTATTGCATTTAAAATATTGTGCTCTCCAGGAATACCTAAGACACATTCTCCCCAGAATTTATTTGCAATAAATATCCTAAATCTGGATAGAGCTCCTATCTCTATTATCTCCCCTCTGATTGTGTTGTGTGCTTTAAACCCATAAGTAATTACAGACCTTTTAACTTTTGGCACTAGTTCCATTATATTTTCATCATCTCCACACACCACATTTATTCCATAAAAAGGCACCATGTTCATAAATTTCAAAAATGCATCCTTTATAGAATCTAAATCAGGATAAAAGTCCATATGATCAGCGTCTATATTAGTAACCATAGAAACAATGGGAAACAAACAGAGAAATGAGCCATCAGACTCATCTGCCTCGGCAATTAAATATTCTCCTTTTCCTAAAAATGCATTTGTGCCATATGCATTGAGTCTGCCCCCAATAATCACTGTTGGATCAAGTCCTGCCTCCATAAAAACTGTTCCAAGAAGTGAAGTAGATGTGGTCTTTCCATGTGTTCCAGCAACAGCAATACCTGTCTTTAACCTCATGAGTTCAGCCAACATCTCAGCCCTTGGAATAACAGGTATGGACCTTTGTTTGGCCTCTATTATCTCTGGATTATCTTCTGAAATAGCACTGGAAAAAACAACTACTTCAGCATCTTCCACGTTTTTTGCACTGTGACCTATGTTCACCTTTGCCCCAAGTTTTTTAAGCCGTTCAATCACATCGCTATCAGCCACGTCTGAGCCAGACACACTATATCCTAAATTTATTAACACTTCTGCTATTCCGCTCATTCCAGATCCACCTATTCCAATCATGTGTATCTTTTTTATACTTTTCATAACGCTATCTCTTATTCTTTTTTAACATCTACTAAGCTCAAGTATCCTCTGAGTTAGTCTTATAGTTGCATCAGGTTTAGCAATGGATTTTGCAGCCTTTGACATCTCCTTTAACTTGCCAGGAATAGCAACTAAATCAGCTACAATGTTTCCCAAAGAATTTCTCTCTAAAAAACCCTGTTCCACTACCATTGCCCCACCCACCTTTTCTAAATATCTAGCATTTTTTCTCTGGTGATCATTGGCTGCATAAGGGTAAGGTATCAAAATACTTGGCTTTCCCATTGTTGCTAGCTCAAAAATAGTGGATGCACCTGCCCTGCAAACAACAAGATCAGCCCAGAGATAAGCATCTGTCATATTATCTATAAAAGGCACGACTCTGTAGTTCTTTAGACCAGAAGATCTATATACAGAGAGCACCCTTTCATAGTCTAATTTCCCTGTTTGATGATAAAGACTCACACCTATACTCTTAAATAAAGTAAGTGATTCTAAAACTCCATCATTAATCCCTTTTGCTCCCTGGCTCCCTCCAATAATGAGCAAATTTATCTTCTTATTTCCCCCATCAATACTACCGTTACTTACTTTTGCAGCCTCAATTATTTCTTGTCTTACTGGATTTCCCAAAACCTCTGTTTTGTTTTTATCAAATATTCCCATATCATCTGGAAAACTCAAAAATACCCTATCAACCCTTTTTCCTAAAAACCTGTTTGTAAAACCTGGATAGCTATTTTGTTCATGTATGCAGGTGGGTATTCCCATTTTCCAGGCCACATAAACTGGAACAAAAGATGCGTAACTTCCAAATCCAACCACTACATCTGGTTTTACCTTTCTAAGCCACAAGTAACAGATGATCATGCTATATAAGACAAAACCCATATTTGATATTGCGTTTAACCCCTTACCCAAAATCCCTTTTACCGGGAGTAAATAAATTTTATAACCTGCATCTGTTACAATTTTTTGTTCCTGGCCATATTTTCCGCCAACTAAAAAGACTTCTGCTTGTTGCAAAGCAAAATTTTCAATTTCTCTGGCCACAGCTAGGGCCGGAAATATATGACCACCTGTGCCACCTGTTGCTAGTATTATCTTACAATTTTTAGTATTACCCATTCTTCTTAATTACACTTAAAATTAATCCTATTCCAATTGAAAGGGCCAAAAGATTTGATCCTCCATAGCTTAAAAAGGGCATAGCCAACCCCTTTGGGGGAATCATGCCCAACACAACAGAAATATTCAAAAACGCTGAGAACACAATTATAAAGATAATGCCCGCCACCAAAAACTTATCTTTGAGATCTTGGATATTAACACAAATTTTTACACCCATATATAAAATAGAAATAATGCACAAAAATACCACACTCATCCCTAAAAAACCAAGCTCTTCCCCTAAGACACTCAAGATAAAGTCTGTATGGGCTTCAGGAAGGAAAAACAACTTCTGCTTACCATATCCAAGTCCAACCCCTTTAAGTCCTCCATTTGCCAGACCATATATTGATTGTACCAGTTGATAACCTTCTTTTTTTGCGTGTTCAAAGGGATGCAAAAAGGCCTTCCATCTCATCAGTCTATAAGGAGATGTAATAACCATAACAATTGCAGAACTCGCTAAAAGAATTAATGAACATATCCAATAAAGGAGTTTTGTGCCTCCAATCAAGCTCATAAAAAAGAATATACAACATAAAAATAGTGCACTGCCAAAATCAGGCTGAAGGAGCAAAATCGATGAAAATATAATAGTGACTAAGATTGGTGGCAGAAAACCAATACTAAATTTCTTAATATTTTCCTGTTTTTCACCAAAAAACCAGGCAAAATACATTGTCAAAAAGATTTTTGAAAATTCTACTGGCTGAAGAGAAAATCCCAAAAAAGGTATCCATCTGCTTGCACCATGAGCTTTATGACCAATTGAAGTCAAAGTTAAGACCAATAATGTAAAACAGATCAACAACCAAAAATATCTAGTTACATAAAAAAATTCTGTTGGTATCATGGAGACAATATATATGACAACAATTCCTGTTATAAAAAATATAAACTGTTTTTTTATAAAAAAATATGCATCATTAAAATTTGATGTGGCATAAATGCTACTTGCACTAAATACCATAATAAGTCCCATTATCATTAATATTGAAATTGGAACAAGAATAAATTTGTATGAAGATAAATTTTTATTCATATATTTTAGTTGTATTTAACACTCTTTATTAAGCTTTTTACAATATTTTTAAAACAATTTCCCCTCTCTTTATAGTTTTCAAACATATCAAAACTTGAGCAACCAGGGGAAAATAAAATAATATCTCCTTTTTTTGAATTAGCAAATAACAGTGATACTGCTTGATTTATGTCCTTTACTTTCTCTACAGGAAAATACTTATTCCATTTTTCATAAAATATATCACCACTCTGTCCAAAAACACATGCATGAGATATTTTATCTTTAATACATATTCCTGTTTTTTTTGGATCTCCACCCTTTAATTTGCCGCCAGCAATTAATAAAACAGGGTCTTCAAATGAATTTACAGCTGCTTCTATTGATTTAAGGGTTGTTGATTTTGAGTCATTAAAAAATTTAACTCCATTTATTTCACCTACATATTCAAGTCTGTGTTCAAAAGGTCTAAAATCAGAAGCAGCCTCTATAAACTGTTTTTTACTTATACCCAGTTCTTTACATACCAGATATGCTGCAGCAATATTTTCAAGATTGTGTTTTCCTATTAAATTTTTTAATTTAAAATCCGCTTTTGAAAAGTATTTAACCTGTGAATTAAATATAGTTCCATTTAAAAATGGCTTTAGATTTATATTTATTATAGCAACATCATCTGATGATTGGTTTTTAAATATATTAAGCTTACATGTAAGATATTCATCCATATCTTTATGAAAATCGAGATGGTTTTCAGAAAAATTTAAAAATACTGAAATATTACATCTAAAATCTTTTATGTTTTGTAATTGAAAGCTACTGAGTTCAAGAAGTATAATTTTCTTTTTACTACCATCTAAAACATAATCACTTAATGGAATTCCATAATTTCCACCAACAAAGTGATCTATCTCTAGTTTATTTAAAACCCAGGAAATAATTCCAACTGTAGTAGTCTTACCATTTGTACCTGTTACACCTATTATTTTCTCTTCTTTTAAATGATTATATGCAAATTCTATTTCTGATATAATAGGAATATGTGGGTCCAAAACTTTTTTAATCTTATGTACAGGCACCCCTGGGCTTAAGATTACAAGGTCAATTTTTGAAAAATCACCTTTTTTATGTTCTCCTTCAATTAGTTTAATACCTCTATTATAGAGTTCTTCTCTTAGATAAGAATCAATAACTCCTTTTTTTTGTTCAAACAAAAAGGTTTCAAACCCCTTTTTTGAAGCCAATTTTGCAGCAGCTATTCCTGAGGTGCCACCGCCAATCACAGCTACTCTTTTTGCATTAAATCTATTCATAATTTACTATCTTAGTTTTAAAGTACTAAGAGCTAACATTGCAAATATTATTGAAATAATCCAGAACCTTACTATAATCTTTGATTCTGGTATGCCTTGCAACTCAAAGTGATGATGAATAGGCGCCATTTTAAATACCCTTTTGCCACCAGTCCATCTAAAATATGCAACCTGAATAATAACAGAGAGGGTTTCTATTACAAAGAGTGCTCCAGCAATGGGTAAAACAAGTTCCTGTTTGCACAAAATTGCCAGGAATCCAAGGGTTGCTCCAAGGCTTAAACTTCCCACATCACCCATAAATACCTGAGCTGGATAGGCATTAAACCACAAAAATCCCAGGCCAGCTCCAACCAATGAGGCACAGAACACTGTGACCTCCCCTACTCCAGGGACATATGCCACCTGAAGATAGTGAGCAATCTTTACATGTCCTGCAACATATAAAAATACAGCAAGACACGCTGCAACAATCACAGTTGGACCTATTGCCAGCCCATCAAGACCATCGGTTAAATTTACACCATTTGAAGAGCCCACAACCACAAAAAGGGCAAACACAATATAAAACCATCCTAGATCAGGATGGATCCACTTAAAAAAAGGAACATAAAGCTTGCTTGAATAGCCTGGGAGCTTTATCAAAAGTGTAAGGGCAATAATCCCTATAATTACCTGTGCGAAAAACTTAGAACCTTTGGTTAATCCCATATTGTGCCTGCGAATCACCTTCAGATAATCATCAATAAATCCAATTAGACCAAAACCAACAAATACTAAGATACAAAGCCAGATATAGGGATTTGTCAGATCTGCCCAAAGAAATACAGAAGTCAAATGGGCTATCCCAATAAGTATTCCTCCCATTGTAGGAGTACCCTGTTTTGTTTGATGTATCACTACATCTTCCTGAATATACTGTTTGACCTTTAATCCTTTAAGAAACTCTATAACTTTTGGTCCAATGAAAATAGCTATTAAAAGAGATGTTAACATTGCATAAATAGATCTAAAAGTAATATATCTGAAGATATTAAAAGCAGAAATATAATCAGATAAGGAATACAATAAATGATACATTTAATTTATTTATCCTTGATTTTTTATTTTTTGAATCAAATCTCTTATTATATCCTCTAACTTAATTCCTCTAGATGCTTTAGCAACAATAGTCCCTTTATATATATTTAAGGCTTTAAATTTATTTAATACATCTTCAATATTTTTTATCTCATATATTGGAATATTCTGTGAAACAGATAATAATCCATTCTTTACATATTCAAAAAAATCTCCTTTATAAAACAATATATCTACATTACTCTTTCCAATTAATTTACCCAGATTTTGATGTTCATAGACAGAAGCATCACCTAACTCCAACATATCTCCTAAAATAGCTATCAAAGGTTTTTTAACATTTACCTTTGATAAACCTAAAAATAATTTCTCCATTGCAATTGGATTTGCATTGTAACAATCATCTAAAATCAAAAAGTCATTAATCTTTAACCATTTGTTTCTGTGTTCAGGTAACTTAACTTGCGATATACCTTTTTTTATATCTTCAATATCAATTCCTAATTTATATGCAATTGTAGATGCAATTAATATGTTTTCATCAAATAAACTTAGATTTAAAGGGCTAACAACATCTATTTTTGTTTCATCTAAATTGAGAGTAAATTCACCAAACATATCTTTATCTAAACCATTGTATGTTATATTATATTTTGTTCCATCTCCAACATATACAATTTTTAT
Source organism: Desulfothermus naphthae (assembly GCF_054657475.1). Taxonomy (NCBI): domain Bacteria; kingdom Pseudomonadati; phylum Thermodesulfobacteriota; class Desulfovibrionia; order Desulfovibrionales; family Desulfothermaceae; genus Desulfothermus; species Desulfothermus naphthae. The sequence continues at coordinate 195,369 of NZ_BAAHYQ010000001.1, forward strand.
ATTTCTTTTTTCTACCTCCTCTACTAACTCAGGATAATCTCTATTTATTACGGCAAATCCACCTGGTCTTACAAAATCTAAAAGTTTTGCTTTCTCCTTTGCAACTCCTTTTACAGAACCAAGACCCTCTAAGTGAACTGGTCCAATATTTGGTATGCATGCAATATCAGGTGCAACCACTTCACCCAGCTTATCCATCTCATTTTTATAATTTATACCTAACTCTAAGACCCAGAAATCTTCCTTTCCTGTAAATTTAAATATTGATAGAGGGATTCCAATATGATTATTCCAGTTTTTAAAATTTTTTCCTGTATTATGATGTATAGACAATATTGAATATATCAGTTCCTTTGTAGAGGTCTTGCCACAACTGCCTGTAACACCAATTACCTTGCCTTTAAATTTAAACCGCAGATGTTTTGCAATGGTTAAAAGGGCTTGTTCAGTATCTCTTACCATTATTATTGGAATTTGCCCTTGTAAATCCCTTAACATTTTCATGGCCACAATTGCTCTAGCCCCTTTTTTTACAGCATCTTTAGCAAAGCTGTGGCCATCCATTTTGGAGCCCTGAAGACAGACAAAGAGATCTCCTTTTTCCACAAGACGACTGTCAGTCTTGATAGAAGTAAATTGAATGTCTTGAAATTCCAAATAATTGCCTATAGAACCAAGGATGGACCCAAGTTCATATAATCCTAATTCCATGAATCCAATATCTCCAACACAACCTCTTTATCCATAAATGGATATCTCACACCCTTTATTTCCTGGTGTGTTTCATGTCCTTTTCCTGCTATTAAAAGGACATCCTTTTTGTCTAACATCTCAATTGCCTTTTGAATTGCCTTTTTTCTATCCACCTCTACAAAATATGGCCTTGATCCATTTATACCAACTAAAATATCTTCAATTATATCAACTGGCTCTTCAAATCTTGGATTGTCCGAGGTAACAACAACTATATCACTATATTTAGATGCTGCCTTCCCCATTTTAGCCCGTTTGGTCCTATCCCTGTTACCACCGCAACCAAAAACCACAATAACCCTTTTAAAATCCATTTGCCTTACTGCTTTTAACACCCTTTCAAGACCATCAGGAGTGTGTGCATAATCAATATATATATTTAATCCTAGTTTGTTCTCTACTTTTTCCATTCTACCCGGTATATTAAATTTTTGTTCAAAACACCGAAAAACACCTGTCTTAATGCCCATAGCAAGACCCAATCCCTGGGCAGCAAGGAGGTTGTATACATTGTGTTTTCCAATAAATGGAACCTGCAATTCCCAGGATTCATTTCTGTAGCTAAACTTAACTTTTTGCTTTGTTGTAAAACTCTTTAATATTTCAGCCCAAAGAAAATTATTATCTTTATTATTGGAACAGATAGTATAACCAATTATTTTTTTATTGATATTTTTAACAAGTCTTTTGCCATAAGCGTCATCTACATTGATGATGGCTGTGCCTTTTTTTCTTAAATATATTTGAAATAGTTTTGTTTTTGCTAAAAAATAATCCTCCATATCCTTATGGTAATCTAAATGATCCTGGGTTAGATTTGTAAAAACTGCAAAATCAAATCTCAAACCAGCTACCCTATCCTGGGAGAGTCCATGGGATGATACTTCCATCACTATTGCATCAATACCTTCAGATCTCATTTTAGAAATAATTTCGTGTAACTCCAAACATCCTGGAGTTGTTAAAGGGGCATCTTGAATATGATTTATCCATCTATAATTTATAGTGCCTATTACTCCTACTTTTAGACCAATATATTTTAAAAGATGTTCAATAAAATAAGATGTTGTTGTTTTTCCATTTGTCCCAGTAATTCCAATTAGAATAAAATCCTGTTTCTCTGTTTTAAAATATGCAGAAGCTAGCTCTCCAAGAGATTTTTTTGTATCATGCACATAGATAACTTCCCTATCTTCCATCTTGGGGATGGAATCTTTGTGTTTTTGACCAACTACAAAATATTGCGCACCCCTTTTATATGCATCTTCTATAAATCTTTTGTTTTCATCTAAAACAACAAAGAGATCTCCAGATTCAATTTTTCTAGAATCTACCTCAACCTTTAAACCCTGTCTTACTTTTTGTTTTAAAACTTCCCATTCCATGGCTATAAATATCTATTTTTAGTTATTTCCCATCCATAAAATCACTTTTTTCCCTTTTAATGAAGAGCCCTCTTTTGGATATTGTTTTACAACTACAGGACCTTTGTTTCTTACCTCAAAAATTACATGTTTTTTTGATAGTAAATGGATAACTTCTCTTAAACACATTCCTTTTAAATCTGGCATTTTTGAGCCCTTAAATATTACTTTTTTATAAAAAAGAGGAGAATTTTTATCTTTGTTCTTTGAATCAATAGCCTCTAGAACATCTCTATTTAACGGGCCTTGGGTTAAAGAGGTGTCTAAAGGAAAGATTTTTTTAAAGATCTCCCTGACAATGGGTGCTGCTACCACACCGCCGTATATATTTTCTTTGGGTTCATCGACCAGGACAAAGGCCAGATACTTTGGGTCCAACGCTGGATAAAGCCCAATAAAGCAAGCAACATATTTCTTTCTACTGTATTTCCCATGCTCCACTTTTTGTGATGTGCCTGTCTTACCCCCAATTTCCATACCTTCAATACGGGCTAGCCGGCCTGTTCCATCCTTTTCCACTACATCTTTTAACACATCTAAGATTGCATCGCTTACCCTTCTAGAAATAACTCTCTTTCTTTGATTATTATCATCATAATCCTCAATAAGATGCAGAGGTGTAAAAACCCCATGGTTTGCAATTATAAGATAGGCCCTTACAAGTTGAAGGGCTGTTGTTGAAATACCCTGTCCAAAACTGATATTTGCAAGATCTACCTTAGTCCACTCAGATACATCCCTAAAGATCCCCTTGGCCTCTCCTGGCAAAGGGAGTCTAGTTGTACTGCCAAATCCAATTTTGTTTAAAAAGGCAAAAAGTTTTTGAGCCCCTATATCAAGTCCTATCTTTGCAGCGCCAATATTACTAGAATATCTGATTATCCTGGATACAGACAGCCAGGAGTGTGGGTGTGTATCCCTGATTATTACATCCTCAAACTTCCATTTGCCCTTTTCACAATAATAAATTTTATTTAAATTACACACCTTGTTTTCCATTGCAGCTACAACAATTAAAGGTTTTATAGTTGAGCCAGGCTCAAACATATCCAGGGCAATTCTATTTCTCCAAATGGCTGGAGAGGAATTTCTAAATGAATTTGGATTAAAAAAGGGGTATTGTGCCCATGCCAAGATATTGCCTGTTTTAACTTCAACAACTAAAGCTATCCCATAATTTCCACGATTTTTTTTAACTCCAGCAGCAAGGGCCTTTTCACAGATTGTCTGGATCCTTGAATCCAGAGTAAGCTCTATGTCTTTGCCTGCTATTGAGCTCTTAAGTTGACCGGGTGCATATAAAAGATGTCCTCTTCCATCGCGCTGGACTAAGAAATATTTTTTTTCACCTGAGAGTTGTTTATCAAGGCTCTTTTCCAGACCTTCTAATCCCTGGTTATCAACACCAACAAATCCAATCAATTGGCCCGCCATTATTTTTTGAGGATAGACCCTGGCCATCTCTTCTGTTAAGTGTATTCCTTTTGGATGCAAATCAGCTATTTTTTTTGCTTGTTTATCTGAGATACGTCTTTTTAACCACACAAAATTTCTCTTTGTTTTGAGCTTTTTTTTTATGTATCCTGGGCTTAGATCTAAAATCTTTGCCAAATTTCTGCTTGTCTTATCTATATTATCAATATCTTTAGGTACAGCAAAAACTGAATTTAATATCACACTAGTTGCAACCAATACATCATCTGATGTAAAAATCTCACCTCTTGGTCCATTTACTAGCTCTTTTTTCCAATATTGATGACTACTTTTTTTTAATAAATCCTTTCTCCAGACTATCTGGATGTAAAAATCCCTTATCCATAAAGTTAAAATACCAAGAAATAATGCGAAAAAAAGTATCCTTATCTTTATATTTATAATTGATAAATCTCTATTACTTCTTTTTAATAAAGTCATTATTTTATTTTTCTCACCTTTGCAGGTTCAATATATTCTAAACCAAGTTTATTTGCTAACCTTTTCAAATTATAAGGAGAAAATAGTACACTTGCCTCGGTCTCAAGTTTATCCTTTAACTCTTTTTTTTCTTTATATTCTGATTGTAATTTTGATATTTTGTATTTAAGTGTTATTTGTGTGACATTAAGCCATGTAATCAAAAAGCATAAAATTATTGTAATAATTACTTCAATAAAGCAAATAACAATATATTTTTTCATAAAACTTCTGCAGCCCTTAGTTTTGCACTCCTTGCCCTTTTGTTTAACTTTATTTCATCTTCCTTTGGAACAACGGGCTTTTTAGTAAGTATCTTTAGTCTTGGAACATGATTGCAAGTACACAATATCTGTGAGGGAGGACAAATACAGCCCTTTTGTTCTATTTTAAAAAAGTGCTTCACTATCCTGTCTTCCAGGGAATGAAAAGATATAATCACTATCCGTGCTCCGGGTTTTAAGAAATTAAGCACCTTTGATAGAAATTCCTTAAGCTCATCTAATTCTCTATTAACAGCTATTCTAAAGGCCTGAAAAGTCCTGGTTGCAGGATGTCTTTTTGCTGTCCGCCTCCACTTTGATGGATATGCCTCTAATACAATCGATGCCAACTCTTGTGTAGTTTTTATAGGACTCTGTCCTCGCTTCTCTACGATTTTTTTTGCTATTCTTCCGGCCATTGGATCCTGACCATATTCTTTGATAATATCTCTCAACTCCTCATAAGGAGCAAAATTAACTATATCAAAACAACTTTTCTCATCATCTCTATCCATTCTCATATCCAGAGGACCTGGGAGGTGAAAACTAAAGCCCCTTGCTGGGGTATCCACCTGGTATGAAGAAACACCAAGGTCCAACAAAACTCCATCTAATTTGGGCCACTTAAGACTCTCTATAATATCAAAGACCTTAGAAAAAGGAGAATGAAATAGCATAACTTTGGATAAGTATCCCTTTTGTTCTATATTTTTTCTTGCAATGTCTAATACCTCCTTGTCTCTATCCACCCCCAAAACAAAGATATCTCCTTTGACTTCCTCCAGCATTGCAATTGTATGGCCACCACAGCCAATGGTGCCATCTAGATAATATCCTCCTTTTTTAATATTAAGATACTTAATTGCGTCATTCTTTAGAACTGGTATATGAAAATCTTTTTTATCAAACTCACACATTTTAAATTTTTAACTCATAACCATTTTGATATAAATCATCTATAAGGGAATCAAAATCTTCTTCAACCTTGCTGATCTGCATCTCAAATTTCTCCTGATCCCAGATCTCAAATTTGTGTCCAACTCCAGCCAAAACAACCTCCCGATTAAGTTTAGCGTATTTTCTCAAATGTGGAGGCACAAGTATTCTTCCCTGGCTATCCATTACCACCTCTTTTGCTCCAGATATGAAAAATCTTTGAAAATCTCTAAGTCTTCTATTTAACAAATTTATTTCATTAAAACTCTGTTCCAATTCAAGCCATTTGGGATAAGTATAACCAACAACGCACCCATCAAGATTAGTGAGCATGATACGCCCTGCTTCATTCTGGGATAAAACTATCTCCCTAAATTCTGGTGGGAGTATTAATCTGCCCTTGGTATCCAGGGTACGATAAACATGTCCTCTAAACATCTCCACTAGTCTCCACTTCTCTCCACATAATCTCAAAACCTATGCTTTTGTCAAGGGGAATTTATAAAATATACATAACAATCTAAAAAAGTGTTTACTATCAAAAACTTAAGGGAATGTAACTCTTTGGGTCAAAAATATCTTCACACAATAAATAAACCAACTCATATTTGACTAGCACTGGCTTGATAATTACAAATTAACTAAATAAGATAATATTTACCTAAAGATAGGAGCAAAAGTGTGTGAAGACTACTTGGGTTAGAGGAAATAATGTATGTTTTACTTTTTTAATCAATCATGAAAAATAAAAATGGAAATCAATATAAAACTTAGAAAGAAGTCATTTACCATATTAGGTCCTATGGACGTGGAAGGGTATTGGGGAAAGATTTCAAGGGGAAATGAATTCTCCGAAGATGAAATCCCTTATTGGTGTGAACTGTGGCCATCCTCTCTTTTACTTGGAAAGTTTATCTTGAAAAATCCCCATAAATTCAAAGGAAAAAAGTGTCTTGATCTTGGATGTGGACTTGGTCTTGTATCAATGGCCTTAAAGCTTTCCCGGGCTATTGTATATTCTTACGATATCATACTTGAATCCCTTGTTTTTTTAAAAAAGAACTTTTCAATAAACAAACTTCCCTATCCTATTTGTATTGCAGGGGACTGGAGATGTCCATGTTTTAAAAAACATAGTTTAGACATAATAGTGGCATCAGATATTTTATACGAAAAAAGATTTCATATACCAGTACTTAAATTTATCATTTATACTTTAAAAAAAGGAGGCACAGCTTACATATCTACACCTAAAAGAGGAGGTACCTTTGATTTTTTTAATCAGGCCCAAGATTATAATTTAACTCCCTCTCTTATTAAAAAAAATTCTATATACATAAATAAAGTTAGTACTCAAATATATTTGTGGAAACTGACGTCCACTAATAAATAGAAATGCGTAAATATTTATAATAAATTTTAATTAATATTCAACAGGACTTTCCCTTTTTTAGGTCAAAACACAACAAAGAAACAGTAATATCAAGATGTTATCTGGATATTTTTTGTAAGACCCCACCTTTTATTTTGTAGCCAAATACAGAAAGTATTTCAGCCTGGAGGGGAGTTGGTTCCTCTATTATCCTTATAGGCTTTCTTTTACCTGAATGCCAACAAAGGCAACTATGTAAGGATCTCATTGATTCCATTATTTTATCAATACTGACCATAATCCCTGCTTTTTTTATCCATAAACTTAATAACTAAAGATAAGTTAAGCTTTTCTCTTTAACCCCACTTTGATAGTTAAAAAGTTTAAAAGTCAATTATATTAGCATGTTATAATTTTAAAAATGAGGGAATTTTACCTACAAACCTTTAGAGTGATGGAAAGAGATATTTTTTCATTTCCTCTTCAGACATTATGTGCTTCATATTTTTTATTTTAAAAATTTCAAACATCTTACTTGCCAATTTATTATGTTTGGTTTTGAAATAATATTTCTTACCATTTATATCTGTTTCTATTGCATTTATCCCTTTTAAAGCCTTTAATATACCAGCTGAAGTAATTACCATGTCCTGAGTTTTTTTATTGTATTTTAATGTACGTTCTATATGTTTTAATAAAAAATAGGCTAAAAATGAGACTATAACATGACCTTTTATCCTTTTAGGAGTATAGTGATAAATAGGCCTTATATTCAAATCAGTCTTTAATTCTCTAAAAGCACTTTCAACGTTATATATTTGCTTATGGATTTTTATCACTTTTAGTGCTGGCATATTAACATCTGAACACGCCAAAGCATAAAATCCGTCATATTTTTTGTCTTTTTCTATTTTCTTTAAATTTAATCTATATCTAACTTTGCCACCATCACAATATTTTTCTATATATTTTTCTTTACCTTTTATTTTATTTTTTTGAAGCTTTTTTATAACTTTATTAATTAATTTATCTCTTTCTCTTTTGTCTTTTAATGCCCTTTTATCTGAATATGTAGCTACTATTTTATGATTTAATTCAATCTCTTGATAACTTTCTGAAATCTTTACTTTTCTTTTTTCTAGGACCTCAAATTCTTTATATGCATAGACTCCTTTAGTTAGACTGCAGGAAGATACTAATAAATTCTTTATTTTTAGTCAATAAAAAAAGTACTAATATTATAAAGTTAGGACTACAAAATTTTTCGGCAAAAAATATATGTAGCTGATGTGATTAAACTTTTATAAAAATATTACCCCAAATTCCACTAATTTCCTACTCTGACTGTCAACGTCGGGATGAAGGACAAAATATTTTTTCTGATCAATGAGCATTAGCACTTCCTCTAAATCTAATCGCTCTAATGGCGGCAAACAATAATGGTCCTCGCACCTTACAGGTCCTGCTGTATTGAAAAATCTCTTGTATGCTCCTTAAGTTATTGATTGTTTTTATAGCATATTTTTTTAATGGTAAACCTATCCTTTATCTTCCTCATTACTACAAAAGGAATTTAATTTTCACATCCCCCACACCCATATCTCTTTCCCTCTGTATTTTTCCCTTCTCTCAAATATTTTCTCCTCCCAACTCACATCTTTTCTTTTATCAAATATCACAAGGTGTCCTTCATCTGCTCCACATCTGTCCATATATTCATAGGTTTGAGATAAGCCTTCTTCTATGGTCTTTTCCAGACTTTTATAAAGAACCTTGAGCTCTATCACCACCTTTTGTACCTTCTTTGCTTCAAGAAGACTGGTTGTTCCAATGGGCCATATCAAAAGAAGATCTGTCCTCTTTCTGCCAAGACCATATTCTCTTTCTATCCTTCCGCCACTGTTAACAATCCTTTGCAAAAATGCCTGCATAAGTAGCTGTGGACCTGCTTCCTTGTATTGAAATCTCTCAAGCCAGCTCTCACTGTGTTCTCTAAAAAACTCCTGAAATGCTCGCATAAGTTTTACCATATCAAGGCTTCCATCTGGATTTACATACCACAAAGGTTTAAATTGGCTTTCTAGCTCTGTCTGTAACATATAGGTAATCTCTCTTGGGATGATCTCTCTGTATATGCCATTGGATATCCTTGGTCCCTCTTCTCTATCCCTTTTAACAAGACCTAAGTCTATAACATATTGAAGATCATCCTCTTTTATATTTCTTATGCCTTCGCCTTTTAAAATTGCTTCTATTACACTCTTTACTCTATCTTCCTTAAGCTTGTCTGCAAGTTGATCAATGTGGGTGTATCTCTCTAAAATAATCTTTTCCTTTGCTTCTGTGATAAGTTCTTTTGTAATGGGCTTATTTCTATCTCTTCCCTCTTTTAACTTAAAACATGCAACATATCCCAATGCATTTACAAGCCAGGGCTGTCCTTCTGTAAGCTCCCATACATAATCTATAACACCATCTTCAAACTTTTGTCCTGTTTCCTCTGTATGTTGATTATAAAGGACTTTTATTTCTCTTTTATTAAAATCTCCAAGATGCAAAGACTCGGCTTTAATGTTAAATGCGCTTCCTCCTGTTATAATTTCTTTTTCTTTGCTTGAGTGTATCCGATAGTCCCGAACATCTCTTACTCCACACAAAATAATGCTCTGGGGGAATGACTTTGGTCTTAAATTATATCCAGTTCTAAGTTGTCTTAAAACACTGATCAAAGTATCTCCAACAAGACTATCTATCTCATCTATCATCAATACAACAGGTTTATCTGTTCTAATACTAAGGAGGCTAAGAAGTTCTCTTAAACCATCATCTTCTCCTCTTTGTTTAAGTATCTCAAGCCAATCTTTCAAAATCTCTTGTTTCCAGAAAAACCTGACACCTGCTTCCAGAGAACTCATTATTGAACGGATTCCCCTATACACGTCCTCCCTTGCTGCCTGAGCACCTTCCACATTTACATATAGTGCCCTGTATTTGTCTTCTTTGTTTAGATACTCTTGAAGTGCTAAAAGGCAGGTTGTCTTGCCAGTTTGCCTTGGTGCATGAAGGACAAAATATTTTTTCTGATCAATGAGCATTAGCACTTCCTCTAAATCTAACCGCTCTAATGGCGGCAAACAATAATGGTCCTCGCACCTTACAGGTCCTGCTGTATTGAAAAATCTCATGTATGCTCCTTAAGTTATTGATTGTTTTTATAGCATATTTTTTAATGGTAAACCTATCCTTTATCTTCCTCATTCCTACAAAAGGAATTTAATTTTCACATCCCCCACACCCATATCTCTTTGCCTTTGTATTTTTCCCTTCTCTCAAATATCTTCTCATCCCATGATTTGCCCTTTGTCTTATCAAATATCACAAGATGTCCTTCATCTGCACCGCATCTGTCCATATACTCATAGGTCTGAGATAAACCCTCCTCTATGGTCTTTTCCAGACTTTTATAAAGAACCTTGAGCTCTATCACCACCTTTTGTACTTTCTTTGCTTCAAGAAGGCTACTTGTTCCAATAGGCCATATCAAAAGAAGATCTGTCCTCCTTCTGCCAAGACCATATTCTCTTTCTATCCTTCCGCCACTATTAACAATTCTTTGCAAAAAAGCCTGCATAAGTAGTTGTGGTCCTGCTTCTTTGTATTGAAATCTCTCAAGCCAGCTCTCACTGTGTTCTCTAAAAAACTCCTGAAATGCCCGCATAAGTTTTACCATATCAAGACTTCCATCTGGATTTACATACCACAAAGCATCATGGGTTATGGTTACTTGAGTACTAAAGGTAAGTTCCCTTGGAATTATCTCCTGATATATCTTATTTGAAATCCTCAAATTCGGACGGGTCTTAATTAAGCCTAAATCCTCTACATACAAAATATCATCAATTGGTATATCCTCTGGATTTTTGTCTCCTTCTAAAATTGCCTCTATTACCCTTTGAACCCTATGTTCCTTAAGCTTGTCTGCAAGCTGATCAATGTGAGTGTATCTCTCTAAAATAATCTTTTCCTTTGCCTCTGTTATGAGTTCTTTTGTAATGGGTCTTTTTCTATTTCTTCCCTCTTTTAACTTAAAACATGCAACATATCCCAGTGCATTTACAAGCCAGGGCTGTCCTTCTGTAAGCTCCCATACATAATCTATAACCTCATCTTCAAACCTTTGCCCTGTTTCCTCTGTATGTTGATTATAAAGGACTTTTATTTCTCTTTTATTAAAATCTCCAAGATGCAAGGATTCCGCTTTGATGTTAAATGCACTTCCTCCTGTTATAATTTCTTTTTCTTTGCTTGAGTGTATGCGATAGTCCCTAACATCTCTTACTCCACATAAGATTATACTCTGGGGAAATGCCTTTGGTCTTAAATTATATCCTGCTCTAAGCTGTCTCAAAACACTAATCAAAGTATCTCCAACAAGGCTATCTATCTCATCAATCATCAAAACAACAGGTCTGGTGGACTTTTGGGTAACTTTTCTTAAATAAGTTAAAAGGGCAGAATCTTCTCCATGTTCTCTTAATACTTTATTGTAATCTATGTCTAAATCTTGTTCCCAATACTCTTCTATCATTATGGTCATTGTACTTAAAATTGCCTTAATTCCCCTATACACATTCTCCCGTGCCCCTTGAGCGCTTTCCACATTTACATACAGTGCCCTGTATTTGTCTTCTTTGTTTAGATACTCCTGAAGTGCTAAAAGGCAGGTTGTCTTGCCAGTTTGCCTTGGTGCATGAAGGACAAAATATTTTTTCTGATCAATGAGCATTAGCACTTCTTCTAAATCTAACCGCTCTAATGGGGGCAAACAATAATGATCCTCGCACCTTACAGGTCCTGCTGTATTGAAAAATCTCATGTATGCTCCTTAAGTTATTGATTGTTTTTATAGCATATTTTTTTAATGGTAAACCTATCCTTTATCTTCCTCATTACTACAAAAGGAATTTAATTTTCACATCCCCCACACCCATATCTCTTTGCCTTTGTATTTTTCCCTTCTCTCAAATATCTTCTCATCCCATGATTTGCCCTTTGTCTTATCAAATATCACAAGATGTCCTTCATCTGCACCGCATCTGTCCATATACTCATAGGTTTGAGATAAACCTTCCTCTATGGTCTTTTCCAGACTTTTATAAAGGACCTTGAGCTCAATAACCACCTTTTGCACCTTCTTTGCTTCAAGAAGGCTACTTGTCCCAATAGGCCATATTAAAAGAAGGTCCGTCCTCTTTCTGCCAAGACCATATTCTCTCTCTATCCTTCCGCCACTATTAACAATTCTTTGCAAAAAAGCCTGCATAAGTAGTTGTGGACCTGCTTCCTTGTATTGAAATCTCTCAAGCCAGCTCTCACTGTGTTCTCTAAAAAACTCCTGAAATGCCCGCATAAGTTTTACCATATCAAGACTTCCATCTGGATTTACATACCACAAAGGTTTAAATTGGCTTTCTAGCTCTGTCTGTAACATATAGGTAATCTCTCTTGGGATGATCTCTCTGTATATGCCATTGGATATCCTTGGTCCCTCTTCTCTATCCCTTTTAACAAGACCTAAGTCTATAACATATTGAAGATCATCCTCTTTTATATTTCTTATGCCTTCGCCTTTTAAAATTGCTTCTATTACGCTCTTTACTCTATCTTCCTTAAGCTTGTCTGCAAGTTGATCAATGTGGGTGTATCTCTCTAAAATAATCTTTTCCTTTGCTTCTGTGATAAGTTCTTTTGTAATGGGCTTATTTCTATCTCTTCCCTCTTTTAACTTAAAACATGCAACATATCCCAATGCATTTACAAGCCAGGGCTGTCCTTCTGTAAGCTCCCATACATAATCTATAACCTCATCTTCAAACCTTTGCCCTGTTTCCTCTGTATGTTGATTATAAAGGACTTTTATTTCTCTTTTATTAAAATCTCCAAGATGCAAAGACTCGGCTTTAATGTTAAATGCGCTTCCTCCTGTTATAATTTCTTTTTCTTTGCTTGAGTGTATCCGATAGTCCCTAACATCTCTTACTCCACATAATATAATGCTCTGAGGAAAGCCTTCTGGTCTGTCTGTATAACCAGCTCTAAGTTGTCTTAAGACACTGATTAATGTATCTCCAACAAGGCTGTCTATCTCATCAAGTAATAACACCACAGGCTTATTGCTTTTTTCTGTAAGTAAACACAAAAATTCTCTCAAGGCATCATCAGGTCCTCTTTTTTCTAAAATAAAACCAAAATCTTCTCCAAAGTCTTCTTTCCAGTATCTTCTGATACGAGATTCAATTATACTTAAAATAGTTTTAATGCCTAAATATACATCTTCCCTTGCTGCCTGAGCACCTTCCACATTTACATATAGTGCCCTGTATTTGTCTTCTTTGTTTAGATACTCTTGAAGTGCTAAAAGGCAGGTTGTCTTGCCAGTTTGCCTTGGTGCATGAAGGACAAAATATTTTTTCTGATCAATGAGCATTAGCACTTCCTCTAAATCTAACCGCTCTAATGGCGGCAAACAATAATGGTCCTCGCACCTTACAGGTCCTGCTGTATTGAAAAATCTCATGTATGCTCCTTAAGTTATTGATTGTTTTTATAGCATATTTTTTAATGGTAAACCTATCCTTTATCTTCCTCATTACTACAAAAGGAATTTAATTTTCACATCCCCCACACCCATATCTCTTTCCCTCTGTATTTTTCCCTTCTCTCAAATATCTTCTCATCCCATGATTTGCCCTTTGTCTTATCAAATATCACAAGATGTCCTTCATCTGCACCGCATCTGTCCATATACTCATAGGTTTGAGATAAACCTTCCTCTATGGTCTTTTCCAGACTTTTATAAAGGACCTTGAGCTCAATAACCACCTTTTGCACCTTCTTTGCTTCAAGAAGGCTACTTGTCCCAATAGGCCATATTAAAAGAAGGTCCGTCCTCTTTCTGCCAAGACCATATTCTCTCTCTATCCTTCCGCCACTATTAACAATTCTTTGCAAAAAAGCCTGCATAAGTAGTTGTGGTCCTGCTTCTTTGTATTGAAATCTCTCAAGCCAGCTCTCACTGTGTTCTCTAAAAAACTCCTGAAATGCCCGCATAAGTTTTACCATATCAAGACTTCCATCTGGATTTACATACCACAAAGCATCATGGGTTATGGTTACTTGAGTACTAAAGGTAAGTTCCCTTGGAATTATCTCCTGATATATCTTATTTGAAATCCTCAAATTCGGACGGGTCTTAATTAAGCCTAAATCCTCTACATACAAAATATCATCAATTGGTATATCCTCTGGATTTTTGTCTCCTTCTAAAATTGCCTCTATTACCCTTTGAACCCTATGTTCCTTAAGCTTGTCTGCAAGCTGATCAATGTGAGTGTATCTCTCTAAAATAATCTTTTCCTTTGCCTCTGTTATGAGTTCTTTTGTAATGAGTCTTTTTCTATTTCTTCCCTCTTTTAACTTAAAACATGCAACATATCCCAGTGCATTTACAAGCCAGGGCTGTCCTTCTGTAAGCTCCCATACATAATCTATAACCTCATCTTCAAACCTTTGCCCTGTTTCCTCTGTATGTTGATTATAAAGGACTTTTATTTCTCTTTTATTAAAATCTCCAAGATGCAAGGATTCCGCTTTGATGTTAAATGCACTTCCTCCTGTTATAATTTCTTTTTCTTTGCTTGAGTGTATGCGATAGTCCCTAACATCTCTTACTCCACATAAGATTATACTCTGGGGAAATGCCTTTGGTCTTAAATTATATCCTGCTCTAAGCTGTCTCAAAACACTAATCAAAGTATCTCCAACAAGGCTATCTATCTCATCAATCATCAATACTACTGGTTTGTCTGCTCTAATGCTAAGCACACTAAGAAGCTCCCTTAAACCATCATCTTCTCCTCTTTGTTTAAGTATCTCAAGCCAATCTTTTAAAATCTCCTGTTTCCAGAAAAACCTGACACCTGCTTCCAGGGAACTCATTATTGAGCGTATTCCCCTGTACACATCCTCCCGTGCCCCCTGAGCGCTTTCCACATTTACATATAGTGCCCTGTATTTGTCTTCTTTGTTTAGATACTCCTGAAGTGCTAAAAGACAGGTTGTCTTACCAGTTTGCCTTGGTGCATGAAGGACAAAATATTTTTTCTGCTCAATTAGCATTAGCACTTCTTCTAAATCTAACCGCTCTAATGGGGGCAAACAATAATGATCCTCACACCTTACAGGTCCTGCTGTATTGAAAAATCTCATGTGTGCTCCTTATTTTATTAGTTGTTTTTATAGCCTATTTTTCTTTTAATTGCACTACAATCTTCTTAATTCTTCATATTATCTTTTTACCTTGTTACTGTCAGACACAATTAATGCAATATTATCTCATTCTACACATATCACTTTTTTTACACTACTTCTAATACTCAGCTTAGAGTGTTCTGTTATATTGATATCATTGCTTCCAGTAACAATGGTTTATTAAATCTTTAATATTTTTCTTAGTTGTTCTTTTATTTGAACAACATAAAATTTTTCTAACTCACCCAATTTTTTTCTTAATCTTTTGCTATCTATTGTTCTCAACTGAAAAATTAATAATATAGAAGGAAAAGACAATCCATTTTTTAAGGATGGTTCTATTTTTAGAGTATAAGGAAAAGGGAGCGCTAAAACATTTGAAGTAAAAGGAATTATTAAAGAAATTTCCCTAATAGATTGTGATACCAATAATACTGAACCAAAACCGAACTGTTCACGACCATTAATCTTTGGTATCTCCGCAAGATATATTTCCATTTTTAATTCTCTCTTCACAACTCAAAAAATCTTCATCAGAAATTTCATCCTACATTTTAAATTCTTTTTGAAGTTTTAAAAATTCTTTATAAATTTTTAAAGATTCTTTTAAAATTTCTTCCTCGTTTTTATTTACTTGCAAAGAAATTTCATTAAGTTCCTTTTGAATTTCTTCAGACAAAATCATTCTTTCTCTCTTCTTTGTTTTTCTATATTATTTATTCTAACAAATCTTAATAATTAGCAAAAGTGTTTAATTCTAATCTATACCTAATATAACTTCAAAAAACATATTCACCTGTGCTGATCCCAATATTACACTTCCTGATATTCTATTTTCATTCCACTTCCTTTATCTCTATCCCATTCGCGCACCACAAAAGGAAAAAGTTTATCTTTTTCCCATTCAACAGGAAAAAAACAACGATTATCCTTCGTAGGATCTTTTATTGATTTGATTATTTTTTGAGCTTTTTCTTTAGCTAAAAAAGAATCTTCATTATCTTCAATTTCTATTACATTGACCTTTCCAAATCCTGTATTCTTATCTGCTCCAATAAAAAAGATTTTTTCTTTTAGCTGGTCTTCAATAAAATTTATCACTTCCCTATTTTCCGCTTTTACCCATCCCACAAATTCTGTTCCTGGAATTATATATTCTCGCTCGTACAAAGCCCCTTCAAGTGAAGTATTTGTCAAAGTATCTATTGCATTTTTTAAGTCCGAACTGATAAATTCTCTTTTTTTCTCATCAGACAAGTGCAACAATATATCAGCTTCATTCAATATGTAAAAATTGGACAATCGTAAATTTTCAAAAATTTTTTCTGCATTTTCATAATCAAGATTCTCATCTTTAATTGCGTATAATTTTACAAGACAGTTCCACATTGTCCATGCAGGGATAAAAAGGTAAGTCTCATATAAAATGCCAAATTCTCTCTTTGTGATAGAAATAGGAGATAATGCCTTTAATTTTATTTGAAAAATTTTATCTTCTGCCATTTTCTACCTCATTGTTATTCGTGTTGTATTGCTTTAGCCTTATACCTTGCATAAATAAGCATCTTTTCAAGTATTGTTTTTGTAAATAAAGTTTTTGTTAGATCAGAGGTGATCTCATTTAAAAAAGAGAACTCAATTTTTTCTTTAAGGTCATCGCTGGTATCAATCTCCATTAATTTTAACTTCTGTAGAATTCTTGCAGTTTGAATTAACATTGCTCTGTGAGGTTCTTTATCTTCAGATTTAAGCCAGATAAGATATGCAAAAGGTCCATCTTCAACAAGAATACCAAGTGCTTTTGTGATTTCAGTTTCAAAACTTTTGGAGTCAAAGTTTAATGGTTTATCTTTTTTCTTTAATTTATTAAAATCATTGTCATTCTTGAGACTATCTTTTATAATCCCTAAACTATAATTTCCAAATTCTTCTAATTTTTTATTTTCTCCCCCATTTTCTTTATAGCTTTTAGTTCTTAAATCTGATAAATTTCTACAACTTTTAATAAGTTCATTAATTTTCTCATAAGTTTTTTTAAAAAACTCTAACAAATCTATTCCAAATTCAGCGCAGGTTTTATCAAGATTTGTTACATTATTATTCATAGTTATAATCCTCCAATTCTTCTAAGTTATTTAATCTTTTCTGTAAGTTATCTAATGTAATAAAATAAACCCTAATCTTTTTATATCCACAGGATTTCAAATTTTTTGTTATTTTTCTCTCAAGATACTCTATAACTTTTATAATAGATTCGATTTCCTTTTCTCTCACAAGCAGATAATAAACAATTTCTTCATCCCATAGTGTCTGAAATAATAACTTTTTCTCTCTACCTTCAATTATACCAGCAAGAATAAGGAGAGTATCCACAAGTTTTTTTAGATAAACTCATCTCAAGTTTATTCAATGTGTTTTTATTTGCTAAATTTTGTATTTTATCGAAATTTTTTGCCTCTATGATATAGCAACAGCATCTGCTTTGAACCAGTCCAAGGCAGACAAAATCAGATGATGAAGGTGTATTATTGATTCTGTAAAAAGAGGAGAAAGAGGATTTCAGTCTATCAAAATCAATAAAAAAAATAGAAGATTGAGGAAATTTTATTGTAAAACCAGATTCTGTTATTGTTTTACCATTTATTATAAAATCCTTCCACATCAGAGAATCTCCTGTTCTTCTTCATATAGATTATAGAATGTGTTCAGTAATGGAAGTAAATCTATCCCCCTTTCATCAATTTCCAATTTTTCAGGAATACCATCTGCCTTAAAAAGATATGCTCTGATGTTTTCTTTTATTTCTGGCCTCATCTGTAAAATATTGTTTACTTTTTTCAGCAGGTAATCACTGTGTGTGCTTATAAGGATCTGAATACCTCTTAAAGCTAAATCTACAAGCAATTCTCCCATAACAACCTGCCATTCAGGATGTAAGTGTTCTTCTGGCTCTTCAAGAAATAAGATTCCGCCAGGTATTATTAACCCCTGCTTTAAAGCAAGATAAATAAGAGAAAAGGTTTTTAATCCACTTGCCACACGTTCAATATTTACTCGCTCTCCTTTAAACAAAGCTATAATTTTACCCTCTTTAATGGAAAAACGCGCATTGATTTTATCTTCTAATTCCTTTAATAATTCATTCCACTCTTTTGCTCTTTCAGGATATTCAAGATACAAGATCCGAGTAAGAAAATCTGTAACTGTTTCTGAGACTCCAAAACTGCCCTTATGTTCTTGAGTAAAAATATTTATAGCAGAATATACATTTAAAACATCTGGTATAGAAATAAAGTTTATTGTATCAGCGCTTAGACTTTCTATGAGATTACTTTTGAAAGATACTTTTTTCTTATTATGTATAGAAAGCTTAATTTCACTATCTTTTATTTTTATTATAACTTTTGCTTCTCTTTCTCCCCATCTAATAAGTCTTTTAAGATTCTTTTCCTGAAATACATACTGTAGTTTTTTTTCTATATCACCATCACTTCTTGATATAGCATTTAACATTGAATATAAAGTCATACTTACATAAGATTTGCCACTTCCATTTGGGCCTATAAAAAAATTAAGCTCTTTTAAATCTGCCTTCCATTCTTTTACAGGTCCAAGATTCTTTACTTCTATTTGATTAATCATGAATTACTCCTGCAAATATTCCTAATTTCTTCTATAACAAAAAGCAATTTTTTATTTTTATCTATATTCTGCTTTAGCTTTTCTGAAAATTTCTTTGCATAACTACACCACTTGTTAAGTAATTCTTCAAACTCTTTCTTTTTATCTGAAGTGTTACTTTCTTTATCTTTTTTCTCTTTTAATCTCTCAGTGAACTACTCCGCCCTTACAGACGGAGCTTCTAAGGGAGCTTGATAGGTCACTCCTACCCTTATCCCTTTGGGCAGGTTCACTCTACCCTCTACTCCTATCCCTGCAAAAAGCAGGGATTCGGAGATACCTTTACCAAGTTTGTAGATTCTTAGTCTGACTATTCTCTTTAATCCTGTTACAAGCTCAAACCAATTCTTTTTGAATTTCCTTAAGATATTCCTCGCTCCGTTAACATCTGCATTAATCACTCCTTTAACAGGAGACAGAAATAGTCCTCTCTTTATTCTCCTTCCTTGTCCTTTACTTTGTTTTGAGATAGTTGTGCTTTCATCACAACTATCCGTCAAGGAAGTATAGCTCTCATCTATTAGTTTAACTTCTATCCCTATTTCTTTGAGCTTATAGCTCAGGTATTCTGTTACTTTTCCGTGTGGCAGCAGTTTAAACATCTGATTTACAAGGTCTGGGAGGCTGTTTTCTTTGTTTTTTGACTCTTGAACTTTCCCTATTACTACCGTTCTTACTCCATTCCTAAATGCAAGCTCTCTTATCAGGTTGCTTACCTTGTGAGCATAGTCTCTCATTAGGTTCTTGATTCTCTTCCAAAGTTTGTGAAGTCTCTTTTCTACTTGAATAGTCGGCAGTCCTTTGTTTTTGAGGTTGTCAAGTCTTCTCTGCAGGTTAGTTATCTTTTTGAGCTTTTTCCTGAGTAACGTCTTTAGCCCCCTTCCATCTATGATGTAAGAAACCGGATTTCCCTCTACTACACAAGTTGCAAAGTTTGTGATTCCGTAGTCTATCGCCAATATTTTGTTCCCTATGGGTTTAACTTCAAAAACTTCTTTTTCATACACTATCACCATTTTAAAGCTTATATGCCCGTAGGCTTTATACGGAACTACCTGAATGTTGAGAGGTTTAAGTTTTTTCAGGTCTTTATATCCTGTTTCTATCCACAGGTACTTGGGTGAAAATCTAAATTTTTTGAGCAAGTATCCCTTTAAGCTCTTTGAAATGGATAGCCTTATCCTGCTTCCTTCTATCTTGAATCCCGTTTTATCCCAGGTTACTACTCTGTGGGGTGTTTTGGGATTTACGTAACTCGGTGGTTTAACGGTTTCTATCCCTTTCTTCTTGAACCTTTCAGGATTTTTCAAGAACTTGAAAAAGTTGCTCCACCCTCTTGATAGTTCGTCAAGGACTATTTGAGCTGATCGGGATTGCAAAGAACGCAGGTGTAAGGATGTCTCTTTGAGTTTGTTATACAGGTCTCTATAGTCAGGTTTTGCTAATCTGTTTTTTACAAGATAGTTTGCTTGATTCCAAAGTCTTCCAGCATGGTAGGTAAGGTGTCCAAGTATTATTTGCTGTTCTTCTGTCAAGTTGTTTAATTCCAGGACTATTGCTCTTTTTGTTTTCATCTCTGTAGTTGTAATCCATACTCACAGTTGTTTAGTTTCAAGGTCCTAATGCACCTGTGGGCTTACATCCCCTCCCTTACGGAAGGGGTCTTCCCGCCCGCAAAAGATAAAACTTTTTACACTCTTCCAATACTTCTCCTCATTAAGAAAATTATCCTTTTTAATCTCAATCTTGCCAAATCCTCTTGTTCCCATTCCGCCAATTCCAAGAGTTGAAAAAAGCTCAAAGCTTTTTTCAACTGTTCCTATAACCTCTTCAATAGGATTATTTTTGCCATAATTTTTCGGATTTTCATAAGTTACATCAAGAATAAAAACAGTACCCCTTGGTAATGCCTCATAAGTAAACAAAGCTCCGCCTTCCGCAGCACCTGTTACGGGATTTATCGAAACTGAAGTTCTTGTTTCAAGATTTGAGTTTACAATGTGATGAAAAACTTTTGCTGAAACAACACACAATTTATTTTCTATTTTGTCCAAGATATCTTTACTTTCTTTCTTCTCAAGCATTATCCAACCAAAATTTAATATTTCTTTGGATTCATTGCTTTTAGGCAATTCAGTCATTTCATTTGAACAAATAAACTCATTTTCAGTAACTTCTATTTCATCGGAGCCATTAGTATTAATTACCTCCTTCACAATCTCATCGGATGTTACCCAAACAGTACCAATCATTGTTGAAACTGGAAAAAAACAAAATTCTTGCATCTGAAAAATAGGCAAGTCCTGATTGTGCCCCTTCATCATTTATAAAACCATAAGAGAGACAAACAGGACATTTTCCACAGGCATTGGGCACCTGTAGAATCACTCGCCTTATACCCCATTCCCCTTACAAGCGCCTCAAACCACCATCTTAAAGAACCTATGATTCCCGTTAATTTCAATTCGTTTGACTCCCCCCACGCATCCCCAGTCCACAGAGGAGTCAATGTTTTAAAGGTTACTTTAATTGATTTGCCTTCCATAAATTTCTCCCTTTAACATACTGGTTTTTATATCTTTTCCTCATCCTCTATCCTAATATTCCCCAGTTTTAATGCCTTTATGATTTTATCTTCATATTCTGTTATTTTTAAATTGTCCGAGCTCGTTGAGTTTGTCCCTCGCTCAGTCATCCCTAATAAAAAAACACTAATTTTACAACTTATCATAAATAAAAGGCCCCGCGAAACTCGTTGTTTCCAGAAAAAAGCTCCTTGATAAAATTTTTAACTTCAGGCAGATTTGTTTTTTGATTTTGAATTGATAATGTTGCATAAAATTAAGTTTTTTAAAAGTAAATTTTTTCTTTAATATAATATTTACCATAGTAACAATGTGAAAATTTTGAGAAAAAGCGGGAAGATTCATATGTCAATAAAATCTTTAATTGAAAATTTCTCTATAGATACTTTAAAGGATTTTTTTAGGGAAAAAATTTATACCTTTAGTATAGAAGAAGAAAATTATGAATATTTATTTGAAAATAATTTCAATATTCTAAACAACTATGAAGACATATTAAAAATCGGAGAAGCTAATTTAGAAAACAGCGATGAGATAATTGTCATTGCCGCAAAAACTTTAGCCCCGCTTACAAATAAAACAGGAAAGAAAAGACAATATGAAATTGCAAAGAAAATTTTAAAATATGAAAATAAAGACGCGTCCTTTTTTATTTTTTACGATGATAATGGCAATTTTAGATTTAGTTTTATCAAAGCAAATTATCAGGGAACTAAAAGAAATTTTACAGATTTCAAAAGATATACATATTTTGTAAGTCCAAAACAGACAAACAAAACATTTATTAATAGAATTTCCAAATGTAATTTTGAAAACTTGGACAGTATTCAAGATGCTTTTAGTGTAGAGCCTGTTACTAAAGAATTTTATACAAAACTCCAAAGATGGTACTTTTGGGCAATTAAAAATGTAAAATTTCCTGAAGATGCGGAAAAAGAAAAAAATGGGAGAGAGATCGCAATTATAAGGCTTATCACCCGCCTTATGTTTGTCTGGTTTATGAAGGTGCGAGGACTTATTCCAGATGAACTTTTTGACAAGGAAGAGATTGGCAAAATATTAAAGGATTTTTCTGATGAAGAATCAACATATTATAAGGCAATTTTACAAAATCTATTTTTTGCTACTTTAAATACAAAGCAAAATGAAAGAAAATTCAGAAGAGAAGTCAGAGGACATAAAGGATATAATCCAGACTATGGTAATCAGAATGTTTTCCGTTATCACAATTTATTTAAAGAAAGCGTATTTCTTGAAAATCTTTTTAAAGAGATTCCATTTTTAAATGGTGGATTGTTTGAATGTCTGGATTATAAATCAAAAATTAGCAATGAAAGAAAATATATTGATGGATTTACAGATACCAAAAAATATCAACCAAAAGTCCCCAATTTCCTTTTCTTTTCAGATCCAATCAAGGTTGATTTAGCAGATTTTTTTAGAGAAAAAAAGAAAACCTATGAGGTAGAAGGTTTAATAAACATACTTAAAAGTTATAATTTTACCATTGATGAAAACGAACCTGATGATGTGGAAATTGCCCTTGATCCTGAACTCTTAGGTTCTATCTTTGAAAATCTGCTTGCAAGTTATAATCCTGAAACCGCCACAACAGCTCGAAAAGCTACTGGCAGTTTTTACACTCCAAGGGAAATAGTCAACTACATGACTGAAGAAAGCCTTAAACAATATTTTAAAACACATCTAAAAGATATGCCCAGCATTGATGAAAAATTAGATTTATTGATAAAATCAGACAATTCTAAAAATCCTTTTGATGAACAGACCACAAAAAAAGTAATAGATCTAATAAATGATTTAAGGGTTGTTGACCCTGCTGTTGGTTCAGGCGCGTTTCCAATGGCAATGCTAAACAAACTTGTTTTTATTCTTGGCAAACTTGATCCCAAAAACCAATACTGGAAAGAATCACAGATTGAGTCCATAAAAAAATCTATTAAAGATCCTGTACTTCAACATAAACTTACCCAGCAAATTGAAAAGCAATTTAAAGAAAAAAATGCAGATTATGGCAGAAAACTCTATCTGATTGAAAAATGTATATATGGGGTGGATATTCAGCAGATTGCTGTGGAAATTGCAAAACTTCGCTTTTTTATCTCTCTTCTGGTGGATGAGGAAATTGACAAAGCAAAAGAAAATTGTGGAGTTGAACCATTACCCAATCTTGATTTTAAATTGATGCAAGGAAATAGTTTAATATCCACTTTTGCGGGAATTGATTTTAGCAACAACAAAAGAGAAAAATACAAAGTATTGCATTTTCAAGGGATAGAACCTCCCTATAAAAAAATTATAAAGGAATTTGAAGACCTTAAACATCAATATCAATATGAACCAAACAATAAAAAGAAAAGAGAACTTCGGGATAAAATTAATGAAAAAATTATAGAAATTTTTCAAACAAAAATAAGTGGTCTTGATTCAACACTGAAAGATATTGAAGAAAGAGCCAAAAAAATACCTAAAGAACAAAGGGAAATATTTATAAAAGAAGAAAAGCAAAAATTAAATAAAAAACTTGGATTTGATATTGAACAAGTCAAAAAAGACTTAATTGCATACACAGAAGGCAGAAAACAAAAAGATTTCTTTTTGTGGGATGTATATTTTGCGGAAGTGTTTTCTCAAAAACGCGGGTTTGATATTGTGATTGGCAATCCGCCCTATATCCAACTGCAAAAAGCTGTAAACAATAAACAAAAATTTGCGGACTTATATAAAAATGAAAATTATAAAACATTTGAGCGAACAGGAGATATTTATACACTATTCTATGAGAAAGGTATAAAGATTTTAAATAGATATGGCCTACTATGTTTTATTACTTCTAATAAATGGATGCGAGCAAACTACGGTAAATCTTTAAGAAAATTTTTGAGTAAACATACTCCATTAAAATTAATTGATTTAGGCCCAGGCATTTTTAATACTGCCACAGTTGACACCAATATCTTGCTTATTGCAAAAAAAGATTTTTCTGAAAAAAATCATCATAGATTAAAAGCATTAACTTTAGCTGAGAAAGATAAAATTAACACTCTTACAGACAAGGATTTTACCATACTGACAGACCTAAACGAGGAGAATTGGATAATTCTCTCTCCACAAGAACAAAAGATAAAAGAAAAAATAGAAAGAATAGGAACACCGCTAAAAGATTGGGATATTCAAATTAATTACGGAATAAAAACTGGCTACAACAAAGCGTTTATAATTGACGGTAAAACCAAAGATGAGCTTATAAGAAAAGATCCAAAATCCGCAGAAATAATAAAACCAATTTTGCGGGGAAGGGATATTAAGAGATATAAAGCGGAATTTGCGGATTTGTGGTTGATAAATACACATAATGGATATAAAAATTCAAAAGGCGAATATATTCCGCCTATAGATGTAAGGGAATATCCTGCGATAAAAGAGCATTTGGATAAATATTGGGATAAATTAAAAAAACGACAAGATAAGGGGATCACGCCTTATAATTTACGAAATTGTGCATATCTTGAAGAATTTGAAAACGAGAAGATTGTTTATCAGGAGATAGTTAGATATGCTGAATTTTATTATGATATAAATGGATATTTCCCAGAAGCAACCACATTTATCATAACAGGAAAATTTATAAAATTTCTTATTGCAAATTTAAATTCAAAACCTGTAACATATTTCTTTAGAAAATTTTATGCAGGTGGTGGGTTAGGAGAAAAAGGATTTAGATATAAAAAAGCTTTTTTAATTAATCTTCCAATTCCCCTAGTATCCAAATCCCAACAAAAACCTTTTGAAACTATTGTTGACAAAATCCTTATCAAAAAAGAACGAGGTGAAGACACAACAAAGGAAGAGCAACAAATAGACCTTATGGTTTATAAGCTGTATGAACTAACTTATGATGAGGTAAAGATTGTTGACCCTGAATTCCCATTAACAAAAGAGGAATACGACAAATTTTCCATTGAGCAGGTAGAGAAAAAATGAATGAAAAAGAATTAAAGAAAATAATTTCTAAAGGGGAAGGAATTGATATTGAATTTAAGGAATCCCGCAACGCTCTTAACAAAGATGTATTTGAAACAGTTTGCGCGTTTTTAAAGAGAAAAGGCGGGCATTTGATTCTGGGAGTTAAAGACAATGGAAAGATTATAGGTGTGGAAAATCCTCTTAAAAAAGCACATATCCCTCAAGTAGTCGCCCAAGCTACTCCCCAGGATACCCCTCAAGCAGAGGAATTAAGCAAAAGGGAGATGGCTATTCTGGACTTTTGCAAAATACCTAGAAGTGCTGATGAAATCGGAAAGTTTATAAATATAAAAGATAGAAAACACTTGCGAAATAGCATCTTAAAACCTCTTTTAGAAAAAAAACTCCTAAAACTCACAATCCCTGACAAACCAACCAGCTCCAAACAAAAGTATTTTTTTGTGTTAAGGGAGATTAAAAATAATGAATAACTTTATAACCAATGAAGAAAACATCACATTAAAAGAGAGATTGCAAAAACTCATAAAAGCAAGCACAGAGTTAAAGTTTCTTGTAGGCTTTTTTTATTTTTCAGGTTGGCGAGAGATTTATAACCTAAAATTTGCATCATAAGATAATGTTTAGCTTGACAATATAGTGAATTAATGGTATAAAGTGTTTCAAATAGGAAGTATGAAGGAGGCACTGATTCTATGCGTAGATTCCATGTTAAGTTCACTGAAAAAAATCTTACGGGCAACGCCGGACTGGTATTGCTGGGCCTGTTTGCTGACAAACTGAAGCTTCCCAAGATGCTTGAGCAACACATTACTATTAAGCGGGGAGCTACCGCACAGTATAAGGTTTCCGACATTATCATGATTTTGATGATGGCAGTGTTAGCTGGGGCTAAGCATATGAGCCATGTATTTATCCTAAGATCTGATTTAGCATTGAGGTCGCTTTTTAAATGGGAAAGGTTTCCTGACTATACTACCATAAATCGGGTTTTTAAGTTGTTTAATCCCCGACATTGCAATGAGCTCTCCGATGTAGAAACAAAAGTGCGCAAAAAGGTTTGGGGTAAAAAATGGTTTAGCCGCATCACTTTAGATTTGGACTCTACAGTGCGTGGGGTGTATGGGAAACAGGAAGGTGCCGAGAAGGGTTACAACCCCAAGAAGCCAGGACAAAGGGGATATCATCCGCTCCTTTGCTTTATTGCTGAGACGCGGGAATGTCTTCACAACTGGTTTAGAGCCGGAGATGCTTATTCAGCCAATGGTTGTGTAGAGTTTATGCAAGAGTGCTTTGCCAAGCTTCCAAGGAGAGTCTGGAAAATTATTGTACGTGCAGATTCCGCCTTTTTTAATGGAGAACTTTTAGACTACTTAGAAGAGGCTCATGCTTTGTACTTAATCAAGGTTAAGATGCGAGGACTCACTCAGCTTTTAGAAGCTCAGAAATGGCACAAGGTTAAAAATAGACCTGGCTATGAGAAGACCGAATTCACATACAAATGTGAGAGGTGGAAACACCCCCGCCGGTTTGTGGCCGTACGTCAAGTAATAGAGAGCAAATTTAGTTGCTTTTTTTTCAGCGTTACAAAGACTGAGTATGATTATTTTTGTTATGTAACAAATATGAACCTGAGTCCCTGGGACGTCCACAGGTATTATTGCCAACGGGGGGCCAGTGAAAACTGGATTGAGTGGTGTAAGGGACAGATGGCCTCTGGAAGCATTTTGACACAGGATTTTTGGGCCAACTCCGCCATATTCCAGACCTGTATTCTGGCTTACAATCTACTGGTTTGGATGATGTGGCTCAACGATGAAGATGGTTTTAGAGAAGAGCCCAACACAATCCGCATGTTTCTAATCCATGTTCCAGCTCGGCTGATGCATGCGGGACGACAATGGTTCCTTCGATTATCGAGGGATTATTTTTTCAAAGAACGTTGGATAAAGATAGAAAATTCCATCCGGTCATTACAATTTGCTTAATCTTTTTTTGAGAGTATCCTCCAAAATAGGATTTTGCGTAAGTCCATGTGCAGTGGTGTGCCTTTACACACCCGTAAAGAGTGCCACTGACCGCAGCTTCTACCTGAAAAAGCCTTCCAAGTCACAATGAGGGAGACATATCCTTTAACATAACAGCTCCATATCTAGGTATCTCTGTCCAGAACAATCAGTTGCTTACGATTGAACTGTAATTGCAGATTTTAGGTATAAATCTTTAAAAGAAAACAATAACATAATTCTTAAAATTCTTGTGGGATTAGAGGTTGACAAATATTTTTCAAACATTGTTGAAGTTGGAAATCATGACAACAATTTAAGCAGAGAAGAATATTTTACACGCTTTATAAAATCCCTTG
This sequence comes from Desulfothermus naphthae, assembly GCF_054657475.1. NCBI lineage: Bacteria > Pseudomonadati > Thermodesulfobacteriota > Desulfovibrionia > Desulfovibrionales > Desulfothermaceae > Desulfothermus > Desulfothermus naphthae. The sequence goes on from NZ_BAAHYQ010000001.1 coordinate 223,013, forward strand.
GCAATGCAATTAACAACCCTGAAATGGATAATGAAGAGTTTTATAATCAAATAGAATTCTTTATAAAACTTCTTGAAGATGGGCGGTTAATAATCAGAAAAACTCTTAATCCAAATCATGCAAAACTTTATGTTTTTAAACTGGATGGTGATTATCAAAAAGTTTTTAATATAAAAGGTGAATTTATAACAGGAAGCAGCAATTTAACAAAAGCAGGACTTCAAAACCAAGATGAATTTAATGTGGAAATCAGAGATTATGGATTTGAAAACGCAGAAAGTTATTTTGATGAACTATGGCAAAAAGCTATTCCCATTACTGAAGCTCCAAACGGCAAAGAAATCATACTTGATTTTTTAAAAAATAGAACCCAAACATCACTTATAACACCTTATGAAGCCTATGCTTATATATTAAAAACTTATCTTGAACTTTATGAAAGCAAAAAGATTACTCCTTCTCTTGAACGTATTTTAGAAGAAAACGGCTTTAAGAAATACGCTTATCAAATAGATGCAGTAAATCAGGCTCTAAATATCATTGAAACTTATGGAGGTGTTATAATAGCCGATGTTGTGGGTCTGGGAAAATCTGTCATTGCATCATTGATTGCCCTTCAACTTGGAAAACGAGGATTAATTTTATGTCCTCCAGGGCTTATTGGAGACAAAAAAGAAGGAACAGGCTGGTATGAATATTGGCATAAATTTAAACTCCATAATTGGGACATAGAAAGTACAGGAAATATTGAAAAATTAGCAGAATCAATAAAGAAAAATAATATAGAATATGAAGTTGTAATTGTTGATGAAGCTCATCGTTTTAGGAATCAAGATACAGAGGCTTATGAAGCACTTTTAGATATATGCAGAGGTAAAATTGTCATACTTTTAACTGCAACACCTTTTAATAACTCTCCTGCTGATATTTTTTCTTTGCTTAAACTTTTTATTGTGCCAGGAAAATCTGGTATTACAATTGAGCCTAATTTAGAAGGAAGATTTCATTCTTATAACTATCGTTTTAAAAATCTTTCTTTTATTTTAAAAAATTACAATTCTATTAATGAGGAAAAACGGAAAAAAGCCGAGAGGCTTTACACAATGATGTTTGGCTTAAAACCTCCAATTAATGTTGCGCTTGTTAAACAAAATGTAAATCAAATGGCAAGCGATATTAAAAATGTTATTTCTCCTGTAATAATAAGACGAAACAGATTGGATTTGCAGGAAGATTTTGATTATAAAAAGGAGATAAAAAATCTTTCAAAAGTTAAAGACCCAAAAGAAATATTCTACAAATTAAGTAAACAGCAATCTGAATTTTATGACAAAATTATAAAAGAATATTTTGCAGAAGATGGCAAATTTAGTGGCGCAATTTATCGTCCCTATGAATATGAAACAGATCTTAACAAGGAGAAAGATTTAGAAACAAACAGAACTTACCAACAACAGCGCAACTTATTTGATTTTATGAGAAGATTATTAGTAAAAAGATTTGAAAGTTCTTTTGGAGCATTTGCTAAAAGCATTGAAAATTTTTTACGCACTCACAGAATGGTTAAATCTTTTATTGAAACTTCAGGCAAATATATTTTAGATCGAAAATTAATAGAGTCAATTTATAACAATGAAGAAAATGCCGACACTTTCACAATGGAAGCCATAGAAAAAGCATTAAAAGAATTTAGAGAAAATGCAAAGGGCAAATCATCACCTAAACATACAAAGATCTATGAAATAAAAAAATTTAAAAGAAAAGATGAATTTCTTTGTGATATTGATAATGATATAAAATTGTTTGAAAAAATAAAACAACAAATAGAAAAATTAAATTTAGTGGAAGATGATCCAAAACGAAAACAAGTATTGGAAAAAGTAAAAAAGATATTAAAACAAGAAACTAATCCAAAAAGAAAGATCGTAATATTTACTGAATATGCGGATACTGTTTTACATTTAAAGGACTATTTTGAAGAGAATATTGGCAGGGTAATATTTTGTGATGGCAATCTTAGCAAAAAATTGGCCATGGAGCTTGATGCCAATTTTAACGCAAAATATGAAGAACAAAAAGATGATTATGATATTTTAATAACAACAGATAAACTTTCAGAAGGTGTGAATTTAAATCGTGCAGGTGCAATAATAAACTATGATATACCATGGAACCCCACAAGGGTCATCCAACGAATTGGCCGTATAAATAGGATTGGGACAAAAGTCTTTGATGAGCTTTTTATATATAATATTTTTCCAACTGAGCAAGGAGCAAGCCAAGTAAAAATAAAAGAGATCGCCCAGCAAAAGATGTTTTTGATTCATAATGCCCTTGGAGAAGATGCAAAAATCTTTGATCCTGATGAAGAACCTACTCCGAGTGGTTTATTTACAAAAATAAATTCAAACCCTGATGAAGAAGAACTAAATATTATTACAATCATAAGAAATGAATATAAACAAATTAAACAAACACATCCTCAAGTAATAGACAGAATAAAGGAATTACCAAATAGAACAAAGACAGCTAAATATTTTAAGGAAAACAACACTGTTGTTTTTAAGAAAAAAGGAATGGCAATATTTTCTCTGTTAGCTACTTATAAAGATAATAAGATTGAAATATCAGAAAGAAGTTTTCAGGAATTAATGGAATATATTAAATGTCCCTTTGAAGAAAAAAGGCTACCATTAAGCAAACAATTCTGGAAATCTTACGAAAAAATAAAGAAATATAAACCTACCTACAGGACTAACTCTTCTGAGCTATCTATAGAAAAAAAGGCATTAAATAGTTTAAAGTCATTGCTGAAAAATAAAAGAAATGAGTTAGATCAAAATATGATTGCTTTTATTGATACTCTTTTAACTGATATAAAAATTTATAAGACATTATCAACAAATACACTTAGAAAACTCATATTGCCTAAAAAATTAAATAAAGATTCTTATGCAGAGCTAATTCAAAATATAGAACAATTAAGGCAAAAAATTGGAATGGATTATCTGGACATAATTCTTAAAAAAACAACAAAAATTGCAGATGATATTATAATCGCAGTTGAGAATAGAAGTAACTGAGTCTGTAACATTATTTGTGTAAATCCCCTTTGAATATGAGAGTTTAAGAATTGCATAACGAATTTTTATAAGATTTATCTTTCTATAATTTTTTGCAAACAATTCTTTTTATGAATGCACTCCTTAAAATTTAAAAACTTTTGAATATGTTAATAAATAATCTTTCTGATGCTTAATCTTAAATTTATCTAAAATTTCAAAAACAAGGTCTTCAAATGTAATATTTTTTAAATTTCTTATATAAGATTTCAACACATTAAGATCCTTTTTATTATAATTGTAAACATCATGACAATAAAAAAAATCTTTACACCATTTCTCATCTTTTTTCATGTAGAGTAATATTAAAATTAATAAAGACTTATTGAAGCTATCAGCAACATAAGTATTGGCAATAAATCTATTCTCATCAAATTCATATGGCATGATAAATTGGTCTTTATGAAATTGTAATCCTTGTTGTTGATATTTATAAACCAAATCTTTTATAATTGAAAGAAATTGATTTAATAAATGCTTGTTTTCCCGCAAAAAACTTGATATATAAATATTAATTCTATCTTTTCTTTTTTCATAAGGATAATATTTCATAGCCAGACAATCTATAAAATTGCTTTTATCAATTTCAATAAATAATTCCTCTAAAAATGCTTCTGTTAAATAGCGTTGAGACCTATTATATAATAATATAGGATAAATTCCACCATTCCTATAACAAAGATCATCCAATTGATATTTTTTACCATTAAAATAAAAATATTTTTGTTCTACATCAATATATTGTTTTTGTTTTAATTCATAAAAATTGGTATCTATATATAATTTTAGTCCTTTTGGGTATATTTTTTCCAAAAAAATATTATAAGGAGAGGAATTTTTTAAATCAATATCTTTATTTAATAGCATAAGGCTAATACCATTTACATTACCAACTTGAAATAATATATAATTATTAAAAACTATCTTAGTCTCACCACCATGATAAGTTAAAATTTTATGAATAAACTCTGGCTTTTGAATATTCTCTGGTGTTACTTCACACAATGTTATGGCTTCATGTGCATCAAAAAACAAAATTTGCTTGTAAAAGTCTTCAAAATACTTAAATTCGTTATCTCTATATTTCTCAATAATTAAATTTATTTTTTCAATATTTTTCATCACTAATTTCTTTACTTAGATATCTTCCTCATTACTACAAAAGGAATTTAATTTTCACATCCCCCAAATCCATATCTCTTTGCCTGTGTATTTTTCCCTTCTCTCAAATATCTTCTCATCCCATGATTTGCCCTTTGTTTTATCAAATATTACAAGGTGCCCTTCATCTGCTCCATATCTGTCCATATATTCATAGGTCTGAGATAAACCTTCTTCTATGGTCTTTTCCAGACTTTTATAAAGAACTTTAAGCTCTATCACCACCTTTTGCACCTTCTTTGCTTCAAGAAGACTGGTTGTTCCAATGGGCTATATCAAAAGAAGATCTGTCCTCTTTCTGCCAAGTCCATATTCTCTTTCTATCTTCCCTCCCCTATTAAGAATTCTTTGCAAAAATGCCTGCATAAGTAGTTGGGGGCCTGCTTCTTTATATTGAAATCTCTCAAGCCAGCTCTCGCTGTGCTCTCTAAAAAACTCTTGAAATGCTCGCATAAGTTTTACCATATCAAGGCTTCCATCTGGATTTACATACCACAAAGCATCATGGGTTATAGTTACTTGCGTGCTAAAGGTAAGTTCCCTTGGAATTATCTCCTGATATATCTTATTTGAAATCCTCAAATTCGGACGAATCTTTATTAGACCTAAATCCTCTACATACAAAATATCATCAATTGGTATGTCCTCTGGATTTTTGTCTCCTTCTAAAATGGCCTCTATTACCCTTTGAACTGTATTTTCCTTAAGCTTGTCTGCAAGCTGATCAATGTGGGTATATCTCTCTAAAATAATCTTTTCCTTTGCTTCTGTGATTAGTTCTTTTGTAATGGGCTTATTTCTATCTCTTCCTTCTTTTAACTCAAAGCATGCAACATATCCCAGCGCATTTACAAGCCATGGCTGTCCTTCTGTTAAGTCCCATACATAATCTATAACCCCATCTTCAAATCTTTGTCCTGTTTCCTCTGTGTGTTGGCTGTAAAGTATCTCTATCTCTTTTTTATTAAAATTTCCAAGATGCAAGGACTTGGCTTTGATGTTAAATGCACTTCCTCCTGTTATAATTTCTTTTTCTTTGCTTGAGTGTATGCGGTAGTCCCGAACATCTCTTACTCCACACAAAATAATGCTCTGGGGAAAGCCTTCTGGTCTGTCTGTATAACCAGCTCTAAGTTGTCTTAATACACTGATTAATGTGTCTCCAACAAGGCTGTCTATCTCATCTATCATTAACACTATAGGATTTTTAGTATATTCGCTCATCATGCTAAGTAGTGCCTTAAATGCAGAATATTCTCCTGTTTGCTCAAGTATTGGTTTGTAGTGTTCAAGAAAATAATCGTCTTTAAATGTCTTTTGATATTTATAGGCAACTTCATACATAATGGATTGAATTCCCCTATAAACATCCTCTCTTGCCCCTTGAGCGTTTTCCACATTTACATATAGTGCCCTGTATTTGCCTTCTTTGTTTAAATACTCCTGAAGTGCTAAAAGGCAGGTTGTCTTACCAGTTTGCCTTGGTGCATGAAGGACAAAATATTTTTTCTGATCAATGAGCATTAGCACTTCTTCTAAATCTAACCGCTCTAATGGGGGCAAACAATAATGATCCTCGCATCTAACTGGTCCTGCTGTGTTAAAAAATCTCATGGATGTTCCTTTATTGGAGTTGTGGGATATAAAATTTATGTTTAATTGATATGACAAATAATTATTGAGGTTTAAATCTATCCATATAAATTTCTTCCAGGTCTGTAACAGACCTCAAAAACAGGAACTCATCCAGGTGTAAGTTTCTTTTCCAATTTTTTTGCAATGTTTTTTAATATCTTAAGTGCTCCTTCTTTGTCATCTTCAAGAGATATTTTCAATATCTCTTGAACTTCTCCTTTGTTCAGAGACAATACCACATCCTCCATTTTCATAAATGTCCCTCCTAATTAAAAATAGGTTAAAAATCTTTAATTCCCTTTAAAATTAACATATAGGTCCTTTAAAATTACAGGCTTCACCTCTGTCAAAATTTTCAGCAAATAAATCAAAGGCTATGAATTATCTTACCGTAGTTTTCTTAAGCTATAAGATAAAAAATAAGTTTCTTCAACTTTGGAAATTCTGATAAAACTGTGATAAGTGCCAGGCGAATAATAGACTCTAAAAAGAGGTGTTTTAAATAAAGGTTTTAAGACCTGGGCCTATACTCGCTCTGTTACCTTACTTAAAAAGTTCTCTTATTTTATCCCAGTCAAATTTTTTCGCAAATTCAAGACCATCTTTCCAATGCATATTAGAGAAATTAAATACCAATACCGCATCGACCATCCCAGGATTTTTCTTGGAATTAAATCCTATAATAATTCCACCACTTTTATCCTTTTTTTCATAAGAAATTGCCACATTATACCCATTTATTTTTGTTACCTTAATAAACCGCTCAGTTGAATCAACCTGCATATTGTTCTGATAAGGTGCCCACATTCCCATGGCATTCATGCCGGAGAACACTGCTACGTCCACTTGCTTATTGCCCTTTGTGTATTTTTTCTGTGCACTAACCATATTGCCCATTGGAGTTCCCTGAACATTCATACCCTCGCATTTATCTGAGTCCCATCCAGGAATTTCCTCTAGTTGAGCACAAATTGTGCTATAATGAGGAAAGGAGAGAACTACAGAAGAATTAAAAAACACAAGAAAAATAACCAATAAAAATTTTCTAGAGATTTGTACCATAATGCCCTCCTAATATATTTATTAATTTTAGTGCCAAAATTTACGTATAGTTTTTATAATTGATAAAAGCTTTATTGTTAATTTTGAGATGATCTTACTTTTTTCCTGTTTAAATTTACCTTAACATTTTCCAACTTATTTAGTGCTTCTTGAATTGATTTAACACAATGCTCACAACTAATATTTGGTCTCAATAGGGCATAAATAGCAAGGATAGAGTCTGCCCCAGTTGTGGGTGTTGAGATAAGAAAAGAGAGGGTAGCCCCTTTATTTGCTCCTTGTTTCCTGAAAGATACAGCAGCTGGAAGAACTCCACAAGAACATAAGGGTATGCCAACTAGGGATGCCTTTAGGGAAGATAAGATTTTCCCTCTGCCAAAATGAGAAACTATTTTTTCCTCAGGTAATAATACCTTTAAAATCCCAGCAACAAGAAAACCAAATAAAAGGTAGAGTGCCATGGTCTCAAGAAGTTTGAATGACTCAAAGAGTATCCCTAAAAATGTGTCCATCATCTATTTTTTACTTATTAAAAAAATATTTTTTTCAAGAAGAGTGAAAAAGATATTTCTTAAAAGGTTATTTTTTAAGATAACTTTTGTTATGATTTGTTTTTTTATGGTTTTTGTCAAGCGGTAAAAAAAGTGCCTTGACAAAAAGTGGTAAAAAAATAAACAATTCATCATCATTTGAACCTAACGGGGGAAAGAATGGAATATTTACTTCCAAAAATAAAAATGCAGAGTAGCTATAGACGAGAAAATTACTTGTCAAAAATAGGACATAACCCATGTTTGATTGCATATATTGACATTATGAATTTTTCTTTTATGGGATTTAAATATGGATATAAAATAACTAATAGAATCCTGGAAACAATTTGTGAAAGAATTTTAAAATATATTACAAAAGAAGATTTTTTTGAAAACATCTATGCTGATGATTTTATTCTAATTTTAAAAGGTGAGAAAAGCGAGGTAAATGATTGTGAGAAAAGGTTATTAAAAATAAAAGAGGAAATAGAGAAACCTATATCAATAGATGAAGTTAAGGAAAATATTGAATTAAATTTTAGAATTGCGGTTATCCATTATCCCTCTGATTTTAAAAATATTCAAGAGGCCTATAGATATATAATATTATTTTGTAAATATCTAAAAAGACAAAAAGGTCCTGGTATATATTTCTTAGATAAATTTTCTTTTCCTATATTTGATAAACTACGAAAATTTACTAATTTCATTTTAAGTAAAGATTTTTCTAAATATCTGATACCGGCATTTCAGGGAATATGGGATTTAAATAGAAGTGAATTATATGGATATGAAGTGCTTAGTAGAATTAAATATAACGAAAATGTTTATAGTGCAACACAATTTATGGATGTATTAGAATATTTTAAATTGAATTTAAAAAGTGATGAGATTATAATAAATAAAGCCCTTCAATATAAATTAGAAACAAAAGACCAACATGTCTATTTTTTTAACATTATTCCAAAATTTTTTTATCAATATGTAAAACTGATTACACATATTTTCGAAAATTTTAAAAACCTTTCTATAGATCTAGGACAAATTTGTATAGAACTTATTGAGATAACAGAATTTTCGGAATTTGAAGACATAAATAATACTATATTAAAATTAAAAGAAAAGTATGGAATCAAATTTGCTATTGATGATTTTGGAGCTGGATTCTCAAATTTAAACGTATTTACAACCCTTCATGTGGATTTTTTAAAAATTGACAAAGAATTAATAGATAAAACAACCACCCAACCTATAACTGGTTATTTATTAAAATCAATTTCTGAGTTGTCCCTTTTTAGAAACATAGCAATTGTGGGAGAAGGGATAGATTCTCCAAACAAATTGAGATTAATTAATAAAATAGGATTTGACTATGGACAGGGGTATTATTTATCAAAACCAGAAATACCAGAATATTTTTTAAAAGTGGAGGAGTAAATGAAATACAAAACTATTTTTCTTCTATCTATTGTAACCCTTTACTTACTATCCGCCAGGTTATTTGCCCTGACGCTAAAAGAAAAGGTTATATTCAAGGGATCTCCCCCTGAAGGTTATGTATTGATTGCTGAATCTGTTGTCCCATCCCCAAATTTACAACATATTGGATTTGTGTGTAGATCAAAGGACAAAAAAACAATGGTAGCAGTGGTTGATGGAAAAAAGACCATTGAATTTTCTAATATAGCCAAAGGATATCCTCGTTTTTCCCCTGATGGAAAGGATTTTTTAGTTCTGGGAAAAATAAAAGATAAGGTATACGTGCTTCATAATAATAAATTGTCCCAAGGATTTGATGAAATTTTCAAAGCCCAGTTTACTCCAGATGGAAAAAAAATAGTATTTATTGCAATTCAAGGTGGCAGGGAATTTTTAATCGAAAATGGAAAACCCTGGAAAGACTACAAAGCCATAGCTGAAAGAATATCCCCTGTTATTAGTAGTGATTCCAAAAAGATAGCAATTGTAGCCTTAAAAGACAACGGTAAATCCACAATCTCTGTAAACAACAAGGAACTGGGAGAATATGATCTTGTTTTAAAACCCAATTTTAGCCCTGATTCTAAACACATTGCATATCCAATTAAAAAAAATGGTAAATTTAGCGTGGTTTTGGATGGTAAAATAATAGGGGGTTCTTATGATGAAGTAAAACACATAGTATTTAGTCCAGATTCAAAACACCTTGCTTTTGTTGCTAAGGTTGGAATGAATTTTTTTGCTGTTATAGATGGAAAAAGTTCTGATAAATATCAATATGTAGGCACTGTAATTTTTTCAGATGACGGAAAACACTGGGCATATATGGTATATGAAAACCAAAAAATGTTCATTGTACTAGATGGGAAAAAGGGACCAAAATTAGACCAGATTGGTCCGTATTTTTTTTCAAAGAACAATGATCTGTTATATATGGGGGTGAAAAACTCCAAAGGAGCGATATTCATTAATAATAAGCCTCAAAAATTCTATGATTCAGTTGGATTACCTGTTGTATCAAATGATGGAAAACATATAGCTTATAGAGCAAGATCCGGCAAAAAATGGTTTTTAGTTTTAGACAAAAAAGAAGGAAAAAAGTATGATTTCATCAGACGACCTAAATTCTCCAACAATGGAAAACATGTTGCCTACATAGCAGTAAAAAGTAAAAAATATTTTATTGTATTGGATAATATTGAAGGGAAAAAATATCCATGGACAGATTTTCCTTATTTTTCCAAAGATGGTAATCACATGGCATATGTTGCAAGTGATGGGAAAAATATGTTTATGGTAGTAGATGGGGTAGAAGCAAAGGAGAAATTTTTCGGATATTTAAAAGGACTACCTTTACTTTTTCACAAAAATTGCATCACTGGGCAAGCAATTAGATTACCAGGACCTAAATTTTATGTGGTAGAAACGTGTTTTTAAATAAAGGGGAGATATCATCTCCCCTCAAATCTTTAATGGAGATGTATCCCATTGTCCTTTGCTGCATCTTTTACGTGCTCTACAAATATTTTTACTATTTCAGGATTTTCACCAAGTCCTTCTAAAATTGGATAGACCTTAATTCCCTTTGATTCCATAATAGACTTCCAGGAATCTTTTTCAGGACCTGCCATATCGTTGTTGGCATGGTCTCCTGCCACCATCATAAGGGGTTTTAACACAACTCTTTTGACCTTTGAGTGTATAAGTGCAGATATAACATCATCTAAAGAAGGAAAGCCTTCTACCGTTCCTATAAAAACTGGTACTTTATACATTCGCCTCATTGTATTCTGAAGCTGTGCATAAACTCCAGTTGAAAAATACTCATTTCCATGTCCCATATAGACCAAGGCAGCATGCTTTTTCTTTGCATATTCTACGTCTTTTTTTAGAGCCTTTGCTGTTTCGTTAATATCTTCATTATAATCGTGATTTACACCCCACATTCCAGTTAAAGGACGTCCAACTACGAGTTTTTCAAAAGGTATATACTTCTTCTTAATAGTCTTTATTGCAGTTAAACCATCAACATAGGAACATAGATCCATAAATTCTTCACCTGCATAAAAATGAGTGGGTTGCACAATAATTGTTCTGTACCCTTCGTCTTGCAGCTCAGCAATAGCTGCGAGAGGTCCTTTTACATAAAAAATATCTTTTGGTATATCCTCTCTATTTATCCACTCTGGATCAGTTTGCCTTTTATGCCAGATGTTCCGTATAATATTTGAAGTAAAGGCCATTTTTACTTTTGCAGTAGGAAATTCCTTTTTGATTGCATTTCTAATATTGAGCAGTGATCTTAGTGCCTCTGGATAGGTAGTACCAAAGGCCGCCACAACAATACCAATTTTGTTTTTTTGATGTTCCATAGCAAACCCTCTACTCAAAATTAATGTGGATAAAATCATAGCTGCTAAAAAGATTTTTAAAAACCGCATAACAATACCTCCTTTTAATAAAAATTTAAAAATAAAAAAACCCTTTAACTGGATAAAATTCCAGTTAAAGGGTTGCACCCGAATTTTCTTCACCCTTCATTGCCTGATTTGTCCTCAGCACTCAGGCATCTATTTGTGTGGCAGGTCTTCTGACTCCAGGATCATCCTACTTGCCCTGTTGAATTAAGGATATTCAACAGGACTCGCCCCTTTCGGGCGAGCTGCACCTTCCCACAGAACACCTCTTAGAGGTGCTCGGTAGTGGTATATTGCAGCTTTCGTCCCCTGTCACAGCGGCCGGGACCGTGCCAGATTTTCACTGGCTTCCCTTTTAAGCCCTTTTGGACACCACACGTCAAGCTTTTAATTTTTTATTTTTAAATAGTCAATAATTAACTAAAGGTTTCATTAAAATTTGACAATTTTATCACTTAGATTTTAATATTTCCTGGACTAAAAAAATGGAGGACAAAAATGGTAATAGCAATTGATTCCCACATGCATGGAGATATATTATTAAAACAAGATATGGACTTCCCAGCCAAGTATCGTGATAATAACATAGGAGGAATAATCTGGTCATATAATGAAAACATACATGACCCTGCAGATTATATCATTTACTGGGATTATCTAAAAAATATAGCTGATGAATTATCTAAAAAAAATTCACCTTTTTATTACAAGATAGGAATTCATCCAAGAACCATTTGCCAGGAGCTAAAAAACACTAAAAAACTTACAACAGAAATAAAAAAGGCCTTAGAAACCCATATGAAAAATCCTAAGTGTCTTGGAATTGGGGAAATAGGATTGGATGGAGATGAGGAAATTCAAGAAAAAATACTTATTGAACAACTTAATTGGTGTGTTAATTATTTACCAGAAAACAAGAGAATTGGTATTCATACCCCAAGAAAAAATAAATACAAAATAACTCAAAATATATTAGATATTTTAAATGATTATAAATCCCTTTATCAACAGATAGTAATTGATCATGTTGAATTAAATACAATTGATCTTGTAAAAAAAATTAACGTCCAAATAGGAATTACATTACAAAAAGGAAAATCTACCAAAGAGGATATAGCAAAATTAGTTAATAATAATTTATATGATATAAATAAAGTAATGCTAAATAGCGATAGCGGGAAAATTATATCCAGACCATATATTGACTTTGTTACTGGAAAATATCTTAAACCAGAGGAAAAATCCAAATTATTAAAACATAACATAATCTCATTTTATAATTTAGAAGAACACTTATCTTAACAAAAAAATGAGATTGAACTAAAGCTTATTGAAAATGTGTCAGAAAATTTTGAAATAAAAAATTGAACTTCAATCTTGAAAAAATATGACATAACGTATAAGAATAAACATTATTTATTGGTTTTGGCTCTTTATGTTTCACCTTTAACAAGAGAGTGGAAAGTGATGAAAGAATTTGTTGAAAAGCTTGTGAAGGAAATTGTGGACAGGCCAGAAGAGGTAATTGTAGAAGAAAATCTGGAAAATAAACGAATGCCTCTTCTAGAGTTAAAAGTAGCTAAACAGGACATGGGTAAGGTGATAGGTAAAAGGGGTAAGATGATAGAGGCACTTAGAGTCCTGCTTGCCGCAGCTTCTAAAAAACAAAATAAAGAATATCAACTCATAGTTGTGGATCAGGACTAAATGACGCAAAAAAAGATTGTGGTTCTGGGGACAGCATCTCAGGTCCCCACCACCTTTAGAAACCATGTGGGACTTTTTCTAAGGTGGGAAAATGAAGATTTTTTATTTGACCCAGGCGAGGGAACCCAAAGACAGATAATAAGATTTAAAGTCCCAATAAATAGAATAAAAAAAATATTTATTTCCCATTTTCATGGAGACCATTGTCTTGGACTTCCAGGGATAATTCAAAGGCTTTCATTAAACCAAATAAACCATCCAGTAGAAATTATCTATCCAAAGGAGGGAGAGCTTTTTTTAAGAAATTTAATCAATGCTGCAATATTTCACAACAATCTGGAATTAATCTTTTGTCCAATTGAACATGATGGCAAAATAAGTGTTTCAGGTGAGGTATTAATTGAGGCCTACAAACTGGACCATGGGATAGATTGCTATGGCTTTAGAATATCTGACCCTCTCAAATGGAATGTAATCCCATCAAAACTCCCTAAAGACCTACCAAAAGAGGCCATTGGTGAGCTAAAAAATAGAGGAATGATTGAATTTAAAGGACAAAAGGTCTTTTTACAACAAGTAGCGGTTCCCAAAAAAAGACAAATTTTTTCTTATATTATGGATACACGGATTTGCGATTCAGCCTATAAAATCGCAGATAGTGCAGATATTTTGGTTTGTGAATCCACTTATCTTTCTACTGAAACAAAATTAGCTGAAAATTACAAACACTTAACAGCAATGCAGGCAGCTGAAATAGCAAAAAAAAGTAAGGTAAAAAAGCTAATTTTAACCCACTTTTCCCAGAGATATAACACCACAGAAGTATTTGAACAAGAAGCTCAAAAAATTTTTAAAAATACCATTGCAGCCAGGGACGGTATGGAAATGGAATTTGAAGCTATTAGAAGAAATATTTAATGTATCACAAATTAGAAGGAGATTCTATACAGGCATAGGCATTGTGATTATGTATGGATTCATGGCTTTCAACCTCTACCCTAAACCACTTAACAAGTGGATGGTCTAAAAGTTTAGCTGCGATCCTTCTCACCACATCTTCCACAAAGACCGGATTAGAAAAAGCAGACTCAGTTACATATTTTTCATCTATTCTTTTTAAAAGGGCATAAACAGGTGAAGATGCAGAAGTAGTAGCCACTTCAATAAGGTCCTCAACCCACAAAAACCCTTCAAACTGACATTTTATCTTCACTAAAGCACGCTGGCTATGAGCCCCATTTTCACTAATTGCAAGAGAACATGGACAAACAGTCATTACTGGAACAGTTACCTGCAAGAACATGGAAAGCTTATCATCTTCCAATTCTCCCATAAATACACACTCATAATCCATAAGGGCCTTTATTCCACTTTTTGGCGCCCGCTGTTCAGAAAAATACGGGAAAGATATTGAAAGATGAGACTTTCTTGCCTTTAACCTCTTTTGAACATCCCGAAGAAGTTCTTTAAAAGTATGATAATCTAAAACACCAGACCATTCTTGCAAACTCTCTATAAACCTGCTCATGTGCGTGCCTTTAAATTCTGAAGGCAAATCTACGTAAAGATTCACGTGGGCAACTGTGTGTTGAATACCGTTATTTTTTTTTCTAATTAATAAGGGATACTTGAAGTCCTTCACTCCTACTCTATCAATAGGAATTTGAACTGAAGGCGTTTTATTTTGAATGTCTTCCATTACACCAAGTCCTTACCTGTAGTCGAAAGATTAAGACTCCCGTATTTTACACCTTTTGTGGATTGAAGTCTCTGGGAAACTTCTTTTATCCTTTTCACAGGTCCCCTTAAAATTAAAACCTCCATACAATTATGGTGGTCAATATGTACATGAAGAGTGGTTATTATAACGTCTAGGGATTTGTGTTGAATTTCAGTCATTTTCTGAGACAAATCGCTAACATGGTGATCATAAATTAGAGTCAAAGTCCCTGTTACTTCTCTGTTTTCATCTTCCCACTCTTTGTGAACCAATTCTTTTCTAATCAGATCCCTTATGGCCTCTGATCTAGTTTGGTAACATCTTTCTTCACATAATTTGTCAAATCTCTCTAACAATTCAGAATCGAGAGATACTCCAAATCTAATTGTCTGTCCCACTTACTAACCCTCCTGTTGTTTTAAATTTTTAAGCAATTTTAAACTTTTTTTGTTAAATAAGAGGGCCTTGTGTCTTTTAAACAACACATGATTACCCCTTAAACAATTTTTTTTATGTTTGCAACATACACAAAAAATCTAATTATCCTTTTTCTAACTCCACTAACTCTCTTAACTCATCATCTTTGAGTTCTGTAATCCATGTTTCTCCTGTATCTACAATGCTTTTGCTTAAGGCGCGTTTTTTTTCTAACATCCTGTCAATTTTTTCTTCAATAGTGCCTTTGGTAAGGAGCCTGTGTACGAATACATTGCTTTTTTGCCCAATTCTATATGCCCTATCAGATGCCTGATCTTCAACTGCTGGATTCCACCATAGATCATAATGGATTACGTGGTTTGCTGATACCAGATTTAATCCTGTTCCCCCTGCCTTAAGTGAGAGTATAAAAATCCAAGGACTTTTTTCTGTGCTGAATTTTTTAATCATTTCATCTCTCTTTTTCCTTGCCACCCCACCATGTAAAAACATCACCTCTTCGCCCAATTCTTTTAAGATCATTTCTTTAAGCAGGTGTCCCATTTCTCTGAACTGGGAAAAAATAAGCACTTTTTCCTTTTGTTTTTTTATCTCATCTAAAAGCTCAATTAATCTCATACTCTTGCCAGATAAATCTGGATTTAGCTGATTTTGTTTTAAATACAGGGCTGGATGATTACATATCTGTTTTAGAGAGAGCATAAGTTTTAATACAAGCCCCTTTCTTGTTATACCCTGTTCGCCAAAAATTTTTCCTAAAGATGTTTTCACTACCTCTTCATAAAGAGTGATTTGGTCTTGAGACATGGGACAATATTCATTTTTTTCTATTTTTTCTGGAAGATCTCGTATAACTGTTTTGTCTGTTTTTTGGCGTCTTAAAATAAATGGAGAGATAATGCGCCTTAAATCTTTTTTTGCTTCTTCGTCTCCATATCTTTCTATTGGGATGGAAAAGTGTTTTTTAAAATATTGTTGGCTGCCTAATAGGCCTGGATTTAAGAATTGAAATATACTCCACAGCTCCATAAGCCTATTTTCAATAGGGGTACCTGATAATGCAATTCTATAAGGTGCTTTATTTAAACTATATACTGCCTTTGTCTGGGCTGCGAATGGATTTTTTATATTTTGTGCCTCATCTATAATTACAACAGGAAATTTATCTGGAGAGATCTGGTTTTCCTTTTGTCTGAGCACACCATAGGTAGTTAAAACAACATCTATATTGTCCAGATTATCAAGACTTTTATCAGTGCCGTGATAGGAATATACATTAAGGGAAGGAGCAAATTTATCTATTTCCTGTTGCCAATTCCCAAGCAGGGTTGTTGGGGCAACAATTAATGCTGGCCTTATTTTTTTCTTCTTTAAATAAAGTATCAAAGCTATTGCCTGAATGGTCTTTCCTAGTCCCATATCATCGGCAAGACATGCGCCAAATCCTGCCTCACAATTTACCACCATCCACCTATAGCCTGTTAATTGATAAGGCCTAAGGTTTGCTTTTAGACCAGCAGGTGTCTTAAGTCGCCTTAATTTAGATAGCCCTTCTAGCTTGGTCTTAATCTCCTCAGGAGGAATGAATTCAATTGCGCCACCATCAGTTTTTATCTCTTGCATTAAGGCAGAGCGCATAAGTTCTGCATAATCTTTAATTTCAATATCTGTGTTAAGAATGCGCTTTACCCTTTCAAGTTCATCTGGCTTGATCAATAGCCAGTCTTCTTTTATCTTAACCAGAGGAGTTTTGGCTTCACATAATTTTAAAAATTCTTCTCTACTTAAAGTAATATCCCCGAGACTCACCTGCCATTCAAACTTGAGCATATCCTTTAAAGAGAGCATGGGTTCAATATGAGAGAGAGATTTTGTCTGTATTCTAGGCCTAATCTTTAGAACCTCTTTTATTTCTTCAGGGAATATCAATGGGATATCAAATATCTGTAAATATTCTTTGCCTGTTGAAATGAGATTTAACAAATCATCTGCTTTTACAGTGATTTTTTCTTTAAATCCTCCCTTTTTGGCCTCAAGTGAGCTAAGAACAGGGATATGGCGCGTTAAGATAGATATTAAATCAATGATCTCCTTCTTGTCCTTGTCATGTGCTGTTTTCCAGAATTTTTTTAAGTTGACAGGTTGATTATCATTAGGAAATACCCTTGGCTCTAGCACCCAATTTTTTGTTCTCTTAGCAGGCTTTAACACAAGACCAATCCTTATAATATCTTGTTTTTTCCGTAAAATTAGAGGGGCAAGCCATGATTTTAGGGCTGAAAAAAAGGAGTTTATCTGGGGAGTACTTGCTAATATACTCTTATCCTCTTTAAAAACAAATAGATATTCATCTTCTAATAATACATTAGAACCAATTCCTTTTTTTACTAGTATATTTATGCAAGTGTCTAAAAAAGATTCCATTACATCTTGAGGTGGGAGATATCCTCTTTTATTTATATACCTTAAATAGGTGCAAGGTGGAGCTTTTTTTATAGTTTTATCAAATATTTCCTTTAGTTTTTTTGATATAAGATAAGATTTATATGTAATCCTATAGGAAACATTTTTATCAGATGTTTGTTCAACAGAGGGGATATAATAGGAATTTTCAACAAGGGCCAGGGCAAAATGTGCAAGGTAAATATAGGTAAAAAACGCAGGAGATATTTCATTTTCTAAAGTAAGAGATGAGGATGCAAGATATGGTAATATCTTATCTAGCTCTATTGAAATACCTTTCACACGTTTTTGTTTTAATTCTCCATTATCACTAATTGTTATTAATTTTTGTTTAAGAGAGATATGTTTATCTATTCCATAAATAAAGAGTTCATTTTTTTCTTTTAAAAATATAACACCTTTTGCATTAATAAGATTAGAGTAATCATCTCCATTTTCTAAAAATGAATTTAGGTCTATTGAATCATAAATAGAACCCAATATCTCTTTAAAATCTCCTTTTCTGTAAAAAATAGGGTTATCAGTAAGTACTGAAAATATAAAATTTTTCCCATTTCCCTCCAAAGAGAGTGAAGGAAAAGGTGTATTCTCTTTATAGGAATAAAAATTTTCTATTTCTGATTTACTTGGCATAAAACTGGAGATATTATCTTTTTCTTCAATTAATTTTAGTTGTTTTAAAAATTCTTCTTTTGGAATTCCCCTAAGTGTAAATAGCACAAAAGGGTCATTATCTATGACCTCGGCTAGGACATAAAACACTGCTGCAATGTGTTTACAGGGATTTGCCCAATCAGGGCAGGTGCAGTCAGTGTCAAATTCCTCTTCAGTTGTTGGCAAAAGGTCAATTCCATGATCTTTAAATATCTCTACTATGTTTTCAGGCAGGGTCAAATTTAATATAGATGACACAAGAAGTGGTCTTTGCCTGAGTATTTGAAATATTTTCTCTTTGGTTTCCTTTGTAAATTCTTTTACCTTTATTTTAATCTTATAGGGTGTCTCTCTGGTGCCAGCTACTCGGGCAGTGATCAGGCCTGGTTGTATATCACAATTAAGTACCATGCCTTTTCGTGCGTAAGTTCTTCCTCTTGGGAGCCGATTTTCCCAGATAACACCAAGACGCTCCAACGCGCCTATCCATGTCTTTCCCCACCAGGTTAAGGCAAAAGGTTTTCTTTTCATATATTAAATCCTTTTTACACTATATTAATCCCTTTGAATGAAGTGCGTTTATAACCATAAAACCTGCTGCTATCCAATTTGTATATGCAAAGAGTTTTTTTAGATGTTTTGGTTTTGTCTTTAAAGAAAATTTACCACCAATAATACCACCTATAACAGTAATCACAGCTAGAGGAACAGCAACGTGAGGATTAAAATCTCCTTTTAGGGCATGTCCCATAAAACCCATAAAAGAAGTAGCAGCAATTAAACTAGAAGCTGTTCCAACAGCAAGGTGCATAGGAGCTCCACACGCAAGGACCATAAGGGGTACTAAAAATGAGCCACCAGAAACCCCTACCATTCCCGAACAAAAACCTGTTAGAATTGTAACTGGTGCAGCTATCCAGAGATTTAAGGTTAATATATACTTCCCTGATTTAAATTTTATTATTCCAATGGTGTGGGTAGCTAGATTGTGTTCTTTTTCAGGTATTTTAATTAGCATAAGCAGACCTGCTAAAAAGAGCAAGGCTGCAAATATTATTTTTAAAGTAAATCCAGAAAACATATGGGAGAAATATCCTCCACCAAGGGCTGACAACGAAGCTAAAATACCTATAAAAAGAGCAAGATGCCAGGATAAGGATTTGTTTTTCTGAAAAACTATCATTGCTGCGACAGAAGCGGTAAACAGAATGAACTGACCAGTGGTTGCAGCTTCATGCATGGGTATACCGGCCATGGCGAGTATTACTACATAAAAATTACCGCCCCCTTTACCCACCATTGTCATAAACACAGCCACCAAAAATAATAAACTACCGACTATTAAAAATTTCATCACAACTACCTCTTTTTTTTTAGACCAATAAAAAAGTGACTTTTTTATAAATAAGAAGGATAATCTAAGTCAACAAATAAACTTTATATAAAGGCAGGAAAATGACCAAATTCTTTAATTAAGAAATACTATTAAGAAGTAAGAAAAAAAGTGTTGAAGGGAAAAATTGACTTAATGGTGGAGGCGGCGGGAGTCGAACCCGCGTCCGGAGATACTACGCAAGAGCTTCTACAGGCTTAGGTCAGGTTTTGATTTAATTGCCAGATCCCCCCTGACCAGGGTCTCTGACAACGAGCCTTCTTAATTTATTTCACTCAAATGCCAGAAGGCGGGCATTTGAGCTAGCCTGATTAATTTGTCACCTCATCTAAGCTATCAGGCGTCGCCTAGATGAGGCGTGGCTGACTTTAAGCAGCCATTGCGTATTCGTAGTTATTGTCGGCACTTAATTTTTTGCCGTGTGTTTTACGAGGCCTCACGGCACCTCGGCCTGCCACTCTTGCTTCGCTATCCCCGTCGAAGCCATTTCGCCCCCTTAAAATTTTTGGGGCATTAAAATAGCGAGGGAGGGACTTGAACCCCCGACTCTGCGGATATGAGCCGCATGCTCTAACCAACTGAGCTACCTCGCCCCGACAAGGTTTTTATATAAGCACTTTTTGTGTTTTTGGCAAGAAAAATTTTCTCATTTTATAATTTTCAATTTCCAAAGTTGAATAAACTTATTTTTTATCTTATAGTTTAAGAAAGCAGCGGCAAGCTAATTTTTAGCTTTTGATTTATTTGCTGAAAATTTTGACAGAGGTGAGGCCTGTAATTTTAATGCCCTATATATTTAGAGGCGAATTTTTTTTGAACATAGTCAAGTTTATTACCATTTTTCCCGTTATGGACGGATGGCCACCAGAGAATAGGGATGTCAAATTTATTAGCTTGTTTTGAGATATGAGAGTTAAGTTGGCCTGCCCGCCAGTGCTCCACCAATAATATGAGGTATTTAACAAGATTAACCAGTGCAATATCAATAAGTCCTTAAAACACAGAATGTCAAGGCGATTGGCAGGCGGGTCAGTGAAAATGCCCATAACGCCATTAGAGCGTTTAACAAAACCCATAGATTTAAGGAAAGAAGCAACGCCTCCTTCATAGAAGAGGTCTAAAATGTAACCGCGAAGGATAACATGATCAAAAGATGTGTAGGAAAACTTGATATTTTTTGAAAATTGAGCGACAAAGTTGTTGTTCACATGTAATTTTCCTCCTTATTGAGTGTTGGCTAATCACCTATTTAGGAAATTACCTGTGAACATTCAATTTTTTTTCAGGCAAAGTTATGGGACTTATCAATCACTAAGAAACTCATAACACAAACCAACATGCAGTTTTCGGAACTTTAGTTTGCTAAAAAATAAAGTGATAAGGAGGTCAAGTATGCAGTATGTAGCTCTTGAAAAAAGGGTGGATAGGCTGGAAGAGGCCCTTATGGAGCTCGTGTATCAGTCTAGAAAAACAGAAATGGAGATTGAAAAGCTTTCTAAAGAGATGAAAGAATTCAAAAATGAAATGAGAGAATTTAAAGATGAGATGAAAGAATTCAAAAATGAAATGAGAGAATTTAAAGATGAGATGAAAGAATTCAAAAATGAAATGAGAGAATTTAAGGATGAAATGAGAGAATTTAAGAACGAAAGTGAAAGGATACATAAGGAGATGAATAAGAGATGGGGTGAGTTGGCAAATAAATTGGGTACATTGGCGGAAGATATAGTTGCACCAGGGATTCCACAACTGATTAAAAGAACTTATAATTTCGATGTAACAGAAATTTCTGTAAGAAGGAAAAGAAAGTTAAATGGAAAAATAAGAGAATATGATGTTATATGCGTAGCAGACAATTATCTCTTTTTGGTTGATGTAAAATCTACCTATAGAAGACATCATTTTGAAGAATTTGAGTCAGCTATCTCTGATTTTCTAACATTCTTTCCAGAATATAGAAATCTAAAGGTGATCCCTGTTGTTGCGTCACTAAATCTCACAGAAGAAATAGTTAACATTGCTACTTCTAAAAACTGGCTTGCTCTACAATTGTTGGGTGATTATTTGGATTTTGTAAACAAAGACAAAGTAAGATTTTAGATGCATAAAAAATTAATGAAATAGTTCCGTCTATAAATTGGGAGGAGATAGTTATTAAAAATCCGTTAGTAGTATAAGCGAGATAATAGTTAAAAAGATGCCAAATAAGGACTTTTTTGTGAGCTTGTCTTTAAATATAATGGCTGACATAATAATACCTATTACAAAATGCATTCCATTAATAATTACAACAATGGAAAGGGGACCAGTTCCTAACGCCATAAGATAACAGTAAAAACCCAAAATATTAAGTATTCCCATTAAAATTCCAATAATAATTGTTGTGAAATTAAAATAGTGTTCTTTGGATAAGAAGTTTTCTTTTGGATTTAATAGCTTTAACGCAATTGTTAAAAAGAATGTGGACATTACATAAGATATAAAAATAAAAACAAATTTATTTATATAACTAGCTGCGTATTTGCATGAAATAGAAGAAATAGCACCACATACCATAGCAAAGGATGCCCAGATAAATCCTATTTTATTTTCCTTTTTCTTATAAGAATTATTTTTAAATTCGGAACTAATTAGAAACAGGGCTATGATTGAGATAAAAATTCCAATAACTTGAATAGATGTAAGTCTTTCCATTAATATAAAAGAGGAATATAAAACTACTATTAATATGTTTAAACGAATAAAAGGATATACTAACGAGGGTGAAGAAAATTTAAGGGCCTGGATATGGCTTATTGTAGCAATGGAAAATGTGATACTATTTAAAAAACTTAAAAAAAGTGTATAGCTATTTAGAGAAATTTTAGTGTTGGTTGCAAATATATAGATAAAACTGATAGAGCTTACAGAAAGCATGAAAATAAAAGTTGTAGCAAGGGAATTACAATTGTATTTTGCAGCTACATTGTAAAAGAAACGCTGAATACCTATAATAAAAAAAGCTAAAAGCGCATAAATATACCAATACATAAAATATATTTAAGATAAAAATAAAAAAACTTCAATTATTACTTTTAGGGGTATTGTATGATAAAGATCCTTGCCTTTGGCAACAGTTTAACAGAAGGCTATGGTTTAAGGCGTGATAAGTCATTTGCAAGCAGGCTTGAGATGCATCTAAATAAGCAGGGTTATAGTGTAAAAGTAATTAATGCAGGTGTATCTGGAGACACCACCTTTGGAGGTCTTAGAAGAATTGATTTTTATTTAAAGGAGTTGCCAGATATTGTAGTTCTGGAGCTAGGGATAAATGATGGGTTTTTGGAATATCCAATTGAAGAGATTTATTTGAATCTTGATAAAATGATAGAAAAGGCAAAAGGAATTGGTGCAAAAATATTGCTCATCGGTACAAAGATCCCAGAGGGACTTTTTGAGATAGACAAAGAATATTGCGAGAATTTTGAGAAAATTTTTATAGACCTTGCAAAAAAACATAACATACCCTTGGTTCATGATTTTTTAGGTGGCATAATAGGTAATCATTCTTTGACATTACAAGATATGGTCCATCCCAATGAGCAAGGGGTGGAAATAATGGTAGAAAAAGTAATCCCTGAGGT
The DNA here is from genome assembly GCF_054657475.1 of Desulfothermus naphthae. Taxonomy (NCBI): domain Bacteria; kingdom Pseudomonadati; phylum Thermodesulfobacteriota; class Desulfovibrionia; order Desulfovibrionales; family Desulfothermaceae; genus Desulfothermus; species Desulfothermus naphthae. Next base: position 246,420 of record NZ_BAAHYQ010000001.1, read on the forward strand.
TATAAAATTATTAAAAAATTAGAGGTAGGAGATAAAAATGAAAACAGGTATTTTTGGTTTTGCTGGATCTGGTAAGACAGAGTTATTTGTTGCCCTTGCAGGAGCTCAGGCAGCAAATCTGAACAGAGCTATGGTCAAGGTAATAGACCCGAGATTGCAACCTCTGGCAGAAATATTTAAACCAAAGAAAGTTACTTATTCTGAAATTGAATATTGGGAAATCACAGGTGCAGGGGCCAAAAGCCTTGGAAATAAGGTGTTGAATGATATAAGAAGCATGGATTGTCTTTTGCCTGTAATTGATTGCTTTTCAGGTCTAAATGACCCTAAAATCCAGGAACAAAACATCGAAGGGGACTTGATTATTTCAGACCTTGCGGTTGTGGAAAAAAGGCTTGATAGGATCGCTGTTGACAAAAGAAAAGACAAAAATTTAGTAAACCCAAAAGAAGAAGAACTCCTTGTTCTGGCAAAGGAGCTTTTAGAAAAAGAAATCCCCTTAAGAACTAATGAACAAATAAGATTAACTCCAGAACTTAAAGGATTTCAATTTTTGTCTGCCAAACCAATTTTGTATGTGTACAATGTATTAGAATCTGATATGGGAAAATATGAGTTTGAATACAATGAAGATGATCCACAAAAGAAAAAAATAGAGGTGTGTGCAAAATTAGAGAGAGAGCTCAGAGAAATAGAAGACGAAAAAGAAAGGCAAGAGTTTTTAAAGGACCTGGGGATAAAAGAGTCTGCCTTAGATAAAATAATCCATGCAACCTACGAACTCTTAGGGCTTATTACTTTTTTGACTGCAGGTGAAAAAGAAGTAAGGGCCTGGACAATTAAAAAAGGATGTAATGCAAAACAGGCAGCTAGAGCCATTCATTCTGATATTGAAAAAGGATTTATTCGGGCAGAGGTTTTGTCATGGGCTGATTTTGAGAAATACAGGGATTTTAAAAAGGCAAAGGAACTTGGAGTGTTGCGTTTAGAGGGTAAAGATTACATTGTCAAGGATGGGGACATTATAACCTTTAGATTTAATGTATAAAAATAAGGAGGAGTATCTATGATGGAGTTTATGGAAATTATCAAAACCAGAAGAAGTATAAGAAAATTTGAAGATAAGGATGTAGAGGAGGAGAAGATTGAGAAGCTCCTTGAGTCAGTTAAGTGGGCCCAATCATGGGCAAATACTCAATGTTGGGAAGTGATTGTTGTAAAAGATATGGATGTTAAGAAAAAGCTTCAGGAAACAGTGCCAAATAATAATCCAGCATACCTTGCCATAGTAAATGCACCAGTTGTTTTTGTAATGGTGGCAAAATTAAAACAGGCAGGTTATTATAAAGGAAAAGTCACTACAAAATTTGGTGATTGGTTTATGTTTGATATTGGGATAGCCACCCAGAATCTGTGTTTAATAGCAAAATCCCTGGGACTTGGAGGCGTAGTTGTTGGCCTTTTTGATCAAGACAAGGCAAAAAAAGTATTAGGCGTGCCAGATGGATATGAAGTGGTCGTCATGGTCCCAATGGGATATCCTGCCCAGGATCCAAAGCCTCCAAAGAGAAAGGAGATCTCAGAATTTGTTCATTATGAAAAATTTTAACTAAAAAGGGGGAGTTAGCTCTCCCTTTTTGTTTTAAGCATGATATTGGTTTACAAACTTATAAAATAGGTATATAGGCAAAGAAATTTTTCTTGATTTAAAAGATTTGAATGGGATGTTAAAAAAAGCGGTATGCAGAGATACCGCTTTTCTCTGGGTCTTTAAGCTGAGACTAAATCAACTAATTGGATTTCAAATTTAAGATTTTTTCCAGCAAGGGGGTGGTTAGCATCAAGCACAACATTTGTATCATCCATATCAGTGATCCTGACAAGGACCTGAGTATTCTGGGGAGTGGTGAGCTGAAGCATCATTCCAATTTCTGGTTGGATGTGTTCAGGAAGACTTTCTCTAGGAACTTCCAGTTTTGCCATTTCATTGTACTCTCCATAGCCATCTTCTGGAGCTACATCAACGACCTTTGTTTCACCAATTCCCATGCCAATGACAGCATTTTCAAACCCAGGGATTATTTCACCATTGCCAATTGTAAACTCAAGGGGATCTTGGTCAAATGAAGAATCAAAGACTGTTCCGTCTTCTAGGAATCCTTTATAATGAACCTTTACCTTATCTCCTTGTTTTGCCTTTTCCATGAATCTACCTCCTAATAAAAGTTTGTTACAAAGTTTATATATTACACAAAACAAAAAAAATATGCAAATAAAAAAGGAAAAATTTTATGAATAAATTTAAAGTGGTTAGTTTTTTATTGGTTCTTTTAATAATTTTAGGGGGAGGATATTATTATTTTATTTTGGATAGGGTTCCACCAAAAGTAGTGCTAGAAAATCGAAAGTATATTGGGGGAGATAATAGGATAATAAAAATTAGTGTTAAGGATAGAAAATCTTTGCTAAAAAAAGTAGATATAAAGGTTTTTCAAGGAAAAAGACAAAAGACTATTTCTTTAAAAACTGAAAAAAATTCTTCCTCTATTGATTATGAGTTAGATCTTAAAAGACTTGGTTTTAGTGATGGTAAAATCGAATTAGTGGTATTGGCTTCAGACAAATCCATAAACAATTTTTTTCAGGGAAATGTAGCCAAAATAAGAAAAATCTATATATTGGATACCTCTTCCCCAAATATATTTATGAAGACCTTTAGACATTATTTAAAAATTGGGGGTTCTGGGCTTTGTGGGTTTTCTGTTTCAGAACCCATTAAAAGAGCGGGGATAGAGGTATCTAAATATTTTTTCCCAGCATATAAATACAAAAAAAATTATATTGTGTTCTTTGCCATCCCCTATAACGTAGATTCAAACAATCTAAATGTTTGGGTAGTTGCTGAAGATCTTGCAGGAAACAAGAAGAAAATACCTTTTAGATGTTATATAAAAAAAACAAGATTTAGACATTCAAAAATAAACATATCAGATAGGTTTTTAAATACCAAAATGGTTCAATTTGAAGATAAATTCAAAGGATTAAGTCCATTGGAGATATTTTTAAAAGTGAACAAAGAGCTCAGGAAGAAAAATAGAGATATGCTCAGGAAGATTGGACTTAATACAGAGAAAAAAATTTTATTTAAAGGTGCCTTTTTAAGGATGCCCAATGCAGCTAGAATGGCTTCTTTTGGTGATAGACGAACTTACTTTTATCATGGAAAAAAAATTGATACCCAGACCCATCTTGGAATTGACCTTGCTTCTGTTGCGAGAGATAAGGTTATTGCGGCAAATTATGGTAGGGTGGTTTATGCAGGTTGGTTTGGAATCTACGGAAATGCTGTAATTATCGACCACGGCTATGGAGTTCAATCTTTGTATGGACATTTGTCCTTGATAAGGGTAAAAAAAGGTGATTTTGTACAAAAAGGACAGGTAATAGGGCTTTCTGGGGCAACAGGACTTGCTGGTGGAGATCATCTCCATTTTGGAATATTAATTAGTGGAATACCTGTTGATCCTGTTGAGTGGTGGGATCCAAAGTGGATGAAAAACAATATTTACTATAATCTAAAACAATTGGAAGGGGATAATTTGTAATTAGGGCTGATATTTTCAGTCTATATATGTTTTTCCAGTGGGTCCTAAACAAATTAATAAAAACTCTTTGGAGGTAAGTTATGTTTGAAATTGTCAAGCGACAGGAAATGGCTCAAGGCTCGGTAGTGTTAAATGAGATTAAGGCGCCCTTGATTGCAAAAAAAGCAAAACCAGGACAGTTTGTTATTTTAAGGGCCAGTGAAACTGGGGAGAGAATCCCCTTGACCATGGCGGATACAGATCCAGAAAAAGGTACAATAACAATTATCTATCAAGTGGTTGGTAAGACCACAGCACTTTTTAAGACCCTCAAACAAGGGGATAGTTATTTAGATATAATTGGACCACTTGGAAAGCCAACAGATATTGAGAAGTATGACGGAGATGTTGTCTGTGTTGGCGGTGGAACCGGGGTTGCAGTGCTTCACCCAATCACTAGAGCACTTAAACAAAAAGGCAACCACGTAATAGCTATTATAGGTGCAAGGACAAAGAATTTGCTTATCCTAGAAGACAAGATGAAGGCAGCATCCCATGAGCTACATGTATGCACAGATGATGGTTCTTACGGCCACCATGGATTTGTTACAGATGTTTTAAAAGAAACCTTAGAAAAAGGAAATGTGAAGTTAGTTGTTGGGATTGGACCTGTTCCAATGATGAAGTTTGTATGTGCTATGACCAAGGAATACAATGTCAAGACCCTGGTCAGCTTAAACCCAATTATGGTAGATGGAACAGGAATGTGTGGATGCTGTAGGGTAACAGTTGACGGTAAAACAAAGTTTGCATGCGTTGATGGACCAGAATTTGATGGTCATAAGGTGGATTTTGATGAACTCATGAAAAGGCTGAGGTCCTATTTAGCTGAGGAAAAAGTGGCTTATGAAAAATTTAAAGCAGCAATGCAGGGATAAAAAAACAAAAGGAGAGAAGATATGGCAGAAAAAAAAGAGAAACTTCCTCGTCAAAAAATGCCAGAACAACCACCTGAGGTCAGAAGGAGAAATTTTAAAGAAGTGCCTTTAGGATACACTCCAGAATTGGCTATGAAAGAGGCCTCAAGGTGTTTGCAGTGTAAAAAACCAGCATGTATGGAAGGGTGTCCTGTAGGAGTTGATATACCAGGTTTTATAAAATTCATAAGAGAAGGGCAGTTTGATAAGGCCATTAGAAAGATATGGGAAAAAAATAGTCTGCCAGCAATCTGCGGGAGGGTCTGTCCTCAAGAAGTCCAGTGCGAAGGAAATTGTATTTTAGGTAAAAAGGGAGAGCCTGTAGCTATTGGTAATCTGGAGAGATTTGCTGCAGATTACGAAAGAGAACATGGGAGTGGAGAATTACCACCAAAGGCCCCACCAACTGGCAAAAAAGTTGCTGTAATAGGTTCTGGTCCATCTGGCCTAACAGTTGCTGGTGACCTTATACTAAAAGGACACGAAGTAACTGTTTTTGAGGCATTTCATAAAGGTGGTGGGGTTCTGGTGTATGGAATTCCAGAATTCCGTCTGCCAAAAGACATTGTGGCATCTGAATTAAAAAATCTTGAAAGACTTGGGGTAAAATTTGAATACAATGTAGTGGTTGGAAAGACCATTACTATTGATGAGTTGTTCGAGCAGGGCTATGATGCAATATTTATTGGAGTTGGAGCAGGTCTTCCAAGATTTTTAAATATTCCAGGAGAAAATCTTGTTGGAATCTATTCGGCCAATGAATATTTGACCAGGGCAAATCTCATGAAGGCATATCTATTCCCCGAATATGATACTCCAATTGCAAAGGGAAAAAATGTAGTTGTTATAGGGGCTGGTAATGTTGCAATGGACTCAGCAAGGACAGCTATGAGGCTTGGAGCTGATAGTGTTAAAATAGTCTATCGTAGATCAAGAGAAGAGATGCCAGCAAGGTTGGCTGAAATTCATCATGCAGAAGAAGAGGGAATTGAGTTCCACCTACTTACAAATCCAATTGAATTTTTAGGAGATGATGAAGGAAGAGTCAGAGGCATGAGATGTATAAAGATGGAACTTGGTGAGCCTGATGAGTCTGGTAGAAGAAGGCCTGTACCAATTGAAGGGTCTGAATTTGAGATGGAATGTGATTTGGTAGTAATTTCAGTTGGTGCTGGAGCAAATCCAGTGCTAACCAAGGCTACAGAGGGTTTAGAGCTCAATAAATGGGGATATATTGTAGCAGATCCTGAGACTGGCAAGACCAAGAAAAAAGGTGTTTGGGCTGGTGGTGATATAGTCACTGGTCAGGCAACGGTTATCCTGGCTGCAGGTGCTGGCCGTAAGGCCTCAGATTCAATCCATCAGTATCTTACCTGGGGATGGTAAAATAAAAAGAGAGGGCACATGCCCTCTCTTTTTTATATCTTTCTGGTAATTGTAGCATCTACACAAAAAATTCCATTGGAATTAATAATCAAAGGATTTAAATCAATAGATTCGATTTCATCAAATTTTTGTCCCAAATCTCCAAGGATCTTTATAATCTTTGCTACCTCTAACCTATTAATTTTCGGATACCTTCTATATCCTTCTAAAATTTTTTGATTTTTAAGATCATAGGTAAATAGGTAAGCTTCTTTTAAGGTAAAAGGCGCAACTCTAAGTATCTTATCTTTCAAGATATCCGCAAGTATTCCACCAAATCCAAGCATGACCACAGGTCCAAAATTTTTGTCTCTGCTTAATCCAGCGATCAATTCATATCCAATTTCTACTTGTTTTTGTATTAAAATCTTTCCATTATTGAGGACCTTTTTATTTAATTCCAGATAAGCTGCCTTAAGAAGCTCTTGTGTATACAGATTGGTTTTAACAAGTCCCTGTTCTGTCTTGTGTATAAGCTCTGATAAAATACCCTTTAACACAACTGGATACCCCATTTTTTCCGCATAAAAAATAGCCTCTTCTTCTGAAAATACTAAATATTCTTCTACAATGGGAATCCCTAAACTCCCCAAAAAAGATTTTGATTCAAATTCATCTAGAATTTCCTTTTTTGATGGCAAACCAAGGTATATAGGTGATTTTTTCTCTCTTATCGAATCAGTAGGTGCCTTTGTTTTTAATTTTTTGTAAAACCTCACAATTTTATCCATAACTTCCACAGCACTGGAAATTTCTTGAAATATAGGAAGTTTTAATTCTCTGCAGATCTCAAAAAGTTCATGTTTAGCATCACGTTCCCCTATAATCCACAAAAAAACAGGTTTTTTCATTCTCTTTGATATGTTTTTAATTTCCCTAAAATCTTCAGCTCCCAGATTTCCTCTAGAAAAAACATGAAGAAAAATAAAATCTACACCATCATCTTCTATTATTTCTTTAAAAATCTGGACATATGCTGATGGCCCCCTTTTCTCCACAGCTGGCCACACATCCGCAGGATTGGAAACAGGCATCCATTCAGGGGAGAATGACTTAATCCTCTTTATTGTGTCTTTACTTAAGCTTGCCAATTCAATTGATTTGTCTTTAAACAAATCAGCACTAACAATCCCTGCCCCACCACTGAAAGTTACAATTGCAACTCTATTATTCCTCTGATTAAGATTATCATACTCATATATAGAAGAGAACCCAAGGCACAGGTTCATCATTTCTTTAAAATCATTAGCTTCCACTACATTTGTCTGTTCAAAAACTCCAGAGATCACTTCATAAGAACCTGCGTAACTAGCAGTGTGTGTTAGGGCTGCCTTTGCTCCTTGTTTGGTTTTTCCCCCTTTTAAAACCACTATAGGCTTTTGTGCATTTTTCACCAGGTCAAGAAATTTTGTTCCCCTTTTTATAGATTCTAAATACATTCCAATGACTTTTGTCTGAGGGTCATTCAACAGATATTCTAATAGATCACACTCGTCCACATCCAATTTATTGCCTATGGAACATGCCTTGGCTATACTAAATGGTCCAGACGAGCACATATCTATTAAAAAACTGGCAGTAAGCATACCACTTTGAACAATAAGGGATATATCTCCTGGATATATAAAATCCCAGATAATAGGAGAAACAAAAGAAAATACATGTCTTGAGTGCATATCAACGATTCCCATACAATTAGGTCCCCAGATTCTAATGCCACTGTGCTTTTTTATCTCTAATAATTGGTTCTGCAATTTTTGTCCAAACTCCCCTGTTTCAGCAAATCCTCCAGATTCAATTATCACACCTTTAATCTTTTTTTTCGCTAGTCCTAAAACCGAATCCACAACTGACCGGGCTGGGACAAAGACAATAGCCAAATCTAATCCCTCAGGAAGATCAGAAATCTTGTAACATTTGAGCCCATCTATCTCGTCATATTTTGGATTCACAGGAAAAATTTCACCCTTAAAACCTTTTCTCACATTATTTAAAATTACATTGCCGCCCTTGGTTTTTTCTTTGCTTACTCCAATTATAGCTATGTTTTTGGGATAAAAAAACAAATCTAAATTCCCCATATAATTCCCTTTAATAAAGAGGTAGTTTTAAACCCAATGTGCACCTAATGATTTTGTGCATGGGCCTTTTTAAAAATATTTCTCAAAATTTGAATAATCTGTCCCCTTCCTCTGGATGTCTTTGATGAAAAAAATACTGGTTGAATAAAATTAGATGCAAAGTCTAACCAGAAATTTTTATTTCTATTTTTTGCAGACATATTTGCCTTGTCTTCTTTAGTAAGGACGGGAATAATATTAAATCCTTTGTCTTTTAAGTAATTATAAAGAGTAATGTCTGCTTGTTGGGGCGGTATGCTCGCATCAATCAAAAGTATAACCCCTTTTATGTATTGGGAGTTTTTGTCAAAATAATTTTCAATGAGCAAAGCCCATTTTTGTCTCTCTTTTTTTGATTTTTTTGCATATCCATATCCAGGTAAATCTACTAAAAATCCCTTAAGATCTTTTAAAAAATAGAAATTAATTGATCCTGTTTTACCTGGAGTAGCGCTAGTTTTTGCTAATTTTTTTTTCCCAGACACACAGTTTATAAAACTGGATTTTCCCACATTTGATCTACCAGCTATTGGTATTTGAGGCGATTCTAAAAGGGGTATTTTCTCAACTTCATAAATTGTGTATTTTAGTATAATTTCCATTTGGTTTTTATACTTGCAATTTTTATACATTTTATATTAATGGAAATGTTTGTATTAGTAAGTTTGGTAAATAAAAAAAAAATAAAGGTCAACACTAAAGGGGGGAATATGAAAAAATTGGGGTATATTTTGTTTTTAAGTGTGTTCTTTATTGGAGGTTGTACAAAAATAGTGATAAAAAAAGAATCCATAGAGACTTCCTATAAAACATTTAAAGGTGTTGTAGAGGTAGATATCACAGTGGAAGATGAAAATAAAAGCGAGGATGAAATTAGAAAACTATTGGCCCTAAAGGCGCAAAAACAAGGGATTTTGGAGGTAGCAAGGAAATGGGTTAATCACAGTATAATTTTAAAGCAAGGTAGAGTTAAAAAAAACCTAAATGAGAAAATTGTCAATTTAAACACAATTCATACAAATTTTCATCCCCTATACGACGATATGACAGGGACTTATGAAGGGAAATTCAAATGCTTTGTTGAACTTGATCCAGTGTCCTATTTAACTGGAACTATTACAGGGATAGAAGGGGGTTATTCAATAGCAACATCGCATATTGCCATAAAATTTTCCAATTTTGTTCCAGAACAAAATACCTATTTTATTATAGCCAAAAAAAATGAATTCGGAGCAGGAAATTACTATCAAGTTGTTGGAGTTGGGAGGATCTATAATAACTTAGACATGATTTCTCAAGGGGAAATACTTACCTCTAATAGGTCAATCAAAAAAAAAGACCTGGTTTTTTTGTTAAAGACTAAGATTATTCCAGCAATTGATAAAGGACTAAAGAGGGAAGAAAAAAATCAAATACCTGTTGTAAAGGTTCATCCGATTTTAGAAAAAAAGCAAAATAGTCCAAAAGAAATGAAATAACAGGGGGTTTATGTAAGTCAGTAGAAAAAAGTGAATCTAGAGGAAAAAATAAAATAGATTAAAATAAGTGTTCTGTGAAAGCGGAGGTTTCTATGTCTAAAAAATACAAGATTCTCATAATTAATGGCCCAAATTTAAGATATCTTGGAAAAAGAGAGCCAGAAATTTATGGAAACAAAAAGATGCAGGATGTGGTTTTGGATATGGGTGAATATCTAAAAAAGGATATTATTGAAAGGGTGGATATTGATCTCTTCCAATCAAATCACGAAGGCGAAATAATAGATCGGTTGGAGAGGGCATGGCTAGATAAAATTGATGGTATTGTGATAAATGCAGGCGCATATACTCATACATCCCTTGCTATTAGAGATTGTATTGCATGGATAAAAATCCCATGTGTGGAGGTTCATATTAGTAATTTATGGGCAAGAGAAGAGAATATAAGACACAAGAGCATGCTATCACCCAAATGTATAGGAGTGGTTTCAGGGTTTGGTGTTTTTTCATATGTTTTGGCCATCCTGGCATTGGTGGAGTATTTAGATAATCTAAAGTAAAACTTCCCGCAACATAACCATTGACAACTTATTAATTTTACATCACAAAAAGACCAAGGGGGTATACAAGGAGGAGATTTATGTACACTACGTCAGATATTAGAAAGGGTTTGAAAATAGAGTTTAAAGGGGAACCTTATGAGATAATAGATTTTCTCCATGCAAAATATGGAAGGGGCGGGGCACATATATGGACAAAGTTGAAAAATCTTTTGAATGGATCTGTAATAGAATACACCTTTAGATCTGGTGAAAAGATTGATAAACCTGATTTGGTTTCAAAGGAAGTTCAGTATTTATATCGGGAAGGCGATGAATTGGTTTTTATGGACCTTGAAACCTATGAACAGATGTATGTTTCTGCCCATACTCTAGATAAAAAAGTTTACTTTTTAAAAGAAGGCGAGACCTTAAAGGTCCTAATATATAATGGACAGATAATTGATGTAAATTTACCTGTAGCAGTGGTTCTAGAAGTAATTGAGACTGAGCCCGGGATTAAAGGAGATACTGTGAGCGGTGCAACTAAGCCAGCTACTTTAGAAGGTGGTCTTACAGTAAATGTGCCGCTTTTTATTAACATAGGGGATAAGGTCAAAGTTGACACCAGAACCTTTGAATACCTTGGCAGAGAGTAGATTAATTCTTTATGGAGAAAGACAATTATGGAAATAAGCTGGTAAGGGAAATTAGTTCCCTGAGTTTGTTGTTTATCAGTATTTTTTTATTCCTGTCCATACTTTCATATTCTCCAACTGATCCTTCCTTTAATGTGGCCTCCTCTAGCACAAGGGTTAAAAATTTTGGCGGCATTGTCGGTGCTTACATAGGTGGACTTATTGTAGAACTGTTTGGCAATGCTGCATGGTTATTTCCTTTTTTATTTCTTTGGTCTGGCCTTTGCATTTTTTTTGAAGAACTGAGATTTCATTGGTATAGAATAGTTGGTCTTTTTTTTGTTATTTTGTTTTTATTGATGTTTTTTGCATCAGAATTTGGCAATTCTATTTATATTGGAAAAGTTCATGGTGGAGGATATATTGGTACATGGTTATATTATTTGATTGATAAATATCTTAATTTTGCTGGAACCATCCTTGTCTGGATATTTTTGATTGTGGTTGGAGTTCAATTGATTTTTCTATTTTTATGGAAGGATATTTTTATTTATATGGGAAATCTTGCTGGTAAAACCATAAATAGGATAATAGATATATTTTTTTCAATAAAGAAAGAAAATCATTCTTTTAACATTAATAATTCAAAAAAGGAATCTGATTCAAATGAATTAAAAATACCAGTTAGACAATATAAAGAAGAAAAAAGAGAAATTAAGACTGTTATAGAGAAGAAAAGTAATAGTCAAAAAGAAAAAAAACAAGACCTTAGTGATAAGAAATCAGACATACAAATAAATAGTATAGATCCTTATCCATCCATTGATCTTTTGGATCCTGTTAAAAAACAAGACAATCACATAGACACAAAATATTTTGATGAAATGTCAAATAGATTGCTTGCATGTTTAAAAGATTTTGGAGTAGAGGGGGAGCTTTTAAATATAAAACCAGGTCCTGTTGTAACTATGTTTGAATTTCGTCCAGCTCCTGGCATAAAGATTAGCAAAATTGCTCAATTAAATAATGATTTAGCTCTTGCTTTAAAGGCCCTTGCTGTAAGGATAGAGGCTCCAATTCCAGGAAAAGATTATATTGGAATTGAGATTCCCAATATAAAGAGAAAAATTGTCTATTTTAGAGAGATTGTTGAGTCCAAGAGCTTTCAAGATAGTAAAAGCAATTTACCAATAGTTTTAGGACAGGACATTCAGGGAAAGCCAAGGGTGGAAGACTTGGCTAAAATGCCCCATCTTTTAGTTGCTGGTGCCACTGGTGCTGGAAAGAGTGTTTGTTTAAATTCAATTATAATTAGCCTACTTATGCGTTTTTCACCTGAGGAAGTGAAATTTTTGTTAATAGATCCCAAAAGGATTGAAATGGCTTCATATTCTTCACTACCCCACTTGATACACCCGGTTGTAGTGGATATGGATCTTGCAAAAACAGCTCTGGAGTGGGCAGTTAGTGAAATGGAAAATAGATACGATAAAATGGCTGAAATCGGTGCTAGAAATATTTATAGTTATAACGAAAAAATAAAAAAACAAGAAATTCAAGAGAGTGATGAATCTCCAATGCCTTATCTTGTTATTGTTATAGATGAGCTGGCTGATCTTATGTTGACTGCTGGTAAAGAAGCTGAGGCAAAAATAATCAGACTTGCTCAACTTGCAAGGGCAGCTGGTATTCATCTGATCCTAGCCACGCAGAGGCCATCTGTAGATGTGGTTACAGGTCTTATAAAGGCCAATTTCCCTGCTAGAGTGGCCTTTCAGGTCACATCAAAACATGACTCAAGGACAATTTTAGATAATGTAGGAGCAGAAAATCTACTCGGCAAAGGGGATATGCTATTTAAGCCTCCAGCAGGTAGGATACAGAGGATTCACGGGGCTTATATAAGTGATGGGGAAATAAATCGAATAATTAAATTTTGGGAAGACAAATACCCTCAAAAAGTCCATATGGACTTAAAGGAGTGGAAAAAGGAAAAGGAACAGGATACAAAAATTGAGGGTGGTAATGATATTTATAATGATCCTATGTATCAAGAGGCGGTCAAATTTGTAATGGAACAGGACAAGATATCTATTTCAATGTTACAGCGTTATCTGAGAATTGGTTTTAACAAGGCGGCAAGATTTATAGAGATGATGGAAAAGGAAGGAATAATAGGACCTCAGGAAGGCAGTAAGCCAAGGATGGTAATAAAAAAATAAATTTTTATGAATATGGAGTGTAGGGGGTATGGAAAGAAATATGGTTAATATGCACGAAACAGCAGAAATAATTTTAGAAAAGGCCCATGAGTTATTTGTAGAAAAAGGTTATGAACGTTCTTCAATGAGAGAAATTGCAGAAAGAGTAGGAATCAGTAAAGCTGCGCTTTATCATCATTTCAAAAATAAAGAAGAAATTTTATTTACCCTGTGTGTTAGAGCTGGAGTGATATTAAATGAAGATATGAGACAGGCCATTTTAAAAAGTGAGGCTCAATATACCAATGTTAGAGACCAATTGATTAATATCTTGTATGAGTATACAATTGGATATTTGAGGCATAAAAATTTTAACAAAGTATTATTTTTTGAAATTGAATCCCTTCCACCAGATAAAAGAGAAAGAATAATAGATTATGAAAGAGCTAATGTTGCCCAGTTTAAAAATTACCTTAGAAGATTAATGGATCAGGGTAAAATAAAAAAGACAAATATTACTGTGCTTACCTTTTGTTTTTTTGCCACTGCACAATGGTTATATTTTTGGTATAAAAAAGATGGACCTTTGAGTATTCGTGAAGTTATTGAATACATAGTGGATTATTTTTTGTATGGAATTATAAAAGAGGAGAACTTACATGAAAAAAGATGTTAAGGTCTTTTTACAAGCACAAGATATACCGACTAGTTGGTATAACATCTTGCCAGACTTACCAACTCCAATCTCTCCCCCTCTTCATCCAGCAACAAAGGAGACGGTGTCGCCAGAGGATTTAAAGGAAATTTTTCCAATGGGTCTTATTTTGCAGGAGATGAGTGCAGACAGAGAAATTAAAATCCCCGAAAAAGTTTTGGAGAAATACATTTTATGGCGTCCAACACCTCTTCGCAGGGCTAGAAATTTAGAGAAGTTTTTAGACACTCCAGCTAAAATCTATTTCAAAGACGAGTCAGTTTCACCGCCTGGTTCTCATAAGCCAAACACGGCAATTCCCCAGGCCTATTACAATAAACTGGAAAATACAAAAAAGATTTGTACTGAGACAGGTGCTGGACAATGGGGAAGTGCTCTATCTTTTGCCTGTGCTCAATTTGGAATAGAATGCGAAGTTTTTATGGTTAGGGTAAGCTACGACCAAAAGCCTTATAGAAAAATCATGATGCAAACATGGGGGGCCCATTGTGTGCCCAGTCCAAGTAATCTGACTAGAATAGGGAGAAAGATTTTAGAGCAAAATCCAGATTCACCTGGCAGCCTTGGTATAGCTATTAGTGAAGCAATAGAGAGAGCTGTTTGTGAGAAAGATGCCAAATATGCACTTGGGAGCGTGTTAAATCACGTACTGCTTCACCAGACAATAATAGGCCTTGAAGCCAAAAAGCAAATGGAGCTAATTGGAGAAAAACCTGATGTTATAATTGGATGTGCTGGCGGGGGAAGTAATTTTGCTGGACTAGCCCTTCCTTTTATAAGGGACAAAATCTATGGAGACAAAATAGATATATATGCAGTGGAACCTGTGTCCTGTCCAACTATGACCAAGGGCAAATATATGTATGATTTTGGAGATGTAGCCAAAACCACACCGCTTTTGCCAATGCATACTCTTGGACATTCTTTTATACCTCCTCCTGTCCATGCAGGAGGTCTTCGTTATCACGGCATGGCACCAATAGTAAGTAAATTAATACAAGAAAAATTAATAACTCCAGTATCAGTTCCTCAGCTTGAAACATTTAATGCAGGAATTAATTGGGCGAGGTGTGAGGGATTTATCCCTGCACCTGAAACCACTCACGCCATATGTTTTGTTATAGAAGAAGCAAAAAAAGCCAAAGAAGAAGGTAAAGAAAAGACTATAATATTTTCCTATAGTGGACACGGGCTGGTTGATATGGCAGCATATGAGGCCTACCTATCAGGTAAACTTTTTAACTATTCCCTTTCTGATGAGGACATAGAAAATGCCCTGGAAGAGTTAAAAGATTTGCCAAAACCCTAATGTTTTTGAGATGAAGGGAATATTAGACAAGATAGTAAAAAGGTGTCCTAAGCTTGGACACGAGGTAAATGTGAAATATTGTTTAGTAGAGGAAGATAATCTTCCCTGTGAACGTCTTATGAGTTGTTGGGGAGATTCCTCTTCGCTTGTTAGGTTATTTAAAAAATTTTTGGGAGAAAAGTTACTTAATAATCCAAAATTTACTCCCAGTGATAAGCTTGTTCAACTGGCCCGTAAGGTAAAAAATATTAAAAAATATGGTGGAGGTGGAAATATGTTCTCAGTAACTGATATCCATAAATTTTTTAATGAACTCTATGAAGGTAAGGTAAGATCTATATCATTAGGTGAATTTGGAAAGCAAGAAGGGGAGGTATTAAAAGACTTTGGTTATGGTAAACCCTTAATTGTAACTATAAATTTTGAAAATGGAGAGAAACAGGACGTTGTTATCTCAACTATGAGGGGAGATGAGTATGGCCATCAATATTATTGGGACAGAGCCAGGATACTTATGTTTCAATATGAAACTGGTGGAAAATTGGATAAGCATGTAAGACCAATTGCCATGGGATATATGTCTGAAGAGGGACTAATTCCAATTAAAAGGGTCAAAGAATTTTTTATAGTAAATGAAAAAGTTGGTGGAGAGGATTATTATCTTAGTTTGGATAGAATAAAAAAGGGGGATTTTAGAGAAGAAGATTTAGAGTTCGTTAAAAAATTGGCCAGGTATTTGGCGAAAATTCATTCTCAAAAATATAAACAAGATGATTTATATATTAGAAGAATTAGAAATTTGATTGGAGATTGTGAGTGTATTTTTGGAATAATTGATGGTTATCCTACTCCTTATGATGATTATCCAGAAAATAAGTTCATAGAGCTTGAAAAAGAGTTGATTTCATGGAGATGGAAGTTAAAAAAGTATTGTCATCGCCTTTGTGTTGTACATGGTGATTTCCATCCTTGGAATGTCCTTGTAACAGAAAATAATGATTTTTGGGTGTTAGATAGGAGCAGGGGTGAGTATGGGGAAGCAGCAGATGACGTCGCTACCATGGCATGCAATTATATCCTTTATGGTCTCTATGATAAGCCAAGGATAACAGGTCCTTTTGAAAAAATGTATATGAGCTTTTTTGAAGAATATCTATCTCTATCACAAGACAATGAGATATTGGAAGTAATAGCGCCTTTTTTTGTGTTCAGATCCCTGGTCATAGCCTCTCCAAAATGGTATCCCAACCATCCAACAGAGGTAAGAGCTGGTCTTTTTAGGTTTATGGAAAATATTTTAAAGGATGAAAAATTTGATTATGCAAATGTAAACAAATATATGCAGGGATAGAAAAATTTATGAAAGAAAAAGGTATTTGTTTTTGGTTTGTGGGGCTACCTGGATGTGGAAAGTCTTCAATTAGTAAGAGGGTTTATAATGCATTGGTAAATAAGGGAATAGATGCTGCGTATCTAGAGATGGATAAGCTCAGGAAAAAATATTTTCCCAATGCAAAGTATACTGCAGATGAGAGGGAAAGGGCATATGAGTTATTTGTTGAAGATGCATATAAGGAGTTTATAAAAGGAAAAGTGGTAATTATGGATGGCACGGCATATAAGGTCAAAATGAGACAACTTGCACGGGATAAAATGGGAAAGAATTTTTTTGAGATATTTGTTAATTGTAGTATAGAGACTGCAATAAAAAGGGAGTCTCAGAGAAAAAATGGGTTAGTTATGGCAGATTTATATAAAAAGGCTCTTGATAGAAAGAAAACAGGAAAGCAATATCCTGGGCTGGGAGAAGTAATAGGGATTGATGTCCCCTTTGAGGAGGATAAGAATTGTGACTTTGTTCTTGAAAATGATACCCTTTCTTTAGATAAGGCAGTATCTCTTTGTCTTAAGTTTATAGAAAAAAAACTCAATTCCGAAGGGTTTTCTAAAGCATGAGAGAGATTTTTTAGAATTAAAAAGGCACATCCTGTAGAAAGAATGTGCCCTTATGTTTAACCCTTAGTATAAGTCTTTTTGAACTTATTAAGCATCCATGTTTACATATCTTTCTTCATAGCCGTACTGTACCACGGTTCGCTGAATTTGATTTTTCCAATCTACTGGAGGATGTATTTTTTTAATATCTTCCAGTCTATTTTGTTCTTTAAGCCTATTATAGATGTCATACCAGGCACATGGAATATTTGGGTTTACTTCACACATGCCCTTGTTTGTGCCACCACATGGTCCGTTAAAAAGACTTTTTGCACACCTGGTAATTGGACATATACCTCCAGTATAACCTATTACACAATGTCCACATGCCCTGCACTTTTCTTCATAAAGTCCTATGTCTCTATCAATACCAATAGCAATGGTATCTACTGCTGGATAAACTGGTATTTTAATAAATTTTTCTGCAATAAGCTGTGTTCCTGCAGAACAACACATGGTGATTATTGCGTCATAATTACCTTTCTCTATTACATTTGGCAGATCTAAGAAACATTTTTCATTACATGCCCTTTCTACTGTATATGCATCTATATTCTTTGTCTCACCTTTTTTTTCATAATAGAGCATAAGTTCTTTATTTAATAAATCAACTTCTTTTTGACCACCTCCAAGACACACAGATGCGCATCCACCACATCCTACATTCAGGATATGATTATATTTCTCAATACAATCTATAATTTCATCAAATTTTTTCCTTTTGACCTTGATCATTTATATCCTCCTAAAGCATTATTTATAATGTTAATTGTCATATGTCTTATATACGCCCTTTTGTCTGCAAAAATCCCTGGCAATAGAGATTAAATAGGGGATATCAATTCCAAGAGAGCAATAGCATCTAGTGCATAACACACATTTTTCCCACACTATATTTTTTATATTTTCTATTTCATTATCTGAAAGATCACCTTTTTTCTTAAATATGATACCAATTGAATTCAACATCTTATAAGAAGGCATATATGTTGGGTCACCATTATTTGCCCTATACAAAAAACAACTTGGTGCACACATAGAACACCTGGCACACAGAGACATAGCAAATTTAATCTTTGATTTATTTCTCAATATTATATCTGGTAAATTAGACATCTTTTTTCCTCCTAAATATTAACAATAAAAATTCAATTCCACACTCTATTTCCTTTTTTAAAGAAGGAATATTCACTTTTAAGACAAAATCTATTTAAAAAGAAAAAAATCATGTGTTTTAGCCTGGTAAAAGGAATGCAGACAAGCATGAGTTCGCCCAGGAGCATATGTAGGATCACCATTGGCATATAAGGAAATATCTGATGATATGCCAAAAATCCAGTTAAGTAAGGCAAAAAAACAAGAAAGAACATCAACCAATCCCCTCCACCTGTAATTATTCTTACCTTTGATAGAAATATCCTTCTGTAGAGAAAATAAGCACCAAAACATAAGATTACTATTGTAAAGACATCAGTTATTTTTTCAGACAAAGATGGAGGGGCAATTCCCCATGATTGTTTAAGCAAGATATTGTGAGCAAGTAAAAAAATGGGAGTTAATACTACCAAAACGTGAAATATAGAGGTGAGAATAGTAAAATATGGTTGCGTAGACCAGACACTTCCTTCCCATCTTGTCAATTTTTTTATATCATCTGGTGGATAAAAGGATTTGATTTCCTTTTTGGATGGTAGTAACCCTGGATTTTGATAGATCTCTTGTGCTTTAGTATTATTGAAAAACCAAATAATTTGATAAATTACTCCAACAATAAAAATGATAAAAGAAATTAAAGCCAAGGGACCTCTTACCAACAGATATAAGTGGTGCATAAAAATCCTCCTTTAACTAAGGATAAAACATTATTTCCTCTAAAGATGAATGAACTATGCATAATTGTTTGAAAATAATTTGTCAAGATAACGGGTTATAAAATAATAATTTCCGCTAAAAATAAAAAAGGCTTTTTTTCGGGAAAATAAGGGCAGGTAATTAGGCCTAAAGAACTGTTGATAAAGTTTTGACCCTTGTTTTTTTAAAGGATGAGATCTATTTCGCTTTCCACAATCTTTTTTGCAATCTCTTTTGCATCTAATTTATACTCTCCGGATTGAATTTTATCCTTTAAATATTCTACTTTTTCTCTTCTTACCATATCTTGTTTTTTGACAGCCTCAATTAGATTGTTTAATATTTTCCCTTGATTGGATAATTCTACTCTATCAGAGTCGGTGATATTTTGAGTCTTTCCCCTATTTTTTAATACACTGTCTTTTTCCTGGGAAATTTTGTTTTGAGTGTAGAGATTAATTTTTTCAAAAATACCTTTAATTACCATTTTTCCTCCCCCTTTTTTGTTATCTCTTAACTGTTAAGGGAATAATAGTGAATTCAATTTTTTATATGTAATATCCCTTAATTTTTTAATTATTTCTTCTTGCTCCCTCTCTGTGAGCTCTTTTTTATCTTCTCTTCGGACTGTTAATGATTTTTCTTTAGGGTCAAATTTAAACACTAATTTGTGGTCATATTCATTTTCTAATTCCTGGGTTATTTCCTGCACTATTTTAGGTTGATTTTTTGCAAATATCAAATTGTTGACTATATCTTTTGTGAGCCTTGAAATAAGTTCCTTTCTCCTTCCATCCTCTGATAGAGAAACCTTATCTTCTGATACTTCAGACCTCAAGGTATTTTTTAACAAAACAAGCCTTTTGGATCTATTTTGTTGTATATAATATTTTTGAATAACATTTATTATTCTAGAAGTAGTCACGTCTATCTCCTACTTTTCTCCTACTATATTCTATCGGAAAGCAATCCAAGAACTTTAATCAACCCATTAACCTTGTGTTTATCAACCTATGGCCTTAAGAGCAGACCTTGTTCCTCTATCACGGGAATACCCCATTTTCTATCTTTTTGTTATTGTTATGTAAAAATTACCATTTTTTTGTTCAATATTGGATTCAATCTCTATATATTTGATAATTCCAATATGTTATTTAAGTAATGAACAGTGAGAGGGTCATTTGTTATTATTTCCAGCTCATCTCCCTCACTCAATTCAAACACCTTCCCTGTAATATTCAGGAGGTTCACAGGGGTAATAAAAGAATCTTGAATATCTAAATTAACCTTCATACTCTATTCCTCGCTGATATGGCCTTTATTTTGGCAACTCACATGCTAAAAATCCAGTAAAAATTTTTAACATAATAACAGTGAGTTACAAATCTTGTTTACATCATTAAAAATATGTGTTAACCTATCTAATAAATTCTTTTTTAACACTTATTAACATTTTAAACAAAAATTATGAAAAATCGAACCAAGGATTTTTGGGAAGCTGTAATTGAAACCATGCAAGAAGGGCTCATGATTGTGAGTCCTCAAGGGATTATAATTGCGGTGAATAAGGCTTTTGAGGAGTTGGTCCAGTACACAAGAGAAGAGCTTGTTGGAAAAAGTTGTAAGGTCCTTGATTGTGATATTTGTAGGGGAATGAGGAATAATTTAGATGATTACTGGTGTGAATTGTTTAAAGAAAAGGGCACAAAAAAACGAAAATGTATATTGCTAAGAAAAGATGGCAGAAGGATACCTGTGCTCAAAAATGCAACTATTTTATATGATGAAGAAAATAAAGTGGTTGGTGCTGTTGAGACATTAACAGACTTAACAGAGGTTTTAGAAAAAGAGAAACAGATTAGAGATTTAAAAAAAGTTTTAAGAAATGAGAATAGTTTTTTTGGAATTATTGGATCATCTCCAAAGATGCAACAAATTTTTCAGTTAACAAAAAATGCTGCCAAATCTGATGCTCCAGTTATAATTTATGGGGAATCAGGCACAGGAAAAGAACTGGTGGCAGAGGTCATTCACAATTTAAGTGACAGGAATAAAGGACCTTTTATTAAGGTAAATTGTGTTGCAATAACAGAAACTCTTTTTGAGTCTGAATTATTTGGACATGTAAAAGGCGCATTTACTGGAGCTGTTAAGACGAGAAAGGGCAGATTTGAGTTAGCCTTTGGTGGAGACATATTTTTAGATGAGATTGGTGACTTGCCTGTTTCCATGCAGGTCAAGCTCCTTCGAGTTATTGAGGAAAAAGTCATTGAAAGGGTTGGTGATAGTACGCCTATTTCAGTTGATGTGAGAATAATTTATGCAACTAATAGAGATCTAAGAGAAATGGTTGAGAAAAAAGAATTCAGGGAAGATCTCTTTTACAGGATAAATGTAATACCTATCTTCCTCCCACCTTTAAGAGACAGATAAGAACACATCCCTTTACTTGTTGAACACTTCCTCACAAAAAATAGTCTTAAGACAGGAAAGCAAATAAATGGAGTCTCAGGAGAGGTCATGGATATATTTTTTGATTATCACTGGCCTGGAAATGTGAGGGAGCTTAGGAGCGTAATTGAATATGCCTTTGTTGTATGTGATGGAAAGGAAATTACAAAGGAACATCTAATGCCTTCTTTGCTTACTCAAAAAAAAAGAGTTTACCTCCGCTTCAAACTCCAAAATTTCTATGGACAAAGAAGAAAAAGAAAGGATAATAGAAGCACTTAAACAAACTCAGGGAAACAGGACAAAGGCTGCCCAGCTACTTGGATATTCTCGGGTAACTCTGTGGAAAAAAATGAAAAAATATGAAATTTCTTAAATTTATAGGGAGGGTGCAAAGATTTTGACAGAACTTATTGAAAATAAGGGGATAGAATATAGTATCCTTCAGAACTTGATATAATAGGAACGATTTGATATAATGAATATTTATGAAAGGGGAACGTATTAAGGTTAAAAATGCAGAAGAGCTAAAGGAAAAATTAAAGGGTGAGAAGAAAGACAATATTTTGGTAAAACTTATTTTTCTAAATCTTATAAGAGAAGGGATAGATTTTGAAAAGGCGTGTAGCGGTTGTGGGATAGCCCAATCGACAGGATACTTATGGATAAGGGAATGGAACCAAGAGGGTTATAAAGGGATAAAAGGTAAAGGAAGAGGAAAAGGGGGAGGAAGGCCAAGTAGGCTATCAGAGGAAGATTTAAAAAAGCTTAAGGAATTACTTAAAAAGAGAGCTTATTGGACTACAAAAGAAGTAAGGGCATTGATAAAAGATACTTTTGATATAGAATACTCCCAAGACCATGTAGTAAGGATATTGAGAGATAAGCTTAAGATGCATTTTTCTAAACCATATCCGATGGATTATAGGAAACCAAAAGATGGAGAGAAGATATTAGAGAATCAACTTCAACTTACTTTTTCTCTGTTAAAGGAGAAAGGATTTAAAGAAGAGGAGATAGCAATAGGTTTTATAGATGAAACAAGTCCGCAGAACACCGCCAATACAGTAAGGGTATGGAGTTTTGAGAAGACAAGAATTATAAAAAATACAACAAAGTTCAAGACAAACACAATAGGTTTTTATGCTATAAAAGGAGAAAGTGTAAAATCATTTTTAGAAGATTCAAAAGGCTTATCAATAGCTAAGTTTTTAGAAAAGATAAGAGAAGTAAATAAGAAATATAAAGCGATAGTAGCAATAATAGATAATTTTTCATCCCATAAGAGTAAAGTAGTAAGAGAGAAGGCATCTGAGTTAGATATTTATCTAGTCTATCTTCCCCCTTATTCACCAGAGTTAAATCCTATTGAGTATATCTGGAAAAGTATAAAAAGAGTGCTTTCATTAGTTTTTGTAAAAGATATAAAAGAGATGGAGGAGGTTATATCAGAAGCATGGAATAGGTTATGTAAAAAACTAAGTTTTGCTAAAAGTTGGATAGAAAAATTTTTAAAGGGCACCCCATATTATATGAAATTGTGCGGATAACTATACTTTAAAAACTGTTTCTAAATTACTCCTATTTTGCTTCTCTTTCATCCTGCGTTGAAAAGATAATAAAGAAGGATCCTGAAAAAACATCATGGCAAAACCACTCATAAAACAATCATGGAGACTATGTTTCACCTTACTTTGATCACGCTTATCTTCTATCTCTAACACCCGACTAGACAATTTTTCCCTTAATGCTGTAAAACTTAAATGTTTTTTTATATGCATAAAATAATGCCTCTCTCTTAATTTTTCTTCTACTATAACTTCTTTGTATAATAATTACAAGGAATTATTTAAACATTAATACAATTTTTCCCCAAACCTTCAATATCCTCCTTTTCCCCATACTTTGCGAAAAATAAATATCATTTTTCTTGTATTACCCCTTAAATACTAACTCCACAAACTCACCGAGAATTGCTGCAATTTTTTATCTCTTCTTTAATTTTAGAAATTGTCTTTACTGGATTTTGGGAGTCACGAATTGGCCTTCCTATTACCAAATAATCTGAGCCATTTAATATAGCATCTTTTGGTGTTAAGACTCTTTTATGATCCCCTTTAATTGAAAAACCGGGTCTAATACCTGGAGTGACAATTATAAGGCTATCTCCTAATTTTTCTCTTATTATTTTGGCCTCTAGCCCTGATGCAACCACTCCAGCACATCCAGCCTTTTGGGCTAGCTCAGCCCTTTTTAAAACCAGTTGTTCAGTGTGAACCGGGTAGCCCATCTCTCTTAGATCTTTCTCATCCAAAGAGGTAAGTACTGTTACCCCAAGTATATTCACTTTAGCTCCTGCTGCTCCCTCAACTGCTGCTTTTAAAATATCTAAATTACCGTGGACCGTTAAAAAGGTAATCTCTTTTTTACAAATTTCTTTGACTGTTCTAAAGACTGTCTGAGGGATATCATACAATTTCAAATCCAGCATTACCTCGCATCCTGCATGGGTAACCTTGTCAACCACTGCCATGCCTTCTGAAACAAATAATTCAAGACCTATTTTGTAAAATTTTACATGATCTTTTAAAATACTTAGCCACTTCTCAACTTGTGAAATAGTGTTTACATCCAAGGCAAAAATAATCCTTTTGTCTAAGTCTATATTTTTTTTCATTAAAAACCCCACCTTGAATATAGACAATTATAGTTTATTTCTCTAAAGTAAAAGTGTGAATAAAACTTAATTAAATAACCTCAAAAACTCAAGTTCATGAACAGCCCACATTCCCAAGAAGGCCATGCATTTTTACCATTCCACTATTATCTAATCAGCATTATCCTGGGAATTTGGGGAAGTTTGTATTTAATTCCAGCGATAATATTAATTCTTATTATCATTTATCTCATAACCTGGGAAAAATCAAAAAAAATAATAATAACAGTATTTAGCTTATTTCTAATCTCCCATATGCTATGTAAAATACACCAGGATTTTTTCTTGAACCCTGAAAAAATCCCTTTAAATACTTATGTTACAGTGGAAGGACAAGTAGAGAAAATTACCACTTATCCTGAATTTAAGACTTATTGTGTTTTAAAAAATGTGGAGATTACCCATAATGGCAAAAAAATAAAATTAAAAAATAAAATACTCTGGAAAATATATAATTCTCCAAACTCCCCTCTACCTGGTCAATATGTAAAAGGAAGATTTAAACTCCATCCACTTCGCACCTATAATAATCCTGGCAATAGTGGATACATAAAAACATATTATTTGCAAAATATTTTTTTTGTACAATACTCTTACAAGATATCTAACAAAATAAAAATATATGGAAGTCCTTATTTTTTATGGAAATTTAAAAGACTTGTTAAAAAGAAAATTTTAAAATGCCTTAATGGAGTAAAAAACAAAGGATTTATTTTGAGCCTTATCATAGGCGATAGGAGTTATTTAACATATAAAGACACAAAAATATTTAGACAGGCCTCCCTTTCACATATTATCGCCCAATCTGGACTACATGTTGGCTTTGTGGCACTTATTGGTATTAGTCTAGTGATATTTATTAGTTATATCTATCCAGATATTTATTTATATATTCCCAAACAAAAATTAACATGTTTAATTTCTTGTGCCTTAGTTATATTTTTCTTATGTGTTAGTGAACCTAGACCTTCATTAATTAGGGCATCTGTTATGTATCTTGTCTGGTGTACATTATTTTTTATCAACCACAAATATGCCATAATCGATGGAATTGCTTTATCTATTTTGATATTATTAATCTTAAATCCATATTGTATATTTGATATTGGTTTGCAACTATCTTATCTTTCTGTTGTTATAATAATAACCATCTATTCATCAATAAATAGAAAATTAACAAAATTAATTTCAAATAAAGCTATACTCTATATTGTTAGCGTTCTAATAATCTCTATAATAATTAATATATCAATTTTGCCTATAATTAATTACTATTTTGGAGAAGTTTATATAGCATGTTATATTAATGTAATTTTTATTCCAGTTATAGGACTTTTAATATTTCCTCTAATATTTTTAGCAAGTATTATTTCTTTCATTGATTATTTAAATTTCATTTCAATGTTACTATTTAGTATATGTGATAAAATTTTATCTTTTTGTATAAAGACACTTATAATTTTAAATAAAAATGGGCTTCTTCCTACATTAGTGACTATAAGACCAAATTCATTTATGATAATTGGATTTTATGTTTTTTTATTTGCCATTTATTTAAAGATAAACCAATATAACCATAAAGTAAAATATCTGATACTACTCAGTCTTATATTTTTTTTAATTCCATTTATGAAAAATTATATTTATGACAAACAAGGACAGGTCAATTTAAAGGTATTAGATGTTGGGAGAGGACAAGGTTTATTAATAGAATATAAAGGTAAAAGAATATTAATTGATTGTGGTGGAAGTTGGTATAGAAAGTTTAATTTTGGTAAAAATGTGTTATCTCCAATCTTAACTTATACTAGATTTCCGATACTTGATAAAATAATTTTAACTAGAAATAATATTTATCATATGGGGGGATTATTTTATATATCAAAAAAATACAAAATAAATGAATTTTATTATAATGGGCAAATAGATAAAAAAATTAAATACATCTTAACTATATTAAAAAAAAGAGATATAAAAATAAATCCAATAAAAAAACACACCGTAATCTTTATTTCTAACAATTTACAATTGGAAATTTTAAAAGTTGCAAATAATGCTGACAATTATTTAATTATAAAATTAATATACAAAAAAAATCCTATATTAACTGTATTGCCTAAAATTGATAAATATTTACTTACTAAATATCCAGTGTTAAACCTAAAATCAAGTGTTGTTGTCTTACCATCACATACATTAAGAAACAAAGTAGTACAATGGATTGTAAAAAATATAAGTCCAAAAGTTGCTATATTAACAGGTGGCACTTATAGTAGATCTAAAATTTATTTGAATAAGTACAAAAATTTTTTTATAAAACAAGATATACAGGTTTATAGTACACAAATTTCAGGATGTATAAATATTATATTTAGAAAAAATGACAAATTATATTTCAAATTAAAAACCTTTTTGCCAAAAAGGAGGGTTGTGTATGAACAAGGTAATACTTCAAAGATCTACTATTTCAGTGCCATCAAATAGAGAAAAGATGCTGATAAAATCCATGGGGTTAAATGCGGATTTTATAATGTATGATTTAGAAGATAGTGTGAGTTTAGAGGAAAAAGATAAGGCAAGAAGGATGTTAATTGACTTTTTGTCGTCAGAAGATTTGCAAGATAAGGTTATATCTTATAGAATAAATGAAGTTGAATCTCCTTTTGCTTATAAAGATGTAATTGAGGTAATAGAAAATGTTGGAAATAAGATACAGAGTGTTGTTATTCCCAAGGTAGAGTCTGAGAGACACATTATTTGGATAGATGTTCTTCTTACTCAAATTGAAGAATCTATTGGTCTTAATAAAAAGATTGAAATAGAGCCTTCTATTGAAACAGCCAAAGGTATTTTGAATATCAAAGAAATCGTTAATGCATCGGAGAGGATCAGGTCTTTAGTTTTTGGTATAGCAGATTACACAGTTTCTCTAGGTATGTTTTTTAAAGGATTTAGTGGACATGGGGAAGAAGAAGAGTTTTATCCAGGTCATAGGTTCCATTACCCAATGAGTGTAATTGCAGTTGCTGCCAAGGCCAAGGGAGTTTTGGCAATTGATGCCCCTTATGGAAATTTTAAGGACTTAGAAGGGCTAAAAAGGTCATGTCTTATTAGTAAGTATCTTGGATTTGATGGAAAATGGGCTATTCATCCATCTCAGATTGAAATCATAAATAAAGTTTATTCTCCAGATGAAGAAGACATACAAAGGTGTAAAAAAATAGTTAACACTTACGAAGAATCCATAAAAACAGGTAAGGGATCAGCTTCAATTGATGGTAGGATGATTGATGGAGCAACATACAGGCTTGCCAAAAGTATATTGGATAAAGCGCACAAAATAAAAGGTTAAGTAAGGGGCTAATGCCCCTTTTTGACTTTATTTTTTCTTTTTTTTCTTTTTATCTCCAATTACCTCATTTGCAATAACTATGCGCTGGATTTGAGATGTGCCTTCATAGATTGTAAATACCCGTGCGTCTCTGTACAATCTTTCAATTGTAAATTCTTTGGTATAACCATATCCACCGTGAATCTGAAGGGCATTAGCTGTTACCCTATTGGCCATCTCTGAGGCAAAAAGTTTTGCCATGGACGCCTCCTTTGAACACACCTCTCCCCTATCTTTTTTTGCAGCAGCGTTTAGCACAAGGAGTCTAGCAGCTTCCACATCAACGGCCATGTCTGCAATCATCCATCTAAGCCCCTGGTTTTCACAAATAGGCTTTCCAAATTGAATCCTTTGTTTTGAGTACTCCACAGCCAGATCAAGTGCAGCCCATCCAACTCCTAAAGACTGGGCAGCTATTCCTATCCTTCCAGCATCAAGGGCTGACATGGCTACGTAAAATCCTTCACCTTCTCTACCCAGAAGATTTTCAGCAGGAACTTTACAATTGTCAAAAATAATATCAGTTGTATCTGAAGCCTTAAGTCCCATTTTATCTTCTTTCCTACCAGTAGCAAAACCTTCCATATCCCTTGTCACAATAAATGCTGAGACACCTTTATGCCTTTCCTCTGGATTGGTTTTAGCAAGAACAATAAAAAGATAAGATGTAGCACCACCAGTTATCCACCTTTTAGTGCCATTTAAAATATAATAATCTCCTTCCCTCTTTGCGGTCGTAGTCATACTGGCAGGATCTGAACCAGCCTCAGGCTCTGAGAGCGCAAAAGAACCAATGTATTCTCCCTTTGCCAGAGGAACTAGATATTTCTGTTTTTGCTCTTCTGTGCCATGATATAATATACAACCACAGGCAAGTGAGTTATGGACAGACATAATTACTGCTGTGGAGGCACAAGCATATGCTATTTCAGTCAAGGCCAGTGCATAGGATACTGTATCTACCCCCATACCCCCATATTTTTCAGGAACCAACATCCCCAAAAAACCAAGCTCACCCATCATCTTTAGACTGTCAGCAGGATATTCTGCATTTTTGTCTCTCTCAGCTGCCTTTGGAAGCAGTTCTTTTCTGGCAAACTCCCTGGCACTTTTTTGGATTAACAGTTGTTCTTTGGTCAAAGAAAATCCCATCTTCCCACTCCTTTGAATTAATTTTATGAAATTAAATCACTTTTATAAGGCTTATCTGCAATACATTAATAATTTTGTTGCTAACTGACAAGCCAAAAAAAAATTTGCTTTCTAAACAATGAAAAATTTTAGGCTCATCCTGAGTTGAATTTTTTTGGTTATTCTAATTTCTAGATCAAACAGTCGTAAAAAATTATGGAAAGGAAAAAATATTTTAATTTAAGTGTTTCCTACCACTGTTACAGTAATTTTTCTCGTTCTTTGCTTTATGTCGTGATTTATAATGACTATTTGTTGCCATGTGCCTAAAACCATTTCATAATTTCTTATGGAAACAGAAATAGAGGGTCCAATTATTGCTGCCTGAACATGGCTGTGTCCATTACCGTCATGCCATGCTTTTTCATGCTCATAATATCTATCAGGTGAGACTATTTCATTAATTATATCTTTTAAATCTTTAATCACCCCAGGCTCATACTCAATGGTTGTCACAGAACCAGTAGATCCAATAGAAGTTATATGAACTACCCCATTTTTTATTCCTGATTTTTTAATTATCTCCTCAATTAATAAAGTAATGTCCTTAATATCAATACCCTTTTCCATAACTATTTCAATATCTTGAAAATAGATACATATATTATTAGACCTTGCCATTAGCTCCCCCTTTAATCATAAATTCATTCAAATATGTCTACCTTTATCTATCTAGTTTTATTTATTTTGCTCTTTTACTTTTGTAAAGAGATTTTAAATATTTCTTTTTTTAGTTAAATAATAAATTACCCAAAATTATAATTACCAATGGGGTCCAAAATATTTTCTGGATGAAAAATAATATTGTTCAACTCTATTTTTAATTTC
Source organism: Desulfothermus naphthae (assembly GCF_054657475.1). NCBI lineage: Bacteria > Pseudomonadati > Thermodesulfobacteriota > Desulfovibrionia > Desulfovibrionales > Desulfothermaceae > Desulfothermus > Desulfothermus naphthae. Next base: position 275,829 of record NZ_BAAHYQ010000001.1, read on the forward strand.
AGAATTATTGGAAGGAATTTAACCCAAGTTTGTCACTTTTTTTTGTAAGATATTGTAATTATTGAATTCAATCATCTTTTTCTTCACTACAAATTTATCAATTAATTTTTAAAATGCTAGATAAAGGCTTTAAAGGAAGTTCCAGGGCATTATATATCTCCAGTTGAAAAGATTCTAATTCTGTTATTTGTCTCAGATGGATTGTTTTACCTTCCTGGGTTATCATAGTGGTGGTTACTCTAATTATGGTACTTAACTCTCTTCTTATTGTTTCCCATAATTTTGAAATCCCTCTTTGTCTCAATCTCCTTTGAATAACACAAAGCAGATGATAAGCTAATATGGTTAAAAAAATATGACCTGTTATTCGTTTATCTATTCTATGATAGATTGGTCTTAATTTTAGTTCACTCTTTAAGCTCCTGAATGATGCTTCTACATTTGAAAGAAGATTGTAAATCTCCCATAATTCCTTATTACTTAGCTCTGTCCTGGAAGTTCTAAGTTTGTACGCTCCTGAAAATCTTACATGAAGTTTGTCTTTATCTCTTACTCTCCAGCAAATATCCACTGCTTTGCCATTCTCTTCCTTTACTTTAATCTCATAAAATTGCGACACACTGCTGTATTTCTCTTTTATTCTTCCTATCCTCTCCAGTACCTTCGGATAACTTTTGATTCCTACTTTTCTTGTAAGAGATTGCTTGAGCCTTTGTAAATCTTTTTCCAGGCGCAGTTGAATACGATTTTTTATTGCCTCTTCCTTTTTGGCCCTACCGCTACTTTTACAATATAAAAATACCTCTTCAGGCTCTTCTACTCGTATCGCATATACTTTGCCACTATTACTCTCATGAACTATACTTTCTTCACCTGAGGGAAGTTCTTTTACTCGTCGTCTGTCTACACATATATAATCAAGTCCTTTGGCTCTGATTAGTTTTAAATTCTCTTCTGTGGCTATACCTGCATCTATAACTACTGTAAGCTTGCCTGTAAGCGATCTTGGAGAATTTATAAAAAAATCATCTAAAATCTTCTCCAGTGTTGAGGCTTCCGACACATTACCAGGAAAAATCCTGCTGGCCTTGGGAAAACCATCTTCATCAAGTATTATACCTACTGTCACTAATGGCCTATCATTTCGTTTCTCCTTAGATAGACCTCTCTTTGACAATTCTGAGCTTGTAACCTTCCCCTCAAAATATGTATTAGTCAGATCATATAAAATAAGCTGTTCTCCAAGACCAAAAAGTTCTCTTTCTCTTTTTACCACCTTCTCTTCTATAGCTTCTTTATTGGCTATCAGCTTGTCCAGAGTCCTATATAAACTGGATAGCGATACCACTTTTGCATCAATATTCATTACCTCATCAAGCCCACTTAACCGGTGAAACCATTTATGAATTTCCCTCTCACTCCCACAATTTATCAGACTCCCAACTATAAGAACTTTTGCTCTATCTATATCCTTTCTATTAAAACCTATTTCCTTTAAAATTTTTGTAATCATAAGTTTATCATATGCCCAGGCCCCTACAACTTCTGCTCCAACACATCTGACATCTTCGTTTTTTACTGAAGCAACATCAACCATCTTCCAATGAGCCTCATGTTTTGTTTTCTCCTCACTCTTTTGAAGAGCTTTTTTTCTTATTAAACCTGCAAAACGTCTTGCAGGTTTTTCAATTTTTTCAGGGACTTTTAATAACGACAATTGTCCTTTTAATAATTCCTCAATTCTATTAGCAAGAAATTTTAACTCCTCCCTGGACAGATCCAGTTTTCCAAGGTTTAAAATAGTTCTCTGCCTGGGACCATCAGGGGTTCTGTAAGATTCTACTAATTGATGGTAGAAATAAGTTTTTCCAGATTTGGGATCGGTTTTTCTAACTTTGCGGATAAACATAGGTAAGGATTATATCAAATCGGTTTTTCTTTGTCAAGATGCGAAATATTTTTTCTACCACTACATTCAGTTTTTAAAAAATTTAATTCAATAATTCCAACAGATTATAGCATTTTGCATCACAAAATCAACCAAATTTTTTATAAAAATCTTATTATTTTGACAAACTTGGGTTAAGATGTGGAAAAAATTTTTGTGTTTTTTTTTCATTTTAATTTTTTATGGCATGTATGGTCTAAAATAAAAAAATTTTTTAAAATAGATTCAGATTAAAAAGGCGCTAATCTTAAACTCTACTTCTCCCCCTCCCTTCATGTTTAAGATTAGCGCCTATAGCTTTTGATGTCTTTATTTTATCCAAGGTTTTCCAACTGGTAGATTAATCCCTACATCAGCACAGAATTTTTTACTACCCTTGCACCATCTTTTTAATCTCCTCTACTATATGAGGATTAGATAGGGTTGTAATATCACCAAGATCTTGTTTGTTGTTGGATATTGCAGCCAGGATCCTGCGCATAATCTTACCAGACCTGGTCTTTGGCATATCAGGAACAATAAATACCCTTGCTGGTTTTGCTATTTTTCCTACAATCTCTGAAACTGCATCTGATATCTTCTTGGCAAGCTCATCTGATGGATCAAATCCAGGTTTAAGGGATACATAGAGATGGGAAACAGTCCCTTTGATTTCATCATAAACAGCAACAACTGCTGCTTCTGCAACTTCTTCAACTGTAAGTGCAGCAGATTCTATTTCTTTGGTACCAAGCCTATGACCTGCTACATTTATAACGTCATCTACCCTACCCAAAATCCTGACATATCCGTCTTTGGCTATAACTGCAGCATCACCAGCCATATATGGCCAATCCCTCCAATCTTTACTATTAGGATTTTTGCAATATTTAGCATAATAGGTATCCACATATCTCTGTCTATTTTTCCAGATAGTCTGCATAAGTCCTGGCCAAGGATTTTTGATACAGATATTACCAGCCCTCCCAGAACCTGGTTGTATTTCATTTCCTTCATCGTCTAAAATAACAGGATGAATCCCAGGGACTCCAGGACCAGCACTGCCTGGTTTCATAGGCTTTAATGCGGGCACAGTGGAGCACAGAAAACCTCCAGTCTCTGTCTGCCACCAGGTGTCCACAATCACTGCCTTGCCTTTTCCTATCACATGATAGTACCACCTCCATACCTCTGGTTCTATGGGCTCACCAACAGTAGTCATATGTTTAAATTCATAATTGTATTTAAGGGGTAATTCGCCACCAGCCTTTCTCAGTGCCCTGATAGCGGTAGGGGAAGTGTGGAAAATATTTACCCCTAATTCTTCAGCTATTCTCCAAGGTTTTCCTGGATCTGGATATGTTGGCGTGCCCTCATAAACCACTGTGGATGCTGCAAGTGCAAGTGGACCATATACAATAAAAGAATGACCTGTAATCCATCCAATATCAGCCATACACCAGTACACATCCTCTGGATGGATATCCTGAATTACCTTTGACATCCATGTAACATAGGCCAGGTATCCACCAATTGAATGCTGGACTCCTTTGGGTTTTCCTGTAGAACCACTTGTATACATTAAAAATAAAATTCCATCAGCTGGCATTGAAACTGGTTCAACTTCCTTGTGATAATAGTCCTTTAACACATCGTTCATAATATAGTCTCTGCCTTCAATTAGTGGTGTTGGAGAAGAATACTTGCCTGGATATCTTTGCCATATAAGTACCTTCTTGACCTTCTGACCTTTATCTTCTGCAGTTTTTACTGCCTCATCTGCCTTTTGTTTGTGATCAAGTAAATTGCCAGACCTGTAATAACCATCCATTGTAATTAATATTTCACTTTCAGAATCAACAATCCTGTCACCACAGGCCTTTCCGCTAAAACCCGCAAATACCTGAGAGTGTATTATCCCAAGCCTTGCACAAGCAAGCATTGTAATTGGCAACTCAGGTGTCATTGGAAGATGTAATGTAACCCTATCCCCTGCCTTTAAACCACAAAAATCTCTCAATAGTGCTGCCACTTCATTTACCCTTCTCCAGAGCTCCTGATATGTGATCTTAAGGATCCTCTCTTCCTCTAATTCAGGGACAAAATAAATGGCCACCTTATTTCTATATTTAGCAAGATGTCTATCAACACAATTGTAACATGCATTTAATCTTCCCCCCACAAACCACTTCCAGCAAGGGGCATCAGAAGGATCAAAGGTAGTATGCCAGTATTTGTCCCAATCTAGTAGCTCTGCCATTTCTCTGAAACACTCTGGAAAATTGTCTAGACTGAAACGGTCATAAACAGAACTATCTGTACAATTTGCCTGTCCAATAAAGTCTGGAGTAGAATAATAATATTCTTCTTCTTGCCACCTTACCTCATAATGTTTTGTCTCTATGTCTTCCATAGCACCCTTTCCTGTTTTAAAGGTTTAAACAAGGTTTATCTCTTCTATCATAAAAATTTTTTGCAACAGGTCTTTCTTTTTGTCAATTATTTTTTTTGTTAGTTGATTTTTTTTCTTTTTAAAGTAAGAATTTTAGAAAAGAAAAGTTTGGAACGCAAATTAATTTTTAAAAGTGACATACTATAATTTTTTAGGGAAGACAAAAATGAGTTTAAAAGATTTAGATTATCTGTTCAGGCCAAAGGCCATAGCTGTTATAGGTGCATCCAATAGGCCCAAAAGTATTGGCAACGTAGTTATGAAAAACCTATTAAATGGTGGATTTGCAGGACCAATACTTCCCATTAATCCAAAATATAAAGCCATTGCAGGGGTATTAGCATATCCTGATCTCACATCTCTACCAATAACACCTGATCTAGCTATAATTTGCACCCCACCTAAAACAATACCTCTATATCTTAGGGAGTTTGGAGAGATTGGGGGCAAAACTGCTCTTATTATGAGTACAGATCTAAGCAAATTTTATGAAAAGGGCATGGTTCTAGATAAAATGTGTTTAGAAATTGCAAGAAAATATTCCCTAAGAATATTAGGTCCTAATTGTCTCGGCATCATGGTTCCAAGAATAGGGTTAAATGCTAGTTTTGGTATAACTACAGTCTCATCTGGTCAAATTGCCTTTATATCTCAATCAGATTCTCTTGGCATGGCAGTATTAGATTGGGCGCATTCAAAAAACATTGGTTTTTCCACATTCCTCTCTTTAGGAGATTCTCTGGATATAAATTTTGATGAAATAATAGACTATCTTGCAGGAGATCCCTATACCGCATCTATTTTGCTATATATTGAAGATATAAAAAATCCCAGAAAATTTATCTCAGCAGCGAGATCGGCCTCGAGAAACAAACCTCTTATAGTTATAAAAGGCAGCCCTTTAAGAGAGGAAGATTCAAACATAATCCTGCACAATGGAATAAAAATAGATTCAGAACTTATCTATAATGCTCTATTTAGAAGAGCGGGTATGTTAAGGGTGTATGAAGTAGACGAGCTGTTTAATGCTGTAGAAACCCTGGCAAGGTCAAAACCCCTTAGAGGGGATAAAATGGCTATATTAAGCAATGGCGGCGGTCCAGCCATGATGGCCAAAAATATGTTGATTAATGAGGGAGGTACCTTAGCTGATTTAGAGGACAAAACCCTTGAAATTTTAAAACAAGAAATAGGCGATACTTTTTATGGGAAAAATCCTTTAAGAATTATGGATCATGCTCCCAGTGAAATATACTCAAAAACTTTAAAAATACTTCTAAAAGACAAAAATGTTGACGCAATACTGGTTATCCATGTCCCTTCTGCATTCGTCTCATCTACAGATGTGGCAGGGGCAATAGTCAATACTATTGGACAGAGCAGAAAGAATATATTCACAGTTTGGCTTGGGGAAAATGCACCTAAAGAAGCTAGGAGGATTTTTGCCATATCTAATATTCCAACTTACGAAACCCCTGCAGAAGCAGTTAGGATTTTCATGGATATTGTAAAATTCAGGAGAAATCAAAAATTACTTATGGAGACCCCAGACTCTGTGCCAAAGGAATTTATACCAAATCCAGAGCCAGCAAAAATAATTGTAAAAAATGCCTTAAAAGAAAATAGAGACACCTTAAGCTTGCCAGAAATAAAAGAGATTTTATCCCTTTATTCAATAAAAATGGTAGAGAGTCGATTTGTTGAATCTCTTGAAGATGTGCCTTTAATTGCAAGAGAGATCGGTTTTCCCCTGTGTATTAAAATCTCATCTAAAGACATACAGGATCCCCAGGAAATAGGAGCTGTTGTTTGGGATCTTGAAAAAGAAGATGATGTAAAAAAGGCTGCAGAGGCCATATTAGCCCGAGCAATAAAAAATAGACCTGAAGCTCAAATTGATGGATTCATTGTGCAAAAGATGTTCAGAAGACCTGATGTTTTTCAACTTGCTGCAGGTTTTTATGAACATGAAACCTTTGGCCCTGTTATATTTTTTGGACAAGGAGGATCAGATATAAACAGGGACCTGGCTGCAGGTTTCCCACCCCTTAATATGACCCTGGCAAAAGAGGTTATTGCCCATACTCAAATTTCAAGACATCTTAAAGAAGCAGCATCAAGTGGCAGAGTTGATTTAGATGCTTTAAGACTCACCCTTGTTCAACTATCTCAATTAACAATTGACGTCCCTCAGATTAAGGAAATTTTCATTAACCCTCTTATTGCTGACTCCTCCGGTGTCCTGGCTTTGGATGCAAAAGCCAAAATTGCTGAAACCAACTTAACAGGTGCTGCAAGGTTAGTCATAAGGCCATATCCAGAGTATTTAGAAGAATATGTCTCCTTACCTTCAGGATTAAATGTGCTTCTCAGACCCATCAGACCTGAGGATGAAGAGAAACATAAGAGATTTATGAATAAACTATCAGAATATGATATCAGGATGAGATTTTTTGCATTTGTACATGAATTCACCCATTCTCAACTGGCTCATTTGACACAGATAGATTATGATAGGGAAATGGCATTTATTGCCATAAATTTAAATGAAGGAGAAGATAAGGACCAAACCATAGGAGAAGTTAGAGCATATTTTGATCCAGACAATACTACTGCAGAATTTTCTATAGTTGTTAGGTCAGATCTAAAACTAAAAGGACTTGGGACTATTCTTTTGGATAAAATGATAAGATATTGCAAAATGAGAGGTACAAAAATACTAATGGCATATACTTTAAGGGATAACAAGGCAATGCAGGCCCTAGGTAAAAAGCTGGGATTTAAAATAAAGTCTGACCCCAATGACGCTGGGACTATAATCTTAACCTTGGATATAGAGAAATTACCAGCTGAATAATCAGGATGTTTTTAAATCCATTTTTTCAATTTTCTCCAGAGGGATACACGGTCAATGCCGAGTATCTTAGCCGCCTTTGACCTATTCCCTCCACATTTTTCCAATACCCACAGGATGTAGTCCTTTTCTATTTGTTCAAGGGTGGGCATATTAGATGAGTCTTTTCTAAATGTATGTACTTCATATATTTGAAGATATTCAGGAAGTAAATCAGGAGTAATCTCAGCTTTATTTGCAAGGGCAACTGCCCTTTCTATTACATTTTCAAGCTCCCTTACATTGCCAGGCCATGAATAATTTAATAAAATATTCATGGCCTTTTGTGATATATATTTCACATCTTTTTCCATCTCTATTGACTTTTTCTTTAAAAAATAATTAGCCAGAAGGGGTATGTCTTCTTTCCTCTCAGCCAAGGGTGGAATTTTTAATGAGACCACATTTAGTCTATAATAGAGATCCTGTCTAAAATTCCCTTTTTCTACCTCCACCTGTAGGTCCCTGTGGGTTGCAGCGATAAACCTTACATCCACTTTAATTGGCTCTGTTCCACCGACCCTTAAAATTTCCCTTTCCTGAATAGCTCTAAGCAATTTAACCTGCATAGATATTGGCATATCCCCAATTTCATCTAAAAAAAGAGTACCTCCATCAGCTACCTCAATAAGTCCTTTTTTAGTAGAGTCTGCGCCAGTATACGCCCCTTTCTCATGGCCAAAGAGTTCATTTGCGATCAATTCTTCAGTAAATGCCCCACAATTAAAGGCCACAAACTTTTTGTTTGATCTCCTGCTTATGGAGTGAATATACTTTGCCAGAAGTTCTTTTCCTGTGCCTGATTCTCCTAATATTAAGACATTTGCATCTGTAACTGCCACCTGTTTTGCCAGCTCTACTACCTTTAAAAATTGCTTTGACTTTCCTATAAGTTCAACAGATGGTCTTTTCTGGGTTAATTTTTTTCGAAGTTCTATATTTTCAAGTTGCAATCCCCTTTTTATAAGGGCCTGTTTTACTATTCCCCTAACTTCATCTAATTTATAAGGTTTTGCAATATAATGGAAGGCCCCTTCCTTCATAGCTGTAACTGCTGAATCAACTGTGGCATACCCTGTTATCATGATTACTTCAGTATAAGGAGCCTTTGATTTTACATATTTTAAAACTTCCATTCCATCTATGCCTTCCATCTTAAGGTCTGTTACAACTAAATCAAATTCCTTTTTATTTATAAGGTCAATAGCTTCCTTTCCACTTGCCACACTCTCTATAACATATCCCTCTTTTGAAAGGATCCTGTGCAAATTTTTTCGTGCTATGTCTTCGTCTTCAACAACCAAAATCTTAAATTCTCTCTGGTCCATTTCCAATATCCCTTGTTTCATTAAAATGAATTCTCAATTATTTGACTTGTAAGGCAAAAAAATTGTAAAACAAGTTCCCTTTCCAACCTCACTTTTAACAGAGATCTCTCCCCCATGTTTTGCTATTATACCCTGTGATACAGACAGGCCCAGTCCTGATCCCTTACCCACTTTTTTTGTGGTAAAAAAGGGATCAAATATTTTTGGGAGAATATCCTCTGGAATACCTGGTCCATTGTCTTCTACTTCTATTATTATCCCCTCACGTTTCTCATCCTTTTGTGCCCTGATATGAATCTGTCCTCCCTGTTTTTCCATTGCCTGGATTGCATTTAAAATAAGATTCAAAAAGACCTGTTGCATCCGCCTTGGATCTACCATTGCCTTAAGGTCTTCTGAAACGTCAACTAAAATACTCACATTGGAGGGCACTTCACCTTGAACTAATTTTAGGGTATTTTTTACAAGATGGAGGATACTCTCTTCGCTAGTGCTGAAGGTAGTTTCCCTTGAGAATTCTAAGAGATTCTTTACAATATCCTGGGCCCTGTCAACTTGAACTAAAGATTCTTTTAAAAGCTCCCTCTGATACTCTATATCTCCTTCATCTAGTTCTTCCAAAACTATCTGGAGAGATGTAGATATGTTATTTAGAGGATTATTTAACTCATGAGCAACTCCAGAAGTCAATGTGCCCAGGGCCGCCATCTTCTCACTCTGAAGCAGTTGCTCACTCCTCTTTTTCATTTCTGATAAGAGTTTATTTAATGTAAGTGCCAAACGTTCAAACTCGTCCCCTGTCTTTATCCTGGGTAGGGCCTCATAATCTCCAATAATAATTCTTTTTATAGCATTTTCAATCTGCTTTAATGGTCGATTAACATTGATAAGTAAAAAAATTAAGATAATAATTGTTACGCCGACCATTGAAATTATACTTAGATACAAATATGTTTTAGATTTTATAAGTAATCCCTTTATGGCCCCTTTTTCTCTATTAATTGCATTCTCCATTGTGGCAGTCAAATTATGTCCTTTTTGCCTGACTAGCTCGATCTCTTTAGGAGCTATAACAGAGGAGTGTTTAATTTTATTTAAAAGTAAAATTAATGCACTCTTATAATCTCTAACAAGACTCATATGGTCCTGGATATTGGAACTTTCAGCATACTTCCCCATTTCTTGCGATATCAAGACAAAAAGAGAATCTGCTTTTTCTAAAAAATTAATGGCATATTCTAGATCCTTTTTGTCCTTTTTTATAAAAAAATTTTTTTCATATCTTCTGGCTTCCAATATATAATTTAAAAGTTCCCTTTTTTTTTCTATTAAACTGATTTTATGATTTAATTTATTATAATTATAAAAACCAAAGATAGATATGGATATTGATATAAAAAATAAAATTAAAAATGTAATTATAATTTTTTTTCTAATACTTATTTTCATATTAAAAATTTCTCCCAAAGATTAAATTTCAAACATTATATCCTTCAAATAAGGTATATTTTTTAATCTTTTATAAATAGACAGTATAGTATCGTCTATTATCGATTTATTTATATCTTTTTCTAAACTAGGAGATACAGGATTTGTTTTTCTTATCTTTGGTAATTTGACTTTTATTTTTAAAATTCTATCTTGAATACTCATATCTTCAATACTTTCATCGAATAATTCAATTTTTGCCAGAGTTAATATATATTCATCTATTAATTTTTTCTTACACATATCAGTCATATTGAATCTATCATCTTTAATAATATTACAGATAATATCACAGGCCTTATCTATATCGATCTTTTGTATATGAATAATTATATCATATAAAAATGGAGAATTTAAGTCCTGATTGTATAGTATTTTAGTCCACTGAGCTCTTTGTCTATCTTCATTTTCTATCTCTTTTTTTGCTTCATTCTCATTTATGTTTTTTAATTTCATTACAAGTTCAATCCTCTCATTGAGATCAGCAACTAGACGTACTTTTAAGAGACAGGATATATTTGGCAGGAGAAAATGTCCTGCATTACCATGATATATGATGTTATCTTCCATTGCATGTTTTATAAGAGTTGCCTTTATCATGTTTAGATATTTTTCTCTGTTTTTTTTGTTTTCAAAAAAAGAAGGAGAGTCGTGCAAGGCCTTAAAAAGGTCTTTTTGTTGAACATGGTGCTTAGAGGCAGTTTCAACCAGGATTTCTCTACTAATACATTTATAACCTAAAACTTGTGCCACTTTCTCTGATATTATTCTCCCAAAGCTATAACTTCCTCTGGAAACAGTAATAATTGCCATAATAAAGTCCCTCCCTTTTGATGGAAAAATAGGAGGACCAGAAGTCCTCCATTGATTTTATTATTTAATTCCATAGAAAAAGTATATAACTGTAAGTTCCACTGCAAGGAACAATACAGTCATAATGGCACCTGCCTTGGCATAGTCCACTGTTCTATATCCACCAGGTCTCATTACCAGTGCATTTACCTGATGGGTTGGGAGTACAAAGGTATTTGATGCAGAAAGTCCCACAACCAGGGCCGCCATCCTTGGATCACCACCTGCCATAACCGCCATGTTCATACATAGGGGAACAAGCAAAACTGTGGCACCAACATTGGATATAACCAAGGTAAAAAAGGAAGTGAGAAGCCCCACAACTCCAAGCAGGACTATTGGCGAGGGCTTACCTATAATTTCCAGGATCTTATGGGCAATAAAAGATGCAGTCCCTGTTTTTTCAAAGGCAATTCCAAGGGGGATTAGTCCTGCAAGCAAAAATACCGTCATCCAGTCGACTGATTGATAGGCCTCATCTACTGTCAATACTCCAGTTATTATCATTCCAAGGGCACCAGACATGAGTGCAACAGATAATTTAACCTTGAAGAAGATTATCTGGGATAGGGCCAATATCAACCAAAATACAGCCCATTTTGCCTTTTGAGGCTTTAATATCTCTCCTTCAAGGGGAGAAGCAAAACTAAGGGGCCTTGGCTGGGGTCTGTTTTTAAGTATATGAAACCTTGCCCATGGGCCAAATAATAGTAAAGTATCTCCCATGCTAAGCCTTATATTGGTAAGCCCAGAATAAAATATTTTGTTTCCCTTAAATAGGGCTACTGGGTTAACTCCAAAGAGCTCTTTGAAGTTTATCTCACTTAAGGTCTTGCCTATTAGCTCAGAACGTGGAGACACTATAGCCTCTGCAAGGCCTGCATTCGTCCTGGCAAGATCTTCTGCAAATACTTCCAATTGGTCTTTTAATTTAAAATTAAGCTCCCCTGCCATAATTTCCACGTTCTTTCTCTTCCCAACTACCGCAATTGTATCACCAGGAGAAAGTTTGTCCGTACTTCTTGGAACAAGGGTCCTATCTTTTTTCTTGGAAAAATATATACCCACTACTGTAACTAAAAATTTTTCTCTTATGGCCAATTCTTCTAAGGTCTTTGGACCATCAAAACTCTCTGGAATATCTAGTTCAAAAACACTCTCAAGCCCTCTGTAGGCCTCCATAAGAAGGTCGGAAATTCCCTTATCAGCCTGACCTTCACCTGAGGGTAAGATGTATTTCCCAAAAAAAACAAAATAAATTATAGCAGATGCAAGGAGACAAACACCTATTGGCGTTTGAGTGAACAGACCAAAGGGCTTTAGTTTTTCGCCATTTAACACCATTAAATCATTTAAGAGGATAGTGGGACTGGCACCAACAAGGGTTAATGTACCACCTATAATTGCACAAAATCCCATTGGCATCAGGATTCTTGATATGGGGACTCCTGTCCTTTTTGCAATTCTCTGGGCTGCGGGCAAAAAAAGTGCCGCTGCTCCAATATTTTGCATCATTGAGGAAATAATTCCAACTGTTCCTGATATGAGTATAATTATCCTTTTTTCACTATTTCCTGCTAACTTTATTATAGGATTTGCCACCTTATTCATCACTCCAGTTTTATCTAATCCAGCACCAATAATAATAACTGCTATAATCGAACATACTGCATTGGAACTCAAACCAATAAATGCCTCTTTTGGGGTTACCAGACCAAGTAAGGGAAGTAAGACCATCATTATAATTCCAACAACATCTACCCTGACCCATTCAAAAACAAATAGTAATATAGCAAATGCGAGCACTATCATAGTAAGAATCATATCTGGTGACATATGTTCCTCCTAAATTTTTTTACAAACTCCAAACACACCAAAAGGTCCTCTTCTAAAATCAAAAAGAGGACCTCTTTTTAAGCAGAACCGCCTTAATAAATCTGAAAATGTACCCAACTTAACCACCTCACTAAACCATGTTCCCACCCTCACTCAATTTTAAAAAAATTTAACCTTTTTTGTTTTCATGCCTAAAAACATAACAAAACCCCAAAAATACTCCTATTAATGCTAATTTCAAATAAAAGGTAATATCCATATTTATCCAACCTCCATAAATTAAAACATTTTATACCATTGAGTATACGCAAACAGCTGGCCGTTGTTTTTGTCTGTTTTTATCTTGTGCAACTACAAAGTCCCTTTCAGTATCAGATATTACAAACTCAATTCCTTGAATTTCATTTTTTATCTCTTCCAAGGCATCTTCTTTGTCTAAAAATTTTACCTTGTGGGAAAAATTTAATCCTTCTTTTTTAACCCTATTTTTAAACCCCTGAATATTCTTTTCGCATGCATCTAAAAACTCCTGTCTGAGTTTTTTTCGCTCAAGGCTTTTTACAGGCAAACCATCGCCAATTGATGCTGTATTTAAGGCCACGATCTCATACCCCAATCTCTTTGCCATATCAATTGAGTACTCAATAACAGTTGAAGAAAAGGTGTTTCCATGTCCTATAACTAATAATTTGGGTTGTATTTGAAAATCTTTCCTGTTTTCCTCCAAAAACTGAGTGGCTTCCTCATGCCTGCCTTCTTCAGCAAAGGCAATGGCATCCTGATATTTTGTAATTTCTTCTTTTGTTTTTTTTGCCTTTTTTTTAAATTTATCAAAAATTCCCATAACTACCTCCCTAAATTTAAGTTTCTATAACAATAATTGGGATATCCAATTCTTGTTTAAGTTTTTCTAAAACTTTTTCCCTATGTGTCTTACTTATAGCAATAACAGTTAAAATAATCTCTTTTCTTTCCCTTACACGCTTTACCACTTCTTTTACAAAATCACCTATCCTTATTACTAGATCCACTTTCAAATCCGCCTTTTGAATCTTTGATAGGTAGGGTTTTAAATTCTCCATTGCCTGATTTACAATTTCCCTTGCCATCTCATGTTCTTGATGTTCCGCATATGTAACAGCTACCATGGCGTCTTCCATTAATGATTTAAGCAATTTAAGGGGGCCTACTATCTTAATAGATGGCTTTTTATTTTTTTCAGGCACCACTTCAAAAAACTCCACTTCCAAACCAAGCTGCTTTGCTAGATCTAATGAGTAACAAACAGTTTTTGAATCTGGATTCAGTCCATAAGAAGCCACTAAAATCCTCTTCATAAAGACCCCCCTGTAAGTAAGATTTGGAAAGGTATTGCAAGAAAAATCACCTTTCCTGATTGAACACATCCCTACAGCCTCATCTCGTCTCTCTTTCTTAATTTCTCAACCCTGTGTGCCTTTTCTTTTCTAATATCCTTTTTCTTTTCATCTAAAAAACTCAAGGCCATCTCTCTTAAATTGGCCTCAGCAAAGGTTACTGCCATCATAATTTTTTCCAATTTCCTTAATATAGTTTCTTTTTGCAACATTTTAAACCTCCTTTTTTTACTTTATATATGATGAAGCAAAAGTAATGCCAGAAATGTAACTAGCTGAAATCAAATAGATTTTATATAATATGAAATAACAAATATATTTCAAAAAGCAACACTATCTAATAAATATTTCTTTTTGTTTATTGATTTCAATTACTTACTATTAGTAACATATTATAATTTACCTATGTTTCATTTTTTAACACTTAACTTTTAATTAAAGCTCGTCTATAGAATTAATCAGAAGAATGTTAAAAAAATAGGAGTAGTCATGATTTTTTTTAAAAAAAAGGAAGACAAAAAAATACCAGAACAATTTCACGAGCAAACTATAGATGAGCTGGGAAAATTAAGGAGTGAGATTAAAGATAAAAATCTGCCTGAGTATGTGAAGAAGGTGGCTTTAAAGGAGTTGGATAGAATAAAGTTTATCTCAGAATCATCAGCAGAATACACAATTGGTATTAATTATATTGATTATTTATTATCTCTTCCCTGGAATACGATGACCAAAGACAATTTAGATATAAATAGGGCAGCAGAGATATTAGATGAGCAACATTACGGACTTCAGGATATTAAGGATAGAATACTTGAGCATATAGCAGTGAGGATTTTGAAAAATAAGAAAAAATTTAAGATATTGGTTGTGGACGATGAAAAACTCACTTGCATGAATATAAAGCATGTTCTTGAGAAACAAAAATATGAAGTCTATTCTGCCCTAAGTGGGGAAGAGGCCATTTCGCTCTTGTCTCATCACAATTTTGATGTAATAATAACGGACCTAAAGATGCAGGAGATTGATGGACTATCAGTACTTGAACAGGCGAAAAAAAGTCATCCATCAACTGAAGTCATAATAATTACTGGATATGCAACTGTTAATGCAGCGGTTGAAGCCATGAAAAAGGGTTCTTTTCAATTTTTGTCAAAACCATTAAAATTAGAAGAAATTATTTCCACTGTAGAAAATGCCCTGGAAAATCATAGAATTTTGTTTGAAAACAAAGGTCCAATCCTCTGCTTTGTTGGCCCCCCTGGCACAGGAAAGACCTCCCTTGGAACTTCAATCGCAAAGAGCATGGGAAGAAAATTTATCAGAATCTCCCTAGCTGGAGTAAAAGATGAGGCCCACATCAGGGGGCACAGAAGGAGTTATGTGGGCGCCTTGCCAGGCAGGATAATTCAGGAAATAAGGCGTGCTGGTTCAAAAAATCCAGTGTTTATGTTAGATGAAATAGATAAAATAGGACAGGATTTCAAAGGAGATCCATCTGCTCCTCTACTTGAAATATTGGATCCTGAACAAAATAAAAATTATGTGGACCACTATTTAGACATACCCTTTGATCTATCCAAGGTGATGTTCATAGCTACAGCTAACACCATTGATAATATTCCTGATCCCCTTTTAGATCGTTTAGAAATAATAAGTGTGCCAGGTTATCTGGAAGAGGAAAAAGTGGAAATTGCCAAAAAATATTTAATTCCAAAAGAAATAGTTGAAAATGGACTACAGGATTATGATATTGAATTTAAAGAAGATGCTATAAAAAAAATCATAAAAGAATATACAAAAGAAGCAGGACTTAGAAATTTACAAAGACAAATCTCATCCATCTGCAGAAAGACAGCCAGAAACATATTAGAGCGAGAAATATCACTAAAGTCGCCTTTAACAATTGATGTAAATAAAGTTGAAGAATTTTTAGGACCACCAAAATTTAAACCAACCATGGTAGATGTAAAAGATAGAGTAGGGGTAGCCACAGCACTTGCATGGACTCCTTTTGGTGGAGAGATATTATTTATAGAAGCCACAAAAATGGCTGGCTCAGACAATTTGATTCTTACTGGATCTCTGGGAAATGTTTTAAAAGAATCAGCACAAGCGGCCTTGAGTTTTATAAAATCAAATATCCATTTATTCAAGATATCTGCAGATTTTTTTAAATCCCAGGATATTCATATTCATGTGCCAGCAGGAGCAATTCCCAAGGACGGACCTTCTGCTGGTCTACCCATATTTGCAGCTCTTATCTCTCTTATAACAAACAAAAAATGTAGAAGCGATGTAGCCTTAAGCGGTGAAATAACACTTTCAGGACGGGTTCTCCCAGTTGGTGGAATAAGGGAAAAACTCCTTGCAGCCAAAATAGCAGGCGTAAAAACCGTTATCCTGCCTGAAAAAAATAAGAGGGATTTTTCTTCAATATCAAATAGTATAACCAGCGGAATAAATATAATCTTTATTAAGGAGTTATCTGAAATACTTGATAAAATATTTTCAAAGTAACAATACCTTCTATCTTCCCCTAAATAATACAAATAGAGAAACATTGTTCAATACATGTTTCAAAATGTTACATATTTTTTTATTGACAAACCAAAAAGGGACAGTTAGTGACAAAAAAAGAACAAACTTTTTGCCTTTATTTGTTCTTTTTTTCACAAGTAAAAAATAGATTTTGAAAATAAATAAAAATAGGAGGTTAATATGGAAAAGAAATTTACACAACTTTTTTTATTTATCATCTTATTTTTTTGTTTGAGCTTGTTTTTTTGTCCTGATTTATTTGCTCAGGAAGGAAAAGTAGTAGCAGAAGTTACAAAATCTGTAGCAAAGCCATGGTGGTTTTGGCCCTCTATTCTCTTTGTTTTTTGTTTTATTTTGGGTATTGTTGCAGTACTTGCTGGTGTTGGCGGGGGCGTGTTGTATGTACCACTGGTATCTGCCTTTTTCCCATTCCACTTAGATTTTGTAAGAGGTGCTGGTCTGTTTGTGGCACTAGCCGGGGCCTTGGCAGCTGGTCCAGGTCTTTTAAAAAGAAATCTGGCAAACTTGAGGTTGGCACTTCCTCTAGCACTTATAGCATCTACCTGTGCAATTTTTGGGGCCTTTTTAGGGCTCTCGCTTCCAACTAACATTGTACAAATCCTCTTAGGATCAACTATTCTTTTTATTTCAATTCTCCTTTTAACTTCCAAAAATGTAGAATATCCAATTGTGACAAAACAGGACGCCATAGGAGTTGCACTTGGTCTTCAGGGCTCATATATGGAAGAGGCAACAGGAAAAATTGTTCAGTGGAACACAAAAAATACCTTGGTTGGTCTTTTATTATTTATTGTAATTGGAACTGTTGCTGGTATGTTTGGACTAGGGGCTGGTTGGGCAAATGTGCCTGTTTTAAACCTTGTTATGGGTGTACCATTAAAGATTTCTGTTGCCACGAGTAAATTTCTCTTGTCCATTACTGATACCTCAGCTGCCTGGGTCTATTTAAACAGAGGATGTGTAATCCCACTAATCGCCATTCCATCTATAATAGGCCTTATGCTTGGCTCAATTGTTGGAGTTAGAATTCTCGCTAAGGCCAAACCAGCTTTAATCAGATATCTAGTAATTGGTGTGTTGATATTTGCAGGAGGAAAGGCCCTGTTAAAGGGACTTGGATACTAAGCTACCTAGAAACATAAACAAACTTAGGCCAAAGGAGGAAAAAATATGGAAAATAAAGTAGAGGTAACAAAAGAACAGCTTCTGTATGCAGAAATTTTATTTTACGGTTGTTGGGGTGGAATTGCCCTTATGTGTATAACCTTCTTTTTATATTTATCAGGAATAATGGAACCTTATGTTCCAATAGATACACTCCAAAATTTGTGGAATCTTCCATCAGGGGAGTTTCTAGAAAAACTAAACATACATGAGGGATGGACTTGGGTGTATCTTTTAGGTAAAGGCGATTTCTTAAATTTTTTGGGCATTGCTCTACTGGGATTACTTACTATTGTGGCATATCTCACACTGGTTTTTGCTTATTTCAAAAAAGGGGATAAAATATACACCGCAATAGCCGGTGTTGAAATCCTGGTTCTTCTACTCGCTGCATCTGGTATTTTGGGATCTGGAGGACATTAAAAAAGGGGGCACATGCCCCCTCATTTTTCCCAAGCTTATCAACTTATTTAAATTCTTGATAAAAATAAATTCCCTTCTATTTAGACTTGACAAAACCCAATATTCTTTTGCTAGCAAACCTAAAAGTATGCTTTTGTCTTTAAAAACGTGAAAAAAATTTACGTTTTTTAGAGGAGCTTAAATCATTGCAAGTTCTTGAGTTATGAGGGTTAAGCCTTGATGGATGAGGAGATAGGACTTTTCTTAGATGGTTGTGATGCACTATGTTCTAAGTCCTTTTTAAAACACCTTGAAATTATGGGATTTTTAAAAAAGTTGTTAACACAAATTGTAGCCCAAAGCCACTTCCAGCCAAATTTAGTAACCGCATAAAATGATTTACCTTTTGCCTTTTTGACGATCTTTCTAGAGATTAATTTTTCACTTCCTAGCGAATTTGAGAGGAATTTCGGAAGTAGTTGGATAGAGCATTCTTAAGTTCACAACTTTTAAATTCAAAAGAGGAGTATTTGGTTTTAAGCAATTCTTTGATGAGAGCAAGTTGTCTGTCTTTTCTAAGATCAGGAGCAGAGACCTTATGGTTAAGGTGGTCAAGAACTGGTTTTGAAAACATGTTCGGTTCAATCTCACATAATGAGGAGAGATCAACGTCAGCACAACAATTGAGGAATTTGTTATTGGCATCAAGACCTCTCCATAAATAGGCCTGTAGATAGAGAACAGGTTTTTTAAGCCCCAGCGATTTAGGGTTGTTAATGGTGGTTCCTGCCCGCCAGTGCCTCGAGAATATGTGAGATTTAAATGACAGAGTGTCTAGGCGGTTGGCAGGCGGGGATGTAATAGTGTTTTACAGGTTTTCTGCATTTATAGACACGATGAAAAGTCTTTTTAGTTTTATTGGAAGTTAATTCCCGAGAAGCAAAGGTAAAAACAGGTTCTTTGTCGGTGATAATAGAGAAGACATGATTTTTAAATCGATTGTATTTAGAGGCGAATTTTTTTTTTGAACATAGTCAAGTTTAGCACCCTTTTTCCCGCCATGGAGGGAAGGCCACCAGAGAATAGGGATGTCAAATTTATTAGCTTGTTTTGAGATATGAGAGTTAAGTTGGCCTGCCCGCCAGTGCTCCACCAATAATATGAGGTATTTAACAAGATTAACCAGTGCAATATCAATAAGTCCTTAAAACACAGAATGTCAAGGCGATTGGCAGGCGGGTCAGTGAAAATGCGCATAACGCCATTAGAGCGTTTAACAAAGCCCTTAGGTTTAAGGAAAGAAGCAACGCCTCCTTCATAGAAGAGGTCTAAAATGTAACCGCAAAGGATAACACGATCAAAAGATGTGTCAGCAATTCTCGGTGAGTTTGTGGAGTTAGTATTTAAGGGGTAATACAAGAAAAATGATATTTATTTTTCGCAAAGTATGGGGAAAAGGAGGATATTGAAGGTTTGGGGAAAAATTGTATTAATGTTTAAATAATTCCTTGTAATTATTATACAAAGAAGTTATAGTAGAAAAAAAATTAAGAGAGAGGAATTATTTTATGCATATAAAAAAACATTTAAGTTTTACAGCATTAAGGGAAAAATTGTCTAGTCGGGTGTTAGAGATAGAAGATAAGCGTGATCAAAGTAAGGTGAAACATAGTCTCCATGATTGTTTTATGAGTGGTTTTGCCATGATGTTTTTTCAGGATCCTTCTTTATTATCTTTTCAACGCAGGATGAAAGAGAAGCAAAATAGGAGTAATTTAGAAACAGTTTTTAAAGTAAAATCAATTCCTAAGGATAGCCAGATTAGGGAAGTTTTAGATAATAGTGATATTGATAAGTTAGAGGAAGTATTTTTAGATTATTTTAAGGCATTGCAACGAGGTAAACATTTGGAGAATTATCGATTTTGGGGAGGGAAGTATTTGATTACATTAGATGGGTCAGAGTATTTTAGTTCAGAAAAGATATGCTGTCCTGGGTGTCTTGTAAAGAGATCTAAGAGAGGTAAAGTTCGTTATTACCATCAGATTTTACAAGCAGCTTTAGTGCATCCAGACCATAGACAGGTAATTGTTTTAGCACCTGAACAAGTAAGGAATACAGATGGAACAGAGAAGCAGGATTGTGAAATAAATGCAGGGAAAAGGATATTAAATAAGATTAGACGAGCTCATCCGAAATTAGGGATTATAATAGTGGGAGATAGTCTTTATTCAAAACAGCCATTTATTCAAGAACTAAAAGATAAAAATATGAGTTATATTCTAGTAGCCAAGCCTAAGGATCATAAGTTGATGATGGAGTGGGTATCAGAACAAAAGAGAATGGGGAATGTATCGAGAATGGAATATAAGGATAAGAAAGGCCGTAAACATGTATATGAATGGATAAATGAAGTACCATTAAATGGATATGATGATACAATTTGGGTAAATTATTTTGAATATAAGATTATAGGAGAAGAGAAAGTTAATTATCGCAATAGTTGGATAACAGATATAACCCTTAGTAGAGATAATATAGAACATTTAGTAAGGGGTGGAAGATCTAGATGGAAGATAGAGAATGAGACGTTTAATACATTAAAGAATCAAGGTTATCACTTAGAACATAATTTTGGTCATGGTAAGAAGAATTTGTCAATAATTTTTTTTCTTTTAAATTTATTCCTAAAATCTGCAATTACAGTTCAATCGTAAGCAACTGATTGTTCTGGACAGAGATACCTAGATATGGAGCTGTTATGTTAAAGGATATGTCTCCCTCATTGTGACTTGGAAGGCTTTTTCAGGTAGAAGCTGCGGTCAGTGGCACTCTTTACGGGTGTGTAAAGGCACACCACTGCACATGGACTTACGCAAAATCCTATTTTGGAGGATACTCTCAAAAAAAGATTAAGCAAATTGTAATGACCGGATGGAATTTTCTATCTTTATCCAACGTTCTTTGAAAAAATAATCCCTCGATAATCGAAGGAACCATTGTCGTCCCGCATGCATCAGCCGAGCTGGAACATGGATTAGAAACATGCGGATTGTGTTGGGCTCTTCTCTAAAACCATCTTCATCGTTGAGCCACATCATCCAAACCAGTAGATTGTAAGCCAGAATACAGGTCTGGAATATGGCGGAGTTGGCCCAAAAATCCTGTGTCAAAATGCTTCCAGAGGCCATCTGTCCCTTACACCACTCAATCCAGTTTTCACTGGCCCCCCGTTGGCAATAATACCTGTGGACGTCCCAGGGACTCAGGTTCATATTTGTTACATAACAAAAATAATCATACTCAGTCTTTGTAACGCTGAAAAAAAAGCAACTAAATTTGCTCTCTATTACTTGACGTACGGCCACAAACCGGCGGGGGTGTTTCCACCTCTCACATTTGTATGTGAATTCGGTCTTCTCATAGCCAGGTCTATTTTTAACCTTGTGCCATTTCTGAGCTTCTAAAAGCTGAGTGAGTCCTCGCATCTTAACCTTGATTAAGTACAAAGCATGAGCCTCTTCTAAGTAGTCTAAAAGTTCTCCATTAAAAAAGGCGGAATCTGCACGTACAATAATTTTCCAGACTCTCCTTGGAAGCTTGGCAAAGCACTCTTGCATAAACTCTACACAACCATTGGCTGAATAAGCATCTCCGGCTCTAAACCAGTTGTGAAGACATTCCCGCGTCTCAGCAATAAAGCAAAGGAGCGGATGATATCCCCTTTGTCCTGGCTTCTTGGGGTTGTAACCCTTCTCGGCACCTTCCTGTTTCCCATACACCCCACGCACTGTAGAGTCCAAATCTAAAGTGATGCGGCTAAACCATTTTTTACCCCAAACCTTTTTGCGCACTTTTGTTTCTACATCGGAGAGCTCATTGCAATGTCGGGGATTAAACAACTTAAAAACCCGATTTATGGTAGTATAGTCAGGAAACCTTTCCCATTTAAAAAGCGACCTCAATGCTAAATCAGATCTTAGGATAAATACATGGCTCATATGCTTAGCCCCAGCTAACACTGCCATCATCAAAATCATGATAATGTCGGAAACCTTATACTGTGCGGTAGCTCCCCGCTTAATAGTAATGTGTTGCTCAAGCATCTTGGGAAGCTTCAGTTTGTCAGCAAACAGGCCCAGCAATACCAGTCCGGCGTTGCCCGTAAGATTTTTTTCAGTGAACTTAACATGGAATCTACGCATAGAATCAGTGCCTCCTTCATACTTCCTATTTGAAACACTTTATACCATTAATTCACTATATTGTCAAGCTAAACATTATCTTATGATGCAAATTTTAGGTTATTAGCATTTTTTGTACATCAGATATTAGAATTAACGGACCTATTATATCAGAAATGTCGAGCGAAATTTAGTTCTCGGAAAGAATACTGGAATCATTTGCGAGTGACATTTCGGATTTTGTTATTTGAGAGTTGGGAGGAATATCTGAAGTTTTTTTACTCTCCTCCATAGTAAAAAGTGTTTTGAGAGAATATTTTTTGAATTTATGGAAATAAGTTTGAGGGAGTAGTGCGTCCAAAAAGAGATTATAAGAGGATATTTTACCGAAGAGAAGTGGTATTTTATATCAAATTTTCTTAAATTTTTAATAGAGGGTAGTTTTTTGAATCTGAAAGAAGGAGATAAAACATCTAAAATGATCTAATTTGTCCCTCACCGAGAATTGCTGAAGATGTGTAGGAAAACTTGATATTTTTTGAAAATTGAGCGATAAAGTTGTTGTTCACAGGTAATTTTCCTCCTTATATTGATTGTTGGCAAATCACCTATTTAGGAAATTACCTGTGGACTTTCAATTTTTTTTCAGGCAAAGTTATGGGACCTATCAATAACTAAGAAACTCATAACACAAACCAACATGCAGTTTTCGGAACTTTAGTTTGTTAAAGAGTTAAAGAAATTTCCTTAGATGAGATGTGGACATATGTTAGATCACGACGGAAAGAGAAAAGGAACAGCGTTTGGATATGGACGGCAGTATTAAATTCAGGGGAGGTAATATTTGAGGTAGGAGACAGAAGCGAAGAGACATTTTTTCGTTTAAGTGAGAAGTTACCATTAGCGCAGAGGTATTATACAGACAATTACAAAGTTTATGAATATCTTCCACCTGGACGTCATAAGATTGGGAAGTTTGGGAGAGTTAATAGAAATGAAGGGATACATTCAGTTTTAAGAGATAGACTAAAGAGACTGGCGAGAATGACAAAGAGCTATAGCAAGAGCTATTTAATGCTTAAGGCTTCGTTAGCATTAGTATCTTTATTTAGGATGGATATAAATGGCATCATTTGTAAAGAATACCGTATTAATATTATAAAGTTAGGACTACAAAATTTTTTGACATAAAATTTATGTAACTGATCTGATTAAACTTTTATAAAAAAATACTCCCAAATTCCACTAATTTCCTACTCTAACTGTCAAAGTCGGGAAAGCATCGACTACTTTAACATCTTAAGAGCACAAAATTCGCCACACATTGCACATTCTTCCTTGGCTGCAAATTTTTCCCGTCTCTTTTTTATTATATTGGGATCAAGTGCATGTTTAAGAATCATATCCCAATTTAGTTCATTTCTTGCCTTGGAAATCATTTTGCTTCTATTAGTTGCATCCCTGTAACCCAATGCAATTTCCGCAGAATTAGCCGCTACTAAAGATGCCATGACTCCTTGATACACGTCGTTTTCATTAGGCAAGGTAACATGTTCTGCAGGCGTAACATAACAGAGAAAATCTGCACCAGCATATGCAGCAATTGCCCCTCCAATTGCGCCAGCTATATGATCATAACCTGCAGCTATATCGGTTGTTAAAGGTCCAAGTACATACAATGGGGCATTGTGACAGATAGTTTTTATACACTTGATTTGAGCTGCAACCAGATGTAGAGGCACATGCCCAGGTCCTTCTATCATAACTTGAACTCCCTTTTCCCATGCCATTTTTGTTAGTTCTCCCAGTACAACAACCTCCTCCATTTGAGCCTCATCACCAGCGTCGCATATTGCCCCAGGTCTAAGTCCGTCTCCAAGACTAATCACTATATTGTACTTCAAAGAGATGTCCAATAATTTGTCAAAATTAGTCAAAAGAGGATTTTCTTTTTTATTTACTTCCATCCACTTCGCCAGAATAGAGCCTCCTCTTGAAACAATTCCCAACACCCTATCCTTTGCCATTTCTGCCGCCCTTTTTGTAACTCCACAGTGTAAGGTCATAAAATCAACGCCTTGTTCTGCCTGTTTTTCTATTTCTTCTAAAAGTTCATTTTCAGAAAATTTACTTACATCCTGACCTTTTTTTATATATTTTTGTGCTACACTGTATATAGGAACAGTTCCAACTGGGAGAGGAGATTTTTTAATTATTTCTGTGCGAATTAAATCCAAATCCCCTCCTGTGGACAAATCCATTACTGTATGCGCACCAGCTTTTAATGCCACATCTAATTTTGACAATTCTAAATTTATATCACATAGAAATGGAGAAGTTCCCAGATTTGCATTTACCTTAATTTTTGAAGGCTGACCAATTAAAGTAGGATTTACACCTTTGTGTTTTGGATTATATAACAGAACCATTTTCCCATTTTCAACATGTTCTTTTATAACATCAAATTCTAATCCTTCAGTTTTGTAAAAATGCTCTCTATATTTATAAATTATATCAGATAAGATACTGTTCTTTTCAAGCATGAAATAGCTCCTCCAAAGCTAAATTATTTTTAGCAAAGTAAAATTCTCTAATATTTTATCCAAAAATTTACACCTTTTTTTCCTAAACACAAGCTAGAATTTAATACCCTTTCCATAAAAGATTTTGCATTTTTGACAGAATCTATTATATTATGGCCTTTAGCTAAATTTGCAGCTATTGCAGAAGAATATATACATCCAGTACCATGAACCTCTTTATTTTGAAACCTTTTTTGGGAAAATCTGTAAATAGAATTTCCATCATATAAAAAATCTATACTTTGTTTCTTGGTATTTAAATGACCACCTTTTATGAGGACATTTTTAGCGCCTAATTTATATATCTTTTTTGCTGCGGTAAAAATTTTATTTTCATCTGTGATTTTTATTCCTGATAAAAGAGAAGCTTCATAAATATTTGGGGTAATCAAAGAAACCATTGGTATTAATTCGCTTATTAAAGCATCTATACCATCATCTTGTAATAAAATATACCCTGAAGAAGATTTTATTACTGGATCTAATACTATTTTTTTTACACTATATTTTTTTAAAATATTACTGACAGCAACAACTATCTTTGCAGAAAATAGCATTCCAATTTTCACCGAATCTATGAGAAAATCTTCAAATAAGCTTTCTAGCTGAGAAGAAACAACATCTTCTGGCAGCCCATATACATCCAAGACTTTTTGACTATTCTGGGATGTTATAGCAGTTATAACACTTAGGCCATAAACTCCATTTTCCCAAAAGGTCTTCAAATCTACCTGCACCCCAGCTCCTGAGCTGGGATCTGATCCTGCTATTGTCAAGGCAATAGGCAATTTAGCCATTATTTTTTAATCTCTTTAATATTTCTTCTGCCACTTTTACTCCGGAGAGTAACATCCCACCAAAGATAGGTCCCATCCTGTATGAACCAAAACAAGCATTTGCTGCCATTCCAGCAACAAAGACCCCAGGAAACACTTCTTTTGTGTTATCCAGCGTATGGACCTCTGCGACTTCCGCCCACATGGACCTCTCCCCTTCTATTTTTCCTGATGGAGTAAAAAGGTTCACATCGTTCTTTTTAATAAGGGTATTTATCACTTCTAAGTCGTGTCCTGTAGCTTCTATCAAGAACTTACATTTTATCACAACAGGATCAACATGAAGTCCGGCTAATTCAACAGGAGAAGAATTTATAACAATACCTGTCACTCTTTTTTCTCCCTCTATTACTCTTAAAACCACATCTTCAACTGAAAAGCAGTTAAATATTTTTACCCCAGCAAGGGCAGCCTTTGCAGCCAATTGAGTAGTTGCTAAGACTGCATCTGCAGTATAATATCCCTTTTTGAACTCTTTGCAAGGAATGCCAGCTTCATCCAAGACATGCTTTCCTTCTTCCTGTACAACGATCACATTCCAGGTTACACCACCTCCCCACATTCCTCCGCCGATGGATAATTTCCTTTCAAATATTGCAACATTAAGTCCTCTTTCTGCCAATTTCCAACCAGCTGTAAGACCAGAAGGTCCAGCACCAACTATGGCCACATCCAGCTCTAGTGAAGATTTAAATTTTTCAAAAAAAGTAGTAGCAATTGCCTCGGTTACAATGGTTTCATCAATAGACATATTGAATTCTCCTTTTTTTATAATTGAATGACTTTATACAACACATGGATTTAATCCAAGTTAATGTACTGGGTCTGCAAAAAGTGGGAAAAGAGAGGATGCTGGAGTTGGGGAGGCTCCCTGGCATCCTTCCGATTCCCTACGCCAGTATTACCTGGATCAGGTTCCATGGGTTTATTCTCAGCCCTTAAATATTTAAGGGCACCCCAATCGGAAGCCCAGGATAATTTTTTATTCTAAATAATAGCTATCTAATTTCAAGACTAATTTTGTCTCTCCCTGTTCATACATTCAGGCACCTTAAAGCCACCTTTACCCTTAGGAATGCCCTTTGGCCTGATCGAGGCTAAAGATATTTTTTTCTCCACATTTTTAGAACCACAATTGGGACAGATTGGATTAACTACTTCCTTTGGTAAAATTACTATTTCAAAATCCCTCAAGCAGCTTAAGCATCTGTATTCATATATAGGCATATGCCTCCTCCTCAAAAGTGGGGTTTGAAGCTGAGAGGAACTTTATACGGATAAATTTGTTTTTTCAAGTTGATTTTTTGCGCAATTTTTTCTTAAAATCATAGAAATAACACAGTTGTTTTGTGGACATTATTTGGTAGATATTATCAGATGTTTAAAAATTTTGAGAAATTTTTAATACCCTTTAAGATCTCAACTCAGGAATATATCCCTGGAGAAAAGGAGTGTTATAGATTGTGGGATGAATATGAAATGATGGAGCACATCAAGGACCACAGTAGAATGGTAGGCAAAATAGCACTTGCTATTTCTTTAAAATTAAAAGAAAAGAATTTTTTTGTGAATGAAAAGCTGGTATATGCAACAGCGTTACTCCATGATATAGCAAAGACTTATACCATAAAAAACGGTGGCTATCATTCTCAACTTGGGGCAGTGTGGATACTGGATAAAATTAAAAATCATGCAATAGCTCATGGAATTATGCACCATGTATTTTGGCCTGGTCCAATTGACCTAAAAAAATATTGGCTCCCTTTGATTATTGTCTATTCTGACAAAAGGGTTAATCATGACAGAATTGTCAGTTTAGAAGAAAGACAACGTTATATTCTCAACAGGTATGGTAAAACATATGAGAAGATGCAGCGAATATTAGAATCATTTGAACAGGCAAAAGAGATAGAAAAAGCACTTAGTAGCATTATGGGAGGAGAGTTAGATGCGTGTATTGTTGATAGCAGGGGGATGGTCAGCTGAAAGAAAGGTTTCCTTAAATGGAGCCAATTTTATCCAAAAGGCTCTTCAAGAACTTGGACATGAAGTAATTTTTTTTGATTTGGCAAAGGATTTTGAAAAGTTGCCTAAAGTGGTGAAAAAAGTGGATTTTGCCTTTATAAATCTCCATGGATCCCCAGGAGAAGATGGTTTGGTTCAGGCCATGTTAGATAAGTTTGGTTGTCCTTATCAGGGCTCAGGTCCTGGGCCATCAATGATTGCTTTAAATAAGGTATGTAGCAAGATTATTTTTAAAGAAAATGAAATAAATACCCCAAAGTGGGAGTTTTTACCTATTCTGCCAGAGGGTGATTGGACTCCAAAATTGAAATTTCCTCTGGTGGTTAAGCCAAATACAGGTGGTTCTAGTGTTGATATAAAAATAGTTAACCACAAAGAGGAGTTAAATAATGCTATAAAAAAAATTTTGGATCAAAATCAAGGAGTTTTGATTGAGGAAAAAATAGATGGATTGGAAATTACTTGCGGTGTTTTAGGGGATAGAGCTCTCCCACCTGTATTGATTGAACCTGGGCCAAAATGTGAATTTTTTGACTATTACAGCAAATACACCAAAGGGGCTGCAAAAGAAATTTGTCCCGCCCCCATACCTGAGGATTTAACCAATAGCATTATGGAATTAGCCATCAAGTGTCATAATATTTTAGGGTTGTCAGGATACAGTAGAACGGATTTTATTGTGAGGGACAAAGAGATATATGTATTAGAAGTAAATACACTTCCTGGTATGACAGAAACCAGTCTATTTCCTCAAGAAGCTGCTGCAATAGGAATAGACTTTAAGTCTTTAATTAAGAGGCTAATTGAACTTGGTTTACCAAAGAGCTAATTTTGCATTTCCTGATAGCGTATTTTTTTGGGGTTAAAGTTTTTTAAGTCTTTTTTTGGATTCCTCTTTGGATAGAAAATACACCCTTATTTTATGGCTCCTTGGAAATTCCTTTTTTAAAAGTTTTTTTAAAACTCTTGTTAAATTTTTTATAGAGATATAACTTTCTTCTTTGTAAAAACCATCCTCTTTAACTAAAAATTTATCTATTGCTATTTTTTCAAACAACACAGATCTATTTCTCTTATAAGGAGTTAATACCAATTTTTCACCAATCTTTAATTTTTTTAACCTTGATATAATATGGGGTATACAGCTATCTCTATCCAACATCAGTCTCTCTTCAGCGTAAGATAAAAAGTTAAACCAATGAAGT
Source organism: Desulfothermus naphthae (assembly GCF_054657475.1). Lineage (NCBI taxonomy): Bacteria > Pseudomonadati > Thermodesulfobacteriota > Desulfovibrionia > Desulfovibrionales > Desulfothermaceae > Desulfothermus > Desulfothermus naphthae. The sequence goes on from NZ_BAAHYQ010000001.1 coordinate 304,938, forward strand.
AGCAGCTTTTAAAATAGAGATAGAGGTTAAAAGGATCCTTTCAGGTATTGAGGACTTAATTAAGAATTCCTGGGTTGAGTGGTCATTTGCCCCAGTAGGCCCCATTCCATCGATTACAGGTATTCCGCAATAGGAGATAAAATTGGCATCAGATACTCCTGGTCTTACTTGAGGTTTCACCTTTAATCCTATAAGATTAGAGGCTTCTTTTACAAGTTCATACAAGGGCATATTGGGTTCAGGTTCCATACAGGGTCTTTTAGATGTGATATTAAATTTGGAAGTGACTCCAGTAACTCTATTACTTTCGCATATTTTTTTTATATTTTCTATTATGTTACTTTCATGATATTGTTTTGAAAATCTAAAATCCACCAGCAATTTACATGATTCGGCAACGGTATTTGGGCCCAGTCCTCCTTCAATTTTACCAGCATTAGCTGAAATTTCTTCTATTTCATTATTTAATGCTTCTATCTCTATTATTTTATGTGCCATCTCAAGTATTGCAGAGGGCTTGTTGGTGATTTTATAAGCTGCATGGGATGCCTGTCCCGTGGTCTCAATTTTTATCCCTAATTTTCCTTTTCTTCCAACTACTACCTCTCCATTTTCTCCAGATCCTTCAAATACAAAGGCACATTTGGCCTTTTTTGCATATGACTCAATTAGACTCTTTGAATAAACTGACCCTATTTCTTCATCAGAATTTATAAAAAATACTACTGGTACTTTTTGAAGTAATTCTAAAGAGTCTAAAAAGATTAAAGCAAATAGGGCCACGATAAGCCCTCCTTTCATATCATAAACTCCTGGGCCATAGATTTTGTCATTATTTTCTACTAATTTATTAAACCCAAGTTCCTCAGGGAACACAGTGTCAATATGACCCATTAATAAAATATAATCTGTATTAGAGTTAGCTATTATCACATTCCTATCTATTTTCTCAATCTCTAATGATTCTGGAACATTTTCTATAAACACATCAAAACATTTATTTATTCCCTCTAAATTAAAAGAATATGTATTTATGTCTGTAAGTTCTTTAAAAAAAGAGAATAAACTCTCTTTATTTTTTTTAAAGAATGAATAAAAATTATTTATTATACTTGAAAAAGGAAAAATCCCTATTTTTGTATTCCTTTTCATTAGCATCTGGGTATCTTACCTCCTCTCCACTCCATGGTTTTTTAAGGATTATATTTCCATTATCTCTACCAATAATATTTGATCTATGTAGTGGAACTTTTCCACCAGCAGTTGCAATATACCTTGGTATGGCATCTCCAGATAGATTTCCATACATTCCTTCTACAATATCCTGCCCCACTTCTATGGGTACTCTTAAATGGGCAAATTGGGGATTTCTAAAACTGCAATTAAAAATATAATATGGTCTTACATAGGCTTCTTGAATTACTTCACACAACTTCCACATTTTTTCTTTTGAATCATTAACACCTTTTAAAAGAACTGCCTGGTTTAAAACTGCCATTACCCTTTTGGATATATTTTTAAAGGCCCTTTTGGAGACAGGAGTAATTTCCTGGGCTGTGTTTATTTGGGTAACAACCCGAAGTGGTTTTTTGTCATTACTCTCTTCAAGGATATCCAGCAATTCATTATCTATTCTTTGAGGAGTGGTAACTGGAATTCTAGTACCAAGTCTCTTTACCTTGACGTGTTCAATCTTATCCAATTCATTCAAGATCCATTTTATCAATTTGTTGGGCAACACAAATGCATCGCCTCCAGTTATTAATACATCTCTGATATTTTCGTTTTTTCTAATGTAATCAATGGCCTCTTCATATGCCTCTTTTTTGTAAATCCTGTCCTTTTTCCCAATATGGGCTATCCTGAGGCAATGGGTGCAATACATGGCGCACATATTGGTTGATTTAATAGTAAGTACTCGTGGATAAAATTGATCAATTAGCCTGGCTGGAGAATGATCCGCTGCAACAGGAGGTATTTCTATTCCCACATTATCAACCATCTCTCCAGTTGGAACGCACTGGATAAGTACTGGATCATCCAACTTATTCGGCATAATAAGCGAGGCATAATAAGGGGTCAGTCTCATTCTGTACTTTTTGGTTACTCTTGAAATATCTGAAAATGCCTTTTCAGGTAGGTCTATAACCTTGGCAAGGGTGTCCACATCTTGAATCACATTCTTAATTTGCCCATGATATGTGTTGAACTCTTCTTCAGATATATTTAATGCCTTTTTTATGCGTTCCTTATTTTTTAATATCTGTTCCCATAACTCAATACCACTTGGTGCGACTATATCTTTATTTTCCATGTAATATTTAACTCTTTCATTTGCCTGGTCTACTATTTTCAGGGCACGGAAAACTCTTCCTCCAACAGTTACGTGGTGTTCATCTAATTGAGCATGTTTTTTGGCAAGTGCATCCAAATCATCTTTTGATAGTCCAAAGGAAATGGGTGATATATTATCTTTTTGGGCGAAATTTAGTAGCTTTTTAAATAATTCCACAATGGGAGACAAAAGATCCTTTGATTTAGCTGCGTTATATAAACCCTTTATGTCATCAACAACAGTTTTAGGTAGCTCTCTTTTTTTTCCTTTAAATAACAGATCAAAAAGCTCCTGGGTATATGTATCCTGATAATCCATAATATGGCCTCCTAACATAAGAATATAGTATTTTCAATTAATTTCTTTCAGACCATGTTTTCTTTCAACATATCATTTCCCCTAATTGCTAAAGAGACGACCCTCGCAAGAAACCTTCCCCTGGTGATAATAAAAGGTACAATATCAGTAAAGATGTCATCAAAAACTATCTTATTTTTTACGATCAAGCAACTTTTTTAAGAATATTGTTATCGATTCTCCATCTCTATCTTCTATCCCCTAATAAATGCTCTATCTCAAACATAATTATATTTATAGCCAATTGATTGAGCATACGCACCTAAGTTTTTTGGTTGTTTAAAAGAATACATTATGTTTTTATGATTTAAAATGATAAAAAATTATTGAAAATAGATAGATAATTGTTTAATAGGAAGAGGAAATGCCAAGCTCTTGTGTAAAAATATAATAAATTATAAATTCTGATATAACAATCAGTCAATTGAGTTCGTCAATATCTTTGACACCTCTAGTTAAAACTTTTTTCTCCTAAGAATATCTAAGATTATCCATCCCCCTAAGAAGGCCGAAAAAACGTATCCAATTAGGCCCAATGCTGAATATCCCCCTATTAAGGGAGGGATTTTTGTGGTGATTATCATAGATGATCCAATTATCATTGAGGCTGTGATTAGGCCAATAGTAAGTCTATTGGTTATTCTATCCAAGGTCTTTATCAGACTCTCCAGTCTTCTATGTTCAAATCCAATTGATAATTGGTTTTGATCTAGCTTATCTAACAATCTATCTATTTTTTTGGGATAGTTCTTTAAAAGTGAGAGGGATATTAGTCCTTTTCTAAATTCAGAATAGAGATTTAAAGGGGACATTTTTTTTAAAACCAATTTTTTCACATAGGGTTTTAATTCAGCTATTACATCAACCTCTGGATAAAGTAATCTGCCTGAGCCTTCACTGGTGATAAATGCCTTATTGAGCACAGCAATCTCTGGCCTAATTCGCATCTTATATTTGTGTAAAATATTTGTAACTTCAAGTAGCATCTTTCCCATATCTATATCTTTTAGAGGAACCGAGTAGTATTCATCCATAATATCCTGGACTTCAAGAGATAAACTTATTAAATCATAAGATAATGGTTGATAAGTTAAAAATAAGATTACATCCATAACCTGATCTATATCCTTTTTTACAACTCCTTCAACTAAATCTATAAGCTTAAACTTAAGTAAGTTAGAAAGTCTTCCCGTCATTCCCCAATCAAGAAGAGAAATCCTATTGTCTTTTAGAATAAAAATATTTCCAGGATGGGGGTCTGCATGGAAGAATCCATATTCAAAGACCTGTTTAATAAAAATGTCCAGTAATTGATGTGCTATTTTTTTTCTTGTTTTAAAATCCATTTTAGGGATTGCACTTTTAAGACTAAGACCTTCTAATTTTTCCATTACAATGATATCTTTAGTAGAATACTTATCAAACACCTTTGGAAGATAGAATCTTTTGTCATTTTTAAAATTATTAGTGGCTATTTTTATGTTTTTGACCTCCCTTTTAAAATCAAGTTCATTTAAGATCATCTTTTTTATTTCCTGAACTATTTCTGGCAGGCTATAGACCTTTAAGAAGTCTATTTTCCCGTGTATTGCATTTGCGATTTCTTCTAAAATTTTCAGGTCTGTTTTGATTATATGTTCAATATTAGGACGTTGGATTTTTATTGCAACCCTGGTGTGTTCTTTTTTTAACACTGCCTCATGTACCTGGGCAATGGAACCAGCGGCTAAAGGTGTTGGATTTACATATGAAAATACTTCATCTATCTTTTTTTGAAGGGATTTTTCTAGATGTTTAACAATCACCTCATATTGCTCACCTTCCACTCTATCCTGGAGCAGGCTGAGCTCTTGGGTAAGTTGTACAGGTATAAGGTCAGTTCTAAGGCTCAGAATTTGTCCAAATTTAACAAAGGTTGGACCCAGTTCTTCTAATACCAATCTAATCCTTTTGTAAGTATCTTTAGGTATATTGCTGGCTTTTTTCGGGGGTATTTTGAAGGGATAAACACTTTGTAGCCTTGCTACAATGTCCTCAAAACCGTATTTAGCTAAGGTGAGTGCAATTTTTTTGTATCTGTTTAATTTAGATAAATATAAAATGTTCACAGCATTTTAAATAGGGCTGTCACAGCCCTCTTATTATTTACAACACATAGGGAACTTTAACATTGTATCCCTTATAAATAACAAAGGTCTCAAGGGATTGGACGTCTTCTATTTTGCTGACCTCTTCAGCATAAAATTCCTTAAGGCCATATTTGTCGTTAAATATAACAAAAAGCATGAGATCATACCTACCAGTAACCACACTGACAGACACCACACCTCTAAGTCGACTAAATTCCTCACCTTTTTTGAACATGTCTGTAGTTTTTAACTTTACCCCGATAATTACCAACTGATGATTGGGTATTCCCTCAATATCAACAAGCCCTTCAATGGAAAGAAGACCAGCACTTATCATTTTTCTCACCCTAGTCCTTACAGTATTTTCAGTAACACCAAGTTTTTTAGCAATCTTTTTAAAGGACTTTCTCCCTTCTCTTAGTTCTTTTATAATCTTTAAATTTATTTCATCTATCTTAATTTTCATAATTCCCATATTTTCTTCATCTTGTGTAACTAAAAAAATTACTTATAATAAATTTATATTTTTTTCAACCAATTTCATCAAAGCTACACTGTAAGATTGCCTGGATTTTTCCAATAAAATTTTTAGAAATAAACTCCTTTGTCTTAGTCAACGTGATATTTCACGCTGTCCAAGAGACAAGGAAAGACTTTTCATCGTCTCTATAAATGCAGAAAAGCTGTAAAACTATATTACATCCCCGCCTGCCAACCTTCTCGACAGTCTGTCATTTAAGCACTATTCCTGTGCCCTGCTTACTTTACTTAAATCCCACATATTCTCGAGGCACAGGCGGGCAGGAACCACCATTAACAATCCCAGACCGCTGGGGCTTAAAAAGCCTGTTCTCTATCTACAGGCCTATTTCTGGAAAGGTCTTGATGCCAATAACAAATTTCTCAATTGTTGCGCTGACGTTGATCTCTCCTCATTATGTGAAGTTGAACCAGACATGTTTTCAAAATTTGTTCTTGACCACCTTAACCATAATGTCCCTGCTCCTGACCTCAGAAAAGACAGACAACTTGCTCCCATCAAAGAATTGCTTAAAACCAAATACTCTTCTTTTGGATTTAAAACTTCTGAACTCAGATATGCTCTACCCACATACTTCCGAAATTTTTCTCAAATTCCCTATGAATTGAAAAAATTAATTTCTAGAAAAATCGTCAAAAAAGCAAAAGGTAAATCATTTTATGCGGTTACAAAATTTAGCTGTAAGTGGCTTTGGACTACAATTTGTGCTAACGACTTTTTTAAAAATCCCATAATTTCAAGGTATTTTAAAAAAGATCTGAAGATCAGTGCATCTCAACCATCTAATATTGAAAAGTGCTATCTACTCATTCATCAAGGCTTACCCTCATAACTCAAGAACTTGCAATGATTTAAGCTTCTCTAAAAAACGTAAATTTTTTTCACTTTTTTTAAAGAGAAAAGTATATAAAGATAACATGATTAACTCTATCTTATTTCTTAAAAATTTGTGTTGCCTTTTGGGGGCATTACATAACATTGCTTTAACATTGCCTAGTTACTTTAATAAATCAATACTTAAACATGCATCAACAACATCAGGATCATAGAGTATTCCTCTATTTTTCTTTATTTCTTCAAAGGCCATCTCAAGTCCCAGGGCGGGTCTATATGGTCTATGGGAAGATATGGCTTCCACTACATCTGCTACAGCCAATATCCTGGCTTCCATAGGTATTGAATCTCCTTTTAAACCTTCAGGATAACCACTACCATCTAAACGTTCATGATGATAAAGCACCATTTCTTTAACAGGACCAACAAATTCAACATCCTTTAAGATTTCATAACCCACCCTTGGATGGGTCTTGATTAAAGCAAATTCTTCAGGGGTCAATTTCCCAGGTTTTGTCAATATCTCTGCTGGGATTGCGATCTTGCCAAGGTCATGTAACAGTCCACCCATAAATAAGATGTTTATCTTTTGTTCATCTAAACCTAATTTTTTGGCAATCTTTACTGTAAGATTTGCCACATTTTTTTGATGTCCAGCAGTATATGGGTCCCTTCTCTCAATTGCCAAGGCAAGGGAATAAACTGTGCCTTCCAACATCTTATGTATTTTTCGCTGAAAATTTCTACTTTCAGTGACGTCAGATACCATTATGAGCCATGTAGGAGAAGGATGGGGTATATCTATAGGTTGAACTTTTATTTTTAATATCCTGCCACCTTTACCCTCACCAATTACCACATCTAATTCTTTTTTATCAGATTTAATCAGCTTTTTAATTGATATGTGTTTAAACTTTAATAACTGATCTTTGTTAGATATATATCCAAATTCAGAAATTAATTGTTCCCCAATTTTATTGTAGAGGAGTATTTTTAAGTTATTATCTATTAATATCACTCCTTCAGGGAAATTGTATAGCATATTCTGGACAATACCCTTTTCCCTTTCCTTAAATTCTATTATTCTGACAAATGTTATTGTTAATTGAGTAAATATAAGGTTTAAAAACCTTTTTTCTTCTTTATTAAACTCCTTTCCCTTCCTCCCAATACAAAAAATACCCATTTCTCTCTCCTCTGGATAGACAGTTATGGGGGACAAAAAAAGTTCATCTACTTCTCTTATACATTGATCTTTATCATACATGGGCTTTTCTACCTGTATTTCAAATTCATTATCATCAACTTTCATATATTTTGAAAGCTCTTTAAACATATTTTCAACTATATACTTTATTAAATTATCTGATAAATAATAATAGGGATATATAAATATTTTTTTTATATATTCTGAAACTATTAACATAGAAAAAAAATCATATTTTATACCAAAAGGAAGTAAATCGCGTACCACCTTAAGGGCTTCTTCATAGGTAGAGGCAAAGCTCAGTTGCCTAGACATATTTAGTAATATTTCTAATTCGTGATTCCTTTGTTCAAGTTCCTTTTTTAAATTGATTTTGTTCCTCTCCTCTAATTCTTCATGTATTATAACCTCAATTATGGAAGATAATTTATCTGTCATTTGTTCAATAAAGGACATAAAATCCTTTGAAAATCCATCTATAAATCTACTAAAAAATATAATAATAACTTTGAGATCTTCTCTATTAATTAGAAGATAGGTGTAAGTAGATTTGATGCCTCCTTTATATCTAATCCTATCACCCCAATAAGATGATTTACTTGTATCCTTCACATATATAGGTTTACCTGTTTTTAAGATTTTATCTGCATAACTATTTTTTCCAAGGGGCAAAAAACTTATATCATCTCTTTTATATAGAGAAGTTATTACTTTTTCTAAAGACTCTTTAAAATCCTCTTTTACCCACTCTAAGTTGCAGGATCTAAACATATTATATTCTGGTGTCCATATATAAACACATGCCCCATCAATTCCAAAATTTTTTTCCAGAAATTCAAAAAATCCATCTAGCTTTTGTTTGTGTTTTCTAGGTATCAATAAATTAGGGGTTTTTGATATAATTGAATCACCCATTGCAATCTCCTTTAAAATTTTCTATATTTTTTTAGACCCTTAAGATAACATACTATTTTTTTCTTGCACAAGGAGTCAATTATATAACTATTTTATAATAATTATTAATTAATTTAAGTCAAGAATATTAAAAATCTAAAAAAAGGAGTTATTAAAATTGGATATAAAAAATATTTTAAAGGATCTTGCTGATGGAAATATCTCGATAGATGAGGCATATACATATCTTAAGGATTTGCCATACAAAAGATTCCTAAATGGTATTTGTTTAGATTCCCACAGAGAGCTCAGAACTGGCCACAGAGAAGTTATATTTGGGCAGGGAAAGAGCTTTGAGCAACTGAAAACAATAATAGCAAAAAGTGGCATGGATAAAATTTTAATCACCAGGTTAGATATTAAAACAGGAAAAAGACTGGAAAAACTTTTTGATAAAGGCACCTTTTATCCAGAAGCAAAGATATTTATTTTTGGAGAAAAAATTCCCTTAGATCCACCATGGCAGGAAAATGGAGATGTTATTATCTTAACTGCTGGTGCATCAGATCTTCCAGTTGCCCTGGAAACATACCTGTGTACAAAATTTTTTGATTTAAATGTGGGACTAATTACAGATGTTGGCGTTGCAGGACTTCACCGATTGCTTCCCTATTTAGATACACTTAGAGATGCGAAGATATTGATAGTTATAGCAGGAATGGAAGGTGCCCTTCCCAGTGTAGTTGGGGGCATTACAGGAAAACCAATACTCGCAGTACCAACATCTGTTGGATACGGAGCCAGCTTTAATGGAATCAGTGCACTTCTGGGAATGTTAAACTCCTGTGCAGGTGGAGTTAGTGTCTTAAATATTGACAATGGATTTGGGGCCGCACTTATGGCAGCAAAGATATTTAACTCATTTAAAACATAGGGCACAAGTTTCATGTGCCCTATATTATTTAATCGTCATAATCTCCACTACTTCCCTTTACTTGTGCCTCCATAGCCTTTATCTTTTCTATAGTCCACTTAGATTCATCTTCTATCTTTTCAGCCTTTGGTCCTAGATCATAAGAGTTTGCCTTTGCAATTAGCTCCTTGGCAATATCAGCAGTGTCCTTTGCATTAAACACATCAACTAGCAAATAATACACAAACTCCTCAACGGCCTTGGTCATTCTTTCCCTTATTTCAGGTGGCTCTGACATAAGAGCAGTCTCAAATGGAAGATTTAGTTTTTTATAATTTCCCCCTTTTAGACCATTTTTCTTTGCATATTCCACCATCTCTCTCCACAATTCTTCACTAACCCCTTTATCTGGCTCTTTTATAAATTCACCCTTTTCATCCAATTCTGCATTTCCGTAATCATTTACCCTAACTCCCCAGGTGAGCATTTGAAGGGCTGTTGCTACATTTGCCTTTGTGGTGCGGGTCTTTTCAGCAATCTCCTTTAATCGCTGGGTGCTATTTCCAGAGGTGCCATGTTGTGCACCTGATACCTTATAAGGTTCTAATACCTCATGTATCTTTGCTGTCAAATCCACCTGAATCCCTGCCTCTGAATCCTGGATACCGTGTGTGGTTCCATTGTTTAAAGCAATCCAATCAGGGAATATGGAGTGGGCATTTAAGCCCCTGATTAAAAATAAGGCCTCTTCGGGAGTAGATAATCCTTCTTTTCCCTTTATCTCTCCAACCTCGGTCTCATATCCAGCCCATTTTGGGATATATTGAGAGAGTTCAATATTTGCAAGCAAGTTATCCCTATCAGGCATATGAGATGCATCAATTGCAATTGAAGTTATACCAAAATCAAACATTGATGGAATCTGTTTTCTGGCCTTTTCTATGTCTTCTTTGTTTTTTATTGCAAAATGATCTGCATGAATTGCCACTGGAACTGTGATATTAAGCTCATTACACAATGCATCAACCCTTCTTGCCAGATTCCAGAAATTAGTAGCACAATATGAGGATTCAGACTTGGCTATTTCTAAGATTATAGCAGCGTTTGCCCTCTGGGCAGCAAGAAGTGCCCCCCTTATAATAAAATAGTTCCTACCATTTGCAGCAATAGTCATTGCCTTGCCTTTTTCAAGCATTGCCCTATCAATCACCTTTCCACTGACAATAAGTGCCCTTGAATTTGGAAATAATTTTTTTATATTTGGTGGTCTTCCTATGTCTAATAGTTTTTTATAAGCATCTTCTGTATGGTGCATATCCCTGCCCTCCTTAGTTTACTTAAAATTTATCAACCATTTTGTCCAACTCTATAACCAACCAGCCATATAAGTTTCTATTTAAGTTATATTATCTACCCTAATTTTACAAGTTAAAACCAATTTTTTAATAAAACTTTTAATATACTCTATTGTTCCAGCTCCCAATCTTGAAAGTGACCGATTTTCTTTAACTCCTCTCCAATGTCCTTTTTGTCTCCAACAACTAAAATATCTACATCTTTGGGATGCAGATATTTTTTTGCCACTCTATTTACATCTTCAACTGTCACGGCCTTAATATCATTAATCAACTTTTTAAAAGAATCTGGGTCCATGCCTCTTATTTCATAATATAGCCTTCTCTCAAGTACTTTTTTAGGCGAATCATACCTAAAGACAAGAGAACTTAAAAATTGTTCCTTTGCCTCTTCAACTTCTTTTTCTTTTGCACCATATTGTTTTATCTTTTCAAGCTCATCTATAACCGCCTCTATTGCCCTTATTACAGAGCTATTTTTTGTCTTAAATGCAACAAAAAAGAGTCCTGGATAATATCGCTCACCTCCAAAATGTCCATATACACTATATGCCAATCCCATCTTTGTCCTTATATTTTCAAAAAGTCTTCCAGAAAAACCTCCACTTAAGACCATGTTCATTACCTGTAATGGAGCAAAATCTGGATTTAATCTATAACCACCTAGATGCCCTAAAATAATAAAGGCCTGATTTGAGCCTGGTTTATCTATTATATATCTTTTGCAGATGGGGGGATTTACTTTAGAGAAGTCAAATTTTATCTCTTCACCTTTTTTAAAGGCTTGAAAGAGTTTATCTAGTTTTTGCTTTATATTATTTTTGTCAAAGTCACCTACAACTCCCACTAATATATTGGGACCAACAAAGAGTTTTTGATAAAAACTGCGCACATCTTGTAATGAAATATCTTCAACACTCTTTTTTGTTGGAATCCTTCCTAAAAGAGAGTGCTTACCATAAATGATCCTTTTAAACTCTCTCATTCCAACTTCTTCCTGCCTATCATTTCGCCTTGCAATTATGGTTAAGAGTCTCATCTTTGCAAGGTTTAACTTATCCTTGGTAAAGATTGGATTTGCCAAACTCTCAATTATAACAGGCATAACTGTATAAAAGTCTTTTTTTAACAGATCAATATCAATTTCTCCATTTAACAGATCAAAATCAATATTATATTCAACGGCCCTATCTTCTAAAAATACATCCAGCTTTTCCCCTGGATATTTCTTGGTGCCACCCATTCTAAGCATTTGTGCTAATATAAATCCAAGGCCTTCTTTTCCCCTTGGAACTGCATATTTTCCACCTTTTACATAGATATTAAATTTAATAATGGGCAACTCATGATCTTCAATCAAAAAAAAGTTTATACCATTATTAGACTTAAAAGATGTAATCTTATAATCGGGCCAGGAAATGCTTTTATTAAACTTAAGCTCATTGTATTTCTTTGGACCATTAAGACTACAACCCATAAGACTTAAAATTATAGACATTATAATCAACCTCTTCATAATTTAACGTCCTATTTTTTATTTTTCCCATTATATACCAATCTTCCCTCTACCATATTAGATGAAACAAAATATTTTTTTATAACATCCTGAATATCTTTTGAGCTAACAGACTTAAGTTTTTCCAGATCTGAAAAAAGTCTGGTGTAGTCTCCATATATTGATTGTGCGTAGGCAAGTTCTCTTGCCATCCCCAAATTAGATTCCATTTCTCTGAGCAAGTTTGCTTCTTCCTGGGTATATGCCCTTTCTATCTCTTGTTTTGTTACTCCATTTTTTAGGATATCATTGAGTTCATCATCTATTGCCCTGGACAATTCATCCAGACTTACCCCTTGATTTGGTATTGCATATATTCCAAATAAACATGAATATCTCTCGCCAGGAAAGCCGTAGAATGCAAATATAGATAATGCCAATTTTTTCTCTAACACAAGGTGGGAATAAAGTCTTGAACTCCTGCCATTTGACAATATCCCTTCTAGTAAGTCCAGTGCTAAATAATCTTTGGTTCCATATCCTGGCACGTGATAACCTCTGATATACATGGGCTGAGCATCTGCATATAATAGGACCTCTTTTTTAGCTGTCTGTTTGGGCTCTTTTGTCCACACATAAGGAGAGTCTGGTCCTTTTTTCATATCTCCAAAATAAATTTCCGCCAACCTTTTTATTTCATTTAAATCAACATCTCCCACTATTGCTATAGTAATATTCTGGGGAACATAATATTTTTTGTAAAATTCCTTTACATCCGAAATGGTAGTATGAACAATGTCAGAATCCCATCCAATGGTAGGATGACCGTATGGATGGGCACTAAATGCTATTGACCTAAATGCTTCTACGAGTTTTCCCATATAGGAAGTATCAACCCTCATGCGTCTTTCTTCTCTAATTACCTCTTTTTCTGTATAAAATTCCCTGAATACTGGATTTTTAAGCCTATCAGACTCCAAAGAAAACCACAGCTCCAATTTATTTGCTGGAAGAGAACAGTAATACATGGTATAATCGGTTGAAGTTCCTGCATTTAGATCCTGACCACCATTTCTCTCTATTATCTTTGAAAATTCATTGTGCTTTACTAAAGAATTGGCCTCGTGTGAAATCTTTTCAAATTCCTCTTTATAAACTCTGCACTTTTCCTCTTCTTTTTCTAGGTCCCTACATTTTATATATTTTTTATAAGCCTCATCTAATTTTTCCAGCAATACCTTTTCTTTAGAATAATCTTTGGTTCCTATATCTTTTGTGCCTTTAAATGCCATGTGTTCAAATATATGGGCGATCCCTGTGTGACCTGTTTTTTCATCTACACTACCAACTTTAACAAATGTCACAAAACTCACCACTGGTGAGGTCTTTCTCTCCATTACAACAAAGGTCATTCCATTTTTTAATGTAAAAGAGTGGATCCTTTGCTTTAATTTATCCATGGAAATAATCTTGTCTCCTTGTGCATATACATTGATTATTAATAGCCAAAAAAACAAAACAAATATAGACAAATATTTCTTCATTTTTATTATGCCCCTTGATCATAAATTTCCCTTAAAATTTCTTCTCCTCCACTATTTAGTAAATATCTACCAAGCTCCTTTCCCACTTTGCTGGCATCTGAGGAATGTCCAATTTTTTCCCCATAAATAAACTTTTTTCCATCTAAATCAGAAATAAATCCTCTAATATAAACCATATTGTCTTTTAACTCAGCATAGGCACCAATTGGAACCTGGCATCCACCTTCAAGTTTATCCAAAAACCCCCTTTCCGCCATTACGCACACCTTGGTCTCAAAGTGATCTAAAAAGGATATAATATCCAGAAGCTCATTATGATCTTTTTTATACTCAATACCAAGTGCCCCCTGACCAACTGCAGGGAAAAATAGAGGAGGGGCCATTACTTCTACATACCTGCTGGATATATTTAACCTTTTTAAACCTGCTACAGCCACAATTATTGCATCATATAGACCTTGTTTTAATTTTCTGACCCTTGTATCTAAATTTCCCCTGAGCATCTTGATATGTATATCTGGACGATTTTTTTTTAACTGCGCCTGTCTCCTTAAACTACTAGTACCCACTACAGCGGACTCTGGAAGGGATTTTAAGTCTGGATATTTCTCTGACAAAAATGCATCAAATGGTTCTTCTCTTTTTGGAATTATCCCAACTTCCAGGCCTTCAGGTAATAGATATGGCACATCTTTCATAGAATGCACTGCTATATCTGCCTCACCCCTTAGTAGGGCTTCTTCTATTTCTTTTACAAAGAGACCTTTTCCACCTATCTTTGCAAGTGGGACATCCAATATTTTATCTCCAGAAGTTTTAATTATTTTGTATTCAACCTCTATATCACTATATTTTCGCTTTATTAGACCACCAATATAATGGGCCTGCCAGAGAGCCAATTTACTTCCTCTGGTGGCTATGCGTATCTTTTTCATGATGTTATCTTCCAATTGACTATTACCCTCCACAAGTGGCACAATTCCCTCCTGAACAACCTGCACATGAAGATCCTCCACTACTGGATGAAAGAGAGTCCAAAGAATTTCCACCAGATACCCTTGACCTACAAAGAGACATTAGTTTTTTGGTATTTTTACTATTACATTTTGGACATTGTACTTTTTCATCATTTTTAAATACCAGTTCTTCAAACTTATTATTACAATCTGCACATACATATTCATATATTGGCATCTCAAACCTCCTTAAATAATTAAATTATCCATATAAATCCAATTTTTCTACTTCTTCAAATAAAAATACATCTATAAGTTCGCATATTAAATGAATTATACTTATGTGGATTTCTTGTATAAGTGGTGTTGAATCTGTTGGTACTATGAGTGCGTAATCACACCTATCAACAAACCTAATTCCTTTTGCCCCTGTTAGGCCTATTGTTTGAATATTTTTTTCTTTTGCAGCATCTATTGCATTCAAAATATTTTTACTTCTACCAGAGGTAGAAATAGCAACCAAAACATCCCCTTCTTGCCCAATACCTTTTACCTGTCTGCTAAACACATCCTTAAAGCTATAATCATTACTAATACAAGTAAGTATAGAGGTGTCAGTTGTCAATGCAATAGCTGGGAGTGGAGGTCTTTCCAGTTTATATCTACCAACTAATTCTGCGGCCATGTGTTGAGCATCAGCTGCACTCCCACCATTTCCACATATTAATACCTTACCACCTTTAACCAGGCTGGCAGCAATTGTCCCGGCAATATCTATTATTAACCTTGCATTTTCCTCAAAAAATAGGGTCCTGAGTCTGGCCCCTTCGCTCACATGGTGATTGATTATCTCAAGTTCTTTTTGAAACATAAAAAATACTCCAAAATTACCTTTTAAATCCCATTGCAATTTTTATAGGTTTTCTATTTTTGTGTCAAATTTAAAACAAAATAAAATTCCCTTAAAAACACTGGAAAAACAAAATATTTTCCGCTATAGAAATAAAATGTCTTTGGTTACTGTTATAAAAAGCAAAAAAATGGAGGTTCACAATGGCAGACAGGATAAAACAAATACAAGGGATGGAGATTTTAGACTCAAGGGGAAATCCAACTGTAAGAGTATTTGTAGAACTTGAATCTGGAATAAAGGTATCAGCGTCAGTTCCTTCTGGTGCCAGCACAGGAGAAAATGAAGCCCTTGAGCTCAGGGATAACGATCCCAAGAGATATTTAGGAAAGGGGGTGTTAAAAGCAGTCTCAAATGTAAATGAAAAAATAGCTCCAAAATTAATTGGCCTAGATCCAACCAATCAACTCGAAATAGACAGAATAATGTTGGAGCTTGATGGAACAGAAAACAAATCAAACCTTGGAGCAAATGCTATTTTAGGTGTATCAATGGCGGTTTGTCGGGCAGCTGCAATGTCCTGTGGACTACCCCTTTATAAATATCTCGGTGGCACTACAACGAGGAGGATTCCTGTTCCCTGTATGAATATTTTAAATGGCGGAGCACATGCAGACAACAGCGTTGATATACAGGAATTTATGGCAGTTCCAGTGGGCGCGCCTACTTTTTCAGAAGGACTTAGATATATATCTGAAACATTTCATGTGCTAAAAAAAATATTAAAGGAAAAAGGACTTGCAACATCAGTAGGAGATGAAGGTGGATTTGCTCCTAATTTAAAGAGCAATGAAGAGGCCCTGGATTTAATTATTCAGGCAATAGAAAAGGCAGGATATAAACCTGGAGAGCAAATAGCAATTGCATTAGACTCTGCTGCCTCTTCCTTTGCCACTGAAAATATTGGTGAATATGATTTAAAGTGGTCTGGGGGCGGTAAAAAGACTAGTGATGAAATAATAGAGATGGCAAAAGAGTGGATATCCAAATATCCAATCGTGCTCTGGGAAGATCCACTTTCTGAAAAAGATTGGGAGGGATTTAAAAAATTCACTAAAGAATTTGGAGATAAAATTGAGGTTGTGGGCGATGATTTATTTGTCACCAATACAAAATATATAAAACAGGGAATTGAACAAGGAGCTGCTAATTCAGCTCTTATTAAATTAAATCAAATTGGAACTGTAACTGAGACCATAGAGGCAATACGACTCTGCAGAAATGCAGGATGGAGATACTTTATATCCCATAGATCAGGTGAAACAGAAGATGACTTTCTTGCTGACTTTTCTGTTGCTATGGATGGTGGACACTTAAAGACTGGTTCTGCGTGCAGGAGTGAGAGAATTGCAAAGTACAATCGCCTCCTTGAAATAGAAATGGAACTTGGCAAAGGGGCCGAATATTACTGGAAATGATGCTTATAAAACTTACCCCAGGTTTCTAAATCCTGGGGTAAAAATTTAGATGTTTTTTGATGCGAGCAAAAGGCCCTTTAAAAGCAAATCAGGCCTTATCTCATCAATGGATTTGCATACATTTTTTACTTTCTCAGCAAAACCCCCGGTTGCCACAACTGTAATATCTCCAGTTAAAAAGTCTTTTAGTTGAGTGCACAGACCATCAACCATTGAAGCAAAGCCAAAAATAAATCCATGTGTCATGCTGGTTACAGTGGAATTTCCAATGAGCATCTTGCCATCATCCACATCCAGACTTATTTTGGGTAATTTAGCGGTCTTCTGACCCAGCGCCTGGAGTGATGATAAGATCCCTGGACAGATAAGCCCACCCAAATATATGTTGTCCTGAACACATTCCAAAGTAGTGGCTGTTCCAAAGTCTATTACAATGAGACCTGGGGTGGAAAATAGTTCCCTGGCTGCATAGGCAGTAACCAGCCTATCAGACCCCACCTCATGGGGATTTGCATATCTATTTTCTAAAGGCAAAGGCAAATCCTCTGGAACAAATATAACATCACACATGGAATATTTGTTTCCTGCTTCTTTGATTATTCCGTTTAACGGTGGAACCACTGAGGACACCATCCACAAATCAATTTCATTTATTTGTATTTTCACGTGTCTGGTGAGTGCAAAGATCTTAAAGCCAAAGGTGTCAGATGTCTCTCTTAAAGAGGTTGGCAAGACATAGGTAGAAACAATCTCATTGCCAACAGCTAATCCTATTTTTGTATTTGTGTTTCCTACATCTATTAATAATATTTTCTTTTTTTTCATCAGGCCTCCACTTTAAATGTGATAAATAATTATCTTGAATCTTATATTTTTTAGGTATATAAAAATAAAAAATAAAGTCAAAAAATTTTAAACCTCAAGTTTAATCAAAGGAGTTTATTATGATAGAATTTAAAAAATATACTGAGACAGCAGAATTTCATAATCCTCTCAACAATTTTGAGAAAATAAAAGTAAACATTGAAATCAGAGAAGATCCTTTAACAAGATTCAGGTCTATTATCAATGAATATTTAATCAATAAAAAAGGAGTATTATATCCCGACACAGACTATGAATATTTATCCTCTTTAGCCGCCAGGAGTAAAGAAACATGCTTTTTGTGTGATGAAATGGTGGAAAAAACAACTCCAACCTATACCAAGGATTTTATAGAACAGGGACGACTAAAATATCAAGATGCTGTTTTATTTCCCAATTTATATCCTCTGACAAAATTTCATGCAGTGATTAGGGTGGGTAGGGATCATTTTAAAACATTAGGAGAATTAGATTCAACTATGTTATTTAATGGTTTTAAACTGGCCTTTGATTTTTTAATAAAATCTTTTGATTATGATAAAAGATATAAGTATCCAACAATAAATGCTAATTTTTTGTTGCCAGCTGGTGCAAGTGCTATCCATACCCATTTTCAGTTAGTAAATTTTTTCATCCCCTCTACTTACCATCAGTTATTATTAGACAAATCAAAAGAGTATTTTAAAAAACATAATTCTTGTTATTTTATTGAATTAGTCAAAATAGAAAAGGAGTTAGGTGTTAGATATATTGGAGAAATAGGGGAAGGTGTTTGGCTTTCAGCCTATTCCCCAATGGGAAGAAATGAAGTCCAGATAATCTGGCCTAAAAAACAAAACTTTTCTGAATTTACTGAAAAAGACATAAAAGATCTTAGTGAGGGACTTGAGAAATTATTTTCATATTATCATTCTAAAAAGATTTCTACATTTAATTTTTCTATATTAAGTGGCCCATTAGGAGAAGAAGCACCATATTTTAGGTGTATAATGAAGGTAGTTAACAGGCAAAATGTAGTAAAAGATCACAGGACCGATGACTATTTCTTACAAAAGATACTTAAAAATGAACTCTCTGAAATTACTCCTGAAGAATTAGCCAAGGAGATAAGGGAAGTTTTTTAAGTAAAATAGTCGATACTTAAAAAAATTTTTTATCAATTTTTTTAAATTATAAGATATATTAGAACGATTGGATAAAAAAAATTTCTATGAAAGAGGAACGTATTTAGGTAAAAAATATGGTGAAATAGTTAAAAGAAAAATTAAAGAGTAAGAACAAAGACTATATTGTGGTAAAACATATGGATAAGGAAAGGGAACCAAAGAGCGTTTTAAAGGGATGAAAGGTAATATAGGACAGGGGGCAGCAGAAAAGATAATAGAAGAGATGCGAACCCTAGATTTTTAATTGTATGGGAGCCCGAGACGAAGAAGTCCCATTGGCAACTTGTAGAACCTACACAATTTCAAAAAGACGTGCTCAAAGCCTTTGGATACTATATAGACTACAATTGGGTTCTACAACCTATAAAACAATAACATGCTATAATTACTGAATAAAAAAGAGTAAACTACCACTTATCTCTGAAAGTCCTGTCTAAGGGTTGATTGAAATGGTGCAAAAGAAAGCTGAATAAGATGATTTGCAAGTCCCCCTATATCCTTAGGGGTATAGCCAAGGGTGGCTCTCCATACCTCATCAGATTCCATGCAAAAATATATTTGTTTATCAACTCCATATTTTCTTAACAAATTCACTATAAAACGAAATTGTTTTATTCTAATGGGCCTGAATAGTCTAAGCTTTCCATCAACTCCTTTGATAAATTCTCCAAAATAGATATAATTGGAATCAGGCCAATTTTCTTCAATAAACTTAAAAAGATATGGCATTCCTCTAAAAGATCCAAGACTTAAATATGCAATATCTTTTGGCTTTATATAGTCAAATATCATTTCAATGGTCTCTTTATACCCCCTTTCCCAACCTGGATAATAAATTATTGGATCAAAATGAAGGCATACCCGAAAACCCATCTCAGCACATGTTTTAGCAGCCTTTAATCGCTCTTCCAAGGGAGCTGTGGATCTCTCTTCTTTGGCAGCGATATCAATACTATTTAAAGACCAGGCAGGAAGAACAAAACGTGTATCCTTAATTGCATCAATCCATGATAGATCTACAACTTTTGTCTTTAACTCCAATATTACATTTTGATACTGAAACAAAAATTCAATTAAGTATTTGGAATAATTAGTTAAATACTCAATAGCCAAAGAATCAGTAAACTCGCCAGTCCCTACCCTAAAAAATTTTTGTCTATTTGAAAATATCTTATCTAACTCCAAGTATAGATCTTCTATATTTGCCCAGACCTTGATGCTATTGTGAGAAAAATATGCTTTTAATATGCAATATGAACAATTTAAGGGACATCCCTCTCCAATATGGATAATTTTATACCCACAACAGTTATAAAATTTAGTTCCTGGACATTTTTTAAAAAAATTTCCCTTATATTTTAATAGATACACATATCCCTTTTTTAATTCCCTATCATCAAGTCTTATAAAATCACCATAAATTATAGGGACAAAGCCTGCATTTTTAGAAACAGTCTTACTTATAATACTGTTTTTTACCTCATTATCTATAAAAATTCCTTTTATATTTGAGGTTATATAATCACTCATTATTTTAAATCACTCACCATTTAATCGGGATTTATACCAATTATAAAATCTATCCCATTCATCAATTTTAGTTTTTAAGTCTTCAACTAAATTTTTAAGGGTATATAAGCCATCAAGTTTTATTTCCATGATAATTTCATCTACTTCAAATTCATTAGCAGGTATAATTCTTATTCTTTTTTTATTAATGATCTTTGAACTCCATTGCAGAAATTCTTTTTCTATAGTTCTTTTTAAAGGATAACATCTATCCCTTAAATTATTTAGTATTTTTTGAATTTTATCATTTGGAGATAAATCTTTTTCTAAAATTTCAAACAAAGGATTTAATATAATTTCTATATCAACTTTTTCTCTTTTTTTTAGTTTATATAGAAGTTCTAAAAAAATTTTTGATTTATTTTTTCCCCATCTGATGTTTATAAAAAAAGGAAGCAAATATCTTTGCTCATTTTGAGTAAACTTTTTAAACACTTCTATAACATCCAGAGAAACATTATCTTTAATCAAAATTTCATCAAAAATTTCAGGTAATTTTAGCCATTGTAATAAAAGGTTAATTTCTTTTTTATTTAAAATATTTTCAAAGATATCAAAGAATCTTACAGTTTTATCTTTTTTTTCTAATATTTTGTCGAAATATCTAGCACAAACAATTATTTTACCAGAATTTTTAAATTCATATTTCAAAAATTCTAAATTTATTAACCCTTTAAAAAAATCATTAGCTTTAACTACAATTACATTAATCTTATCTTGTTTAAATTCCTGCAATATTTCATATCCCCATATGAGATCAAAATAGTTTTGTTTTTCTTCCACTATAATGGGATAAAGATATTTTTTGTTTCTTAATTTTAAATCAAATCTATCTAAAAATATTTTGCCAAATAGCCAATCACCACTGGTATTGATTTTAGCTTTAGGAATTGATTCTAGAGATAGAAATTTAACCATCGAGATTGTAAACCTCTATTCTATTTTTACCAGACCTCTTTGCCCTATAAAGGGCCTGGTCAGCCTCTTCAATTAGCGTTTCACCAAATTTATCACCTTTGTAAGTAGAAGACACACCGCCACTCACAGTGATCTTTATTCCTGATTCCACTATTTCCCCATCTACGCTTCTGACAATAAAATTATATTTTGCAATACCTTTCCTAATGTTTTCTCCAAAATTATATCCTTCTTTTGACTCATATCCTTCCAAAATTAGACAAAATTCTTCTCCCCCATATCTCGTAGGGAAAAAATTCCCTTTTCTCTTTTCAAGAAGATATTTCTCTCCTTTCTCTTTTATTATCTTTGCCACTATTTTTAAAGCCTGATCTCCAATTCTATGACCATAAGTATCATTGATTTTTTTAAAATCATCTATGTCAAACATCAATATACAACAGGGAACACTATTTTCTTTACACTTATCTAATATCTTATCTAAATTAATGTCTAAAAATTTTCTGTTATATAAAGATGTCAGACTATCTATATTAACATCCTCATATAGATTTTTTATATCCTGTTCAACAAGATCTAATACTTGTTTAAAGGATTGTTTTATTTTTTTTATGGCAATTTCAATATCATCAGTTTTTTCTATTACTTCTATTGTATGTTGTTCAAGATCTTCTATATGTTTTTTTCTGAGTTGAGACGTTTCAGCAAAACTTTTAACCAATTTATGGGACTCTTTAACAACTTCTTTTAATTTTTTCTTATATGGCTCAAAAAGTATATCGCCCAATGCTTTATTTACTTTATTATATTCTTCCTCATCAAATTTTTTCTTATTAACAATATCAATTAAAAGTTTTCTAATTTTTTTCTTTTGCGTTAAAGTTAAATAGTTATATTCTGCAATATATCGTAAATACAAAATTAAAGTCTGCCATTTACAATCTTCCGGGACACCTATTTTTTTTAAATTTTTTAAAACAGGCTCTACACCATTACTCTGAGAGTATAAAAACATGAAATCTCTCTCCTTCTTTTCAACTTTTTCTTTTTTAAAAAAATTCATAAATACTCCTTCTTAAAATTAATTATAAAACTCTCTGTAAGCCAGATAAGTTGCGTACAAATCATATTTACTGCTTATTTCATAGGGACTGTGCATTCCCAAGATCCCTGGTCCAAAATCAATAATATCCATTCCATATCTGGCCAGGAATTTAGCTACAGTTCCTCCTCCCCCTTCATCCACTTTGCCCAATTCAGCCATCTGCCAGGGGATATTTTTTTTATTTAGCCTGTTTCTTAAAAAGGCAATATACTCAGCATTTGCATCATTTGCCCCAACCTTTCCGCGATGACCTGTAAATTTACAGAAAACTGGCCCATATCCCAGTTTTGATGCATTAAGTTTATCGTGTAGATCTTGATAATCTGGATCAAGGGCCCCGTGAACATCGGCTGAAATAGCTTTTGTATTTAAAAATATATCGGAAAGATGACAATTTTCATTCCAGACATCAATGAATTCCTCGAGCACATATTCTAAAAATTTCGATCTGGCACTTGACGCTCCTTCTGATCCAATCTCTTCTTTGTCCCAACACACCAATACTTGAGTATATTCTGGATTATCTTGATCCAAAAATGATTTCAACCCACAAAACACGCAAATTCTATCGTCCTGTCCATATCCCCCAATGAGAGAGTTATCCAGCCCTACAAATTTAGCTTGATATGCTGGTACAAATTGAAGTTCAGCACTATAAAGATCTTCTTCTGTAATTGAATATTTTTGATTTAATATATTTAAAACTGCAAATTTTATTTTATCTTCAACTTCTTCATCCATATATGGCACACTTCCAATAATTGCATTCATTTTTTCTGCCTCAAAGGCCTTTGACAACTTTTGGTCATTTTGTTTGTAGGCAAGATGAGGCAAAAGATCTGGAATGACAAATACGGGATCTTGTGGATCCTCTCCAATTTTTATGTCTACCTTTGTACCATCAATTTTTACAACTACACCATGGATTGCTAATGGAATTGAAAACCATTGATGCTTTCTTATACCGCCATAATAATGAGTTTTTACCATAGCAAGATATGTATTCTCATATATGGGATGTTGTTTAAAATCTAACCTTGGACTATCTAAATGTGCACCAATTATTCTAATTCCTTGCTTTAATGATTTTTTTCCTTTTCTAACCACAATTATACTCTTCTCCTTAAACTTTCTATAAAATACAGATTTACATGAATCAGTAAATATATTCCTCTCTATTAGTCTATTTTCAATCCATTTTACTGTTTCCCTCTCTGTTTTGCAATTATTTAAAAAATTGATATATTCTTTAGCAAAATTATCAACTTTATCCAATTCATCTTTGTATATTTTATAACAACTTTTTTGTTTATGAATAATTTCCATAAAAAACCTCCTTAATTTTCTTTTACATAATTATATACCTGTTTTAATACATGTGGAATTATGGATAAATCATCTTTAATCAATGTTCTAACATCAAGCATAAAATAATCATCTTCAATGATACCAACTATTGGAGGATCTGTATCAAGTAAAATTGATCTGAACCTATCCAAATTATCCATAAAATGGGGTTTAATTAAAACAAGATAAGTTGGTAAGTCTTTTTCGGGACTTGCACCACCACCTACCCTTGAATTACCTTTTTTTATTGCAAAAAAATACATTTCCCCTAGTTCTTGTCTTAATCTTCTCACCAGTCGCTTTGCCTTTGCCTTAAGGGTTGAAAGAGGCGTGAGTATTAATTTTAATGTTGGAATTTTATTTTTAGCCAGATCTTTATCTTTATAAAGTCTGAGTGTTGCCTCCAATGCTGCTAAAGTCATTTTATCTATTCTGAGTGCTCTGTTTAATGGATTTTTTTTAATCTTATCAATATATTGTTTTTTACCAACTATAATTCCTGCCTGGGGACCTCCGAGTAATTTATCACCACTAAAAGAGATAATACTTACACCTTTTTTTATTCTATCTGCTACAGTGGGTTCATCAATATTCAGCCAGTCAGGGAAGTCACAGAAGTTTCCACTTCCAAGGTCTTCAATAACTGGAAGGTTGTACCTATTCCCAAGCTCCACCAGATCTTGCAAGGGGACTTCTTTGTGAAAACCTATTATTTTGTAATTTGAAGTATGGGCCTTAAATAAGGCGGCTGTGTTTGGGGAAATAGCCTGTTCATAGTCATAGAGATGTGTTCTATTTGTAGTTCCAACCTCGCGCAAAATAGCACCACTGCTCTTCATTACATCTGGTATTCTAAAAGAACCACCAATTTCAATAAGCTCACCTCTGGATACTATTACTTCTTTGGCTTTTGCAAGTGTATTTAATACAATCAGCACAGCACCTGCATTGTTGTTTACAACTAATCCAGCCTCAGCGCCTGTTAGTTCTAACAAAAGGTCTTCAACTAAAGAGTACCTGCTTCCCCTTTTACCAGTTTCCAGGGAAAATTCCAGATTAGTATAATAACTACAACCTTTGACTACTGCATCTATTGCCTCTTGAGATAAAATAGACCTACCTAGATTGGTATGCACAACTACCCCAGTGCCATTTATGACTCGTCTATACTTGGGCCTTGATGCTTTTTTTAAAAAATTTACAACAAAGTCTCTTTCCACCACTTTTATAACTTGGTCCTTGTTTTTTATTTTTCCATCTTTAATGTCTTGTCTTAAGGAATCTAAAAGGTTAACTATTTTATCCTTTACAAGTGTTCGTGGGAGAGTGGTGAGCTCTTTTTCTGACTCAACTAATTTTAATAACACATCAACAGAGGGTAGATATTTAAATAATTCCCTATTCAAAATAAACCTCCTTTTAAAAGGATAGTTTAATGGTCGTTCTGGAAATTTTTGACTAACAAACTCTTGACCAAATGACAAACACTTTATATAGTATAACTTTGTAGCGCCCGTAGCTCAGCAGGATAGAGCAATGGACTTCTAATCCATGGGTCGGGGGTTCGAATCCTCCCGGGCGCGTAAACTAATAAATAATAAATTAAGTCTGTTAGGAGAAAATCTTAACAGGCTTTTTTTGTGGCCAAAATCTATGGGTGCCCCCATGGGTGCCCCAAAAGACATCTTTCCTTTTTAAATGGCCCCCTTAAAACTCATACCACATTCTTGTGAGCCGTTATTTATTTTGGAAGAAAGAAAAAAGAAATAGAAAAATAAATAAGTGGGTTATAGTTGATTGGTTTTTGGAGAGTCTAGAAGCCGGGAAAGAATTGTTAGGATAATAAATCCAAGAATTATAATGACCGGGGCAAGGAGGAGAAAGAAGAAAAATAAATCTGTGATGGCTTTAGCCCATACAACTCCTCTGTCCGCTAGATAAGCAGCAATTAAAAGAGAAATCACAGCAAATTTTTTCCAGTGTTTGAAAATGAAGGATTTAAGTGTGTACATATATATATACATTAGTCTATATCGAGCCTCAATTCAATTTGGCTTTGATGGCCTGTTCGAATAGAAGATTTATAAAATTTTAAAAATAAAACTTTCTAAATTTTCATACTTTTCTTTTGCTTGATGAAGGAATGCCTAAAGTCTCTCTATACTTAGCTACAGTCCTACGGGCAATATTAATCTGCCACTTATCTTTTAAAAGTTCGACCATTTTTTGATCACATAACGGGTTTTTAGGGTCCTCTTCTTCAATGAGGTTTTTTATGTACATCTTTATACTTTCCGAAGAGACTTGATCTCCGTAGTATGTGGATATCGAACTTGTGAAAAAGTATTTTGGGTATGTAACATAAACTGTGTAAATTCTTTTTAAGGCAAGGTCAATTGGCAACTAGCGCACATTTATAATATCCTTATCAGTCGTAAGAGAAGACTTGCTATCAGCGGCTTTTAATCTGTTTTGTGCCCGTGCAATTAGCGCAGGGTTAGAAAGATCTAAAGTAAAATATACTCCTAACGCTTTCTGTTCCTCTAGTGGTTTTAGAGCTTTACAAAAAGCATCAGGACTATTAAAATAACCGTAAATAGTGTTTTTAGCATAATGTCCCAGGCCTTATTTTTACCATGAAGTCCGAAAACTCGGACTTCAGTAACGTCTCCAGGTTTAAAAAATATTCGGTAAACTGTGCTTGGGTCGGTTATATTTTTAGGATAGCTTTTTTTATTTTTTTAAAATCCATTGTCTCTTTACCACCACAGAGCTTCCAACCTCTTAGCTTTTTCCTTGGTAGTGGAGCAAGACTTTTTTACCTATTCTTCATAGGCGTCTAAGTCTATACAGAGCGCTCCAGCTATTTTAATGAAAATTTCCGTATTTTGGCTAGGGGAGCGCTATTTATAAAGGTAGTTCTTTTAAAAGGGATACCTGCTCTTAGAAGTGCATCTTCGTTGTTTACTCGGACTATTCTCATATTGAGACCTCCTTTTGTGTCATAAAAAATAAAGAAAAACCTAAACTCCAGATACACAAGATAATTTTATCTAGTAAAAGGAAAAAGTATAACATGGGAAGGGGGAAAATGCTAATAAAATAGCCAAGTTATCTCAATTGGCTAATATTCAATTAATTGCCTGAAAATCAAGACATTGTGTCTTTAAAAAGGTGAAAAAGATGAAAAAATGTGGAAACAATTTCCACATTTCTACAAACAAATTATTCAGACAAGTTGTCTGTACTAAAAAAACGGATCTCTTAAACTCCTACTTCTATCTGAAAGGCCATACTCTTAGTTTGAGGGATGGGCATATTTTCAGCCTTTAAGCCTTCCAGGTGAAACCTGATAGCTTCACGCATGTTTTGAATAGTCTCATTTACTGTCTTACCTGTAGCCACACAACCAGGCAAATCAGGGCAGTAAGCTGAATAATTACCCTCTGCTTTTTCCACTATAATTGTATATTTAAACATCATTTTTCCCCCTTTTTAGGCCAGCTTGTTTTAAAATGCTATTTAATGTTCCAGGTGCTAAATCATCTTTTAAATTTCCTGCAATGGTTACAAGTCCTTTTTTAACTGGATGTTTGTATTGTCTATGACTGCCTTTTTGTCTTACCAAAATCCAGCCATCCTGTTCAATTAGTTTAATAACGTCTCTAACTTTCATGATAAAACTTTAACCATGTCTCGGGTAAATGGTAAGATATTCTTTTTCTCTTTAAAGGTATTCTCAATTCCCTTTATTGCCTCTTTCTTTGTATCTGGTGCTAAATGGCTATATCGTTCAGTCATTGCAAGTGTTTTGTGCCCCATAAGCTCTTTAACTGTATAAATTGGAGTGCCGTTCATAACCAGCCACCTCGCAAAGGTATGTCTTAAAGTATGAAAAACTACTTTATCTTTATCATCTGTAATGTCTTTATTTAGTCCAAGTTTATTTACAACCCTCATGAAGGTATTAGAAATGCGACCAATTTTTTCACCTTTTGTGTCCTTAAATACACATTCGTCTGGTTTACCCTCTTTTTTGGATAATATCTCTTTTACTTCTTTAGTCATGTAAGCAACTCTATCCTCGCCACTTTTTGAGTTTCTAATATGGATTATTCCATTTGTAAGGTCTAAATCGCCAAATTTTAAGTTAAATATCTCTCCAGCTCTCATGCCTGTATGAAGTGATAATAAGGCCATTTCATAAATCTGCTGACTATGTTTTTTTAGCTCGGTCAATAATTTTTCAGCCTCTTCTGGAGACAAAAAACGCACACGTTTATTATTAGGCTTTGTTTTTTTGACTCTGGTTGTAGGATTGACACCAGAGAAAAAACCCCACTCAAGGGCCTTGTTAAAGGTATGTCTGATAACTGCTAAGGCATATTCTATGGTTCTTGGTGCTCTATTGACATCACGCATATTCTTTTTTATTCGTTCAATGTCAAAAGGTGATACAGAAGACAAAGGCTTGCTTCCAATCACTGGCAAAATCCAAAGCCTAAGTAAAAATTCCTCTCTACTCCATGACTTCTTATTATCTTTGGCATAAGGCAAATATTTTTCCCTTATAAAATCCTCATACTTTATGTTTTGCTTTGCCAACTTTTTTCTATCGTAATACTCACCACTAACAAGCTCAGTTTTGATTTTGTTTTCAATATTCCTGGCCACTTCCAAGCTATTTGGGACTATCTTAACATAGCGCTTGCCCCTGTATTTAACCACAACTTTATAAGTCTTATTAGTCCTGGGTATAGAAGTTCCACATTTTGGACAAACCTTTGTTTTGGTAGGTAGGTCTTTTCTACAAGCAGTATTAGGACATCTAATATAAATTGTCATCTTTACCCCCTTTGTTGTGGGTGCCCTGGGTGCCCCATTGGGTGCCCCGCTTTCATAATATTCCTATCTAAAAACGGTAAACTCAGTCAAACTAAAATACTTATAGTTATAATAATCAAGTAAAAAATAGTAAAAGTAAGAAAAAAGATAAATAATAGACTTCTAATCCATGGGTCGGGGGTTCGAATCCTCCCGGGCGCGTAAACTAATAAGCTTTTCTCTATAAAAACGTGAAAAAAATTTACGTTTTTTAGAGGAGCTTAAATCATTGCAAGTTCTTGAGTTATGAGGGTTAAGCCTTGATGGATGAGGAGATAGGACTTTTCTTAGATGGTTGTGATGCACTATGTTCTAAGTCCTTTTTAAAACACCTTGAAATTATGGGATTTTTAAAAAAGTTGTTAGCACAAATTGTAGCCCAAAGCCACTTCCAGCCAAATTTAGTAACCGCATAAAATGATTTACCTTTTGCCTTTTTGACGATCTTTCTAGAGATTAATTTTTTCAATTCGTAGGGAATTTGAGAAGAATTTCGGAAGTAGTTGGATAGAGCATTCTTAAGTTCACAACTTTTAAATCCAAAAGAGGAGTATTTGGTTTTAAGCAATTCTTTGATGAGAGCAAGTTGTCTGTCTTTTCTAAGATCAGGAGCAGAGACCTTATGGTTAAGGTGGTCAAGAACTGGTTTTGAAAACATGTTCGGTTCAATCTCACATAATGAGGAGAGATCAACGTCAGCACAACAATTGAGGAATTTGTTATTGGCATCAAGACCTTTCCATAAATAGGCCTGTAGATAGAGAACAGGTTTTTTAAGCCCCAGCGATTTAGGGTTGTTAATGGTGGTTCCTGCCCGCCAGTGCCTCGAGAATATGTGAGATTTAAATGACAGAGTGTCTAGGCGATTGGCAGGCGGGTCAGTGAAAATGCGCATAACGCCATTAAAGCGTTTAACAAAACCCATAGGTTTAAGGAAAGAAGCAACGCCTCCTTCATAGAAGAGGTCTAAAATGTAACCGCAAAGGATAACACGATCAAAAGATGTGTAGGAAAACTTGATATTTTTTGAAAATTGAGCGATAAAGTTGTTGTTCACAGGTAATTTTCCTCCTTATATTGATTGTTGGCAAATCACCTATTTAGGAAATTACCTGTGGACTTTCAATTTTTTTTCAGGCAAAGTTATGGGGCCTATCAATAACTAAGAAACTCATAACACAAACCAACATGCAGTTTTCGGAACTTTAGTTTGTTAAAGAATTAAAGACTGAAGAATTAAAGACTGATTTGAATATAAGGCCTATTTATCATTACACTCCTAATAGGATAAAAGGTCATATTATAGTCTCGTTTTTAGCCTATTTTTTATTAAAACATATAGAACGTAGATTAAAATACAATAAAAAACTCAGGACATGGTAATTACTTCAGCTGGTATAATAAATGCTTTAAAAGAGATAAATGCAATAGAAACAGACATAAATGGTAAGAAATATTATCTCAAAACCAAACATAATAAATTGGCAAGTAAGATGTTTGAAATTTTTAAAATAAAAAATATCTCTTTCCATCACTCTAAAGGTTTCTAAAGGTTTGTAGGTAAAATTCCCTCATTTCTAATATAATTGATTTTTAAACTTTTTAACTATCAAAGTCGGGAAATTGGGATATGATTCTTAAACATGCACTTGATCCTAATATAATAAAAAAGAGACGGGAAAAATTTGCAGCCAAGGAAGAATGTGCAATGTGTGGCGAATTTTGTGCTCTTAAGATGTTAAAGTAGTCGAGGCTGTAAAAACATATAATTTCCTACCTAAGCATCAACTACTTGGTTGTGACCATCTCTTCAACTTTTAAAAACCTTGAAACAATCATTGCTGTCAAATATACAATTAGGCCTGAATATATGAGGTCAGTTATATAATGTGCACCTTGTACCATTCTTGCAATGCCTATCAAAGAACCAGCACATAAACCAAGGATTAGAAAAAAATAGGCCACAACCTTATTTTTTTTTCTGAATACAAAATATGGTGTAAACAAATAAAACCCTGTGGACGCGTGACCAGAAGGAAAGGATTTACCTGTGCCAGCTATGCCTTTTTGCCAGAATGGATGATAGTTAAATTTTCCGTTAAATTCTTTTGTTTGTCTTGGTCTTGGTCTGCCCCAATGTTCCTTAAGTAGTGCGTTTACTATAAGCCCTGGCCCTATAATCATAACTAAGACCAAAAATAGTCCAATAGGCGCATATTTCTTTAATTTTTTTGAGAAAAATCCGCCTATAAAAATTATACATCCCCCACTAGCCATAATTATGGCTGGAAGAGGTCCAAAGTGGTATAAAAAATCCCAGAGCTGAGAATTTTTTAAAAACCACCCATCAGTTGGATTATAAAAGTATTTAAGGAGCTTTACCTCAATATTTTCTCTCCCTAAGAGCAGGGATAAAAAAATAAAAAAAATTATTGGCAGAAAACTTAGAGCACCTCTCAAAACTATTCTCATAATTATCTTATGACCGTGCTGTGACCTGTGTGAGGTGAATGGGCTTTTTTAATTCCTTTTTATAAATTATTTTTCTATTTCTCTTCACTCACACAGATCACTTTTATCACTACTTCCTAAGGTCTTTCAATAATCATGGCAAATCCTTGTCCACCACCAATACAGAGTGTTGCAAGGCCAAGCTTTTTGTCTTGCCTCTTCATCTCATATAAAAGTGTTATGAGTATCCTACCACCTGAAGCACCAATTGGATGGCCGAGTGCAATGGCACCACCATTGGGATTTAGTTTGGATTTGTCAAGTCCAAGCT
This sequence comes from Desulfothermus naphthae, assembly GCF_054657475.1. Lineage (NCBI taxonomy): Bacteria > Pseudomonadati > Thermodesulfobacteriota > Desulfovibrionia > Desulfovibrionales > Desulfothermaceae > Desulfothermus > Desulfothermus naphthae. The sequence goes on from NZ_BAAHYQ010000001.1 coordinate 336,461, forward strand.
CCCTTATACAGGCTATAGACTGAGCAGCAAATGCTTCATTTAATTCTATTAGATCTATATCTTCTAATTTAATTCCAGATTTTTTCAGGACATTTTTAGTTGCAGGAATAGGGCCTAGCCCCATATAAGCAGGATCTACTCCGCCTGCAGCATAGGCTTTAATATAGGCCATAATCTCCAGTCCAAGTTCCTGGGCCTTTTTTTCTGACATTACAATTAAAATAGCAGCTCCATCATTTATTCCTGATGCGTTTCCAGCTGTGACAGTTCCATCTTTTTTAAAGGCTGGTTTTAGTTTTGCCAGGGCTTCCATAGAGGTGTTTGGCCTTGGATGTTCATCTGTATCAAAAATTATTGGGTCACCCTTTTTTTGAGGAATTTCCACAGGCACGATCTCTTCCTTAAACTTACCCGCTTCTATAGCAGCCTTAGCCTTCATCTGAGATTCATATCCAAATTCATCCTGTTCTTCCCTTGAGATATTGTATTTCTCAGCAATATTTTCTGCGGTAATTCCCATATGATAACCATTAAAGATCTCATAGAGCCCGTCAAAGATCATGAGATCCACGAGTTTCCCATCCCCCATTCTATGGCCCCATCTAGCATTCATTACTGCATATGGTGCCATTGACATATTCTCTATCCCCCCACATACAACAATTTCAGCATCCTGCAACATCACTGCCTGGGCCGCAAGTGCAACAGATTTTAGTCCTGAAGCGCATACTTTGTTCACTGTATAAGCTACTTTTTCCTGAGGAATCCCTGAATGGATGAGAACCTGTCTTGCAGGATTTTGTCCCTGGCCTCCCTGCAATACATTACCCAAAATAACTTCATCAACCAATGCAGGATCTATATTTATTCTCTTCATAGCTTCTTTTGTCGCTATAGTACCGAGCTTAACTGCTGAGACATCTTTTAAAGATTTTCCAAAGGATCCAACAGGAGTCCTCACAGCACTTACTATTACTGGTCTTTCCATGACATTCCCTCCTAATTTAAATGTTTTTCAATGAGTAATATATACCTTATCCTCAAAAATTTTACTCCTGGACCCAGCACATAAAAAATTATCCCTCAATAGTTTTTAACATTTTATTTACCACTTCTAAAATATTTAAATTCGACGTATCAATTATTAAAGCATCCTCAGCAGGTTTTAAGGGAGCTATTTCTCTAGAAGAATCCTGTTTATCCCTTTTTTCTATATCCTTTAAAATCTTGTCATAATCTGGATCTAACCCCATTTTTCTTAATTGTTCAAACCTCCTCTTTGCCCTTATCTGAGGTGATGCAGTTAAAAAGAACTTAAAGTCTGCATCCTTAAACACAACTGTCCCCATATCCCTGCCTTCAGCAACAATAGAATGCTTTCTGGCTATTTCTCTTTGCTGAGAGGTCAAATATTTTCTCACAATGGGCTCTTTAGCAATCCTTGATGCAACAAATCCTATTTCCTCACTCCGTATTTCATCACCGAGGATTTTATTGTTCATGGCCAAGGAAAAATCTTCTCCATCATACACCAGATCAAACTTCAATGAAGATAAAATCTCTTCTAATTTGTTAAAATCTTTAGGTAAATTACCTAAAATTAGGGCTACACCCCTATACATTGCCCCTGTATCTAGATAGGCAATATTTAATTTTTTAGCCAAAATCTTTGCTACACTAGTCTTTCCAGACCCTGAAGGACCATCTATGGTAATTATAATTCTTCTGGACATTGCTATTCAACAACTTTCTAAAATTTGTTTTAAATAATGGATAAACAACCTGTTTTCATCTTCTCTTCCAACCGATACCCTGAGATGATCATCTAAACCGTAAGAATTAAGTGGTCTTATAATAATACCTCTTTTTAGTAATCCCTCAAAAACAATGGTGGCATGAGTAGGTGGTTTAAACATCAAAAAATTGGCCTGGGATGGATATATCAGGCAATCAAGCTTTTCCATCTCCTCTTTTAAATATCTTCTACCTTCAATTACTGTATTTCTTGTGTGCTCAACAAAGGCAAAATCTTCTAACACTTCTATTGCAGCCTTTTCTGCAAGAAAATTTACACTAAAAGGAAGTTTTACCCTTTTTATATAGTCTGATAGTTTCAAAGGTAAAATTCCATATCCTATCCTTAATCCTGCCAGACCATATAATTTAGAAAAAGTCCTGATAACGCCTAAATTTTTCTGATTTACTACCTCTCTTACACAGGAATAATACTCAGGATCATCAGAAAATTCAACATATGCCTCATCAACAACCAACAACACATTTTCAGGAATCTTGTGTAAAAATTTAATTATCTCCTGGAATGGCAAACAATATCCAGATGGATTATCTGGATTTGTAATAAATATAATCTTGGTATTTTCATCTAATACATCTAATATGCCGTTAAAATTAAAGGAAAAATCTTTATTTAAAGGAACATACTTAACAGAAATCCCATGAAATTTTCCCTGCATCCTGTATATGGAAAAACTTGGATCAAAGACCACTATATTGTCTCTATAAGGAACAGCCAATACCCTTATAATGAGATCAATTATTTCATCTGAACCATTTGTAACTACAATATACTCATCAGGAATGTTCAAAATATCGGACAACTTCTCTACTAACTCTGGATTCCCTTTTCGGGGATACCTGAATGCATAAGGACCAAATTTTTTAATAACTTCCACCACACGTGGGGACGTTCCTAACGGATTTTCATTGCTAGCCATTTTTATTACATTGGCCAAATTGTATTTATCTTTTATCTCATCAATGGAAAGTCCTGGGGAATATGGAGAAAAATCAACTAATTCTTCTCTAATACCTAACATTTTTCCTCCTAATTAAACAACTTAAATAAAATCAAAGTCCACAATCTTCATTTATCAAAATTATCTTTATCCTCTTTGGGAGATAGCATTTCTCAGCTATAAGCCACACATTGCACACCCTCTCTGGACTATTGCAATCCTCGCATTTAAGGGTCTTTGCACATGGATTCTTTCTATTGAGCCTAAGCGTATTTATTGGAGCTGCAAATCCCTTTATCCTATTTATAGCCTCATCAAGGTCTGCAACTACCTTATTTCTCCCAATTAAAAGGGTTACATACCTGGGACCAAAGGCAATGCCTCCTATCCTATTGCCATATCCATCTAAATTAACTAATACTCCATCTTCAGTTACAGCATTTGTCCCTGTTAAAAAAAGATCAGATAAAAGGGCATGTCTTCTTCTCTCAATAAATTCATCCTTTGGAATGGTTCTATCATAGGTATCTATTACTTCATAATCTTTTGATTCTTTGAAAAAAGAATATATCCCTGAATCTACTACAGTTAAAGAACCTCCAAAAGATACTTTTTTAATATTTTCTAATTTATTTAGAATCTCCTTAATAAATAGCTCTTTTACCTCAGAAAGTTTTGGTGCAATAAATACCTCAAAATTATTTTTTTCTAAAACCTGCTTTAATAGATTTAATTTTTTTTCCCAAAAATTATCCAATATGCTTTTTGTATTCATAATACACCTCCAAACATAATAAATTAATAGGCCTTTCCTGGATTCATAATGTTATTTGGATCAAAGATGGTTTTTATTTTTCTCATAAGATTTATCTCTGTATTTGAAAGCTGTTTGTTAATTAAATCCAATTTCAATATTCCAATACCATGCTCTCCAGAGATAGTACCCCCTCTTTCTAGGGTCTTTTGCAATATTTTATAGGCTACTTCATGAGCTATTTCTTCTCTATCATCACTATACATTATATTTACATGTATATTCCCATCTCCTAGATGTCCAAAACAAAGTATAGGTATATTAAATTTTTTTCCTATAGACTTAGAATCATTTATGATTATTGGCACTTTAGACCTTGGTACACAGATATCAAGTGCTATTTTCTTTTCACCCATCTTATGTGATGCTGGATTTATAAGGCGTCTAACCTCCCATAATTCTTCTTCTCTTTTTTTATCTCCACCCTTCTCATAATATTCAATATCTAGCTCTTTAAATAATTTTTCACAATTATAAACCGCCCATTCCACTTCTTTTTCATTACCATCAAACTGTAATAAAAGCAGTGAGTCAATGTTTTTGGATATATCCACTTTACCAAGTTCTCTTAAACAATTTAAGACATCACTATCCATAAATTCCATTGCCACAGGAATTAGTCCTGTCTTTAGAATCTTTGCTGCGACCTCTATCAATCGTTCCAAGGAATTAAACCCTACTAAAATAGATATATACTTATCTGGCAAGGGCAGAATTTTTAAGATTATCTTTGTAAAAATACCCAATGTCCCTTCAGATCCTATCATAATAGATTTAAGATCTAACCCTACTACATCTTTATGGGACCTGCCTCCAAGAAAGAGCATTTCTCCGCCAGGAATACACACATCTAATCCCAACACATAATCCTTAGTGACCCCATACTTCACAGCGCGAAGACCACCTGCGTTTTGGGAGACATTGCCTCCAATAGTAGAAATTTTAGCTGATGCTGGATCTGGAGGATAAAATAAGGACTTTTGTTTTAATACTTTTTGCAGATCTCCTGTAACTACGCCAGGTTGTACTTCTGCCACATAATCCCTCTCATCTATATCCAGTATCCTGTTGAGCTTCAACATAGAGACAACGATTCCGCCATACACAGGGACACAACCGCCCACAACATTGGTTGCCCTTGCCCTTGGTATGATTGGAATTTTGTTTTTATCTGCCCATTTAAGCAATTCTTTTATCTGGGTGACTGAGGAAGGTCTTACAACAACTGAGGGCCATGCAAATTCTTTGCTTGCATCTGTACCAAATATTAAAATTTTTTCTCTTTCAAAGAGTACATCTTTTTCTCCAAAGAGAGATAATAAAAACCTTTTGTGGTCTTTTTTTAACTTAAATGTCATGGCTACTTATATCTGGACATTTCCCTTGCAATGTCCATCTTTATTGCCTTTCTCTTTAATTCTTCCCGTCTATCCCTGATATTTCTACCCCTGCATAAGGCAATCTCAACCTTAGCCCATGGACCCTTTAAATAAATTTTAAGAGGTATAACAGTAAGTCCCTTTTGCTGGACCTTTCCCTGGAGAGATAAAATCTCCCTTTTATGGAGCAAGAGTTTTCTATCTCTCTCAGGCTCATGACCAAGATAAGAGGCCTTTTCATAGGGAGCTATATGAAGACCTACTAAAAAGGCCTCTCCTTTATAAAATCTCACATAGCTATCCTTAAAATTTACCTTACCCTGTCTTATGGACTTGATTTCTGAACCAGTTAAAACCAGCCCTGCTTCTCTCCTCTCTAATATATCATAAAAGTGAAAGGCCTTTTTATTAGTTGCTATGACTTTTATTTTTTCCTTTTGCGACATAACTCATTTGTCCTATGTTCAAGGTTCGATGTTCAAAGTTCAAGGTTCGATGTTCAAGGTTCAAGGTTCGATGTTCAAGGTTCAAGGTTCTGTGTTCAAAGTTCAATGTTCTGTGTTCAAGGTTCGATGTTCTACGTTCAAAATTAGAAGTTGCTGTTCAAAGTTCTAGGTTCTCTTCTATGTATCTTACTCACACTGATCACCCACACTGTTCACTTTAATTATCAAAAAAAGAGGTATAAAATGTAAGTTCTTCAGGAATCTTATCAAACACCTTTTCTTTAACTATTTTATTATTTTCCTTTACTGAAGAATTTTGCAAGATTCTGTGGAGTAAATCTTCACACTCTTTTTTAGACAACATTCGAACAACACGCTTAACTCCAGGGACGGAATGTGGAGTGGTGCTAAGGATATCCACTCCCATGCCAATTAATAAAGGTAAACAAAATGGATCACCGGCCATTTCTCCACACATTGACACATGAATTCCAGCCTTTTTGGCAACATCCACCGTGTATTTTATACTTTTGATTATAGCAGGGTGCAGGGGTTGATAGAGATGGGAAACGTATTTGTTAGTGCGGTCAATGCCAAGGGAATATTGAATTAAATCGTTTGTGCCTATACTAAAAAAGTCAACTTCCTTTGCAAGGTCTTGGGCCACTAACACTGCGGAAGGGAGCTCAACCATAATCCCAACTGGAATATCCTTTTTATAGGACCTACCCTCTTTTTCAAGTTCATTTTTTGCTTCTTCTAAAACCTTTTTTGCTTCCCTAAGTTCTTCTAAACCTGATATCATTGGAAACATAAGGAATGCATTTCCTGCCTTAGCTGCCCTTAAAATTGCCTTTAATTGGGTTTTAAATATTTTTTTAAATTTTAGACAAAATCGGATGGCTCTTAAACCCATAGCTGGATTTGCCTCTTCCAATTTTTCAAATCCCTTTCCTATTTTGTCCCCTCCAGCATCTAATGTCCTGATAACCACTGGTTTTGGGGACATAATAGAGACAAGATCCCTATATTCTTCATATAATTCCTCTTCACTAGGTAACTTAGACCTATACAAATAAGAATATTCAGTCCTATATAGACCAATACCCTCGGCAGCATAATCTAAAACTGAACTGACTTCCTCAAAGAGTTCAATATTTGCCATTACTTTAACGTGGAATCCATCCTTTGTTTTCCCTGGAAGGCCCCTTTGTTGAAACAACTCTCTTTTGTATTGCTCAAAACTTATCTGCCTCTCAGTATACTCATATATCTCTTCTTCTTCTGGTTTTATCAATACCTTACCTGTAAAACCATCAACAATGATTAATTCATCGTCTGGGATTAAATTCTCCACATCTTCTATTCCTACTATTGCAGGGATTTCAAGGGTCCTTGCCACTATTGAAACGTGAGAAGTCTTCCCTCCCTGTGCCGTGACAAATGCCATAATTTTACTTACATCTAATTCAACTGTATCTGCTGGAGTCAATTCATGTGCTACTAATATTACTCGTGATTTAATGGGTTTTAACTCTTCTTCAGCTCCAATCAAATTTCCAATTACTTTTCTGCTGAGAAGCTTTATTTCACTAATCCTGGTTTTAAAAAATTCATCTTCTATACCCTTAAATGAGTTTTCTATATCTTTAACTCCTTTTTCAATAGCCCATTCTGCATTTAATTTCATATCCTTAATATATTTTGTTATTGCCGATTTTAACTTAGGATCCTGAAGCATCATTATATGGGTATCTATAATAGAAGAATATTCAGTTTGTTCTTCTGGAATTTTAGCTTTTAATTCTTTTAAATTAGATATTGTAAGGTCAAAGGCATCTTCCAGACGTTTTAATTCTTGATCAACTAATTCTTCCGATATATTTTGTATTGGAGTTAAACAAAAATGGTCTCTGGTCAAAATATATGCACGCCCAATAGCAATGCCAACTGAAATAGGTATACCTTGTAGAACTTTTTTTGCCATAATATCACCCTTAAATTATATTTCTCCAAATCCCTGTTCAATTAATGATTGTATATTTTCAATTGCCTCTTTTGCATCTTCTCCTTTTGCAACTAATTTAAGTGATTTTCCCTTGGACGCAGCTAAAGTCAAAATATCTAATATGCTTTTCGCATCTACCTCTGTCTTATCCATAACTATTTTAATATCAGATTTGTATTTACTGGCTTCCTTGGCTAAAATAGCAGCTGGTCTTGCATGAAGTCCTAAATTGTTATTTATTATTACCTCAGAACAAACCAACTTTTCTTTCATGCTTTTCCTTCCTTTTAAAAAAGTAATAATGAACCACCAACAATTATTGCTATTAACAACTCCCGTGATATTACATTTTTGTAAACAAGAAAGGATGAAATAAAAATTACTATTCCACCTATAAGAAAAAAAGTAAGATGATTATAATTTGATAGACATGATATTCTATACCAGATAAAAACAAGAAAAATTCCATTAATAATTTTCAGTTTATTGGCCCACCCAATTAGATTTATATTTTTCATCCATTGAAAAAAAGCAAGTCCCCTACTCCAGCCCTTCCAGAAAATAATAAATCTAAAAAGTTGTAGAGAAAAAAAGGCAAAAATAAAAAATAGTAATGCCCAAAATTTTTGCCCATACAAAATCAGCAATACCTCAGCGAATGCCCAGGTAACAAGCAAAGATCCCCCAAAGAATGAATCTCCAATTGCACTCAAGGTGTAGGCTGAGGTCTCTTTTATGGCTGTAAGGGCCTTGGGTGAGATCATTTTCTGGGATATCCTGGATTCAATAAATAAAAAATATCCAACCAATAGGGGCAAAAAAAAGGGATGTGAGTTATAATGAGATAAATATCTCTCTCTTGCCTTCCTATATTCCTTTTGATTTTCCCCATAAAATAACCTTAGTCCTGGGTCCATGATATATAACAGACCTAAATTCTGTAACCCTTTAGTATTAAACATACATCCTATAAAATAGGTTCTAAAAAAGCATTTTAAAAGGGTATATAATTCCTTTTTACCCATTTTTTATTCTTAAATAAAGATTATAGACCTCTTTTTTGTTCCACCCATCACTCACTTCAAGGATATTTTTAACTAGCTCTTTAGTACTTTTATTACCAGCCATTTCCATTTTTATCATGTTTATGAGATCTCTCTCATTGGTTTTTAATTCTCCTTTTTGAGGCGGGGAAATAACCACTGTAATCTCCCCTTTTAACTCGCCAATTTTTTCATATTCTGAAAGGGGAATAATTATTACATCTTCATATATTTTGGTTATTTCTTTAACAATAGCAACTTCCCTTTCTCCTTTCAATGTATCATAGGCAATTTTTAAAGTGTTTTTTAACCTGGATTTTCTTTCAAAAAATATCAACGTAGTATTAACTTGAGAAAAAGGATCTAATGTGGCCTTTATATCTCCTTTTTTTCTGGGCATAAACCCAAGAAAAGTAAAAGGAATAGGTTCTATTCCACTGATCATGAGCGCTGCTATAGGGGCGCTTGGGCCTGGTACTACTGACACCTTTATACCTCTTTTTCTACACTCTCTAACGAGCAAAAATCCTGGATCTGAAATAACAGGTGAACCTGCCTCAGATACCAGAGCTACATCCTTACCCCTTTCTAGTATTTTAATTATTTTGGACAATCTTTCTTTCTCTACATTGTCATAATAGCTAATTAATCTTTTCTTTGGAATTCCAAGGAGTTTTAAAAGATTGCCCGTTGTTCTTGTATCTTCACAAGCCACCACATCTACTTGATTTAAAACATCTATTGCCCGCTTTGATATATCACCAAGGTTGCCAATAGGAGTTGCCACTATCCAAAGGGTGCTCGAGTGTAAAGGCTTCTTTCTCATGTTTTATTTCTATTTTTTCTCCCCTCTTGGTGATCCCTATAATATCAAATCTTATATTTTTTTGCCATAATTTATTTTTTGTTAAATAAAAAAGAGCAGCCGCAAGTATCCTCTTTTGTTTACTTATATTAACAAATTCCAAAGGGTCACCAAAATTTTTACTTGATCTTGTCTTGACTTCAACAAAAACCAATTGCCCTTCTCCTTCAACAATAAGATCAATCTCTCCCTTTTTGGTCCTAAAATTCCTCTCCAAAATTTTATAGCCCCTTTTCTTAAAAAAATTTATTGCAATATCTTCTCCTGTGTTTCCTAATCTTTTTTTTCTATTAACCACGCCACTTCCCTGAACAATTCTTTTACATGTTTAAAGGTCCTTCTATGAATCTTACATGGGCCAAATGTTTTCAGTCTCTCTAGATGAAGTCTTGTAGCATAACCTTTATGATTTTTAAACCCATAGTTTGGATATTTTTTGTCCATTTTTATCATTAAGCGATCTCTGAAGGTCTTGGCCAGAATAGATGCTGCGGAAATCTGAGGAATGATATCATCCCCTTTTTTTACACACAAAACTTTTGCTCCAATCAAATTGGGGGCATGTATTCCATCTATATATACAATGTCAGGTTTAATAGACAGTTTGGAAAAAGACCTTTCCATGGCTAGCAGCGATGCCCTTAAAATATTCAGGACATCTATTTCCTCTGGGGTTGCAAGACCAATGGCCCATGATATAGCTATTTTTTTTATTTGTGTCTCTAATAAATATCTTTTTTTTGGAGATATTTTTTTTGAATCTCTAAGACCTGGGAGAGTATAATTTTGCGGCAAGATAACACTTGCAGCTACAACGGGACCGGCCAAACATCCACGACCGGCCTCGTCTATGCCTGCAACTATTTGATGTTTTTTTTCATTCACCTATTATTAATAAATATCCCTTGATTTAATCCTGGCAGCTTTACCTTTTCTATCCCTTAGATAGTAAATTCTAGATTGACGCACCTTACCGCGATCAACCACCTCAATCCTTTCAATTGAAGGAGAATGAATTGGAAAAGTGCGCTCAACACCAATTCCAGAAGAAACCTTACGAACTGTGAAGGTCCTGTTAGTTCCACTACCCCTTACCCTTATAACAGTACCTTTAAACACCTGAATCCTCTCTTTTTCACCTTCAATTAACCTGATATGAACATTGACTGTGTCACCAGCTCTAAATTCTGGAATATCATATCTCATATGGTCTTGTTCAATTTTTTTGATGATATGGTCCATCTCCTTTTCTCCTTAAAAAATTTGTTTTTTCCAAGACAGATTTATCTATCCCATTTTTTTTTTTGAGTCAACCAATAGAGCTGACCTCCATAAAATTAATTATTTTAATCAATACAAAAGATTACTTTTTGGGAAAAAATAAGCCTGTTATCTACTAATCAAACCCCTTTTTCCTTTAACTGTAAGCAAAGTTAAGGGCAGATCTTTATAATATAATTGTAAGTACTTAAAATTGGTTGAAATAGTGACGCTCTTTCCAGATATAAGACCTTTTATCTCATCTATCTCATTAAAGACTAATTTGTTTTTCGCCTCATTTGCAAAGACTTTCCACAACCTATTATTCGGTATAAATAAGCCTTTTTTTAATTTTCCAACAAAAGATCCCTCAATATAAATCTCCTTGCAAAATAATTGTTTTTTAAAGAAGACCTTGTTCTCTTTTAAATAAAAAATACCTCCTGGGAATCTAAACAAGCTAAGGCCAGCTTGTTTAAGCATATTTTCTATTTTTTCCTTGTCTAATAATTTTAAATTATTATCTTGTTTCAGTTTATCTCCATGAGATTCATTATTTGAATTCTCTTTATAGAGACAGGCCACAAAAAAACTCTGGGAATAAAATTTGTGTCCCTTAATTGCTAAAGTCCCGGCCGATTTCTCAGCAAAATACTCAAAATCATCAATTTTATCAATAGCTTTTATTTTAAATCCTAGCTCATTTACTGCCCATTTTATCTGATCTTCATTTTCAGCCCTATTAGTAGTACATGTTGAATATACTAATTTTCCGCCAGGTTTGAGGAGGCGAAATGCCTTTGTTAAAAGTTCTCTTTGAAGTTTGATTAGTGGATCAATTTTTTTGCCATACCACAATCTCTTTACCTTGGGATTTTTATCTTGTGTGCCCCATCCACTACAAGGCACATCTAATAAAATGTAGGGAAACTTTATGTATTCAGGGAATTTTTCTCCAGGATAGCAAGTAAAACACACATTAAAAAGATTCAATCTCTCTATATTCTTTTTGAGGGTTAAGTATCTTTTTTTATTGGGTTCGTTTGCCACTACAATACCATTTTCTCCAACAAGCTCGCTTAAAATCGCACTTTTACCCCCTGGGCTAGCACAAAGGTCCAAGACAGTACTTCCTTTTGAAGGATTTAATATTAAAGGCGGAAGCATAGAAGCCAAATCTTGAATGTATATCTGACCAAAATTATTTAAAATGGAATTGCCCAATTTCTTATTATTAGAAACACAGAACCTGGCTTTCGGATAAAAGGAAACAGACTCGATATAAAAACCTTCTTTATTTAAAATTTCCTCTACTGTGGAGATATATCTATCTTCCACAGTTATCCTGAAGCCACTCATCTCATCATTTAACAATCTTAAATCATTGCAAATGTGACAACTCTTCACATTGTCTAAACTTTAGGGAAAGAAAATAGTCTCATTTCATTAGAATACATATATTGCAGGTTCTAGACATCTTAAAGTTTTTAAACATGTTCTTTGAGAAACTCTTCTACTTTTTCATATGCCTCGCTGTCCGTGTACTGCACTGGGGGGTGTTTAAAGAAGTAAGAACACGGACCTAAGAGAGGTCCACCTATATTCCTGTCCAGGGCTATTTTGGCACATCTAATCGCATCTATTACCACCCCTGCAGAATTTGGAGAATCTTCAACAGACAACCTGAGTTCAATATTCATTGGTACATCACCAAATAGTCTACCTTCCATGCGAATAAAACAGATTTTGTTGTCTTTTAGCCATGGTATATAGTCACTTGGACCGATGTGAATATTTTCATCATCAAGCCTTTTTGCCGCAACAGCCTGTACAGCCTCTGTTTTTGAGATTTTTTTGGATTGCAGCCTCTCCCTGTTTAGCATGTTTAAAAAGTCGGTATTTCCACCCATATTTAGTTGATAGGTTTTCTCCAATTTGACGCCTCTTTTTTTAAAGAGATCTGTGAGGGTCCTGTGAACAATAGTTGCACCTACTTGAGATTTTATATCATCTCCAAGGATGGGTATGTTTTTTTCTTTAAAACGGCCTGCCCATTTTTCATTGCTGGCAATAAACACTGGTATATTATTTATAAACGCCACTTTGGCTTCAAGGGCACATTCTGCATAAAATTTCGTTGCCTCTTCTGAACCAACAGGAAGGTAATTTAAAAACACATCTACATTTCTCTCTTTTAAGATTGAAACAATATCTTCTTTTTCCAATTCCTTTTCATCTGATAGTAAGAAGGTATACTTATCTTCATAATTTTTCATGTGCTCAGACAATCCGTCCAGGACCTTACCCATCTCAACCTTTACATCCTGTTTAGGAATTTCCTCAAAAAAAACCTTGGTGCAATTTGGCAGTTGAAATATTGCTTCGGATATATCTCTGCCAACTTTTCTTTTATCAATATCAAAAGCAGCTACCACTTTGATGTGCTCAGGTCTATATCCGTCCATCTCTTGGTGCATAAGACCAATGGCATCTGCTAATCTTTGTGCATCACTGTAATAATATATCCCCTGTATTAGAGAACAGGCACAATTTCCAAGTCCTGCAATAGCAATATTTATACACTTTTCACTCGCCATTTCCCATCCTCCAGTAGGTTTCATCTTAAAAAAACTTAAATGAGCACCCACCACATATTTTTATGATTGAAGTAACTGCGCAAGACTATAATAGGACTTAATTACTAAAGTCAATTGTTTGAATGGTATTTTTCAATCATATTTAATATACCCTTTTTCCAGCCAACTGGCCCTTCTCCATTTACTCTGATCAAACCAGGCAAGTCGATATTAGCAAATCCCCCTCCTTTTTTTTCAACTAGTAAAGGAATATCTACTTCTTTTAACAGAGGAAAATCATTTTCACTGTCACCACACCCAATTGTTATGACCTCTTCGTTGTACCATTTTCTATAAAGCCTTTTAAGTAAATTGACGCATATACCCTTGGATGCCTTTTTATCTATAATATGAAAAAATCTTCCACCAAAAGTACATTTGAGTCCGTATCTTGCAAGGTGCTTTTTTAAGTGAGGTATAAATTTTTCTTCTATTACTATGGTCTCGTCAAAATCCCTTTGTTTTGCATCTCTGGCATCATCCAAAAAAAGTCCTGTAAGCTCTGCAACCTCTTCAGCACTAAGATCACCAAATCCTGTAAAGGGTAAATTTGTATGAGATCTTATTTTTTGTAAAATAGCTCTTATTTCTTTATAACCTTTACCAATACAAATAAGTATATAATCTTTTGTTTTTTTTATCAAATACTGATTATCAATTATTTTTTCCACAGAAAAATTAAAATATTTATATGGGATATAAATCCCACCTCCATTTTCTACAATAAATGGATCTCTTATTCCTAGTTTGTCTCTTATTTTTTCCTGTTCTAATTTTGTCTTTGCTGAAGCAAATACAATTGGAATCTTGAGCTCTTTTATCCGGGGTATAATATTTAAAAGAGGGTCCATTGAAAAAGTAGTTAAATCCATTATTGTACCATCTATATCAGTAAATATTACGAGTTTTGGCATAACAATTATTTTATAATAAATTTATCTATGTTTTCTCCTATATTTTCCTTAAATTTTTCAAAATCAATTTCCCTTGGTGCTTTAATGAGCTTAGGTCTTGGGGGTTCTTCTCCAAGTTTTAATAGTCCTTGTTTTTGAAGCTCTTCTAATATTAAATTTTTGGTCTCTTCTGGACAGACATCGCTGTGATATATTGCCCCTAAAGATGCCAGCAGCATGTTGTTTATGTGTTCCTGTCCCTTATTTTCATGTAAATGGGGGTTTCTAGTCTCAATTTGTAGAATTTCAATGCCTTTAAAGCCGTTTTTATGGTTGCCTAAATGGGGAATATCTCCATATTCTTCAAATAATGATAAGAGTTCCTGTGGTTCGATTGCATATCCAGAAGCATAAGGGATAGATTCAGCCAGACTGAGTGCCATTGCATGTTCTCCTGCATTTCCTGTCTTTATTACATCTGTTTCAAATCCACTTACAAAGGATATAAGCGAATTTAAACACCTATTTGTTATTTCTGATACTCTACCCCATTTTTTAAAATAGAGTCCTTGTTCATGTATTTTTGGCTTATATCTCCAAAGTATTCTCACCATACATTGTTCATATTTGGCAATGCGAAGACCTGCTGCATATGCCCTTGCATATTCCAGGACAGTGCCTGGAAAATAATTATCTGCATCTATAAATCCCAAATAGTTTTTATTAAAAAATTTTGTTAGTAAAATACCAATTATCATTCCCTCGGCTTTGCCATCTCGGACTATGCCTTCCTCATCCAATAAATCATCATATCCTGCTTCCTGGAGGGCCCTGCATATAATTGGATCCTTTTGATGTATTATTACTGCTCGTCTTTTGGAAAACTCACAAAATTGTTGCAAAGTTTCTTTTTCAAGTTCGAATCTATTTATTGGACTTATGTCACTATTTGATACAATAATTTTTAAAGATTCGTGTGGTACCCCGCTTATGCAATTTTCAAATAACCTGAGTTTCTCATTTTTTGTTGGAATAACAATAGCCATCTGTTTCTCCATCTCATGAATAATAGCCTCACTGATTTTTAAAACACCCCTTGCTTCCTCTGCGTCTTGATCTTCTAGACCAGAATCAAGCTCAATAATTTTTTGAACGTCTCTTAAAAGCACAGCTCCCAGTCTTTCTGTATACCTAAATGTTTCTATTCTCATTATATTAATCCCCCTACTAAATTATAAATAAATTTATTTAAACATTAAAAGTATAATATATTTTGCATTAATAATATAAGTAGTCTATTTAAGTTTCCATAAAATGGTTAAAAACTCATCCCACTGTGTATCAAGGGCAAATAGAAGTTCATTATATTGCTGTTGATAATATTTCCAATCTGATAACGAATATATAATGGGATCAGGAAGCCAAATACTCAATCCATGGGCATTAGAAACGCTACCGCCGGTATTCTGAGAAAAAATAATAACGCTTGTTAAAGCATCTATTACATTAAGTGCACAATTTTTATATGTTGAAAGATTCGATTTTATTAAATAACATAAATGATAGAGGTCTACATAAGAGTCATCATACCTATTTATACCATATGAATATCCATCATCAAATCGCTGGACATTGTTTAATATGGCAGTTTTAAGAGAATTTTTAAGTATTCCATTAGTATCATTTTTTAAACCTTCTATTAAATTAACTGCAAGTTCATTTACTCTATCTTTTAAAACATCTATTTGCGATGTATCAATAGTTGAAAGTGTCGCCTCGTCTGATGAGTTATAATAATTAATATAAAGTTCTACTATTTTTTTAGATAGATCTCGACTATTAATTGTGTCAACATTTTCTATAAGATATTTTAATATATCTTCATAAGGCCATCCCTCAAATGGTTCAGTATTTTCAGAACCTACAACAAAATCACTACTATCTTTAATCTCATATACAATCTCTAGCATATTCATTAAGCATGCATCAAATCCTATGATATCAATTTTCTTGTTAATTTTTTCTTGTAACGATATCAGGGAGTTAGCCAGCTCTGGAATACTCATAGAAGTGCTATTAGATGTTTCATCCCAAAAAATGTTTCGCCTAATTATAGATTTTCTTTTAAAGCCCTTTCCATGATCCCACAAGATTACAAGATAATGATCAGCCATATATTTGTCTGTAGACCAACATAAAAAATCACTTAACGTATTGGGATCTGCCATATTTAGCTCTCCAAGATCACTTAATAATTCCAATTCATCAGGCTTTATAAAATATCTTTTTACAGTGTCTGACTTTGTATCTACTTGAACTATTATACTAACATCATTTGTGGAACCCACTCTACTTATATCATTTAAATCATCTCTGACCTCATGAGAAAGGCTATTATCTCCATCCATATATATTATAACACTCCATTTTGATTTCAAGATAAAATTAGGAATATATTTTTTATTAAAATTTCCACTATCATTGTGTGCATAGAAAATAATATAATATTGTCCGCAATATAAATCCAATAATTCTTCATATGAATGAGTTTGAGTCTCTAAAGTAAAATTACCATTGGCGTTTTTCGTATTAATCTGTGCTAATAAAACATCATTATCATCTATGCTCTCATCCGTGGAAATATATATATCCATATAATATTCACTATTTATATCATCATCCCTTAAAACTTCCCAAGTAAATTGTATAGATTGAGGATTTGATTTTGAAATAATATAAGGAGTTACATTATATTTTGAGATAGTAATAGTGGATGATATCTTATTATAGTCTCCACTACTATTTCCACCACTACCTCCACCACTACAAGAAAATGTAAAAAAAATAGTTATAAAAGAGGCTGTTTTAAAAAATGACCACCAAATTTTGATCATGGATTTATAAACTCCTATATTAGGAATAAGTTATTTCTTTTCAAAAAGCAAACACATAATACAGCAATCACCAATTCTCGGTGAGGGACAAATTAGATCATTTTAGATGTTTTATCTCCTTCTTTCAGATTCAAAAAACTACCCTCTATTAAAAATTTAAGAAAATTTGATATAAAATACCACTTCTCTTTGGTAAAATATCCTCTTATAATCTCTTTTTGGACGCACTACTCCCTCAAACTTATTTCCATAAATTCAAAAAATATTCTCTCAAAACACTTTTTACTATGGGGGAGAGTAAAAAAAGTTCAGATATTCCTCCCAACTCTCAAATACCAAAATCCGAAATGTCACCCGCAAATGATTCCAGTATTCCTTCCGTGAACTAAATTTCTCTCTACATTTCTGATATAATAGATCTGTTAATTCTAATATCTGATGTACAAAAAATGCTAATAGATTTAAAAGAAAAAAATTATTGATAAATTCTTCTTACCATGACCAAAATTATGTTCTAAGTGATAACCTTGATTCTTTAATGTATTAAACGTCTCATTCTCTATCTTCCATCTAGATCTTCCACCCCTTACTAAATGCTCTATATTATCTCTACTAAGGGATATATCTGTTATCCAACTATTGCGATAATTAATTTTCTCTTCTCCTATAATCTTATATTCAAAATAATTTACCAAAGTTGTATCAAAGCCATTTAATTGTACATCATTTATCCATTCATATACATGCTTACGTCCTTTCTTATCCTTATATTCCACTCTCGGAACATTCCCCATTCTCTTTTGTTTCGATACCCATTCTATCAACAACTTATGATCCTTCAGCTTGGCTACTAGAATATAACTCATATTTTTACTTTAAGCTCCCCAATAAATGGCTGCTTTGAATAAAGACTATCTCCCAACTCTTATAATCCCTAATTTCGGATGATCTCGTCTATCCTTTTGCCTGCATTTATCTCACAATCCTGCTTGTCTGTCCCAATCTGAATTCCTTACTGGCTCAGGTGCTAAAACTATTACCTCTCTAAGGAATTATTTAAACTTTAATACAATTTTTCCCTAAACCTTCAATATCGTCCTTTTTCCCATACTTTGCAAAAAATAAATATCATTTTTTTGTGTTACCCCTTAAATACTAACTCCACAAACTCACCAAAAATTGCGGAGGAGGAGCATGCACCCTATTTTCTCTGTATCAAATACCATTTATCAACCAATCCTTTTTCTAATAAAAATTTTCCAATTTGTTTATCTCCCACAACTTTGATTTCGTACCAACCACTTTTTACAATAAGCAAAGGTATTCCTCCAAATCCTTGATAAACAAAATATTTCCTTGACTCATCAAGCTTTCTTTTAACTTCTTCTAATGGCTCAATCTCTTTTATTTTCTTTGCTAAAATGAATTTTATTATGGTTCCAAAGGGATCTTTTATTAAATTAGGGTCCTTCAATATATGAGAAATCCTAATTATATCCCCCTTTGAGCTTCCTAAAAAGTGAATCCTCCATTCAATATTATTAAAGGTCTTTTGCTTGGCTAAGTTATATATCACGTCTAAACAGTGAATGCAATGTAAACTAACAAACAAATCAGCACGATAATCCGGTCTATTTTTTGCTTTAACATGGACCATTACGCTGGAACTCAGGTCAGGAGGTTTAATTGTAGTTATATCAAATTTTAAAAGATTTAAAGCAATAAAACTGGATATCCAGATACCCAATCCAAACAATATAAAATTCTTTTTATTTACATAAATAGAAAATAATGTAAGTATTAAAACAAGAGAAAAAGCAAATGCAATACACAAAATACAAAAAGTGTGCATTTTATATAAATAACCTATTAATACTCCATCAAAGGACAATGCAGATAAAATAGATAAATACAAAAGATTTTTAAATATAATTAGATTTTTTTTAATATAAATAAAAAATAATATAAATAAAGAGGCTAAAAAAATGATTCCAGCTATTTGAAATATATTCTTCCCACCAATTACGTATGTTTCTGCAACTTTACATGCATTAGTCGGGCAAATACTTTTACCATGCATGATAAAAATAATATCTGCCATTAAAATTATCATCCATAATAGACAAAATAAAAGAAAAGAATATATTACAAATTTTTTAGAAGCCATGTCCTTGTGTATCCTCCTTAATCAAAGGGTTCAAGTCTCTATAAAAACCAATTTCAATATTTATTTTATTTTCCATAAGAGATTTTCGTAAATATCTTTTTTAAAGTCATATATACAAATCCCAATAGGACTGCTACTGCAATAATTGATGCACCAGATGATAAGTTTAAACTAAAAGATAGTATCATACCCAAAATACAGGAAATCAAACTCAATAAAAAGGACATTAACATCATTGATTTCATGGTCTTTGCTGAATATGAAGATAAATATGGTGGTATAGACAAAAGTGCTATAACCAAGATAATACCTACAACTTGTATAAGTATAACTACTGCGATTGCGATAAGTATAATCATCATTAAATAAAGTAGAGACACATTAATTCCTCTAGTTGCTGCAAATTCATAATCAAATGATATGGCCTCAAATTTATGATAATTTAATAATACAATAAGCAGTGTCAAAATTGTGAGGAAAAACATAAATAAAATATTTTTATTAGATACAATTAATATGCTTCCAAATAAATAGCTCATTATATCGCCATGATATCCAGGGGTTAGGTCAAGCAGTATTATTCCAAAAGCCATACCGCCTGTCCATAGAAGACCAATAACACTGTCTGATTTTTCTCTCTGTTTATTTGTGAGAAGGGCCATAATTAAGGACATACCTAGGGTAAATATCAATAGAGTTGCCAGGATATTTTTATTTAAAAAAATTCCAAGTCCTATGCCTCCATAGGCAGCATGGGCTATTCCCCCAGCCATAAAGGTAAGCCTGTTAGAATAGACCAAGGTCCCAACAATTCCACATACAATACTTGTTAAAATAGAAATAATTAGTGCATTTTTTAGTAGTTCTATTGTTGCTAGGGACATAGTCACTCCTTTTTTGTGAGCACAGGCAATTCTCCTTCCATATAATAAGGAGCCACAGGACAAGAATGATTTAAATGTTCACCAATGATTAAAGAGAGCATCTCCTGATTAAAACCAACAACTGGAGACATAATCAACCTTTTGTTGACACATGCAATTTTATTTATTTTTGTCACGCTGAGGCTCAAATCATGGCTTACCATAACAAGGGTTATGTCTGAATTTAATTTTTCTAAAAAATCATAGAGGCAAAACTTTGCCTTGGGATCTATATTTGAAGTAGGTTCATCTAATATTAAAAGCTCTGGGTCTGATACAAGCGCCCTTGCAAGATAAACCCTTTGCAATTGTCCACCTGATAGATCTTTAATTGGATAATTTTTGTATTTTAACATATCAACTATATCCAGCACCTCTTCAGCCTTTTGTTTTTCTCTTTTAGAAAACCAAAAACCCCAGCTTTTTTTTGTAATCAACCCCATTAAAACCAGATCAATTACCTTTATTGGAAAATCCTCCTTAAATTGGGTCTGAGGAAGGTACCCAATTGGTCTGCCCTTTTTTTTAAAATTATATAAAATCTTTCCCTTATTTGGCTTAAGTAAGCCAAGTATCAATTTTAATAGAGTGGTCTTTCCTCCACCATTTGGACCAAAAATAGCTAAAAAATCTCCATGATGTATTGAAAGGTTAATATTTTCTAATGCCCAATCACCACCATAGGTATAATATACGTTTTTAAGTTCAACTATTACATTTTTATCCATCTATTTTGTCCCTCTGATTAAACTTTCAGATATCTTTATACCCACAGTCCTTAAATTATCTATCCAGTTATAGGCAAGTGGGTCTATTTCTTCTATCCTACCATTTATTTTTGATGCTATAATCTTTGCAATTCTCTTTGAAAATTGAGGTTGTACAAATACCACTTTTATTTGTTTCTTCCTTGCAAAAGAGATCAGAGATAATATCTCCCTAAAAGAAGGCTCTTTTCCCTCTAATTCAATTGGCACCTGTATTAGACCAAAATCCCTTGCAAAATATCCCCATGAAGGATGAAACACCAAAAAATATCTCGTCTTTACGTTGCTAAATAGAACTATTAAATCGCTCTCTAGCTTATCTATTTGTTTTATAAAGTCAAAATAATTGTGGAGATAATAATTTTTATTTTTCCTATCCTTTTGAATAAAAAAATCTCTAATTTCAAGTAAAATAAATCTAACATATGTTGGAGAGAGCCATATATGTGGATCTAAAAAATCTTTTGATGTGTATATTTTATTAAATTTAGTATCCTTATATCTATTAGCCATTGGTATTCTTTTTACATCTTTATAAAGTTCTATAATCTTTAAATTGGGATTCATATTTTTAATTTTTTTGGTCCATATTTTCTCAAAAGGAACTCCTATGTTAAAATAAACCTCAGACTTTTTTATATATATAATATCTTTTGGTTTTGGATCATATGTTGTTGGATTTGTTCCAGGAGGGATTAATACGTGTGCATTAACATATTCTCTTCCAATTTTATCAACAAAAAATTTAACAGGTAGTATACTTACAATGCAATTTATCTTTGCATAGCAAACATTAGAAATAAATACAAAAAAACAAAAAAAATAACATATTTTTTTCATAACACTATCCTTTACTTTTAAAAAATTTACCCTGATACAATTCATTTTTTTCCATAAAATCAAATATAGCATTAACATTTTTTTGTTTTTCCAGTGCCCACATTGGTGCCACTAATTCATTTTTATGTGGATCTCCTGTGATTCTTTGAATAACAAGTGAATCTGGCAAATAAGAAATAAAATGTGATACAATTTCTACATATTCTTCCCTTGTAAGAGGCCTATACTTCCCTTGCATATACATTTTTTCCAGGGGAGTATCCTTTATAATATAAAGTAAGTGAATCTTTATACCCTGTATATCCAGTTTAGCCAAAAATTTTGCAGTTTCCAGCATCTCATCCCTTGTCTCGTAGGGCAAACCCAAAATAACATGGACACATATATTGAGCCCTCGCTTTCTAGTTCGATTAACAGCATCCAGAAAGTCTTCTACACTATGGCCTCTATTTATTATCTCAAGGGTCTTATTTTGTGCAGATTGAAGACCATATTCCAGCCACACCAGATAGTTTTTACTGACATCTTTAAGATAATCTAACACCTCATCTTCTACACAATCAGGCCTGGTTCCAATACAAATTCCAACAATATCTTCTATGGATAGGGCTTCCATATATAATTTCTTTAATTTTTCAATAGGTCCATAGGTATTTGAGTAGGATTGGAAATAAGCCAAAAATTTTTTTGCCTTATATCTTTTTTTCAAATAACTCTTAGCCCGCTCAATTTGCTCAGATACAGACAATTTTTCCCCCAGCCCTGTGCCAGATCCCCTTTTGTTACAATAAATACATCCTCCATAGCCCTTAGTCCCATCCCTGTTTGGGCATGTCAAATTTGCATCTATAGTGATCTTTTGCACCCTGCATCCAAAAATATTTCGCAAATAGGTATTAAAGTCGTAAATTCTTTTTCGTGTCAATTTATATGTTCCCTAATTTTTTAAAATTCTTATAATTGTCAAAATCTGGACAAGTTCTCTTTAAATTATTATAAAAGTTTACTGTATCTGCTAAGGATTAAAAATAGACACAAAAGTTCAAAGGGTCAACCAATATGAGTTCAAGTTACGATGTAATAGTTGTTGGTGCTGGACATGCTGGTTGTGAAGCTGCACTGGCATCAGCCAGGATGGGGTGCTCTACTCTGCTCATCTCAATATATCTTGACACAGTTGCCCATATGCCCTGCTCACCTTCTATTGGTGGAATTGCCAAAGGGCACTTAGTGCGGGAGATAGATGCACTTGGCGGGGAAATGGCAAAGATTGCAGATAGAACCGCCCTTCAATTTAAAAGACTAAACACAAGAAAAGGTCCTGCAGTAAGAGGCACGAGAACCCAAAATGACAAGATAAGATATCGCACATATATGAAACATGTAGTGGAAAAGACAGAAAATCTAGAACTAAAACAGGCACGAGTTGAATCCCTTTTAATAGAAGATGGTAAGCTATGCGGAATTGTAGATGAAATTGGTGTAACCTACCTTGCAAAGGCAGTGGTTCTTGCAACAGGAACATTTTTACACGGCCTAATACACATTGGCCCAACTAAAATCCCAGCTGGAAGGGCTGGGGAATTTCCATCTATTAAACTTGCAGAGCAATTAAAGGATATTGGCTTTGAGCTTGGCAGGATGAAGACAGGGACTCCTGCAAGGATCCATAGGAGATCAATAGATTTTTCCTGTTTTGAAAAACAACTGGGAGATGAAAATCCCTATCCTTTTTCTCTGTTTACTGAAAAAATAGATTTTAATCCAGTTCCCTGTTATTTTGGCAAGACATCAAAAAAGTGTCACCAAATAATTAAAGATAATATTCATCTGTCTCCTCTATACAATGGCTCAATAAAAGGGGTGTCTGCAAGATATTGCCCTTCTTTAGAAGACAAGATAATGAAATTTCCCGACAAAGAGGCGCATAATATAATCTTAGAACCAGAAGGTTTAGATACAGAAGAGATCTATGCAAGTGGCACAGGAAATTCCCTTCCTTATGAAATTCAAGAAAAATTAATAAGATCTATTCCAGGTCTAGAAGAGGCTGAGATAATGCGGTGTGCCTATGCAATAGAATATGACTTTGTTCAACCTACCCAATTAAGACATACTTTAGAGACCAAACTAATAAAGGGTCTATTTTTAGCTGGCCAGATAAATGGCACATCAGGATATGAAGAGGCAGCTGCCCAGGGCCTGTTAGCAGGGATCAATGCAGCCCTTTATGTGCAGAAAAGACCACCATTTGTCTTAGACAGGTCCCAGGCATATATAGGAGTGCTTGTAGATGATCTGGTGTTAAAAGGGGTAAGTGAACCATATAGAATGTTGACTTCCAGGGCAGAATACAGGCTTATTTTAAGAGAAGACAACGCAGATTTAAGGTTGTTGGAATTTGGATATAAACTGGGATTGCATTCTAAAGATACTTATAAAGACCTTTTAGAGAGAAAAAAACAAATCCAGGATGAGATAAAGAGATTAAAGAGGCAGAGGGTATATCCTGTTCCTGAAATAAATGAGACCTTAAAATCTATTGGAACATCTCCAATAGCCAGTCCTACGCCTTTAGACAAAATATTAAAAAGGCCAGAGGTAGACTACTCTATAATTAACAAAATATCCCCTCCGCCTAAAAAGCTTCATCCACGGGTAATTGAGGAGGTAGAAATAGAGTGTAAATACGAGGGATATTTAAAAAGACAGGAATCCGAGATAAGAAAATTTAGAGAACTTGAATACATAAAAATCCCTGAAGGGATAAATTATTATGAAATTCCAGGTCTATCAAATGAAATTAAGGAAAAACTCACAAAATTCCAGCCAACAAATTTGTCGCAAGCATCCAGGATTTCAGGTATGACTCCAGCAGCCCTCTCCATCCTCAGAATATATCTAAAAAAACAATTAAATTAGAATAAGGAGGGATAGGATCATGGCAGAAATTTTTTTAGATGAATTTGACAACTTTGAGGTAGCCCTGAAAAAATTCAAGGCAAAGACCGAACAGGAAGGCATTTATTCTGAGTTAAAAAAGAGGTCTTTTTATGAAAAACCCAGTGAAAGAAGAAAGAGAAAGGCTCAAATGGCTCAAAAAAGACTTCTCAGAAGGATGAAAAGGCTTCAACAAAAGGGACTCATCTAGGAGATTTGAGATAAAAAAATTAAGGATCCTGCAATATCTTTTGCAGGATCCTGTTAAGGTATGATTACTCTTTTTTTGGCCGCCATTCAGTTACATTTTAAATTCCTATACCACTAAAACAAACCAGTTACACTACCAACTCACAATAACACAAACCAACATGCAGTTTTCGGAACTTTAGTTTGTTAAATACTATGGACAAAAAGACTTAAGCGAAATCACTAAAACAAGCATACAACAACTTAGTTTAATAGATGAATTTATAAAAGATAAACTGACTCTCCTTAAATCAAAAGAGAAAACAATAAAAAATAAGCTTTCAGAGCTTATTAAAGAAATTCATAAATTAGAAAAAACCGAAGAAAAAGTAGAGGAATAGAGTATTATTCGCCTGGCACCTTTCGCTGTTTCTTTTAAAACGTGTCCAACTTTTTTGGGAGCAAGATATTCCCCCTTTTCTTTTTTTTATTAATAAGTCTATATTAAGGTATATTTTTTGCTATAAGAAAAAAAATTTATAAAAATAACATAATTCATAGTAGGAGGATGCCATGAAAAAATTTTTAATGATTTTTTGGGGCGTGATATTTTCTTTGGGTTTATCTAATAATATTAACGCATTAACAATAAATTATAATGATTTTCAAGACTTATCCCAATTTACTTTAAATGGTGCCACTGGTTCAATTAGTAATCCTGTATATTTTAATGGGGCATATGTATTAAGACTTACTAATAATTATGATCAAAGAGGAAGTGCTTTTCTAACAAATTCAATTACCATTAGTAGCGATTATTCATTTAGTACATTTTTTTCATTTCAAATAACTCATAGTGCACGTAAGTATAGTTGGATAGAAAAAGGAGCTGATGGGTTAACTTTTACTATTCAAACTAATAGTGCCAATGTTGGAGGAGGTGGAGGCTCACTTGGATATGGAGGAATACAGAATAGCCTTGCAATTGAATATGATACATATTACAATTATTGGAAAGATCCTAATGGAAATCACATTGGAATTGATTTAAATGGTAATATTCAATCTAAAGCTACAAAAAATATATTTCCAGACTTTAACAACGGGCAAATATGGTACACATGGATAGATTACAACGGAACCACTGATACATTAGAAGTAAGAATCTCTCAAGAAAATACACGTCCTAATGATCCTGATTTGTCTTATTTAGTAGATCTTGGTACAATATTTGGTACAAATGTAGCGTATGTGGGTTTTACATCGGGCACAGGTGATAGTATGGGATGGCATGATATTAGGGAGTGGATTTTTGTAGATAATTATAGTCCTATAAATAATGTGCCTGAGCCATGTACATTACTATTAATAGGAAGTGGACTAATAGGGGTAATAGGCATTAGAAAAAGAATGAAAAATAATAATACTTCTCCCCTTAAGTTTTAAGGCTTAAGGGGAAATGAAAGATTTTTCATTTAAATATGAAATTTGTTTCATAATAAAAATAGATACACACATTTATAATTCTTGAAAAAATGAAATATTTTGAAGTGAAAAATATATATTACCTAAAATTTGCAACATAAAGCAATATTTTACTTGATAAGATGGTGAATTAATGGTATAAAGTGTTTCTAATACGAAGTATTAGGAGGCACTGATTTTATGCGTAGATTTCATGTTAAATTCACTGAAAAAAATCTTACAGGCAACGCAGGACTGGTATTGCTGGGCCTGTTTGCTGACAAACTGAAGCTTCCCAAGATGCTTGAGCAACACATTACTATTAAGCGGGGAGCTACCGCACAGTATAAGGTTTCCGACATTATCATGATTTTGATGATGGCAGTGTTAGCCGGGGCTAAGCATATGAGCCATGTATTTATCCTAAGATCTGATTTAGCATTGAGGTCGCTTTTTAAATGGGAAAGGTTTCCTGACTATACTACCATAAATCGGGTTTTTAAGTTGTTTAATCCCCGACATTGCAATGAACTCTCCGATGTAGAAACAAAAGTGCGCAAAAAGGTTTGGGGTAAAAAATGGTTTAGCCGCATCACTTTAGATTTGGACTCTACAGTGCGTGGGGTGTATGGGAAACAGGAAGGTGCCGAGAAGGGTTACAACCCCAAGAAGCCAGGACAAAGGGGATATCATTCGCTACTTTGCTTTATTGCTGAGACGCGGGAATGTCTTCACAACTGGTTTAGAGCCGGAGATGCTTATTCAGCCAATGGTTGTGTAGAGTTTATGCAAGAGTGCTTTGCCAAGCTTCCAAGGAGAGTCTGGAAAATTATTGTACGTGCAGATTCCGCCTTTTTTAATGGAGAACTTTTAGACTACTTAGAAGAGGCTCATGCTTTGTACTTAATCAAGGTTAAGATGCGAGGACTCACTCAGCTTTTAGAAGCTCAGAAATGGCACAAGGTTAAAAATAGACCTGGCTATGAGAAGACCGAATTCACATACAAATGTGAAAGGTGGAAGCACCCCCGCCGGTTTGTGGCCGTACGTCAAGTAATAGAGAGCAAATTTAGTTGCTTTTTTTTCAGCGTTACAAAGACTGAGTATGATTATTTTTGTTATGTAACAAATATGAACCTGAGTCCCTGGGACGTCCACAGGTATTATTGCCAACGGGGGGCCAGTGAAAACTGGATTGAGTGGTGTAAGGGACAGATGGCCTCTGGAAGCATTTTGACACAGGATTTTTGGGCCAACTCCGCCATATTCCAGACCTGTATTCTGGCTTACAATCTACTGGTTTGGATGATGTGGCTCAACGATGAAGATGGTTTTAGAGAAGAGCCCAACACAATCCGCATGTTTCTAATCCATGTTCCAGCTCGGCTGATGCATGCGGGACGACAATGGTTCCTTCGATTATCGAGGGATTATTTTTTCAAAGAACGTTGGATAAAGATAGAAAATTCCATCCGGTCATTACAATTTGCTTAATCTTTTTTTTGAGAGTATCCTCCAAAATAGGATTTTGCGTAAGTCCATGTGCAGTGGTGTGCCTTTACACACCCGTAAAGAGTGCCACTGACCGCAGCTTCTACCTGAAAAAGCCTTCCAAGTCACAATGAGGGAGACATATCCTTTAACATAACAGCTCCATATCTAGGTATCTCTGTCCAGAACAATCAGTTGCTTACGATTGAACTGTAATTGCAGATTTTAGGTATATTTATTTCCCACACAAGATCAGAAGGATTTTGGAGGAAAACTAATGATACTAAAAAAATAAGAAGGTCCCAGGCAAATAATGAAAAATTAATAGAGAACACTGAATTATTTTAAGATTTTTTTGTAAAAATAATATGCTCTTTTAAAAAACGTGAAATGGCGCCAGGCAAAAAATAAACGTTCCTTAAAAAATCTTTTAGACAGATCAAAAAATGGATGAAATTGAAAAGCGAAAAAGTGTCAAGCAAATAAAGAGTGAACAGTGAACAGAAAAATTTCCATCTCAGGTAAGAAGATCAAACAAAACTCCCCTTGCCATCTTTTCAAAGGTGTTTTAACAAAAAATTTATGGACAAAAAGTATATTCAAAATCCCCATGATACCTTTGTTAAGGAAGTCTTTTCTCATAAAGAACAGGCTGAAGATTTCTTAAAGAATTATCTGCCCCAAGATATTTGCAGATTAATTGATTTTGATTCCCTTACCATGGTCAAGGATTCCTTTGTAGATGAAGATTTAAAAGAACATTTTTCGGATCTTTTGTATGAAGTTCAGCTAAGCTCCAGGCCTGGTTTTATTTATTTGCTTTTTGAGCACAAAAGCACTCCCGAAAGATTTACTGGTCTACAACTTTTGCGTTATATGGTGAAGATCTGGGACCTTTATCTTAAACAGAGCCATGAGTCTATACTTCCAGTTATTATTCCTCTTGTGATTTATAATGGATATAGGAGATGGACGATAAAAACAAATTTTTCATATCTTTTTGGAGAGATAGAAAAGGAGCTAAATAAATATATACCTGAGTTTAATTACTTACTTTATGACTTGTCTACTCTATCAGATGAAGAGATCAAGGGGAGAGTGATATTAAAAGCCACTTTAATGGCACTAAAATATCTTACAACACCTGAACCAGGCAAACATCTAAAAGGAATTTTTAGTCTTTTTAAAGAACTTAGTGAGAGCAATACACCTCTTCAATATTTAGAAACACTTTTACGTTACATAGCGAGTGCTAGTGATAAAATAGAAGAAAAAGATATAACAGAAGCAATAAAACAAATAGGAAAGGAGGCTAATATTATGCCAACTCTTGCAGAAAAATGGATAGAACAAGGCCGAATAGAAGGACGGAAACAAGGAGAACAGCAAGGGATGATTAAAGGCATGGTCTTAGATGCTCAAGAAATGGTTCTTGAGGCCTTGATGGAGAGGTTTGGACTTATTAAACCAGATTTGTCTGTTAAAATTAAGGGAATAGTTAACAGAGAGGTTTTAAAAAGTCTGCTTAAACTCGCTATTAGAGTAGACTCCATACAGGAATTTGAGGAGAAATTAAAACAACTTAAATTATAAGAGCAAGGTTTTATAGAATGAACAGTGAACAGAATAAAATTTCCATTTCAAGCTAGAGGGGACGGCAGATATAGTCCACTTCCTATTACTAACAAAAAGGTGCCAGGTGAATAATCCAGCTACAACATCTATCAATGCTTGAGGATTGCCTCAGAAATCTTTAAGATATAAACTTTTAATATGCGAAAAGTACTTGAAGGGTTAATAATGTTCTCTTCTAAAATTCTGTTAAAAGGTCAGAAGCATGATTTTTTGTTCTCCATGGGAGGGGGCATATTCTTTATTTTTCTTGACCAAAATTCCTGAATCCTCACTTGCAATTTTAGTTTCAACTGAAAAATGGGCATCAAATGTGGTGAAGACCAAAAATGGAAAGTAAGGCTCATTGAAGAAGAATTTTTAAAAAGGATGTTTAAAGTAAGAGATTTATAATTTTTTTAAGGGAGATTATAATGGAACTAATACTTGATATCAAACAATTAGGACCTGTTAAGGATTCTCAGGTTATCTGGCGTCCTCTTACGGTATTTATTGGTCCCAATAATACTGGAAAGACTTATACTGCATATCTGATACATGGCATTTTGACCACCATTCCTTTTAATTTTGGTTTAGAGGAAAAAAAAAATAAAAGAATTGTTCTATAAGGGAAAAATAAGACTGAGCTTTGAAACTATAAAAAAGAAATGGATAAAAGCCTGGCAAAAACAAATCAAAGATTATTTAATTCCTACATTTTGGGAACAATATTTTGCTATAGAAAATTCAACGCCTATAATAAAAATAATAGGATTCCAGCCAGAAATATTAAAAGAAGTTAAAGTTAAAGAAAGCCTTGGAATTGGGTCCCCTTCCTTTGAAGTAGGAAGGTTTATTGTAGGAAAGCTTGAATATACGGCGTCTTTAGTCAAAGAGGAAGAATTTTTGTATATATCTATATTGGACCAAGAAAAATACTTTCTTGAAAATGAAATATCCAATCAAAATATAGAAGAAGAAATAAAATATATAAATTTTCAGGTTCCATTTTGTAGAGCTTTTGCCAAGCTTTTGGGACTTCCTTTACAACACCTTGTAATTCCAGCAGAAAGAACGGCATTCCTTTTTTATAAACAGTGGTTCGTCATAAAAGATAGAATAAGAGAAATTTTTAGAAAATTGCAAGTATCTAAAATACGGCAAAAAGAACCTTTAGGAATTGATAAAAATATTCTTGATATAGAGTTGGAAAGAATGCTTTCCTCTGTATTAGAAGACGTTAGCTTTCCTAAAATATTTGAAGATTTTCTCTCTTTTCTTTTATTAATAGAAAGGAAAAAAACAACCAAGGTATATGAAAAAGTAATTTCTCTATTAGAAAAAAAATTATTAAAAGGAAAAATTTTAATTCAAAATGAGAACTTCTGGTTTGATTATGGGCAAGGTAATGTAGAAATATCTGGTGCAAGCTCTGGTGTTAAGGCTTTGCTACCTCTGGAAAAATTTTTAAAAATATCCCAAAAGGGAGCCTTTTTAGTAATAGACGAACCAGAGATGCATCTCCATCCTGAAGCGCAGGTAATTCTGGCTATAGCCATTGCTATGGCTGTTAATCTTGGACTACGAGTTTTATTAACTACTCATAGTCCCTATATTCTTGATACCTTCAATTTCCTTGCCTGGGCACATCAAATCAGGGAAAAAATAAAGAAAATAGGTAATTCTTCATTAGAAGAAAAGTTTAAAAAAATTCTTGAGACATCTCCTTTTGACGTGCCTGAAGAAGCCTTAATAGATCCTGCTCACCTCTCAACTTATTTTTTCCAAAATGATGGTCGTATAGAAGATATCAAAAAAATTTCTCAAGAAACTTTAGAAGTGGATATTGATTGGACGACTTTTTCGCAAATTTCAGAATCCTTATGGGAAATATTGGAAATTCTTGGGGAACTAAAAGATGAAATTCTTGAAAAAGAGCAGTGATATAGGAATTTACCGTTTACTTCAATGTCTAATAAAAGAAAATAGCATTAAAGAAAGTGGTATCACTATTTCTTTTGAAGAAAGGGATCTTACAGATGAAGAAATATTATTAATAATTAATATAGACATTGATAAAAATCATTTAAAATGTTTAAAACAATTTGTTGCGTTAGATAAAGGTATAGCTATTCCAGATTTGCTCTTACTATATGCAATTTATAATAATGGAAATATATTGACCAAATTTTTTATAGTAGATTTAGGTCCACATAAAGAATCTGAATTAACAAAAAAGGAACAGGGAGCCTGTATTTTATTTGAGAAACTAGATATTCAAATTAAAAAATTTAAATTTTTCAATGTAATTAAAGGATCTTCTCACGGGAAGCATAAAAAATATAGAGCTATTAGACCAGGTGATTTATTAAAAGAAATTAGAAAACCTGGCTAATAAAAACTTTGAAAATTGTGGCCTATAGGTAATGTTCTGCTTCACGCTGAAGAAGGACATATAACAAAGGGAAACGTAAATACTAAAAAAGGATTGTTTTGAGAACCTGGCTAAGACGTTAGTTATTAATTTTTCAGCTGAGGGCAATAGATAGTAAAAGATTAAAAAATAAGTTGAGGTACTAAAATTGGGTCTCAATTATACCATTTACGCCCCTTAAGAGTATATTGGAGATAAAGAGGAGAACTAAATGAGTACTTTTATAACCAATAGTTCAGAAAAATCTCTAAAAAAGCGTTTAACCACCATAATTGAGCTCAGTGACGAGTTAAAATTTTTAGTGGGATTTTTTTATTTTTCTGGCATAGAAGAGTTTTACATTCCCATTAAAGAGCTTGAAGAGAAAAATTCTTTAAAAAAAGGCCACATAAAAATCTTAGTGGGATTAAATGTAGATAAATCTATCCATGGAATATATGAATATGCAAAGACTTCAAAATTGTTTTCAGTAGAAAGAGTAAAAAAGGAATTTTTCTATTCCATTAAAAAGGCCCTTACTTCTAAAGAAATAGACAATGAAGATTTTTATGAGCAGGCAAAATTTTTTATAAAATTACTTGAAGAGGAAAAATTGATTATAAAAAAGACCAAGGAACCAAACCATGCTAAATTATATCTTTTTAAGTTAAACAATAACCTACACAAAGTAATTCCCTCTCTTTTTATCACAGGTAGTAGCAATTTAACCAAGGCTGGACTTAAATCCCAGCAAGAATTTAATGTGGAAATTAAAGACTATGGCTTTAAAGAAGCAGAGGCCTATTTTGATCGATTATGGACACAGGCCATATCCTTTGAAAAAGGAGATGTTCAGGAAATAATACACTTAATTAAAGAGGAAACCATACTCAAAGAGATAACCCCTTATACTGCTTATGTGTATCTTTTGAAAACTTATGTGGATCTTCATCGTTCCCCTACCCCCCTTTATGAAATAAAAAGTTTAATGAAAGACAAAGGCTATTATCCTTATACATATCAATTGGAAGCAGTGTCCCAGGCACTGGCTACTTTATCTATCCATAATGGAGTTCTATTTGCTGATGTAGTAGGTCTTGGAAAAACAGTTATTGCCTGTCTTACTGCCAAAGCTCTTGGAAAAAGAGGATTGGTTTTATGTCCTCCCCATCTTGTAGGGGATGAAAATAAAGAATCAGGGTGGAAAAAATACTTAGAAGATTTTAAGCTTTATGAGTGGGAAGTCAGATCCATTGGGAAATTGGAGGATGCGCTGAAATTTGTCCGAAAAACAGATGATATTGAGGTTATTATAATAGATGAAGCCCATCGCTTTAGAAATGAAAACACAGCAGGTTATCACTATCTTAAAGAAATTTGTCGTGGTAAACAGGTTATTCTCCTTACAGCTACTCCATTTAACAATCGTCCAAGAGATATCTATTCTTTATTAAAACTTTTTACTATCCCTAAAAAATCAACTATTGTGCTTGATGAAGACCTTGAAAGTCGTTTTAGACAATATGAATCCCTTTTTAGTAAACTGGGATATATAAAAAACTATGGTTACTCCTCTGATCAGAAAAAAAGAAAAAGAGCTCAGCGTTATTACAAGGAGATTTTTTATGAAAACAAAATTGATTTAAATAAAGTGCAGAAAAGGACTCAGGAACTTGCCCATGAAATTAGAACTATTATTGAGCCCGTAGTTATAAGACGAAACAGGCTTGACCTAAAATACTATCCTGAAACAATCTCTCTTCCTCACATAAAAGACCCTGTAGAATGGTTCTTTGAATTAACTAAAGAACAATTAGAGTTTTATGATGAAGTAATAGAAATTTTTGCACCTTTTGAAGGAAATTCCTCAAAACAATTTACTGGCGCAATTTATTTCCCTGCAAGATATGAAAAAGGCCATTTACAACAATTTTCAGATCTGGATGATACCAAACTGAGTCCTGAAGAAAATTTTATTTTAGTGTATCAGAGAAATTTATATGATTTTATGAGAAGACTACTTGTAAAAAGATTTGAAAGCAGTTTTGGCGCTTTTAAAAAAAGTGTAACCCGTTTTAAAGAACTTCACATGGTTGCCTTTGAATTTGCTAAAAAGACCAATAAATTTATTTTAGATAGAAAACTTATGGAAGAATTAGTAACCGAGGATGAAGATCCTATTTTAGATCGCCTCAAAGAATACGAAGAAACACTCAAGAGTGAAAAGGTTAATTCCAGATTTTATAAGGTCTATGATATAGAAAAATTTAAAGACCGGGATTTGTTTTTTGAACATCTAAAAAGGGACATTAAGCTCTTTGAAAACCTGGATGCAAAGATAAATGAGCTTGGGCTGGACAAAAATGACCCAAAAGCAGATTGTTTAATTAGGGGCATAAAAAATTTTTTAAAGGAAAAGAGAAAAGTTGTAATTTTTACTGAATATGTGGACACTGCATATCACTTAAAACCTATTCTGGAAGCAAAATTTGGAAACCGTGTCCTCAGTGCATTTGGCAATTTAACCAAAAATACCATTTCTGCAATTTATAAAAATTTTGATGGACAATACTTAGAACAGGAAAACAAATATGATATCCTACTCACAACAGATAAGCTCTCAGAGGGTTTTAATCTCAATCGAGCAGGTGTTGTAATCAATTACGATATACCGTGGAATCCAGTTCGGGTCATCCAGAGAGTGGGCAGAATCAATCGTATAGGCAAAAAAATCTATGATGATATATACATAGTCAATTTCTTCCCAACAGAAACAGGTGCAGACATAGTAAGGTCAAAGGAGATTGCACAAAACAAAATGTTTATGATTCACAATGTGCTTGGTGAAGATGCAAAAATATTTGATCCTTCTGAAGAGCCTCAGGCCTCTGAGCTTTACCGCAGACTTAATAAATTTGTAGAAGATACAGAAGAAAGTTTTTATTCTAAAATAAAAAAAGAACTTGATACTATATTAGATACATATCCTGAAATTCAAAAAGAGTTGCAGGATATTCCCTGCAGGATAAAAGTGGCAAAACATGGCCAAGAGAATGAATTATTAGTTTTTATTAAAAAACAAGATGATATATTCGTAGCCCATCATCCATATAATGAAAAACTCCCACGTATCACAACCTTTGAAAAAGTATATGAAAATATTAAAACAGATCCTCATGCTCCACGAGTTGAATTAAGTGAAAACTTCTGGAAAAGTTATAATCTTATATTAGACAAACATTTTTCAAAAGATTATATAAAAACCGGTAGAAAATTGAGAAACAAAGCATATAATCTTCTGCAAAATATTTTAAAGATAGATGACAAAACTTTAGTTCCTCATAGAAGATTTATATCAGATTTAATAGAGGATTTAAGAAGTTTTAGTACCCTGTCTGAATACACAATTTCTAAAATTGTATCATGGGAGAAAAATTTAAATAATATTACTAAACTTGCTAATGAGATACAAGAACTTAAAACTGAATTAGGAGAAGACTTTCTTGATAAAGTGCAATCTATAACAAAATCAGAAGATGAAGAAATTATTATCGCTATAGAAAATTGTAAGATTAATTAGTTGACTTTTATTTGAAAAAGATAAAGCAGTTTTAAAATTTCCGAGAGAATTATAAAAAATGTTTTGATTTATTTTTTGAAATTAAATAATCTTGGCAACAAAAAATTATAAAGGAGTTTGATTTGTGAACTCAATCCTAGAAGATACAATAGAAAATCTAGTAAAAAATTTTAATCCAGAGACATTGCAGGAGATTTTTTATCTTAAGGCTGGAGACAGATGGGAACAAAATCCAGACTACCTTCCCCAATTTGAGGATGATTTTTTTGTTGAGATCAAAAAGGTTGGCGATTTAAGATTGTTGGATGATTCTTATGTTGGTGTTTATACCATTTTGATTGAAAAGGAGCTTACAGAAAGAACCAGCAAAAAAAGGCAATTTGAGCTTGGGAAAAGGATATTAGAAGAGAGTTTTGTAGATGCTGGTTTTTTTGTTTTTTATGATAAAGAGGGTAATTTCAGATTTTCTTTTATTTTTTCTAGTTATTCTGGTGTTAAACGAAAATATCCAGAAAAAGGATATACAAGATTTACCTACTATATTTCCAGAGAAAAACCATATCGAACCTTTAGAAAGGCTCTTTTTGAAGCTAAGTTTGACACTATTGAAGACATCAAATCTGCTTTCAGCACCCAACCTCTCACCAAAGAGTTTTATACTGAAATTCAAAACTGGTACGCCTGGGCATTAAAACATGCGTGGTTTCCAGAAGGAACTAATGAAGAAAATCTCATTAGGCTTCTCACCAGACTTATTTTTGTTTGGTTTTTAAAAGAGAGGAAAGAAAAGGAAAAACTGATTCCAGAGGAAATCTTTGATCCTGAAAAACTAAAAAACATTGTAAAAAATTTTGGTCAAGGTGACTATTATTACAATGTAATCCTTCAAAATCTTTTTTTTGCAACTCTTAATAAAGATTCCACGGAAAGAGCTTTTGCAAAAGATGAAGGTTACCTTAAAAACAGAACAAATTATGGAGTTAAAAATCTGTTTAGATATGAGAAATTTCTTTTAATACCTGACACAGAATTTATAAAAATTTTTGAAAAAGTGCCTTTTATAAATGGCGGTCTTTTTGAGTGCCTTGATAAAGATGATAGAGGCGAACAGGCAATAGACGGTTTTTCCAGAAGAGAAGAAATAAGGGCTAAGCTCCCTGATTTTTTGTTTTTTTCAGAAGAAAAACAAAAAGACTTATCCCATTTTTATAATGATAGAAAACAAAGAAAAGTCAGAGGACTTATAGATATTCTTAAAAATTACAATTTTACTGCAGATGAAAACAGTCCTATTGATGTGGAAGTATCTCTTGATCCTGAACTCTTAGGTCATATTTTTGAAAATCTACTTGCCTGCTATAATCCTGAAACTTCTTCCACTGCTCGTAAAGCCACTGGCTCTTATTATACTCCAAAAGAAATTGTAGATTTTATGGTAGAAGAATCCCTTGTTGAATGCCTGAAAACCAAAACAGGCATAGAGGAGCAAAAACTCAGAAATCTTTTTTCCTATGAAGAGAGAACAGATCTTTCTCTTCAGGAAAAAGAAAGACTTGTAAATGTGATAGCCAACCTGAAAATTATTGATCCTTCGGTGGGTTCTGGTGCCTTCCCTATGGGGGTGCTCCATAAATTGGTGCATGTATTAAGCAAGATTGATCCTAAAAACAAGCTCTGGCATGAGCTTCAGTATAAAAAGGCACTTCATGAAGTTGAAGAAATTTTAAAGATAAAAGACAAAGAGGAAAGAGAAAAACTTTTAAAAGAAATTAATGATAACTTTGACGATACAATTAATTATCCAGATTATGCAAGGAAACTTTATCTCATTGAAAATTCAATTTTTGGCGTAGATATTCAACCCATAGCAATTCAGATTTGCAAACTCAGATTTTTTCTGTCCTTGCTTATAGATCAAAAAATTAAACCTAAAGAGAAAAATTACGGTATTAAGCCCCTCCCCCATCTTGAGACAAAATTTGTAGCTGCAAATACTTTGATAGGATTAGAACAGCCAAGGACTATCGTTCATCCACCAAAAAAATCAGGAAAGTTCCTGAAAAAGAGAACATACACTGTTCCTGGACTTGAAGATAAGACCACTTTTCTTAAAAAAGAATTAAAAAAGCTATATAAAAGATTATTTCAAATAAAAACACGTACAGAAAAAATTAGACTTCAAAATAAAGCTAAGAAAATAAGATTGGAGTTAAAAGATCGTCTCCCTGAAATGGGTTTGCCTCATAAATCAGCTGGTAAAATAGCCTCATTTGACATCTTTGATCAAACTGCCACTGCTGATTGGTTTGACCCAGAGTGGATGTTTGGGGTGGAGGATGGATTTGATATTGTGATTGGAAATCCGCCGTATATTTCTACAAAAGGAATAGATAAAAAATTTAAAACAACTTTAGTACAATATTACAGTTTTGCAGATGATAGCTATAATCATTTTTATTTCAAAGGGATAGAATTATTGAAAGAAAAAGGAATACTTACATACATTACATCTAAAACTTTTTGGACAATTCAAACTAAAAGAAATTTGAGGGAATTATTACTTAAGAACAAAATTATCCTTATTTTTGATACTTCTAATCCTTTTGAATCATCAATGGTGGATACTTGTGTGATAATTGTACAAAAAGAAATACCTGGAGAAGAATACATAATTACTTTTTTAGATGGTAAAAAGGATTTAAAAAATCCAGAAAAATATAAAGTAAAACAAAAAGTTTTTAAAGAAGCTCCTAATTTAGTCTTTTTTGTACCAACTTCATATAACATGCAAATTTATAAAAAATTTGGAAAAAAAGTAAAAGAGCTGCTTGATAAGTGGTGGGATAAAATAAGCACTAGTAAAAATATTGAAAAGTATAAAAAAGAATTGGAAGAGTACCGGAAATCTTTGAAACCTGGAGATATTACATTACTTGGGCTTATTACTGAAGGCGGACAAGGATTAGCAACTGGGAATAATGGAAAGTATATAGGGGTATTAGAAGACACCAAATGGGCTGAAAAGGTAAGAAAAGAAAGACCAAAAAAATCGTGGCGTTTTATTCAAAACAAAAGACCTAAAGAGTTAAATCATTTAAAGAGCAAACAGGAAGTTAAATCCTTTTTAGACAGCTTATCAGAAAAAGAAATAAGGGAATTATTTGATACCCTTAAAGAAAAATATGGGAGAGATATTTTTGGACAGGGCTGGCTTTATAGAATTGTAAGTAAAGATGAAATTGCAAATGTAGATAAATTAACCGAGGATGAAAAGTTTAACGGAATAGAAGGAGAACGAACTTTTGTCCCTTATGACAAAGGAGACAAAGAAGGTAACCGCTGGTATGCTCCGACTCCTTATTATATAGATTGGAATAAAGAAAATGTGAAATTTTTAAAAGAAAATTCAGGCAAGAAAGGAATAGGTATGCCGGTGGTTAGAAATCAGCAATTTTATTTTCGGGAAGGATTTTGCTGGAATAATGTCTTATCGGATGAAAAAATTAAATGTAGACTAAAAGAAAAGTCTGTACATTCAACTGAAGCAATGACTTTTATTTCTACCTAAAATTTGCATCATAAGATAATGTTTAGCTTGACAATATAGTGAATTAATGGTATAAAGTGTTTCAAATAGGAAGTATGAAGGAGGCACTGATTCTATGCGTAGATTCCATGTTAAGTTCACTGAAAAAAATCTTACGGGCAACGCCGGACTGGTATTGCTGGGCCTGTTTGCTGACAAACTGAAGCTTCCCAAGATGCTTGAGCAACACATTACTATTAAGCGGGGAGCTACCGCACAGTATAAGGTTTCCGACATTATCATGATTTTGATGATGGCAGTGTTAGCCGGGGCTAAGCATATGAGCCATGTATTTATCCTAAAATCTGATTTAGCATTGAGGTCGCTTTTTAAATGGGAAAGGTTTCCTGACTATACTACCATAAATCGGGTTTTTAAGTTGTTTAATCCCCGACATTGCAATGAGCTCTCCGATGTAGAAACAAAAGTGCGCAAAAAGGTTTGGGGTAAAAAATGGTTTAGCCGCATCACTTTAGATTTGGACTCTACAGTGCGTGGGGTGTATGGGAAACAGGAAGGTGCCGAGAAGGGTTACAACCCCAAGAAGCCAGGACAAAGGGGATATCATCCGCTACTTTGCTTTATTGCTGAGACGCGGGAATGTCTTCACAACTGGTTTAGAGCCGGAGATGCTTATTCAGCCAATGGTTGTGTAGAGTTTATGCAAGAGTGCTTTGCCAAGCTTCCAAGGAGAGTCTGGAAAATTATTGTACGTGCAGATTCCGCCTTTTTTAATGGAGAACTTTTAGACTACTTAGAAGAGGCTCATGCTTTGTACTTAATCAAGGTTAAGATGCGAGGACTCACTCAGCTTTTAGAAACTCAGAAATGGCACAAGGTTAAAAATAGACCTGGCTATGAGAAGACCGAATTCACATACAAATGTGAAAGGTGGAAGCACCCCCGCCGGTTTGTGGCCGTACGTCAAGTAATAGAGAGCAAATTTAGTTGCTTTTTTTTCAGCGTTACAAAGACTGAGTATGATTATTTTTGTTATGTAACAAATATGAACCTGAGTCCCTGGGACGTCCACAGGTATTATTGCCAACGGGGGGCCAGTGAAAACTGGATTGAGTGGTGTAAGGGACAGATGGCCTCTGGAAGCATTTTGACACAGGATTTTTGGGCCAACTCCGCCATATTCCAGACCTGTATTCTGGCTTACAATCTACTGGTTTGGATGATGTGGCTCAACGATGAAGATGGTTTTAGAGAAGAGCCCAACACAATCCGCATGTTTCTAATCCATGTTCCAGCTCGGCTGATGCATGCGGGACGACAATGGTTCCTTCGATTATCGAGGGATTATTTTTTCAAAGAACGTTGGATAAAGATAGAAAATTCCATCCGGTCATTACAATTTGCTTAATCTTTTTTTGAGAGTATCCTCCAAAATAGGATTTTGCGTAAGTCCATGTGCAGTGGTGTGCCTTTACACACCCGTAAAGAGTGCCACTGACCGCAGCTTCTACCTGAAAAAGCCTTCCAAGTCACAATGAGGGAGACATATCCTTTAACATAACAGCTCCATATCTAGGTATCTCTGTCCAGAACAATCAGTTGCTTACGATTGAACTGTAATTGCAGATTTTAGGTTCTACTATTTCAAAAAAAGCAAGTAATAAATATTTAGTTTGTTTAATGAATTCTACATTTTTTGGAAAATATCGAATAGAATTTATAAATGTTTCTCATCATCTAACAACTGGTGACGCAAAAGAGTTTCCAATTATCATTCCTACAACAGAGCAATTAAAAGAATTTGAAGCAATATTTGATCGTGCTTACAACATCCAAAAACATAAATTTGAAGGAAAGATTACTGAGGAAGAAGCAGAAAAACAACTTGAACAAATCCAAAAAGAATTAGACGAAAAAGTAGAAAAAATGTATATGGGATAAATACAATAAGGAGGCAACACAATGAAGGAAGATTTTTATAAAAAGCGATTTTTTAAAGAAGAATTTCCAGAAGTTACTATTCCTGAAGAGTCACGAGCAGCTTCAAAAAGAGACAGAGATAGAATTTTATTTTCCAGAGCTTTTAGAAGATTAAGTTTTAAAACACAAGTAGTTGTTTCTTATGGAAAAGTTACTAATGACCACATCCGTAGCCGCCTTACCCATTCTCTTGAAGTAATGCAGATAGCTGAAGCTATGACAGATCATATTAATAAAACTCTGAAGATTGGAGTTGACAATTCGTGTGTAGCAGCGATTGCTTTAGGACACGATTTAGGACATTCTCCATATGGACATATTGGGGAACAATTTTTTTCTAAATTTTTATTTGGGAGAAAATTTAAAGAAAAATTTAAGAAAATTCGGCATTCTTTTCAAAGTTTAAAAGTATGTTGTTTTTTAGAAAAACATTATAAACCAGATTTTTATGGTTTGAATTTAACTATTTCGGTGTTAGACGGTATTTTAAAACATTTTAATCTAAGTGATTTAGAGCTAAAGTTATATAAGTTAATACCTAAAATTTGCATCATAAGATAATGTTTAGCTTGACAATATAGTGAATTAATGGTATAAAGTGTTTCAAATAGGAAGTATTAGGAGGCACTGATTCTATGCGTAGATTCCATGTTAAGTTCACTGAAAAAAATCTTACGGGCAACGCCGGACTGGTATTGCTGGGCCTGTTTGCTGACAAACTGAAGCTTCCCAAGATGCTTGAGCAACACATTACTATTAAGCGGGGAGCTACCGCACAGTATAAGGTTTCCGACATTATCATGATTTTGATGATGGCAGTGTTAGCTGGGGCTAAGCATATGAGCCATGTATTTATCCTAAGATCTGATTTAGCATTGAGGTCGCTTTTTAAATGGGAAAGGTTTCCTGACTATACTACCATAAATCGGGTTTTTAAGTTGTTTAATCCCCGACATTGCAATGAGCTCTCCGATGTAGAAACAAAAGTGCGCAAAAAGGTTTGGGGTAAAAAATGGTTTAGCCGCATCACTTTAGATTTGGACTCTACAGTGCGTGGGGTGTATGGGAAACAGGAAGGTGCCGAGAAGGGTTACAACCCCAAGAAGCCAGGACAAAGGGGATATCATCCGCTCCTTTGCTTTATTGCTGAGACGCGGGAATGTCTTCACAACTGGTTTAGAGCCGGAGATGCTTATTCAGCCAATGGTTGTGTAGAGTTTATGCAAGAGTGCTTTGCCAAGCTTCCAAGGAGAGTCTGGAAAATTATTGTACGTGCAGATTCCGCCTTTTTTAATGGAGAACTTTTAGACTACTTAGAAGAGGCTCATGCTTTGTACTTAATCAAGGTTAAGATGCGAGGACTCACTCAGCTTTTAGAAGCTCAGAAATGGCACAAGGTTAAAAATAGACCTGGCTATGAGAAGACCGAATTCACATACAAATGTGAAAGGTGGAAGCACCCCCGCCGGTTTGTGGCCGTACGTCAAGTAATAGAGAGCAAATTTAGTTGCTTTTTTTTCAGCGTTACAAAGACTGAGTATGATTATTTTTGTTATGTAACAAATATGAACCTGAGTCCCTGGGACGTCCACAGGTATTATTGCCAACGGGGGGCCAGTGAAAACTGGATTGAGTGGTGTAAGGGACAGATGGCCTCTGGAAGCATTTTGACACAGGATTTTTGGGCCAACTCCGCCATATTCCAGACCTGTATTCTGGCTTACAATCTACTGGTTTGGATGATGTGGCTCAACGATGAAGATGGTTTTAGAGAAGAGCCCAACACAATCCGCATGTTTCTAATCCATGTTCCAGCTCGGCTGATGCATGCGGGACGACAATGGTTCCTTCGATTATCGAGGGATTATTTTTTCAAAGAACGTTGGATAAAGATAGAAAATTCCATCCGGTCATTACAATTTGCTTAATCTTTTTTTGAGAGTATCCTCCAAAATAGGATTTTGCGTAAGTCCATGTGCAGTGGTGTGCCTTTACACACCCGTAAAGAGTGCCACTGACCGCAGCTTCTACCTGAAAAAGCCTTCCAAGTCACAATGAGGGAGACATATCCTTTAACATAACAGCTCCATATCTAGGTATCTCTGTCCAGAACAATCAGTTGCTTACGATTGAACTGTAATTGCAGATTTTAGGTAATATTTGATGCTTATATTATAGTTATCCGCACAATTTCATATAATATAATATGGGGTGCCCTTTAAAAATTTTTCTATCCAACTTTTAGCAAAACTTAGTTTTTTACATAACCTATTCCATGCTTCTGATATAACCTCCTTCATCTCTTTTATATCTTTTACAAAAACTAATGAAAGCACTCTTTTTATACTTTTCCAGATATACTCAATAGGATTTAACTCTGGTGAATAAGGGGGAAGATAGACTAGATAAATATCTAACTCAGATGCCTTCTCTCTTACTACTTTACTCTTATGGGATGAAAAATTATCTATTATTGCTACTATCGCTTTATATTTCTTATTTACTTCTCTTATCTTTTCTAAAAACTTAGCTATTGATAAGCCTTTTGAATCTTCTAAAAATGATTTTACACTTTCTCCTTTTATAGCATAAAAACCTATTGTGTTTGTCTTGAACTTTGTTGTATTTTTTATAATTCTTGTCTTCTCAAAACTCCATACCCTTACTGTATTGGCGGTGTTCTGCGGACTTGTTTCATCTATAAAACCTATTGCTATCTCCTCTTCTTTAAATCCTTTCTCCTTTAACAGAGAAAAAGTAAGTTGAAGTTGATTCTCTAATATCTTCTCTCCATCTTTTGGTTTCCTATAATCCATCGGATATGGTTTAGAAAAATGCATCTTAAGCTTATCTCTCAATATCCTTACTACATGGTCTTGGGAGTATTCTATATCAAAAGTATCTTTTATCAATGCCCTTACTTCTTTTGTAGTCCAATAAGCTCTCTTTTTAAGTAATTCCTTAAGCTTTTTTAAATCTTCCTCTGATAGCCTACTTGGCCTTCCTCCCCCTTTTCCTCTTCCTTTACCTTTTATCCCTTTATAACCCTCTTGGTTCCATTCCCTTATCCATAAGTATCCTGTCGATTGGGCTATCCCACAACCGCTACACGCCTTTTCAAAATCTATCCCTTCTCTTATAAGATTTAGAAAAATAAGTTTTACCAAAATATTGTCTTTCTTCTCACCCTTTAATTTTTCCTTTAGCTCTTCTGCATTTTTAACCTTAATACGTTCCCCTTTCATAAATATTCATTATATCAAATCGTTCCTATTATATCAAGTTCTGAAGGATACTATAATGTTTTTTGTAATAGACCTGTTAATTCTTGTGAAATTGAAAATATATTTAAAACTAATCAGCCCTTAACACCAGAAGGACTTATTGTAGCAATTGCAGATGAAATTGCTCAATTATGTCACGACATTGAAGATTTGCGTAGAATAGAAAGTTTTAATTATGTAAAAGATTTTTATAAACGATTGGTACAACTTTGTGAAGAATATTTGCCAAATATAGAATTATACCGCAAAAAACATGTATCTAATTTATATCAACGCATAAAAAGCCTCATTGAAAAATCAAAAGATATTAATCAAATTGAGCGACTTTATGTGAAACTACTTATAATTTTATCTTTTACTTTAATAGAAAAAATATTTCTTTTTGTAAATGATAAAAGTTTAGAAGATATTCCTGTTTATTTAGGAAAATTTACAAATTTACAAGAAGTAAGTGGATTAGATAATAATGCTAAAAAACTTGCTACTTTTTTTGAAGAATTATTTAAATATTATAACAAGTTATTGTTTGACTCTCCTAATGTGGCCAAGTGGGATATTAAAGGAAATGAATTAATTGAAGAACTCTGCGAAAAACTATTTTCAATTTTTAAAATTCAAAATAATGAAGAACCAAATCTTTCTATTTTTCCTAAAGAACAACAGG
The DNA here is from genome assembly GCF_054657475.1 of Desulfothermus naphthae. Lineage (NCBI taxonomy): Bacteria > Pseudomonadati > Thermodesulfobacteriota > Desulfovibrionia > Desulfovibrionales > Desulfothermaceae > Desulfothermus > Desulfothermus naphthae. The sequence goes on from NZ_BAAHYQ010000001.1 coordinate 381,315, forward strand.
AAGATTTGTTAAAATCATATGAAGCTGGTAATTATTTAATAAATAATGAAGAGTTTAAAAAGTTTTTAAAACAAGAGGGGCTTTATCCTGATCAAAATTCTAATAAAAAAGATGAGAATATTATCAAAGATTTACCTATAAAGTTTATAATTTGGGACTATGTTGCAGGAATGACAGATAGTTATATTATAAGAGAATTTGAATCTATTACTTTTAAAAGGGTGGCTTTTGATTAGATCTAAGACTTACGGTTAAAATATAAAAGCAAACAAAATGCAAAGTAATAATTATCAAATTTGCAAGAAAACGAAAAAGTGCCAAACAAATAAAGAGTGAACAGTGATCAGTGAACAGTGAACAGAATAAAATTTCCCTCTCAAGTAAGAATATCAAACAAAACTCCCCTTGCCATCCTTATAAAAGGTGTTTTATAAAAAATGTATGGACAAAAGGTATATTCAAAATCCCCATGATGCATTTGTTAAGGAAGTCTTTTCTCATAAAGAGCAGGCTGAAGATTTCCTAAAAAATTATCTGCCTCATGATATTTGTAGATTAATTGATTTTGATTCCCTTAACATTGTCAAGGATTCCTTTGTAGATGAAGAATTAAAAGAACATTTTTCGGATCTTTTGTATGAAGTTCAGCTAAGTTCCAGGCCTGGTTTTATTTATTTGCTTTTTGAGCACAAAAGCACTCCACAAAGATTTACTGGTCTACAACTATTGCGTTACATGGTGAAGATCTGGGCCCTTTATCTTAAACAACACCATGAGCCTATTCTTCCTGTTATTATCCCTCTTGTAATTTATAATGGACATAGAAGATGGACGATAAAAACAAATTTTTCATATCTTTTTGGAGAAATAGAAACAGAGCTAAATAAATATATACCTGAATTTAATTACTTACTTTATGATCTGTCCACTCTATCAGATGAAGAGATCAAGGGAAGAGTAATATTAAAAGCCACTTTAATGGCATTAAAATATCTTACAACACCTGAACCTGGCAAACATCTAAAAGGAATTTTTAGTCTTTTTAAAGAGCTTGGTGAGAGCAATACACCTCTTCAATATCTAGAAACACTTTTACGTTACATAGCGAGTGCTAGTGATAAAATAGAAGAAAAAGACATAACAGAAGCAATAAAACAAATAGGAAAGGAGGCAGATATTATGCCAACTCTTGCAGAAAAATGGATAGAACAAGGCCGAATAGAAGGACGGAAACAAGGAGAACAGCAAGGGATGATTAAAGGCATGGTCTTAGATGCTCAAGAAATGGTTCTTGAGGCCTTGATGGAGAGGTTTGGACTTATTAAACCAGATTTGTCTGTTAAAATTAAGGGAATAGTTAACAGAGAGGTTTTAAAAAGTCTGCATAAACTGGCCATTAGAGTGGATTCTTTATCTGAATTTGAGGAAAAATTAAACCAACTTGACAAGTGTTAGGTTCTAAGTTCTAAATTTTTGATACGTTAAACGTTGAGTTTAGAATATTGAATGTTTTAATCGTTATTTGCATATCCAATTGATGAGTTAATGGGTATATGAGTGTATGTGTAAATGAGTAAATAGATGGATGGGTGGAGGCTTACCCAATTAACTCATTAACAAAAATAAAATGTACATTTTGAATGTCTCCTTTTCACTCTTGCCATCCTTATAAAAGGTGTTTTATTAAAAAATTATGGACAAAAAATACATCCAAAATCCACATGATGCCTTTGTTAAAGAAGTCTTTTCTCATAAGGAGCAGGCTGAAGATTTTTTAAGAAATTATCTACCTCAAGATATTTGCAAATTAATTGATTTTGATTCCCTTGCCCTTGTCAAAGATTCCTTTGTAGATGAAGAATTAAAAGAACATTTTTCTGATTTACTCTATGAAGTTCAGCTAAGCTCCAGGCCTGCTTTTATTTATTTGCTTTTTGAACACAAAAGCACTCCACAAAGATTTACTGGTCTACAACTATTGCGTTACATGGTGAAGATCTGGGATCTTTATCTTAAACAGAGCCATGAGCCGATTCTTCCTGTTATTATCCCTCTTGTAATTTATAATGGACATAGGAGATGGACGATAAAAACAAATTTTTCCTATCTTTTTGGAGAAATAGAAACAGAGCTAAATAAATATATACCTGAATTTAATTACTTACTTTATGATCTGTCCACTCTATCAGATGAAGAGATCAAGGGAAGAGTAATATTAAAAGCCACTTTAATGGCATTAAAATATCTTACAACACCTGAACCTGGCAAACATCTAAAAGGAATTTTTAGTCTTTTTAAAGACCTTGGTGAGAGCAATACACCTCTTCAATATCTAGAAACACTTCTCTCCTATATAGCCAGTGCTAGTGATAAAATAGAAGAAAAAGACATAACAGAAGCAATAAAACAAATAGGAAAGGAGGCAGATATTATGCCAACTCTTGCAGAAAAATGGATAGAACAAGGACGTATGGAAGGCATGATCCTGGATGCCCAGGAAATGGTCATGGAGGCTCTGATAGAGAGATTTGGACACCTTGACCCAAAATTGTCTGTTAAAATTAGAGGTATTGTCAACAGGGATGTTTTAAAGACCTTGCATAAACTGGCTATTAGAGTAGGCTCCATACAGGAATTTGAGGAGAAATTAAAACAACTTAAATTGTAAGAGCAAGGTGTTATAGGGTAATCAGTGAACAGTGAACAGAATAAAATTTCCCTCTCAAGTAAGAAGATTAAACAAAACTCCCCTTGCCATCTTTTCAAAGGTGTTTTATCAAAAAATTTATGGACAAAAAGTATATTCAAAATCCCCATGATGCCTTTGTAAAGGAAGTCTTTTCTCATAAAGAGCAGGCTGAAGATTTTTTGAAAAATTATCTGCCCCAAGATATTTGCAGATTAATTGATTTTGATTCCCTTAACATTGTCAAGGATTCCTTTGTAGATGAAGATTTAAAAGAACATTTTTCTGATTTACTCTATGAAGTTCAGCTAAGCTCCAGGCCTGGTTTTATTTATTTGCTTTTTGAGCACAAAAGCACTCCCGAAAGATTTACTGGTCTACAACTTCTGCGTTATATGGTGAAGATCTGGGACCTTTATCTTAAACAGAGCCATGAGTCTATACTTCCAGTTATTATTCCTCTTGTGATTTATAATGGATATAGGAGATGGACGATAAAAACAAATTTTTCATATCTTTTTGGAGAGATAGAAAAGGAGCTAAATAAATATATACCTGAGTTTAATTACTTACTTTATGACTTGTCTACTCTATCAGATGAAGAGATCAAGGGGAGAGTGATATTAAAAGCCACTTTAATGGCACTAAAATATCTTACAACACCTGAACCAGGCAAATATCTAAAAGGAATTTTTAGTCTTTTTAAAGAACTTGGTGAGAGTAATACACCTCTTCAATACTTAGAAACACTTTTACGTTACATAGCGAGTGCTAGTGATAAAATAGAAGAAAAAGACATAACAGAAGCAATAAAACAAATAGGAAAGGAGGCAGATATTATGCCAACTCTTGCAGAAAAATGGATAGAACAAGGACGTATAGAAGGCATGATCCTGGCCCAGGAAATGGTCATAGACGCATTGATAGAGAGATTTGGACTCCTTGACCCAAAATTGTCTGTTAAAATTAGAGGTATTGTTAACAGGGATGTTTTAAAGACCTTGCATAAACTGGCTATTAAAGTAGACTCCCTACAGGAATTTGAGGAGAAATTAAAACAACTTAAATTGTAAGAGCAAGGTGTTATAGAGTGAACAGAAAAATTTCCACCTCAGGTAAGAAGATCAAACAAAACTCCCCTTGCCATCTTTTCAAAGGTGTTTTAACAAAAAATTTATGGACAAAAAGTATATTCAAAATCCCCATGATACCTTTGTTAAGGAAGTCTTTTCTCATAAAGAACAGGCTGAAGATTTCTTAAAGAATTATCTGCCCCAAGATATTTGCAGATTAATTGATTTTGATTCCCTTACCATGGTCAAGGATTCCTTTGTAGATGAAGAATTAAAAGAACATTTTTCGGATCTTTTGTATGAAGTTCAGCTAAGCTCCAGGCCTGGTTTTATTTATTTGCTTTTTGAGCACAAAAGCACTCCCGAAAGATTTACTGGTCTACAACTTTTGCGTTATATGGTGAAGATCTGGGACCTTTATCTTAAACAGAGCCATGAGTCTATACTTCCAGTTATTATTCCTCTTGTGATTTATAATGGATATAGGAGATGGACGATAAAAACAAATTTTTCATATCTTTTTGGAGAGATAGAAAAGGAGCTAAATAAATATATACCTGAGTTTAATTACTTACTTTATGACTTGTCTACTCTATCAGATGAAGAGATCAAGGGGAGAGTGATATTAAAAGCCACTTTAATGGCACTAAAATATCTTACAACACCTGAACCAGGCAAATATCTAAAAGGAATTTTTAGTCTTTTTAAAGAACTTGGTGAGAGCAATACACCTCTTCAATATTTAGAAACACTTCTCTCCTATATAGCCAGTGCTAGTGATAAAATAGAAGAAAAAGATATAACAGAAGCAATAAGACAAATAGGAAAGGAGGCTAACATTATGCCAACTCTTGTAGAAAAATGGATAGAACAAGGACGAATAGAAGGGCGTATAGAAGGACAGAAGGAAGGACGCATGGAAGGTATGATTCTGGCCCAGGAAATGGTTATAGACGCACTGATAGAGAGATTTGGACTCCTTGACCCAAAATTGTCTGTTAAAATTAGTGGTATTGCGAACAGGGATATTTTAAAGACCCTCCATAAACTGGCTATTAGAGTACGCTCCATACAGGAATTTGAGGAAAAATTAAAACAACTTAAATTGTAAGAGCAAGGCATTATAGAGTGAACAGTGAACAGAAAAATTTCCACCTCAAGTTAGAGGGGACGGCAGATATTGTTCCAATCCTATAAGTTATTATTCGCCCCTTGCACTCCTGAAGAGATTGACAAAGCCTTTTGTTGACGATACCCGCCTGGTTAAAGTGGATTTTATAGAGACCTTTGATTACCTTTTGGGATTAAGAGTACACACAGTTGCCGTGAAGATCATACATGGAAAGTCAGGCTCATTGAAGAAGAGTTTTTAAAAAGGATGTTTGAAGTAAGAGATGTACAGAATAGGCGGATAAAACATGTCTATAAGTACAGAAGAATTAATGTCTATGATAGATTATTTACCAATAGATATAAAAACACAATTAGTTGAAAGGATTTTGACCAGTTTACAGCCTATCCAAAAAGATATAGATGCTTTCTGGGCAGAAGAAGCTGAAAAAAGGATTAATGAAATAAAAGAAAAAAAAGTTAAGTTAATAGAAGCTGAAGAAGTATTTAACGAGATAAAAAAAATCATTGGCCAATGAGAGTATTGGAATAAGTGCCAGACAAATAATGAATCCTATTTAGCAGTTGCAGAGCTGGCGAAAAATAAATTAGAAAGGGCAAGGAGTGTCTAAAGATTTAATTAAAGAGGTTAGCCATGATAGAAACAATTGAACTGAAGAATTTTAAAAATTTTTCAAAAATTAATTTGAATAAAATGAAACAAATTAATTTAGTTGTAGGGAAAAATAATGTGGGTAAAACAAATCTTCTGGAAGCTTTATTTATTGGAAGCAATCCCACTAACCTATCTTTATTTATCTCAACATTAACTAATAGATTAAAAGTATGAGAGTGTTTACATTTAGATAGAAATATAATATAAGTTATCCCAACCAAAATAATGGGAGGGAGAAAATGGTTGTATGCAAGCATTGTAATTCAACGCAAGTCGTCAAAAATGGTTTTGTTCGTAAAAAACAGCGGTATCTCTGCAAGAACTGTTCACGAACTTTTGTGATAGGAGATGCAAGGAGAAAAGAATCTCTGAAAGTAAAAAAAGCTCTTGCAGTTATTCTTTATTCTCTTGGTAAAGCATCATTTGGCTTTTTAGCTAAATTATTTGGAGTTTCTCGTTCATTGACTTACCGATGGATAAAAGAGGAAGCCGAATCACTTCCAGAACCAGTTATATCTAATGAGATAAAAGAAATAGAATTTGATGAGATGTGGCATTTTATCCAGTCAAAAAAAACAAAATATGGATTATCAAGGCGTTGGATCGTAGCAGAGGGCGAACTATTGCCTGGGTTATTGGCAATCGTGATGCTTCAACCTTCAGACGGTTATACAAAAAACTTGAACAATTGAAGGACTGTGTTTTTTATACAGATGATTGGGAAGCTTTTAAGAAGGTATTGCCGCGAGAGCGCCATATAATAGGAAAAAGAGGAACAGTAACAATAGAAAGAGATAATAGCAATACAAGACATCATCTTGGACGAATGACACGTAGGACGAAAGTTGTATCTAAAAAGGAAGAAATGGTTCATGCATCAATGAAATTATGGCATGCATTAACTGATCCTGAAATTTTTGCCCAATATCAGCAAAGATTTTTATCTATCTTTAGGTGAACACTCTCAAACCTTTCTCCTGCTATTATTGAAGAAAAGTTTATTCCTCGCCAGGATCCTCCTTCGGAGAAGGTTTCTATTTTAAGTATATTAATATCTCCAAATCATCTCATAAATATTACTAACATTTTAAGTAAATTACTCAAAAAAGGACTTAGAAATCAGATTTTATCTGTTTTTAAAAAGATATTTAATCAAAAAATAGAAAATATATTTTTTGAATCTGCACCTTCAGTGATATATATAGAAACTGAGAATAAGGTTTTACCACTTTCTTTTTATGGGGAAGGAACGTTAAGAGTTTTTTATATATGGATGCTTGCATTGGATTTGTATTATAAATCTTCTTTATCTGAAAATTTATCACGGGTTATTTTAATTGACGAAATAGAAAATGGATTGCATTATTCCGCTAAATCCTTGTTATGGGATCTAATTTTCAAAATTGCTGAAGAATTTAATATTCAATTTTTCATTACTACTCATGATGAAGAGTTTTTTTGTTCGTTATTTGAACTAAAAGATGTAGAAAAATATAAAGAACTTTTTCAGCTTATTAGATTAAGAAAAGACCAAACAGCAGCTTATTACGATTTTGAAATGTTAAAACTCATAGCAAAAGAGCGAAAAGAAGCTTTGAAAGAAATATGGGAAATTAGAGGCTAAAGATGAAAATTGAAAAAGAATATGTGATTTTTGTTGAAGGTGTGGATGATAAAGCTTTTTTTGAAAAACTTTTGGAAAATGTATTCAATATTCAAATTATTGATGTAAAAGGAAAATCCAATTTTAAAACGATACTAAAAATAGCAAGTCAGGAAGATGAGTTTAAAAAAGTAAAAAAAAATTCTCATTATAAGCGATGCTGATGAATCTTACAAAACAACTTATCAATCTTTATCTCAAATGCTCAAAGAAATTTTTAATGACCTGCCAGGAGATATTCTACATGGATATAGAGGAAAATATGGAATTTTAATTTTACCGCCATCAGAAGAGCAGGGTTCTTTAGAGGACTTATTATTCAGATTAATAGAATCTGATATTCAAAAAGAAATTGTAGAATTTGTGGAAAAAATGGAAAGAATTTGGAAAAAATACAAGAAAAAGAAATTTAAAAAGGCAAAATATAAAATTCATTGTTACATAGGTTTTCAGTGCAATGATAAACTTTATTTAAAACTTTCATCAGCTATAAAAAATTGTGGGGCTTTTAATATTGGTTTTACAAATTTTTTAGATTTAAAAACAGAAATTATGACATTTTTTGAATTATAAATACGAAATGCCTTTTATAAACTTGACCCACCTAGGCGACAAGTAGCTTCAACTTAAAAAACAGAAAATGCAAAATCTCCTTAAAATCTCCCCACATGACGAGGCACTTTATAGGGAAATAATGCTTTCCCTTGGATATCCAAAAAATAAAGTAAATTTTTTAGAACTTGCTTTGATTTTGCCTTATTCAGAAATAAAAGATTTGAAAAATGAAAAAATTATAGAAAAGGCCCTTTTATACAGGGCAGGTTTAAAGGATGTCTCCGCCGTATTTTTCTTTCAGCTCATCGGGCACAACAAAGTCTTCAAACCCTGTATCCACAAGTATATTTTTATCACCACCCTTGAGATAAAATATCATAATGGGAATCCAAATGCGCTCTCCATAAAACTTTAGATAAGTCATCATTCCCTGATCAGTTTCCTTTGCCCCTACGACCAAGGGATAAATTGTAGAGGTAGTCATGACATCTCTCTTTGGCTCTGTTCAGACATTTTAGAGATCTGAGCCTTTAAAAATTACAATTAACATTTCTCATTATAGGGAGTGCTACAATGCGTCTCAATTATTGACATGAATTCCCCTCTATTATAGAAAAAGCATAATCAAGTTTTGAACAAATATTTCAATTATGAAGTTTTTAAAAGGAAAATCTTTATCTCAAAGAATAACGATTCTATTTCTGATAATTTTGCTCATGATTCTTCCATTAGCTTATCTTTCCAATTATTTTTTAGTTAACTATTATTCCAAAAAGATTTTAAAGGCTGATGGAATAATTCGTTCAAAGTATATTTTAAATTGTCTTTCTAACAAAGTTAATTACCTATTAAAAATAGCAAAAGACTGGGGCAAGTGGGATGATACTTATAATTTTTTGAAAACAAAAAATCCAGAATATATAAAATCTAACTTTGGAGGGCCAACTTTAGAAGATCTAAAACTGAACTTCTTCTTATTTTTTGATAAATCAAATAACTTCTTTTTTGGAAGGGGATACGACAAAGAGAAGGGTTTAGAATACACTTTAGAGGAAATTCCTCCACAATTAAAATCTTTCTTTAAGCGAGTTTTATCTTCTGGGAAAAAAACAGGTTATTTTAGATTAAATAAAGTTGTTTATTTGTATGCCCTTTACCCTGTTTTGATGTCCAGTGGACAAGGTCCAGCTGTTGGAAAAGTCCTTGTTGCAAAGCAATTTTCTATTAGTAATATAGCCAGAAGCTTTCCAGAAATGAAATTTTTTCTCTCCTTTAAAAAGCCTGGAGAAAAAGCTTTGAAGTCAAAGGTTTTTACCACACCTTTAGGTAATGTTTCTGTTTATGTAAAAAAACTCAGCGGGAAGGTCCTATTAGATCTGGTATTTTCAAATGAATCCTTTTTTGTTTTAAATTGCTCTTTTACATCTCTTATCCTTAAACTCACAACTTTTGCTATTTATGCTACTACTTTTATTAACATTTTAGGAGCAGCAGTTTTTCTAATTCTTATCTATCTAACTATAAAGTCTATATGGGTAAAAAAGATAGAAGAGCTTTCTTCTGTTATATCAAAAATTGATCTACAGAAGAATTCTAAGATAACCCTTCCTGAAGTTGAAGATAAAGAACTTATAGTCTTAAATAATGTTATAACCAGGCTTTTTGAAGAATTAAAGTACGAAAGAGACCTGTTTTTTAACTTATTTAACATCGTAAATGCTGGTATAATCATTCATAACTTTAACAAGTACCATCTGGTAAATGATTACTTTTTAAAATTAACAGGATATTCAAAAGAAGAAATTTATAGCATGATGATTGATGATGTCTTCCATCCTGAAGAAAAAGAAAAATTGAAAAAAATAAGGATTGAGTTTGAAAAGGGGAAGAAAAAAGCCTCAACTTATGAGTCAAAATTTTTGACCAAAGAAGGAGACATTCGTTATGTGATTATAAGGTCGATAAATTTAGATTACAGAGGCCAAAAAATGAGATTGGCTTCAATAACAGATATAACTCATTTAAAAGAGGCAGAATCAAAGATAAAAAAACTGGCTTATTTTGATGAGTTAACAGGGCTTTATAACAAAAACTATCTTATTGAACTGTTGAACGAGTTTTCTACAAAACCTGATTTGCCAAATAAAGTTGCTTTGATATTGCTTGATCTGAAAAGCTTTTCTTTGTTGAATTTTTATTGGGGACATGAATTTGGTAATGCAATATTAAAAGAGGTTGGAGGCATTATAAAGTCCCTTTTGAGAAAAGAAGATTTTGCTTTTAGACTGGAGATAGACAAATTTGGAATTTTTATATGTGAAGATTTATCTTTAAAGGAATATTTTAAAATCTCTTCTAGGTTTAAACAAGGACTTACTCAAAAGATAAAAGTAAAAGGGAGGGTGGTGGAGTTGGGATGTCATGTTGGTGGGTCAATATATCCTGATGTTACAGACAAAATTTCCAAGCTTTTGGAACACAGTGAAATGGCTTTAAGTGTAGCAAAAAGAGAAAAGCTTGATGAATGTGTGGTATTTGATAAAACAATAGAAGAAAAGATAAAGAAAAGAGTAAGTTTGGAGGAGCTTCTTAAGTCTGCGATTGAAAAAGAAGAGTTTTCTGTTAACTATCAGCCTGTATTCAGAGTGGATGATCTTAAATTAGTTCAATTTGAAGCACTTATCAGGTGGTATTGCTCTAAATTAAACAAATTTATACCTCCTTCTGAGTTTATCCCGATAGCAGAAGATAGTGGACTTATAATAAACATTACGAGATTTGTTATCAAAAAGGTGTGTGAACAGATAAGTCTTTGGAATAGCATAACAGGTCGAGATGATTTTAAAGTGGCTGTAAATATATCTGCACTTGATTTTAAAAGCCCGGATTTTTTGAATTCTTTAAAAGAAGCTGTTATTTTTCATAAGATAAAGCCTCATCAGTTAGAATTAGAAATTACTGAAAGGATTTTGATGGAAAACAACGAATTTTCTTTAAAGATGCTTCAGGATATAAAGTTTATGGGCTTTTCTATTGCTATTGATGATTTTGGAACAGGATATTCTTCTCTAGCATATTTATCTCAATTTCCAATTGATGTGCTTAAAATTGATCTTTCCTTTGTGCAAAAAATTGGCAAATCAAGACAGGATGAGATCATTATAGAAACCATCATAAATCTTGGACACAGTCTGAACCTAAAAGTTCTTGCAGAAGGAGTTGAGACAGAAGAACAGTTAGAGTTTCTAAAAGCCAAAGGGTGTGATTATATTCAGGGATATTATTTAGGAAAACCCATGTCTCCTTCAGAAATAACAGAAGATTACTTTGTAAAAAACAATGGGCTAAAACTCCATCTTTGAGATCCGTTTGAAAATTGAACTATTTCCTAAAACCTGGACTCCAAAGTACTCGAATTTAATTCACATTATATAATCGCTACTGCAGGCCTTCCTTATCTTTCACAAATCCCCCTCTGCTCTTATCCTATCCCTCTGCGAAAAAAAAGCGAAAAGGTGCCAGGCAGATAAAGAATGAACCGTGATCAGTGAACAGTGAACAAAAAAATTTTCAACTCAAGTAAGAAGATCAAACAAAACTCCCCTTGCCATCTTTTCAAAGGTGTTTTATCAAAAAATTTATGGACAAAAAGTATTTTCGAGAGTGTTCACCTAAAGATAGATAAAAATCTTTGCTGATATTGGGCAAAAATTTCAGGATCAGTTAATGCATGCCATAATTTCATTGATGCATGAACCATTTCTTCCTTTTTAGATACAACTTTCGTCCTACGTGTCATTCGTCCAAGATGATGTCTTGTATTGCTATTATCTCTTTCTATTGTCACTGTTCCTCTTTTTCCTATTATATGGCGCTCTCGCGGCAATACCTTCTTAAAAGCTTCCCAATCATCTGTATAAAAAACACAGTCCTTCAATTGTTCAAGTTTTTTGTATAACCGTCTGAAGGTTGAAGCATCACGATTGCCAATAACCCAGGCAATAGTTCGCCCTCTGCTACGATCCAACGCCTTGATAATCCATATTTTGTTTTTTTTGACTGGATAAAATGCCACATCTCATCAAATTCTATTTCTTTTATCTCATTAGATATAACTGGTTCTGGAAGTGATTCGGCTTCCTCTTTTATCCATCGGTAAGTCAATGAACGAGAAACTCCAAATAATTTAGCTAAAAAGCCAAATGATGCTTTACCAAGAGAATAAAGAATAACTGCAAGAGCTTTTTTTACTTTCAGAGATTCTTTTCTCCTTGCATCTCCTATCACAAAAGTTCGTGAACAGTTCTTGCAGAGATACCGCTGTTTTTTACGAACAAAACCATTTTTGACGACTTGCGTTGAATTACAATGCTTGCATACAACCATTTTCTCCCTCCCATTATTTTGGTTGGGATAACTTATATTATATTTCTATCTAAATGTAAACACTCTCGTATTTTCAAAATCCCCATGATGCATTTGTTAAGGAAGTCTTTTCTCATAAAGAGCAGGCTGAACGAGCGAAAATGCCAGGCAGATAAAGAGTGAACAGTATATAAGCGGAAATGTGCCAGAAGAATAATACTCTTCTTTGAAAATTATGGGGTTTGAAGTATGATGTATTCGGATATAAAGCGAAAAAGTGCCAGGCAAATAAAGAGTGAGCAGTGATCAGTGAACAGAAAAATTTCCCTCTCAAGTAAGAAGATCAAACAAAACTCCCCTTGCCATCTTTTCAAAGGTGTTTTATCAAAAAATTTATGGACAAAAGGTATATTCAAAATCCCCATGATGCATTTGTTAAGGAAGTCTTTTCTCATAAAGAGCAGGCTGAAGATTTTTTAAGAAATTATCTACCTCAAGATATTTGCAGATTAATTGATTTTGATTCCCTTAGTCTTGTCAAGGATTCCTTTGTAGATGAAGAATTAAAAGAACATTTTTCTGATCTTTTGTATGAAGTCCAGCTAAGCTCCAGACCTGGTTTTATTTATTTGCTTTTTGAGCACAAAAGCACTCCACAAAGATTTACTGGTCTACAACTTTTGCGTTATATGGTGAAGATCTGGGACCTTTATCTTAAACAACACCATGAGCCTATCCTTCCAGTTATTATTCCTCTTGTGATTTATAATGGACATAGGAGATGGATGATTAAAACAAATTTTTCCTATCTTTTTGGAGAAATAGAAACAGAGCTAAATAAATATATACCTGAATTTAATTATTTACTTTATGACTTGTCTACTCTATCAGATGAAGAGATCAAGGGGAGAGTGATATTAAAAGCCACTTTAATGGCACTAAAATATCTTACAACACCTGAACCAGGGAAACATCTAAAGCGAATTTTTAGTCTTTTTAAAGACCTTGGTGAGAGCAATACACCTCTTCAATATTTAGAAACACTTCTCTCCTATATAGCCAGTGCTAGTGATAAAATAGAAGAAAAAGATATAACAGAAGCAATAAAGCAAATAAAAAAGGAGGCAGACATTATGCCAACACTTGCAGAAAAATGGATAGAACAAGGCCGTATCGAAGGGCTATTAGAGGGGCAGAAACAAGGAGAAGAGCAAGGGATGATTAAAGGCATGGTCTTAGATGCTCAAGAAATGGTTCTCGAGGCCTTGATAGAGAGATTTGGACTCCTTGAACCAGAATTGTCTGTTAAAATTAGAAGTATTGCGGACAGGGATGTTTTAAAGACTCTGCATAAACTGGCTATTAGAGTAGACTCCATACAGGAATTTGAGGAAAAATTAAAACAACTTAAATTGTAAGAGCAGGTATTATAGAGTGAACAGTGAACAGAAAAATTTCCACCTCAAGTTAGAGGGGACGGCAGATATGGTTCCATTCCTATAAGTTATTATTCGCCCCTTGCACTCCTGAAGAGATTGACAAAGCCTTCTGTTGACGATACCCGCCTGGTTAAAGTGGATTTTATAGAGACCTTTGATTACCTTTTGGGATTAAGAGTACACACAGGGGATCAGATACGTGGGGTACGAATAATTACTGAAATCAGGAGAATAAGTATGGCAAAAAAAGTTATGGATTTTGAAGGCGAAGATACCTTAGATGCGGGCAAAGAATTGGAGAAAGGTAAAAATATTTATCCAACAGATGTAAAAGTTAATAAAGATACATATTCAGTTTATGAGTTAAAAAGACAATATGAACAAAGAAAAACTCTAATTTTAGATCCAGAATTTCAAAGAGAGGATGTATGGACTAAAAAGCAAAAGTCAGAACTAATAGAATCTATTATAATGGGTATACCTCTCCCTGTAATGTATTTTGCTGAAGATAAAGAAGGGAATTTACATGTAGTTGATGGTAAACAGAGGATTACAGCTTTATTTGAGTATTTAAATAATACATTTTCAATAACTTCTGCACCTATCCTTTTATTTTTAAAAGGCAAAAAATTTAAAGATCTGGAGCCACAATACCAGGCAAGATTGGAAGATTATCAAATTACTATATATGTGATAAAACCACAAACTCCAGAAAGGGTTAGACTTGATATATTTGATAGAATAAATAGAGGAGGTACAGTTTTAAATAAGCAGGAAATGAGAAATGCTTTATATCAGGGAAAATCAACCATCCTATTAAAAGAATTAGCAGAAGTGGAATATTTTAAAAAAGCTACTGGTTATTCTATTAGTTCAAAAAGAATGAAAGATAGATATTTAATTCTTCGGTTTATTTCTTTTTATTTATGGAAAAAAGGAAAAATCAATTACGAATATAAGAGCGATATTGACGATTTTTTAAAGGAAGTGATGGAACAAATAAACGAAATGCAAAATAATAAAATTGAAGAAATAAAAAAAATATTTATTCAAGCAATGAAAAATTCCTACGAAATTTTAGGGGAAAATGCTTTTAGGATACCCAGCAGTGGCAGAAAAAGACCAATAAATATGGCATTATTTGAGAGTTTGAGTTATCTAATGAGTCATGCGTGTGTAAAAGAAAAAGAAGAGATTGTAAAAGAAAAAATAAAAAATCTTTTTAAAGATAAAGATTTCTTACATGCCCTAACAGAAAAAGTTGATAGTACACCAAGTGTAAAAATACGTTTTTCTAAAATGGATACAATTTTGGAGGAGATATGCTAAAAAGACTTATTATTAAAAATTTTAAGTGCTTGTTTGAAGAAGATATGGAATTTAGAAATTTAACTATCTTAACCGGGGAAAATTCCAGTGGAAAGTCTTCTGTCATACAAGCGATATTATTTTTAGGACATAATCCTGCAATTTCGACTCCTTTCGCTCATGAAATTCTACAATATCTTCACTCTTTGGGGAACATAACTGAATTAACAAACAAATTACAGAATGCCAAGGAATTCTGTTTAAAAGCAGAATTTGATAATGATGAAGAAATAGATGTTACATTTTCCCAAGAAGAAGAGAAACTAGCACAGCATATTGAAAAGTTTAAGTTTCCTAACCAATTATCCTATGGCTATAATCTGTTTTACCTAAATGCAGATAGAGTAAGACCTCAAAAACAAAATCCTTTAATTGATATAAAAAATTTTGGAATTTATGGACAATATGTTCCGAGTTATTTTGAGATACATAAAAGAAAGCCAATAGAGAAAGAACTTATTAAAGATTCTTCAAGTTATACCTTGGAAACACAAGTAAATTATTGGTTAAAAAGAATCATAGGGTTCAACTTAGAATTTTATACAGAAAAAATATCTTCTAACTTAGTACAATCTTTTTACAAAACTGAAGAAGGATTTGAATTTTCTCCTGAAAATATCGGTATTGGTGTAAGTTATCTAGTAGCTATTTTGATAGCGTGTTTATCAGCAAAAAAGGATAATATTATCCTCATAGAAAATCCAGAAATTCATCTTCATCCAAAATCCCAGGCGATGTTGGGTGAATTTTTTGCCTTTATTGCTTCTAAAGGTATTCAACTTGTTATAGAAACTCATAATGACCACATTCTTAATAGAATAAGGTATGAAGTTTTCAAAGAAACTCTCTCTTCTAACGATGTAATTTTATTTTATAAAGGTCTTAAAGATAAATGTTTTGAAAAAATCGAAATAACACAGGGAGGTTTTTTTAAAAGAGAAAGTGGTGATTCGGGTTTTCCTGAAGGTTTTTATGATGCAACTCTAAAAGAGATATACGAAATAAATAGGGGGAAATAGAGTGAGTTACCTGGCTTTAAGTAATGAACTCGTCAGGCATTATTGGGAATATAGGTATGGTAATTCTTTTGATAAAGAAAAAATAAGAAAACTTTTTAAATATATTCATCCATTCCTGGTTTCTGAAAACCAATTAAATCAATTACCAATTCATTCAAGCGACATAGGTATTATAAGCAAACAAATAGGAAGTGATCCTTTAATGTCCCCTGTTGGAAAAATTTCTGAAGAAGACTTGGTGAAAATGACTCGGCTAAAACTTATGCTTACAGGCAGAGATGAAAATAAGCCTTTTGTTACGGTTAATATAATATCAGATGAAATAAAAACTAATTTTACCGCCACATATAAGGCTAATCATTGTAGAAAAAAAGCTAGAGAACATATTAAAGCTCTTTTGGAAGACGCAAAACATATAAGGATTGTTGATAAATATTTGGCAAGGGATAGATGCTGGGCTAAATGTAAGAAAATTTTTGAGCAAATTTTTCCTAAAAAGAACATAAAAATAACTATATTAACTACTTGTGGTGAAAGGAATTCAGAAAAAAGTATTTCTGGAGAGAAAAAAAGAGAATTGCAAGAATTACACTCTGAATGGACAGTAAAGGGACCACCATTTAATGATTCTCAATACCACGATAGATATATAGAAACAGATAAAGTGAGAATTATTTTAAGTAGTGGAGTTGAAAATTTAGCAGATGATGGCAAGGATTTAACTTATGTGGTAGAGGTTAAAGAAAGAGGAGGGTAACAAAATTTTACATTATATCAAGAAAATAAAGAAAATATATTTTCCCTTCATGAGAAGAGTTTTTTAAAAAGGATGTTTGAAGTAAGAGATGTATAAAATCAGTAAAGGGGAACCTTTATGCAATTGGAAAGCATAACTATAAAGATACCTAAAACTGCGGTTAAAGATCTTCAAGATAAAGAAATTCTTTTTTTTCTGTTGGATAAAGCTCTTACTAAAGTTGAATTTTATCGCTCAAAATGCAAACAATTTGAAGAAAAATACAGGAAAACTTTAGATGAATTTAAAAAAGAGTTAGAAAGCAAAGAAGAAAATTTTGAATGGTGGGACGATTTTATTTTATGGGAAGGATATGAAATAGCCTATAAGGAATGGAAACGTAAATACGAGGATATAAAGCTTGTTTTACAAAATAATTAAGTATCTAAATAAAGAAATACTCCTGCTGTTTCAGAAATTAAACTAATTGAAAAAGCGGAAATGTGCCAGAAGAATAATACTCTTCTTTGAAAATTATGGGGTTTGAAGTATGATGTATTCGGATATTGTTGAAATTATCAAAATAGGAGAAGGTTATACAATTGAATTTAAAGAAAAAATAAGTGATTCCATTGCAAAAGATATTTGTGCTTTTGCCAATTCTTCTGGTGGTAAGATAATACTTGGTGTTAGGGATAAAACAGGTGAAATTGTTGGTTTTAAATTAACAAACAACATAAAATCAAAAATACAAAATTATGCAAGAAATCTTGAACCATCATTAATTGTTAATGTTGAACAAATAAAAAATTTAACAGTTATTTATGTTCCTGAAGGGAAAGAAAAACCATATTTTGTAAATGGCAGATGTTATTTAAGACAGGGAGCAAATTCTCAACAACTTTCAAGGGACGAAATAAGAAATTTTTTCCAAAAAACCAACCTGATAAGATTTGATAGAAAGTTAAATCATGAATTTAATTTAATTGAAGACTTTAATGATAAAGCATTTAGTGGATTTGTGGAAAATGCCAGAATTGATAAAAGTCTTGGCATAGAACATATTTAAAAAACCTTAACTTACTTGAAGATGGTGTGCTAACCAACGCAGGTGTCTTGTTTTTTGCAAAATCAATTAGAAAATTTTTTCTAAATTCAGTTATAACTGCTGTTTTGTATCAAGGCTATGAAAGAATTGACATCCTTGATAGACAGGATTTTGAGGAGGATTTTATAACAAATCTTGCTGGAATAATAAAATTTTTATTAAGAAATTTAAGAGTAAAATCCATAATCAAAGGTTTAAAACGCTATGATATTCCAGAATTTTCAGAAGAAGTTTTAAGAGAAATTGTTTTAAATGCAATGGTACATAGAGACTATTTCAGTGAGGGGAGAATTTTAATAGAGATTTTCAAAGATAGGGTTGAAGTATCAAATCCTGGTGGATTGCTGTTTGAAAAAGAACTTCTTGGGAAAAAAAGCATAACAAGAAATCCTCTTCTGGCTGATCTTGTTTATAGAATGGGATTGGTTGAAAAGATTGGCTCTGGTATTAACAAAATTAGGCGTATTCTTGGCGATAATGTTATATTTGAAGATGAAGGAGATGGTTTTAGAGTGACTTTAAAAAGGGAAACAATAGAAAATGTCCCAGAAAATGTCCCAGAAAATGTCCCAGAAAGTAGACCAGATAACATAATAAGATTGATGAAAAATAATCCTAAAATCACAATTAAAGAAATTTCAAGAATTTTAAAAGTTAATGAAAAGACAATAAAAAGGGATATTAAAAAGTTAAAAGAGGACAGAAAGATTAAGAGAGTAGGCCCTGATAAGGGCGGATATTGGGAGGTTGTGGAGTGAGGACTGAGTTTAAACATAACATTATAGTTATCCGCACAATTTCATATAATATGGGGTGCCCTTTAAAAATTTTTCTATCCAACTTTTAGCAAAACTTAGTTTTTTACATAACCTATTCCCTGCTTCTGATATAACCTCCTTCATCTCTTTTACCCGACTTTGATAGTTAAAAAGTTTAAAAATCAATTATATTAGCATGTTATAATTTTAAAAATGAGGGAATTTTACCTACAAACCTTTAGAGTGATGGAAAGAGATATTTTTTCATTTCCTCTTCAGACATTATGTGTTTCATATTTTTTATTTTAAAAATTTCAAACATCTTACTTGCCAATTTATTATGTTTGGTTTTGAGATAATATTTCTTACCATTTATGTCTGTTTCTATTGCATTTATCTCTTTTAAAGCATTTATTATACCAGCTGAAGTAATTACCATGTCCTGAGTTTTTTTATTGTATTTTAATCTATGTTCTATATGTTTTAATAAAAAATAGGCTAAAAACGAGACTATAATATGACCTTTTATCCTTTTAGGAGTGTAATGATAAATAGGCCTTATATTCAAATCAGTCTTTAATTCTCTAAAAGCACTTTCAACGTTATATATTTGCTTATGGATTTTTATCACTTTTAGTGCTGGCATATTAACATCTGAACACGCCAAAGTATAATATCCGTCATATTTTTTATCTTCTTCTATTTTCTTTAAATTTAATCTATATCTAACTTTGCCACCATCACAATATTTTTCTATATATTTTTCTTTACCTTTTATTTTATTTTTTTGAAGCTTTTTTA
The DNA here is from genome assembly GCF_054657475.1 of Desulfothermus naphthae. Classification (NCBI taxonomy): domain Bacteria; kingdom Pseudomonadati; phylum Thermodesulfobacteriota; class Desulfovibrionia; order Desulfovibrionales; family Desulfothermaceae; genus Desulfothermus; species Desulfothermus naphthae. Next base: position 400,672 of record NZ_BAAHYQ010000001.1, read on the forward strand.
TAACTTTATTAATTAATTTATCTCTTTCTTTTTTGTCTTTTAATGTCCTTTTATCTGAATATGTAGCTACTATTTTATGATTTAATTCAATCTCTTGATAACTTTTTGAAGTCTTTACCTTTCTTTTTTCTAGGACCTCAAATTCCTTATATGCATAGACTCCTTCTTTCTCATTATATGTTATAACTTCATATCCTTCTTTATCTAATATTTTATCTTGGATTTTAGTATTTTTGAACTTATATCCTACTATATATTCATATCCCCTTTTTTTAATCTCCTTTAAATTCAAAGAATTACTTATACCCCTATCGGCAACTACGATTATTTTTTCTAATTTATACTTCTTTTTTAGCCTATCAAGACTGTCCAACAACGTCTTACTTTCTGCTTTATTTCCTTCATATATATCAAAACTTATAGGAAATCCATCAGAATCTATCAATAATGAGAGAACTATCTGAACTTCATTATTTTTATGATCTTTACTTAAACCATATTTCCTTAATTCATCTTCTTTTTTACTCTCAAAATATAATGTAGTTACATCAAAAAAACATACTTTTAATTCCCTATCTATTAATTTTAAACTCCTGTGAAATAAATATTCTTCTAATTCCTCTTTGCATTCTTCTAACATATCTAAAGTTTTGTATAAATCCTGAAGAGATAATTCTTCATTAAGATATAAAAACATATCTTTATTATTAAAATACCCTAACTTAGATAACTCGCTTACTAACAATCTGTTTATCACCAAAGTAAAAACCGTTTTTACAAAATCAAAAGCAACTCTTCTTTTTTTTAATAGACTCGAAAAAAAATTACCCAATTTATATTTATTCCAGATTTCTTTAATAATAATATAAGAATAATTTTTAATACAAGCCTCTTGAGTGTTAATTTTATCAATAGAAGTAAAAACATTTTGGGCATAGAGTTCGAACAATTTTTCAAAAGCAGGAAACATAAGATGGAGCTTGTCGGCCCTACCGAGATTAGCCACGGTTTTATGTCTAACTTTATTATCTTCAGTTCTATAAGAATAAACAATGCGAACATATTCATAGCCTTTGACCTTAGAAACTTTAAGGAACATACTCCCCCCTTTAGTTAGACTGCATAGATATGTTAATAAATTCTTTATTTTTAGTCAATAAAAAAGTATTAATATTGTAAAGTTAGGACTACAAAATTTTTTGATAAAAAATATATGTAACTGATCTGATTAAACTTTTATAAAAAAATACCCCCAAATTCCACTAATTTCCTACTCTAACTGTCAAAGTCGGGAGATTAAGAGAGTAGGCCCTGATAAGGGCGGATATTGGGAGGTTGTGGAGTGAGGACTGAGTTTAAACATAACATTATAGTTATCCGCACAATTTCATATAATATGGGGTGCCCTTTAAAAATTTTTCTATCCAACTTTTAGCAAAACTTAGTTTTTTACATAACCTATTCCCTGCTTCTGATATAACCTCCTTCATCTCTTTTATATCTTTTACAAAAACTAATGAAAGCACTCTTTTTATACTTTTCCAGATATACTCAATAGGATTTAACTCTGGTGAATAAGGGGGAAGATAGACTAGATAAATATCTAACTCAGATGCCTTCTCTCTTACTACTTTACTCTTATGGGATGAAAAATTATCTATTATTGCTACTATCGCTTTATATCTCTTATTTACTTCTCTTATCTTTTCTAAAAACTTAGCTATTGATAAGCCTTTTGAATCTTCTAAAAATGATTTTACACTTTCTCCTTTTATAGCATAAAAACCTATTGTGTTTGTCTTGAACTTTGTTGTATTTTTTATAATTCTTGTCTTCTCAAAACTCCATACCCTTACTGTATTGGCGGTGTTCTGCGGACTTGTTTCATCTATAAAACCTATTGCTATCTCCTCTTCTTTAAATCCTTTCTCCTTTAACAGAGAAAAAGTAAGTTGAAGTTGATTCTCTAATATCTTCTCTCCATCTTTTGGTTTCCTATAATCCATCGGATATGGTTTAGAAAAATGCATCTTAAGCTTATCTCTCAATATCCTTACTACATGGTCTTGGGAGTATTCTATATCAAAAGTATCTTTTATCAATGCCCTTACTTCTTTTGTAGTCCAATAAGCTCTCTTTTTAAGTAATTCCTTAAGCTTTTTTAAATCTTCCTCTGATAGCCTACTTGGCCTTCCTCCCCCTTTTCCTCTTCCTTTACCTTTTATCCCTTTATAACCCTCTTGGTTCCATTCCCTTATCCATAAGTATCCTGTCGATTGGGCTATCCCACAACCGCTACACGCCTTTTCAAAATCTATCCCTTCTCTTATAAGATTTAGAAAAATAAGTTTTACCAAAATATTGTCTTTCTTCTCACCCTTTAATTTTTCCTTTAGCTCTTCTGCATTTTTAACCTTAATACGTTCCCCTTTCATAAATATTCATTATATCAAATCGTTCCTATTATATCAAGTTCTGAAGGATACTATAAAAGTAATCCTTTCTCGTTTTCTCCTTCTTTACATAAAATTAACCTCTCACTTCTTCTATGTCAAACTCACCGAAAAGCCTGATACGTCAAAATACTCAAAATTAGCTGGCCCGCAATCTTTCCATTGAATATTTAACTTGTCAACCCTCTAACCCAATAAACTCACAATCCCAAATGTGCATTATTTGCATGTCCCTTTTATCAATTCCAAACACTTTGGAGAGTATTTTCATATATACTTTTAAACCATCTCCTATTAATAAAATTTTTTACACAAAATTATTGCCACAACCTTCCCCTTACACTAAATCAACAAGGTGAATTTGGTCTTTTAATAATTTCTTTATTGTAATTAACTGAAATTCTTGGTCTCTACGAAATCTTTTTACATTTTCTATCATTGTTGCTTCGTGAGCAATAGAACATATTATTATTAAATCAGATTTTAAAACAGATAAATCTTCAACAGGACGTATCAATACTCCTGAAAAATGATGTCCTTGTAAATTTTTATTTCCATCCACTATTGTAATATGAAAATGAAAATAATTCTTTAAACACTTTAATAAAATTTGGCCATAGCCTTTATAACCATATAAAGTAACTGTTTCTATTTTTTTCAATTTTAACTGTTCAATCTCCTTAGAAAAAGATTGTGCTAGGGATTTAAGGTCCATAAATTGAATGCCAAATTTCAAATTAGTGTTGTATTTATTTGAAAGTTTTTTCAAATAATTAATAATAGTTCTTTCTTTTACTTCTGAAATAGGACTGTAATTTAATGGCATGAAAATTAGTTCAAAAAAATTGGTTATAGATAATTTATATTTATTAACCATATTGTCAAACCATTTTTCCGCATTTTTCCAAGTAAACTCAATTTTTTTCTTTATTAAATAAGAGAATTCTTCACTAGGACATATTAAAGCATATCTATATTTTTTTCTTCCACGAACTATGCCCCATTTATCTAATTTAGTATATCTCATTAATTCTAAGAAATTTGCAGGATTATCATTATAGATATAATAAACATTAAAATAAGCATCTTGAATAGAATAAATTTCTACATCAGGGACCTTAACAATAGTAACGACATGTGTAAGACCTATAGAAGTTAAACCAAAATTGTATGTAGTAGCCTTTAATTCAAAAAGATTATAGACTTGTGTCAAAAACCAAGCAGTTCCTCCACAAAGAGAACCTGTTTTAAAATTTTTATAGAGTGTTGCCGTTATATCTGCACGATCAATCTCTATTACCTCAACGTCGGGAAGGCTGAACTTATCTCTCACTTTTTTTGAAGCAATACAACTATGCTCGTAACACCATTCTCTCAAATTACATACAAAATCAAAATATTTTTTTTTATAATAAGCTTTTTTAATTTCCTTATTTTCAAGTATTAGTTCCTTTAATTCAAAAGTATTTTTTTTCATAAAAAAGTTGCTCCTTAAAATGTCTCGCTTACGTTGTTATATGACTCTATATTTCATCCTCAACATTTTTATATTCAAAGTCATATACAGCTTATTACAATCCCCCAAACAAGAGCTAGTTCATGAAGAAATTTTTTAACTTCTTTATTAACCGAGTAATAATAAAAGTTTTTTTCCTATCTTTAGCGCTACTTTTCGTTGAAGATTGTATATTTAACAGCAAAAGTTAGGCATTATTTGCCTCGCCCTGGCCGGCCCCATTTTTTTAATTTTTTCTAAAATGTAACTTCATATTTCAAAATTATCTATATCTATAACTTTGTCATCATTGTATTCATGTAACAGTTTGTTTACCTCATCTTTATCTAAATGTCGTAACACCCATAGAGCCATATCTATAGCTCTGGGAGTCCAGCTAGTTACTATTCCATCAATCTGTTCTAGATCTTCATCAATAAAAATAATTTGAATTTCAAGCGCTTTACATACTTCTATAAACCATTGGGGTAACTTTAAGGTGCCTCCTCTTCTAAAGTAAAGTCTTTTTACTCGGTACTTGTCCTTTTTGATTTAACAACCAACCTAACAACTTAAGAAGGGAACTTTCAAATTTTTGCTGATTACTAGCAAAAATCTCAATACAATATTCTCCCATCTTATTCATTCTAATCACACGAAAACAATTAATAATTATTGTATTATTTAAACTACTAGATATTTTTCTTAAAATCTTTGTTAATCTTACAGCATCATCTAAGTTTAAGTTATTTGGATTAATATTCTGCAATGAACTGCTTATATTTTGTAAGGCAATAACCAGGAATTGATCTAATGTGCCAAAATATTTGGGAAATATTAAACTTAATAAGCCTGTAGCACCACCTACTCCTATTCCCTTAATTTTAAGTACAGTTGCAATAGATTCTCGGATTTCTAAAGGATCTATAACAAGAATCTCTTTTTTAATTTTATCTAGTGAAGTCTTATTATTAAAATAAGCACTTTCAAACTGTTTCGTTAAATAGCTTCTAATTTTTCCATTTGTATATTTCCATAAAAAATATTTATTTAACAAAAAATCATACCATTCACATGGAGACATTGCCTTTAAGTCATCAAGACAAATTCTAAACAACTCTAATTCTAATGGAATATTTTTTGAGGAACGTAATTCCAATATCTTTTCAATAAATTTTGCCAAAAATACTGATTTTTTACTAACATAGTCTCTCTCTCCTAACGTTTAAGGTCACTTGCCGACATAAGCACACCGATATATATCTTTACGGTGTCCAATCCTAATAATCTCAATTACCAATATTTCATTTTTAACAGAATATACAATTCTACTTTAATACGATAAAATATTCACAACCTTGTAACTTTCTAGTCCCAAAAGGATAAGGATTTAGTGATAAGTCTTCTACTGCTGGAATATCATTTTTGTTGAGTTTCTTTAGTTCTTTTCTGGCTGAGTGCTTCCATTCTATTTTATACAAGACTTTCCTCTCTTAATTCTTTCAATAGGTCCTCATGTGAGATGGTTGGTTCTTCTCGTCTTTCAGCAACTATAGCTAAATCTTCTAAATCTTCAAGCAATTCAATAAATTCAGAAAAAGGTATAATAACTGATGTTTTTTTGCCATTTTCATCAATATATATTGAAGTTTTAATTTCTCTACATTTATCATTTTTTTCTCCTATTTCATTTATTTAACAGTTTATTAAAAGTGATCCTTTCTCCTTTTCTCTTTCTCTTACTAAAACTAACCTCTCACTTCTTCTCTGTCAAACTCACCGAAGAGCCTGATGCGTCAAAATACTCAAAATTAGCTGCCCCCAATCTCTTCATTGAATATTTAACTTGTCAACCCTCTAACCCAATAAACTCAACAAACTCACAACCCCAAATGTGCATTATTTGAATGTCACCTTTTTCTTCTTTTTTCTCTTGTTCCTGAATTTTCCACTTAAATTTTTCTTTTTTATATAATTATCACGTCCTTTAATCCTATAGTTTTTATTTTCTCTAAAATAGAAATCCTATAAACCTGCTGAGCTGCTATAATAATAACTTCTGGTTTTAACTTTAATAATTCCTCAGGTCTAAATATGGGAAAACCATCACATTTTTTTCCCCAATGTTCTTTCCATGAACTAACAAAACCAATAAATTTGATTTTATCCTAACCCAAGTTTGTCACTTTTTTTTGTAAGATATTGTAATTATTGAATTCAATCATCTTTTTCTTCACTACAAATTTATCAATTAATTTTTAAAATGCTAGATAAAGGCTTTAAAGGAAGTTCCAGGGCATTATATATCTCCAGTTGAAAAGATTCTAATTCTGTTATTTGTCTCAGATGGATTGTTTTACCTTCCTGGGTTATCATAGTGGTGGTTACTCTAATTATGGTACTTAACTCTCTTCTTATTGTTTCCCATAATTTTGAAATCCCTCTTTGTCTCAATCTCCTTTGAATAACACAAAGCAGATGATAAGCTAATATGGTTAAAAAAATATGACCTGTTATTCGTTTATCTATTCTATGATAGATTGGTCTTAATTTTAGTTCACTCTTTAGGCTCCTGAATGATGCTTCTACATTTGAAAGAAGATTGTAAATCTCCCATAATTCCTTATTACTTAGCTCTGTCCTGGAAGTTCTAAGTTTGTACGCTCCTGAAAATCTTACATGAAGTTTGTCTTTATCTCTTACTCTCCAGCAAATATCCACTGCTTTGCCATTCTCTTCCTTTACTTTAATCTCATAAAATTGCGACACACTGCTGTATTTCTCTTTTATTCTTCCTATCCTCTCCAGTACCTTCGGATAACTTTTGATTCCTCCTTTTCTTGTAAGAGATTGCTTGAGCCTTTGTAAATCTTTTTCCAGGCGCAGTTGAATACGATTTTTTATTGCCTCTTCCTTTTTGGCCCTACCGCTACTTTTACAATATAAAAATACCTCTTCAGGCTCTTCTACTCGGATCGCATATACTTTGCCACTATTACTCTCATGAACTATACTTTCTTCACCTGAGGGAAGTTCTTTTACTCGTCGTCTGTCTACACATATATAATCAAGTCCTTTGGCTCTGATTAGTTTTAAATTCTCTTCCGTGGCTATACCTGCATCTATAACTACTGTAAGCTTGCCTGTAAGCGATCTTGGAGAATTTATAAAAAAATCATCTAAAATCTTCTCCAGTGTTGAGGCTTCCGACACATTACCAGGAAAAATCCTGCTGGCCTTGGGAAAACCATCTTCATCAAGTATTATACCTACTGTCACTAATGGCCTATCATTTCGTTTCTCCTTAGATAGACCTCTCTTTGACAATTCTGAGCTTGTAACCTTCCCCTCAAAATATGTATTAGTCAGATCATATAAAATAAGCTGTTCTCCAAGACCAAAAAGTTCTCTTTCTCTTTTTACCACTTTCTCTTCTATAGCTTCTTTATTGGCTATCAGCTTGTCCAGAGTCCTATATAAACTGGATAGCGATACCACTTTTGCATCAATATTCATTACCTCATCAAGCCCACTTAACCGGTGAAACCATTTATGAATTTCCCTCTCACTCCCACAATTTATCAGACTCCCAACTATAAGAACTTTTGCTCTATCTATATCCTTTCTATTAAAACCTATTTCCTTTAAAATTTTTGTAATCATAAGTTTATCATATGCCCAGGCCCCTACAACTTCTGCTCCAACACATCTGACATCTTCGTTTTTTACTGAAGCAACATCAACCATCTTCCAATGAGCCTCATGTTTTGTTTTCTCCTCACTCTTTTGAAGAGCTTTTTTTCTTATTAAACCTGCAAAGCGTCTTGCAGGTTTTTCAATTTTTTCAGGGACTTTTAATAACGACAATTGTCCTTTTAATAATTCCTCAATTCTATTAGCAAGAAATTTTAACTCCTCCCTGGACAGATCCAGTTTTCCAAGGTTTAAAATAGTTTTCTGCCTGGGACCATCAGGGGTTCTGTAAGATTCTACTAATTGATGGTAGAAATAAGTTTTTCCAGATTTGGGATCGGTTTTTCTAACTTTGCGGATAAACATAGGTAAGGATTATATCAAATCGGTTTTTCTTTGTCAAGATGCGAAATATTTTTTCTACCACTACATTCAGTTTTTAAAAAATTTAATTCAATAATTCCAACAGATTATAGCATTTTGCATCACAAAATCAACCAAATTTTTTATAAAAATCTTATTATTTTGACAAACTTGGGCTAAAATCTGCAATTACAGTTCAATCGTAAGCAACTGATTGTTCTGGACAGAGATACCTAGATATGGAGCTGTTATGTTAAAGGATATGTCTCCCTCATTGTGACTTGGAAGGCTTTTTCAGGTAGAAGCTGCGGTCAGTGGCACTCTTTACGGGTGTGTAAAGGCACACCACTGCACATGGACTTACGCAAAATCCTATTTTGGAGGATACTCTCAAAAAAAGATTAAGCAAATTGTAATGACCGGATGGAATTTTCTATCTTTATCCAACGTTCTTTGAAAAAATAATCCCTCGATAATCGAAGGAACCATTGTCGTCCCGCATGCATCAGCCGAGCTGGAACATGGATTAGAAACATGCGGATTGTGTTGGGCCCTTCTCTAAAACCATCTTCATCGTTGAGCCACATCATCCAAACCAGTAGATTGTAAGCCAGAATACAGGTCTGGAATATGGCGGAGTTGGCCCAAAAATCCTGTGTCAAAATGCTTCCAGAGGCCATCTGTCCCTTACACCACTCAATCCAGTTTTCACTGGCCCCCCGTTGGCAATAATACCTGTGGACGTCCCAGGGACTCAGGTTCATATTTGTTACATAACAAAAATAATCATACTCAGTCTTTGTAACGCTGAAAAAAAAGCAACTAAATTTGCTCTCTATTACTTGACGTACGGCCACAAACCGGCGGGGGTGCTTCCACCTTTCACATTTGTATGTGAATTCGGTCTTCTCATAGCCAGGTCTATTTTTAACCTTGTGCCACTTCTGAGCTTCTAAAAGCTGAAGTGAGTCCTCGCATCTTAACCTTGATTAAGTACAAAGCATGAGCCTCTTCTAAGTAGTCTAAAAGTTCTCCATTAAAAAAGGCGGAATCTGCACGTACAATAATTTTCCAGACTCTCCTTGGAAGCTTGGCAAAGCACTCTTGCATAAACTCTACACAACCATTGGCTGAATAAGCATCTCCGGCTCTAAACCAGTTGTGAAGACATTCCCGCGTCTCAGCAATAAAGCAAAGTAGCGGATGATATCCCCTTTGTCCTGGCTTCTTGGGGTTGTAACCCTTCTCGGCACCTTCCTGTTTCCCATACACCCCACGCACTGTAGAGTCCAAATCTAAAGTGAGGCGGCTAAACCATTTTTTACCCCAAACCTTTTTGCGCACTTTTGTTTCTACATCGGAGAGCTCATTGCAATGTGGGGGATTAAACAACTTAAAAACCCGATTTATGGTAGTATAGTCAGGAAACCTTTCCCATTTAAAAAGCGACCTCAATGCTAAATCAGATCTTAGGATAAATACATGGCTCATATGCTTAGCCCCAGCTAACACTGCCATCATCAAAATCATGATAATGTCGGAAACCTTATACTGTGCGGTAGCTCCCCGCTTAATAGTAATGTGTTGCTCAAGCATCTTGGGAAGCTTCAGTTTGTCAGCAAACAGGCCCAGCAATACCAGTCCGGCGTTGCCCGTAAGATTTTTTTCAGTGAACTTAACATGGAATCTACGCATAGAATCAGTGCCTCCTTCATACTTCCTATTTGAAACACTTTATACCATTAATTCACTATATTGTCAAGCTAAACATTATCTTATGATGCAAATTTTAGGTTTTAATATATCTATAGAGTCTTTAATAATAATTTCCCAATTTTTTACTTCATTAAGTAGAGTTGGATTGTTAATTAGATCCTCCTGGTATGTATCCCTAGTAGGACTCAGAAGTAGAAATTTAGGTTCTATTTTTTTCTCAAGGCAATATAAGATATAATCTACTAAAATAGGCAAATTGGATTTCATTAATATGAATACAGAACTGATCTTCCATTTTTTATTATACTTTTGTTTCAAATTGATTAATTTATCTATGACAGAATTTATTTTTTCCCATTTTGCCCCTTTTCGTATGTATTCATAAACTTTACTAATGCCATCCATACTTATAGAAATTGATATTTTATCTTTATGAACAAAATAATCAAAAACTTTCTCAAGTACTAATCCATTAGTAGTTAAATCTAATTCAACATCTACTAAATCTTCATCTGTACATAATGCTTTCATAAATTTTATACATTCTGAAGAACATAACGGCTCCCCACCTGAAATTCTGATTGTAATTGCATGAGAAAGTATCTCTTTATTTTTCAATAAACATTCTGCAGATAACTTTTCATCAAACACATGAATATCTCTTATATCAGCCTGGTTGCACATGATACATTTTAAATTACATGAAGAATTAAAATTAAATTGATACATTAAAGGGTAACCTTCCAGTATCAATTTATTATGTTTATATTCGTCCATTATTTTTTTATAATTTTCTATCTGTCTTTTATTACAATCATCAATATTTATATTTCGGTCATCATTAAAAGCACATTTACATCGCTCACAACCTGTATCATCTAATTGCTTATTCGCAATAGCAAATCTTAATTTTTGAAAATATATATTATTCCATAAGTCTAATATGTTATAAGGTTCTTGAAACTTAAAAGGTATACCACTAAAAGCACAGCAGCCAACTTTTCCATAACCAGAACAATGTAATGACATCTCAATCCATGGACTTAAACAATGCATATTATGCCTCCATAAACCTTTAAAAAAAATCAAGCTTTATTCGCCTGGCACTGTTATATTATTTGCATGTCTCTTTTTTTTATATGAAAGTAAAGATAGAAATAATTCTCAAATGGAGTCCTCTTTGAAAAGACCTGTATGCCCAGAATGTGGAGAAGAGATTACTTTTCAAGAAGGGTGCATGTTGTGTCCTGCTTGTGGATATACTAGTATTAACCTACCACGCTGATAAGACAATCCTCAAACTCACCGAAAAATTGATGTAGCTGATAATTGCTTCACCACATCACTTTATAGCCCTTTCCAATTTACTCTCAAACTCCTCCAAAGAATTACTTCGCAGGGCCAATCTGAACAAACCCTTTATCACTTCTCTATCCTCAATTCCCTTGATTTTTCTAACTATGGCCTGCGGCACTATCTCAAACCGCTCCTCCAGGGCATTTACTAACATCTCCTGGGCATCCAACAACAATCCCTGTTGTAATCCCTGCTGCAATCCCTGCTGCATACCAGCTTCATACCTCTCCTGCCCTATTAACTCATACGCTGCTGATTCTATCATGATATCCCTCCTCCTTTGTAACAATTTTAATGCCATCTCTTCTGATACTAAACCAGCCATAATTGTCATCCCTGTCAACATATCTGCCTTGTATGCACGACTTTCTTCTCCCTTATATAGCCCCCTCTCTGCCTCTTCTACCAACTCACTGCCTCCCTTCATCAACGGCACAAAGGGATACAAACATTTAACTCCCTTTCTCAAAACCTCTTTTGCTTCCATTTCATATAATTTTACCACCTTATACCTGAAATCAACCTCATTGTCATGATAATAATCCTTTACTCCATAACATCGCCTTAATTCTATCATTATTGTCACTATCTCAAGCCCTTCTTCCAGCAAGTGACGACATCTCGTCTCCAGTGTCCTCAGTGGCAAATATTTCTTCCATGCAGTTATCAGTTCCAGTAACACCATTTTCTCTGTCCCATCTTCAAAAAGGGCCTTTAAAACAAAATCTGACCTCCTTAGCGATGCTGTTTCCGGGGGACGTACCTCTATGAGTTCAGCATCCTTCACCCTCAATCCACACAACTCTTGCAACACTGCCTTCTTACAATGCGACAATATTACCTTTGAGGCTATATCATACTGCCTCCTCAACTCCTTCTTTTCCTAAAACTAACTTTTCACCTCTTCTCTGTCAAACTCACCGAAGAGCCTGAAGCGTCAAAAACTCAAAATTAGCTGGCCCCAATCTCTTCATTGAAGTATTTAACTCATCAACCCTCTAACCCAATAAACTCACAAACCAAATGTGAATTATTTGCATCTCTCTTTTTCACTACTCAAAAATCAAGACAAATTTTTAAGTAAAGTAAAATAGATTTAATCATGTTAACTCATTTAAATCGCGTATAAAACCAATTCCATAAATAATCCAGAATGATGTCCCAAATAAAATTTATAATTTGGATTTATTGCTTTTAAGAAAAGTGGTATCTTAAAAAGATGAGGTGGCTCATGATACAAACTTATTTGAAGCTTTGGCTGTTTTTTATTTATTATTTCTCTTGCGCCTTTTAATGCCTCCAATTCACTGCCCTCTATATCCAATTTTATTAAATCGGGCAGTGCTTTGTCCTTAAAAAAGCTATCTAATGAGACAGCTTGAATTTTTGTCGTGTTTTTATTTCCAGCACCAATATAACTGCCTGAACCGCGACCGCAATTAAATGTAAGTTCTTTATTTTCGCTCCAGAGTCCCTTTTTTATTGCAACAACTCTTTTGTCTTTGCAATTATGCACAAGTTCTAAAAAATTTTCATTATCAGGCTCAAAAGAATAGATCTTTTTTATATGTGGCTCATATGTTAAAAATTCACATGCAGTATCTCCATTAAAAGCACCACCGTCAACTATTATATCCCCTTTTTCTGGTCTTACCAGAGGATGAAAATATTGTTTGTATTTAGATCGTTGTATATGTAATGGAGAAGTAGTCAAAATGTATTTTATATAAGAAGAGAAAACCATTTTGCTCTCTTTGTCTGAAAGCAAGTTGAAAACTGCACTTAATTCTTCCAAGTGATTGTTTAAAATACTAAAATTAAATAGTGGTGTTTCAAAATTTAAAATATAAATAATATCTTTTACATATTCAACATTCATATCTTCTAAAAAACGTGATATTTCATCTTCAAAAATACTTCCTATTAGCACTAAATCATTTTCACCTATATTGGATGGAGGAAATATTTTTATCCCCTCCAATACCTTACCTTGTTTATTTTTATCTATATCTACAAAATAATCAGGTTCTCTACCTAGGTCTCGAATGAATTTTAATACACCTTTCCCTCCACTAGATGCTCCCCAAATTACTATATTTTTCTCACTCGACTTTATTTTCTCTATTATTTCTTGCTTTCTTTTAGATAAATTCCAATCTTCAAAACGCTCTTTATTTAAATTTTTAATCCCTATTAAATTTAAAAAATCACAAAATTTCATAAAACCTAATCCCCTGTATGATAACTTAAAATTAAGATATCTTTTTCCAAATATACATCCAATGTCCCGCATTTACATAATCGCCATATACAGCTTCTGGAGAAGCTTGTTCTGTTTTTAATTCTAATATTTCTAAATTATCTTTTAACCATTTAGCAAAATTTTGTGCACGAGGATTTATGCATTGAGATTTACCTATACTTATTTTTAATGGATGGTTATCTGTTGGACTAAAACCTCTGATTCCAATCAAGGTGTAAGGTCCAATATTAGTAATGATGTTTTTTAAATCTTTTTCATAAAAAGATTTAGTATACCATTCATCTATCCATATGAAAATTTTTTTATTATTTTCAATATTTATTTCACTAATAATTTTAACTTGTTTTAAGGCAGGTAAAAGTTCCTTCGGCAAGTTTTTCTTTTTTCTATACCAAAAATTATTACTTACATCCCAAAGAAACAAAACAGCCTCATTATTTAAAAGGTAGTCCATAAATAATATTGTTGCTGAAGTCCCTATATGTCCTATATGATAAATTGCTTTAGGTTTATAATTCCAAATTACATGAAACAAAATTTCTATATCATATAAATTCATATCGTCTTTAAAAAGTCCAATATTATTACACTTAACAAAGAAATCTTTCCGTTCTTTAAATTTTATTTTTGAATATTTTGATGGTATCTCAAAATCTAAAAATGATTTGTCTTTAAATTCTATAGTTTTTGTAACTATTGCTATACCCGGTACTCTATTTGACTGATAATTTATTTTATTCTCTAAATCGATTAGAGTAATAGGAGGATATTTTAAAATAACCACATTCCACATATTGGATCTTTGAATTTCCTTTATTACACGATAAACTCCTTTATATTGAAGAACATCGTGAAAAATTATCCCATCAGAAAGTTTTGAACAATATTTCCAGTCTATTTTAACTGAATTATAATGATGATCTCCATCAATAAAAATCAGATCAAACTTTATTTTTTCTTTTACAAATTGAGGTAAAATATCTTGAGATCTTCCTTTTATAAATTTGATCTTTACATCTCCTGAAAAATTTTTTAATTTATCACATCTTTTATCTTCAATATCTATAGTCCAAATTTCAGTTTTTGGAGACATTTCACTAGCAAAATTTAAAGTACCTAATCCAATGGATGTACCAATTTCAAGAATCCTCGCAGGACGTAAAAGTTTCACTAATCCTTTTAAAAAAGCAAATTCTTCTATTCCTGAAGTTTCCATTTTTATTTTAGATTGGATATTTTATTTAATTGAAAAATAAAACAAGAATAGGATATTTATTAATATTTTTCTTATATACTCAATAAATTGATCAAAATTTACCTCTAACACGATTAATATATTCTTTGAAGATTATATATTTAACAGCAAAAGTTAGGCATTATTTGCCTCGCCCTGGCCGGCCCCATTTTTTTAATTTTTTCTAAATATTTATTTAACAAAAAATCATACCATTCACATGGAGACATTGCCTTTAAGTCATCAAGACAAATTCTAAACAACTCTAATTCTAATGGAATATTTTTTAGAGGAACGTAATTCCAATATCTTTTCAATAAATTTTGCCAAAAATACTGATTTTTTACTAACATAGTCTCTCTCTCCTAACGTTTAAGGTCACTTGCCGACATAAGCACACCGATATATATCTTTACGGTGTCCAATCCTAATAATCTCAATTACCAATATTTCATTTTTAACAGAATATACAATTCTACTCTAATACGATAAAATATTCACAACCTTGTAACTTTCTAATCCCAAAAGGATAAGGATTTAGTGATAAGTCTTCTACTGTTGGAATATCATTTTTGTTGAGTTTCTTTAGTTCTTTTCTGGCTGAGTGCTTCCATTCTATTTTATACAAGACTTTCCTCTCTTAATTCTTTCAATAGGTCCTCATGTGAGATGGTTGGTTCTTCTCGTCTTTCAGCAACTATAGCTAAATCTTCTAAATCTTCAAGCAATTCAATAAATTCAGAAAAAGGTATAATAACTGATGTTTTTTTGCCATTTTCATCAATATATATTGAAGTTTTAATTTCTCTACATTTATCATTTTTTTCTCCTATTTCATTTATTTAACAGTTTATTAAAAGTGATCCTTTCTCCTTTTCTCTTTCTCTTACTAAAACTAACCTCTCACTTCTTCTCTGTCAAACTCACCGAAAAGCCTGATACGTCAAAATACTCAAAATTAGCTAGCCCGCAATCTCTCCATTGAATATTTAACTCATCAACCCACTAACCCAAATGTGCATTATTTACATGTCCCCTTTTTCTTCTTTTAAATTTTTCTTTTTTATTTAATTATCACGTCCTTTAATCCTATAGTTCTTATTTTCTCTAAAATAGAAATCCTATAAACCTGCTGAGCTGCTATAATAATAACTTCTGGTTTTAACTTTAATAATTCTTCAGGTTTAAATATGGGAAAACCATCACATTTTTTTCCCCAATGTTCTTTCCATGAACTAACAAAACCAATAAATTTGATTTTATTAAAATTATCTTTTAACCATTGAGAAAGACAATATTTATAATTGCTACCTACCCCCCAAATTACTGTTTTTTTTCCATATATTAATTCTATATTAGAAAATCCTTCTCCAGAATATATCTGTCAAAGGTAAAATAAATTCCCCAGGAAAAGGCCCTTAAAATTCCCCACCTGATATGATAATCACCTCTGAAAATATTTTATTCGGAGGTGAAATAAAGATGAAGGGGGTAGCTATGTATTACACTGTAAAAACAATGCTTGAGCACGGTAAGAGTATTTCAGCTATAGCTAGAGATCTTGGCATTGACCGAAAGACTGTCCGCAAAATACGAGATAGGGTGAAAAATGGGGAAATAAAGACTCCTGTTATGAAGAGAAAAAGTAAATTAGACACTTATAAAGAAGAGATTATTGGCTATCTTGAGAAGGGGTTTTCAGGAGTATTAATTCATCAGAAACTAACAGAAAAAGGTGTAGATATTTCTTATAGCGGGGTGAAAAAATATGTGAGGAAACTAAAGGGCCCTAGAGATACTTATGTCCCTATAGTTTCCCCACCTGGTAAAGAAGCTCAAGTAGATTTTGGTTATGCTGGTTATTTTAACTATGGTGGGAAAAAGGTCAAGACCTGGATATTCTGTATGAGGCTAAGCTTTAGTAGATATGATTATTATGAATTGGTAACAAGCCAGAATGTTCCTACATTTATCAGGTGTCATATAAATGCTTTTGAATACTTTGGAGCAGTACCTCAGATAGTAAAGATAGATAATCTTAAATCTGGTGTTTTAAAGGCCAATTTTTATGAACCTGAGATCCAGCATGAATATGCTAACATGCTTTCTTATTATGGTAGCAGTCCAATTACTTGCAAAGTAAGAAGACCTGAGGAAAAAGGCAAGGTTGAATCAGCAATTAAGTATGTAAAAAATAACTTTCTAAAATCTCTTGAAACAAAAGATTTAGAAACTGCCAGGAAAAAACTCAAAGAATGGATGGAAAACACTTGTAATAAGAGGATTCACGGTACTACGAGAAAGATACCTGCAGAAGAGTTTAAGAATAAAGAAAAGCCTTGTATGATAAGTCTTCCGCCAAAGAGATATGAAACATATGTAATAGAAAACAGACGAGTTAACAGATATGGTCATGTTTCTTATAGATATAACTATTACTCAGTCCCTTATAAATATGTAGGTGAGGAAGTAACCATTAAAGCAGGTAGAGATATTTTAAAAATCTATGATAGAGAACATAATGAAATAGCAGTCCATCCAATTGATAAAGGCACTGGCAATTTTATAACAAGAGAAGAACATATACCTAAGAGGAAACAACGAAGAAGTTCAGAATATTATGAACAACAGTGTAGTCAGATAGGCATGGGTGCTGTTTCTTTTTTCAAGAATTTAAAGAGCCACAAGCCTAATGAATATCTTAGGCTTATTCAGGGTGTTCTTTCTTTACGTAGATATTACAGTGATTCCATAATAAATTCTGCATGCATTAGAGCAGATAAATTTGGTTGTTACTCTTTTAAATCAGTGAAGAAGATTTGTGAACAAGGGTTATTTGAAACTCCTGCTGAAATAGATACATCTGCTATAGGTGGCGGGTATGGTAATAATCTTAGAGATTATGATAGAAATTAGTGGGGGGCTTTCAAATGAATCAATTAAAAAAGAAAATACAAAATCTTAAACTCTCCGGTATTGTTAAGACTTTAGAATCTAGAAATAAGTATGCCATAGAAAATCAATTAAGTTATATAGATTTTCTTGAGTTATTATAGTATCCTTCAGAACTTGATATAATAGGAACGATTTGATATAATGAATATTTATGAAAGGGGAACGTATTAAGGTTAAAAATGCAGAAGAGCTAAAGGAAAAATTAAAGGGTGAGAAGAAAGACAATATTTTGGTAAAACTTATTTTTCTAAATCTTATAAGAGAAGGGATAGATTTTGAAAAGGCGTGTAGCGGTTGTGGGATAGCCCAATCGACAGGATACTTATGGATAAGGGAATGGAACCAAGAGGGTTATAAAGGGATAAAAGGTAAAGGAAGAGGAAAAGGGGGAGGAAGGCCAAGTAGGCTATCAGAGGAAGATTTAAAAAAGCTTAAGGAATTACTTAAAAAGAGAGCTTATTGGACTACAAAAGAAGTAAGGGCATTGATAAAAGATACTTTTGATATAGAATACTCACAAGACCATGTAGTAAGGATATTGAGAGATAAACTTAAGATGCATTTTTCCAAACCATATCCAGTAGATTATAGGAAACCAAAAGATGCAGAGACGATATTAGAGAATCAACTTCAACTTACTTTTTCTTTGTTAAAGGAGAAAGGATTTAAAGAAGAGGAGATAGCAATAGGTTTTATAGATGAAACGAGTCCGCAGAACACCGCCAATACAGTAAGGGTATGGAGTTTTGAGAAGACAAGAATTATAAAAAATACAACAAAGTTCAAGACAAACACAATAGGTTTTTATGCTATAAAAGGAGAAAGTGTAAAATCATTTTTAGAAGATTCAAAAGGTTTATCAATAGCTAAGTTTTTAGAAAAGATAAGAGAAGTGAATAAGAGATATAAAGCGATAGTGGCAATAATAGATAATTTTTCATCCCATAAGAGTAAAGTAGTAAGAGAAAAGGCATCTGAGTTAGATATTTATCTAGTCTATCTTCCCCCTTATTCACCAGAGCTAAATCCTATTGAGTATATCTGGAAAAGTATAAAAAGAGTGCTTTCATTAGTTTTTGTAAAAGATATAAAAGAGATGAAGGAGGTTATATCAGAAGCATGGAATAGGTTATGTAAAAAAATAAGTTTTGCTAAAAGCTGGATAGAAAAATTTTTAAAGGGCACCCCATATTATATGAAGTTGTGCGGATAACTATAATTGAAGATGAATATGCCAACAGGCGTTCAAATTCTTATAATAAAAGACTAAATAAATCCAAACTAGATACTTCCAAAACTATTGAAACCTATGATTTTACATATCAGCCAGAATTAAATAAAAAACAAATACTTGATTTGGCTTCTTGCCGTTTTATTCAGGAAAAAAAGAATATTATTTTTATGGGAAATCCTGGTGTGGGGAAAACTCATCTTGCCAATGCATTGGGAATTGAAGCCCTAAAACAGGGCTATAAAGTCTATTTTGTTCATGCTAATGATATTGTTTCAAAGCTTATGTCTGCTAGGGGCGATGGTACTTATTATGCTGTCCTAAAAGACCTGCTTAAAGTGGACCTACTCATAATTGATGAAATAGGGTTTAAGAAAATTCCTCAAAATTCTGTAGATGAATTCTTTGAAGTTATTAGAAGACGTTATGAAAATGGATCTATTATAATCACCACTAACCGCCCTTTTGAAGAATGGGCTAATATATTTGGCGATGCTGTCCTTGCATCTGCTATTGTAGATAGAATTGTCCATCATTCTCATATAATAAAAATATTAGGTAAAAGTTATAGAATGAAGGAGTTAAATAAATCTAAAAATTAGTCTAAATAGGGTGGGGAATTTTAAGGGCCCTAACATGGGGATTTTTGATTGACTTTAACAATATATCATACAAGCATTATTATCTTTTCCTGCGTGAAGAGAATTAAGTAAAATCTCTTTAAACCGTTCTAAAAAATTAGCTTGAGAAAGGAAATTTTTATTTTTTAATATATCTACAGAGTCTTTAATAATAATTTCCCAATTTTTTACTTCATTAAGCAGAGTTGGATTGTTAATTAGATCCTCCTGGTATGTATCCCTAGTAGGTCTCAGAAGTAAAAATTTAGGTTCTATCTTTCTCTCAAGGCAATATGAGATATAATCTACTAAAATAGGCAAATTGGATTTCATTAATATGAATACAGAACTGATCTTCCATTTTTTATTATACTTTTGCTTCAAATTGATTAATTTATCTATGACAGAATTTATTTTTTCCCATTTTGCCCCTTTACGTATGTATTCATAAACTTTGCCAATCCCATCCATACTTATAGAAATTGATATTTTATCTTTATGAACAAAATAATCAAAAACTTTTTCAAGTAATAATCCATTAGTAATTAAATCTAATTCAACATCTACCAAATCTTTATCAAAACATAATGCTTTCAAAAATTTTTTACATTCTGAAGAACATAATGGCTCCCCACCTGAAATTCTGATTGTAATTGCATGAGAAAGTATCTCTTTATTTTTCAATAAACATTCTGCAGATAACTTTTCATCAAACACATGAATATCTCTTATATCAGCCTGGTTGCACATGATACATTTTAAATTACATGAAGAATTAAAATTAAATTGGTACATTAATGGATAACCTTCCAATATCAATTTATTATGTTTATATTCGTCCATTATTTTTTTATAATTTTCTATCTGTCTTTTATTACAATTTTCAATATTTATATTTCGGTCATCATTAAAAGCATATCTACATCGCTCACAACCTGTATCATCTAATTGCTTATTCGCAATAGCAAATCTTAATTTTTGAAAATATATATTATACCATTTGCCTTTGGAAAAGACATATTATAAAATAAAAGGCCTCCAGTTTCAGATGAGAGGGTTAGTGATGTCTAAGAGGATGAATATAGAATGGCGAGAGGGGGAAAAGGAATTATTGGAATTGTATAAAAGAGAACAAGATGTTGAGATACGTTCTCGATTGCATGCATTTTGGCTTTTGAGGAAAGGGTATTCAGTAGCAGAGGTGAAAAAAGTTTTAGGTATCCATGAACGAACGCTTCGACGTTGGATAGCATGGTATAGGTCAGGGGGTATAGAAGAAGTGAGGCGACGAAAGAAAGGAGGGCGACAGGGGAGAGAATGCTGGTTGAGTGCAGAGCAAAAGGAGCAATTGAAAGCTAAGGCAGCAGAAGGAGTCTTTAAAACGATACAAGATGCTGTAGAGTGGGTAGCGAAAGAGTTCAAAGTCAAATACAGCTACTGGGGGATGCGATCGTTGTTTGTTCGGCTTGGTATCAAGAAGAAAGTTCCAAGGCCGAAAGCAGAAAAAGCCTGTGCCGAGGCACAAAAGGAGTGGAAAAAAGGGGGCTTGCTTCAGCTCTTAGGGAGTATGGGATAACAGGGGAGAAGAAAGTTGTATGGGCAGATGAGATGCGGATAGGGCTTCGAGGACAGGTAAGGAAAGTGTGGGCACCAAGAGGGGTAAAGGTAGAGCAAAAAGTACAAATTGATTACAAGTGGACATATCTGGCCTTAGGGGTAGATGTTATGGGAGGTGGTCTTGAGTGGTGTTGGATAGAGAGTATGAAAGGCAGCAATTCTCGGTGAGTTTGTGGAGTTAGTATTTAAGGGGTAATACAAGAAAAATGATATTTATTTTTCGCAAAGTATGGGGAAAAGGAGGATATTGAAGGTTTGGGGAAAAATTGTATTAATGTTTAAATAATTCCTTGTAATTATTATACAAAGAAGTTATAGTAGAAAAAAAATTAAGAGAGAGGAATTATTTTATGCATATAAAAAAACATTTAAGTTTTACAGCATTAAGGGAAAAATTGTCTAGTCGGGTGTTAGAGATAGAAGATAAGCGTGATCAAAGTAAGGTGAAACATAGTCTCCATGATTGTTTTATGAGTGGTTTTGCCATGATGTTTTTTCAGGATCCTTCTTTATTATCTTTTCAACGCAGGATGAAAGAGAAGCAAAATAGGAGTAATTTAGAAACAGTTTTTAAAGTAAAATCAATTCCTAAGGATAGCCAGATTAGGGAAGTTTTAGATAATAGTGATATTGATAAGTTAGAGGAAGTATTTTTAGATTATTTTAAGGCATTGCAACGAGGTAAACATTTGGAGAATTATCGATTTTGGGGAGGGAAGTATTTGATTACATTAGATGGGTCAGAGTATTTTAGTTCAGAAAAGATATGCTGTCCTGGGTGTCTTGTAAAGAGATCTAAGAGAGGTAAAGTTCGTTATTACCATCAGATTTTACAAGCAGCTTTAGTGCATCCAGACCATAGACAGGTAATTGTTTTAGCACCTGAACAAGTAAGGAATACAGATGGAACAGAGAAGCAGGATTGTGAAATAAATGCAGGGAAAAGGATATTAAATAAGATTAGACGAGCTCATCCGAAATTAGGGATTATAATAGTGGGAGATAGTCTTTATTCAAAACAGCCATTTATTCAAGAACTAAAAGATAAAAATATGAGTTATATTCTAGTAGCCAAGCCTAAGGATCATAAGTTGATGATGGAGTGGGTATCAGAACAAAAGAGAATGGGGAATGTATCGAGAATGGAATATAAGGATAAGAAAGGCCGTAAACATGTATATGAATGGATAAATGAAGTACCATTAAATGGATATGATGATACAATTTGGGTAAATTATTTTGAATATAAGATTATAGGAGAAGAGAAAGTTAATTATCGCAATAGTTGGATAACAGATATAACCCTTAGTAGAGATAATATAGAACATTTAGTAAGGGGTGGAAGATCTAGATGGAAGATAGAGAATGAGACGTTTAATACATTAAAGAATCAAGGTTATCACTTAGAACATAATTTTGGTCATGGTAAGAAGAATTTGTCAATAATTTTTTTTCTTTTAAATTTATTAGCATTTTTTGTACATCAGATATTAGAATTAACGGACCTATTATATCAGAAATGTCGAGCGAAATTTAGTTCTCGGAAAGAATACTGGAATCATTTGCGAGTGACATTTCGGATTTTGTTATTTGAGAGTTGGGAGGAATATCTGAAGTTTTTTTACTCTCCTCCATAGTAAAAAGTGTTTTGAGAGAATATTTTTTGAATTTATGGAAATAAGTTTGAGGGAGTAGTGCGTCCAAAAAGAGATTATAAGAGGATATTTTACCGAAGAGAAGTGGTATTTTATATCAAATTTTCTTAAATTTTTAATAGAGGGTAGTTTTTTGAATCTGAAAGAAGGAGATAAAACATCTAAAATGATCTAATTTGTCCCTCACCGAGAATTGCTGTATGAAAGGAGAGGATGTAGCCAAAGCAGTTCAAAGATGGCAAGATAAAAAGATAGAAGCAGTTGTATGGGACAGAGCCAGGAGCCATAATTCACAGCCTGTAAAGGAAGTAGGTTTAACTTTGATTCAACAGCCGCCTTATTCTCCAGAGCTAAACCCTGCTGAGAGAGTATTTGAAGAAGTGCGTCGCCAAGTAGAGGGAAAGATTTATTCTGACCTGGAAGCTAAAAAACGTGCTGTCGAAGAAGTGCTTAAAAACCTTGCATCGTATCCTGATAAAGTGAAAAGATTAACATGCTGGAATTGGATTATGAATGCATTTCAGTCTCTTTCAAATATGACTTTACCATGAGCAATTGGTATTATTCCATAAGTCTAATATGTTATAAGGTTCTTGAAACTTAAAAGGTCTACCACTAAAAGCACAGCAGCCAACTTTTCCATAACCAGAACAATGTAATGACATCTCAATCCATGGGCTTAAACAATGCATATTAAGTCTCCATAAACTTTATTCTATTTTTAAAAGATCAAACCAAATAAAATCTCCTTTATGAAATTCAAAATTTAAAATTACCTTAAATTTATGAGGTTCCAATCTTTTTAGTAATTTGTTTATATCGTACCATTCTATCCATGGAGCACCACCATCAGTTTTCTCTCCCCATTTATCAAATGGCATCATATCTTCCTTTATCCAACGACTTTTAGGATAAGCTAATTCTATCCATCGTCCACCATTTTTTAAATGTTCAAGGAGCTTAAGAGATTCTTGTCTTGCTATCTGAAATGGCATATTTAATAAAGAACCCTGACACCAGATTATATCATATTCATATGGCAATGAATTTATGTCGTTAAGTTCTGTTAAAATAAAAAATTTGATTTTTCGTATATGCAACAGAGAAGCCAATCGTTTTAAAACTAAAATATTTTCTTCTACAATATCAACACATGTCACATCTGCACCATGTTGGGCAAAAGTAAAAGCATCAAATCCAAGCCCAGAACCTACATCTAGTATTTTTTTTCCTTTTAATATATCTTTATATAATTCATAGTACCATCCCCTAACATCAAATGCTTTTTGACATTCTTCATAAGCACTTTTCCATATGGAAATAAGGGTATTATTATCCATCTTTATCAATTTTAAAGTATCAATTCTTTCAGTTACCCCTAATGGTACTTCATTCCATTTTTTTCTTAACAAATTGAACCAATTTATTAATGAGCTATCTATTTCTTTTTTATCCCTATCCACTCTTTAAAATTTACCTCCCTAGATATTTGTTGAGCAATTCTAGAAGCTTCTAAAAAAAGCTGTAAAAATCTTTTTTTTTCTATATCTGCATATACCACATCATTAGGTTTGGATTCGCCTATCTGCCTCCAAATTAAAATATTGTTAAGATCTAGTAATTTCAATTTTTTTAACTTTTCATAATCTTTAGAACCTGGTAAAGGAACATACCAATTAAAATGAACCATTGGAGGTCGAATATCCAAAATAAATTTTATACTTTTTTTTATATCTTCTTCGGTTTCACCAGGATATCCTAAAATCATTGATGCATGATAGGGAAATTTTAATTTATTATGAAGTAAAGCAGCTTTGTAATTATCTTCTACAGTACATTTTTTATTCATCATGGATAGAACTCTTTCGCTTCCGGATTCAAAGCCATAAAACAAAGCTCTACAGCCAGCTTCCCACATAAATATTAAAATATCTTCATCTACTTGATCAGCTCTTATATTAGCGTACCATTTAATATCTTTAAATATATTTTTTTTTAAAGCCATCTCACAAAATTCCAATAAAAGTTTTTTATTATTTCCTATACTGCTGTCTATAAAGTAAATACTATCTGTAGGAAATTTTTTTTTCATATTTTCAATTTGTTCAATTATATATTCTGAAGAAAAGTATCTAACTTTACTTAACCTTGAATAAGCACAAAAAGAACATTTATAAGGACAACCTCTTCCCAACATTATATCTAAGGTTCTTTCTGCTTTCCAAGAAAGCTTTCCTTTTGATGGGAAAGAATAAAACTTATAATCACACAATGACCAGTCAACAAAAGGTAACCCATTTAAATCTTTTATTATATCTGCTGAACTTTTACTTGATAAATTCTTACCAAAAAGCCCACCTATTGAAGAGAGATTTTCATTTTGGGCCATTTTTAAAAGTCCTAATTCTCCTTCTCCAATAAAAACATAGTCAAAATCTAATTGTTCAATAGTTAACTCTGGTTCTACTGAAGCGTGAATTCCTCCAGCAACTAAGATGGGTTTCTTGTTTAATTTCCTACTAATTTTTCGAATATAATCTACAATAGTTTTTGCTTCTACAGCTTGATATGAAAAAAAACTTATACCTATTATATCAGGATTAAACTCTGTCAATTCTTTTTTAATGTGTTTTAAGCAAATAGACAGTGAACCTTTATTGCGGACCATAATTGGCTGTAAATCTAATAGCTTAACAGGTACATTATGTTTTTTTAAAAAAGTAGTAAGAGAAACCAATCCATAAGGAGCATTTCTCCATTGAGTACTTAAATCGTTATAACTTATCTCTTTATCATGATAATTCCATGGTTGAACCAAAAGAATTCTTTTCATCTTTTTATTTTTCCATTTTTTGATTTATAATATGCAGCAAATTTTTTGTATATTTTTTTAAAAGTAATAATTGATGTGATTTCCAGTATTCAATAGAAGGAAAAGTTTTTGGTGATGAATATGGATTAATGTTTTCTTTATTTTCTTTTTTAGAATTTTCAGGAGAAGCATTAATTTTTATTGAAAGTAATGTCTTTATTCTCTGTTCATTAAAATTTCTAAGTCCTAAAAAAGAATATAATCTTTTTACAATTGTTAAGTTTAAGTTTTCTAATTTGATTATTTTATATTGACTAACTGAAATTTTTTGAAATTCTTCTATAACATAATTATTTATTGTTTTCCAATACCATAAATTTTTTTCAAAAGGTGTAATTTTAGACCATCTAGTATAAATTTCTTCTTCTTTATTTGGCAATAATTGATTTAAACATGGATTAGGATGACTTGGATCAAAAAAACCTCTTGCAAGTGCACTTCTTACAAATTCACTTGGTTCTCTAACTAGTAATATAAATTTAATTTTTTCCTTAAATATACGATACGCCAAAGGTATAACAAAACTAGCAAAAGCAGAAGATATGCCATAAATCATTTTCTTTTTCGAATAAAAATCGATTTTAGAAAAAAGAGTTTTTATATCTTGAAGATAATATGAATCATCTCGATATTTCCAAAAACGTAACATACTTTCATGACGAAAAACAGCCTCGTGTTCACATATAGATTCTTCTTCATTTGAAAACAATTTTGAGAAAAGATTAGTACCACATCTGCCAGTACCTACTATAAAAAAAGTTAAAATACTCATAATAGTTTCTAAAATTATAAAGCTTTTTAAAGATCAATCAATAAATCTTTTTCAAGAATTACTCTGTTCCATGGAATAAAACTATCATCTGAATCATATCCAGCTTTATATAAACACCCTAAATTATCAGTATTTGAAAATCGACCAATTCTAGAATTAGAGGAAATTCTTATAAATCTAAATAATTCAGAATGACGATATTGTTTTGAAAAATACTGCATATTCTGGGTTCTCTTTACTTTTTCATTTATCATTCTCTTGTAGGCTTCATTAGAATTTATGTAGTTTCTAGCCTGTCCATCTAAAATCTTTAAAAAAAATACCGGGATAGGATTTTTCTTTAAAACCAACAAGGGATACGAAGTATCTTTTAATTTTTCTTCAAACTTTGAAGATATTTTTTCAATTTTGTTAAAGCTTTCAGGACAGATAAATATCCAATTTTCATTTAACTGAACTTCTTTAAGCTTTATCTGAACATCATCGTCCTTTTCTAAAAACAAGGTGGCCATTTCAAAATCTTCTTTTGTATCAATGTCAATTGATTCTTTAAAAGTTAAAACTAATTGGTATGTTCTTTCCAGAGGTGTCAAGCCAAATTGATTCCATAACTCTGAAGGATAATTAACATTTTCTAGAGTATAAACGGAAATACCATATCTACAATATAAAGGAGGCATTCTAAAAAAACGTTTTACCCCTTTTTTTTCAGGATAAAAAAAGTCTAAAAGACAATATTGTCTTTGGGTAACGCTTTGCACTCTCCACACATACCTAGATAAAATTGCTTCATATGCTTCCAAAAGTTTTTCTTTCTTTCTAAAAGGAAAAGTAGGCAGAAAAACCCCATACCAATCAAGATCACTTCTTTGTTCTAAATAATGAAATATTACATCTCGCATTGGAGAATCATCTTGAGCTAATTCTTTTGGTCTTTTTAATATTTTTACTTCTTTCTCTGAATAATACTGTTTTACTACATCTGCAATTTCATCGCTTTCAGTGGATACTGTAATATCATAAAAGATATCTGATTCTAAAAGTACATCAATTGTCCAACATATTAAAGGTTTATCTCCTAAAATCTTAATATTTTTTTTAGGAAGTCTTTTAGAACCTATTCTAGCTGGGACTAATGCTCCTATTTTCATAATAAATTATTCTCCATTCCTAATATACTTTACAAAAATTATTCCCATATCCATTATCTGAGCTTTAATTTCCTTTATAAACATATAAGCTATAAAAAAATACAACATCAAATTTAAGATTATATTTTTCTTGCATATCCATTAATTGAAAAAATATTTCGTTTTCAAAGGTGGAGATTATAATAATACATTCTGGTTTAAACTTTATTATTTTATCAGGAGAAACTATTTCTATATTATGTATTTTATACCCCCATTTATTTTTGTCATTATCAAAAATTATGATTTTACTTGAATCATTTAAAAATCGAATGATATTTGTTATATTATTTCTTAGTCTTCCTCCTGCACCAAAAAATGCAACCTTATTATATTTTTTCAAACATTGTTTGTGTCTTTCAAACTGTTTTTCAAGATAGTTTTTCACAAAAAATTCATAATAGTCTTTTAATCTTGCTGGCTTTCCCTCTATTGGAGGGATTAATAATTCTTTTAACTGTTCAATATCTTTATATTTTTCCTTTAGTCGTTCATTATAAATATTTATTAGTTCAATAGCGCAATCATTAAGATTAAAAATTTCAAATATACATGTAAGCTTCAGTATTTTTTCTAGGGTTATTTGATAATTAGGATATTTCTCCATATATTTAATATCGCCTAAATCTCTTAAATAAAGAACATTAGCCCACATAACCTGTTCAATATCGGTTTGTGCTAGTATCTCTATTAAAAATTTGCCGGGTAGATCCTTTCTACTGTATCTATACACTTCAATATCAAACAAAGAAAAACCTCTTTGTCTTAAAAATATATCAATATTGGCAAAAGTATTTGACAAAGGATGCGTACTACCATGAAAAGGTGATTCTACATAAACCCCTAAAAATTGGTCTTTTTCAAATAATTGTTCAGCACCATATAAAACCTCTATCTCGTGTCCATCTGTATCAATTTTTAAAAAATCTAACTCCATATTGTTATCTTTAAAATATTCAGACAAGGAAATATGAATCTTGGAAAACACTAGCTCTTGAAAAGAATTATATCTATCCCACGAATTTAAGTTTAAAATCTTATTAGCATAAAATGCACTCGATCTTTTAAAGAAATCATTTTTATTTTCAGCAAATTTTTTATTTTTACACCCAACATAGGCAGCCACATATTTTATATTTGGATGATTATTCTCTTTATTCAACCTCTCGCATTCTTTTACTAAAGGATCAAAACCTACTGCTTTTAGATAATTTCCAAACACAAGCCATCTAAAATCAATTCCACCACTTGCCCCAACATCAACTAAAAAAAAGAATCTTCTTTTAAATATTCTCTCTTTACAATTTCCCTTGTAAATCTACATGGTTCCATAAAGTCACCCTTCCTTTTTTATATATTTTTCTATAGTTTGATATTCATTTTTAGGCAAACCATACTTAAATTTATATCTCTTTGCTCCTTCAAAACAAGCTAAAGAACTATCAGACAAAATATCATATGATATGTTTTGTGTTGCTGAGGCATACACTCCACAGTTAAATGCCCATTTTGCCAATTTATCAATTTTAGCGCCTGGCTTTAATGGATGAGAATATTCATGTTCTATATGAAGCATAAAATGATCTTCTGGTGGAATTAACACCCTTTTCCATCCCAAGGCCCCTGTTTTCACCACAATATATGAATCCATGGATCCTGCTGTTAATAAAAAAGGTGGAAAAGGAATCAAATGTTTTCTTCCCTCTGTGCTTCTAAAGGCAAATAAATCTATTGCTGTCCATTCTTCAGGCACAGCTTTTTCTAAAGCAGCTTTAAAATCTTCTGGAGATTCTAACTTATTAGTAAATTCCCAATTATGTCTTGGCAAACTATATAAAGTATTCATCTCAATATTTTCTTGAATCCATTTGAATATTCCTGGTCCAAGAACTATGTCTCCATTGATATATACAAAAATTTCTGTATCACAATCTAATAATATCGTTTCAAACATATTTTTAAAGCTTTTTAATGGTCCAGGAAATAAGTAGTGTCTATACCACGGAATAACAACACATTCATAGCCATTTTTGCCTGCATATTCTATTGTTTCAACTTCATCAGGCCAACACACAAATTTGACCTTTAATCCATCTACATTTTGCCACTTTATCCCATTTAAAACTGTCTCATTTTTTTCTATCCAATCATCTTTAAAAGGGCGGAAAGAAACATAAACAGTAATATCTCTTATTCCTGGAGCAATTTTCATAATTTAATTTCCTTTCATTATCTATATTTTAGAATAAAGAAATAAACCTATTTTAAAACCCTTATGGATTACAGAGCGTTCATCTAAATTCTAGTTCTTCAAGACTCGCTACATAGTGACTAATTTCCATTAAAAGGAATCTGGTCAAAATTCAATATATCCATATATTCCCAATCTCTATACGCCATGCCATATATACCTTTTTTAGTTAACAAATTCAAAATGTCTTCTTCTAATCTTATTGAACCAAATATTAACACGAGTTTTTTATCTTTATGTTCATTGAACAATTCTCTGAATCTCTTGGCTTTCTTTTCATGAAATTCTATAACATATTCAGGTCTAGGAGTAGCCTTTACTTCAAATAAAAACACACTTTTTTCACAAACTGCCACGGCATCGAATTCATCCCTCATGTTTCCCTTTTTTTTCTTTACGCGAATAGAAACCTCCTCTGGATCGCAGTTAAAATATTTTTTTAAAACAGAGGGAATCGCTGGACTTATCAGGTCTTCTACAACTGTTCCCAATTTATTAGACAATGCTCCCCACTGCTTATTTATCTGTTTAACTTCTTTTCTCATCTCATCTTTAAATACCTTCATTTCGTCTTTAAAAAATGTCATTCCATCTTTAAATACTTTCATTTCATCTTTAAAAGCACACATTTCATCTTTAAAAGCTGTCATCTCATCTTTAAAAGCACGCATTTCGTCTTTAAACTCTCGCATCTCCTCACTTAAACGCTTTATGCTAATCTGGGTATCTTGTTGAGCCAACAATACCCTGGCCATCATCATCTCTAAATCTGTAACTCTTCTTTCTAAGATTTCTTCCATATTATATTCCTCCAACTATCGTCTGTCATAAAGCTCATCCCCACAAATTTATTATAACTTTCGGATCAGAAAGCAAATTATCCCATGCTTTACTATTTAAAAAATCTTTATATGGGAGTAATATTACTACTGCATTTGCACCTTTAACACATTCTGTTATAGTATTAAAGCACTTCCATTTACCATTTATTGAAACATATGGATCATATACTCTAAGTTCTTTAATCTCTTTGCAATCTCCCAATCGCCTAGCCACCTCTAATGCTTGAGATTTTTCTGTAAGATAAGTATCTGTTTTATAAGCAAGCCCGAGTAAAGAAACTATTGGATCTTTTATTTTTGTGATTTGTTTTTTGATTTTTTTTATCACATAATCCACCTGTCTTGAATTAACCTTTATAGTAGCCTCAGAAAGAGTAGCTTCTTCTCTAACATCTTTGCAAAATTTTATAAAGGCCTGATTATCTCGTGGAAAACATGGACCGCCAAAACCAAGTCCTGGTCTTATAAATTTATCTCCTATACGTGAATCTTGGCCAATTATGTGAGTAATTTCATATGGATCAGCCCCTACCTTTTCACATATTTCTCTCAAGTTATTGGCAAAACTTATCTTCATTGTGCAAAAACAATTAATAGAAAGTTTAGCAATCTCTGCGTTTAAAACTGTAGTCCTGGCAAAAAAAGGTTTATTTTCACATGTGTTTCTATAAATATTCTCCACAATTTCTCCAGATTTGCTCTCGTTGGAGCCAATTAGCACAATATCTGGATTTAAGAAATTTTTTATTACACTTCCTATTGCTATAAATTCCGGATTATAAACATAACCAAAATCTATGCCTTGTTTTTTGTCTAGGATTCTTTCCAAATATGGAATAAGTTCTTTATCTCCTGAAGTTGGCATCACAGTACTTACTATATTTATTATAAAAAAATCTTTCCTCTCTTTTAAATACCTCCTTAAAGGATCAAAGACCTGTAAAATATATTTATTAGAAAAAGCTCCATCAGCTTTAGATGGAGTTGGAACTATTATAAAAATCACATTTGCTTTTAGTGCTACCTCTTTAATATCATGGACAAAAGATAAATAATCTTTTGTCTTAACTAAAAGATCCTTTAAGCCAGGCTCAAAAAAAAGAGGCTTATAGGTTTGTTGGAGCTTTTCCACATAATCTTTTCTGATATCTATGCCAATAACTCTATATCCTGCCTTAGCAAAACACGCAGCTGTGCAAAGTCCTAACTTACCTAATCCTATCACTCCCAGAACCATCTATTATCTCCATAAATAAATCTTGGCATTAATCTTTTTCTAAATCTTTTCTTATCTGCTCTTCTATCCAAAAATAAGTCTTTTCTAATCCGTATCTTAAAGGCAATTTAGGTTTCCAGCCCAATTTCTGATATATTAAGGAATTATCTGATGTCCTGCCTCTTACGCCCTGAGGGCCTGGAATATGCTTTAATCTTAGTTTCTTCCCAGCAATTTCCATAATCATGTATGCCAACTTATTTATGCTCACCATCTCATCAGAACCAATATTCACAGGACCTGTCCAATCAGACCTCATAAGCCTTAAAGTGCCTTCTATACATTCATCTATATACAAAAAAGAACGGGTCTGTTTTCCGTCGCCCCATATCTCTATTGTATCTCCATCTTTTGCCATAGCCACTTTTCTACAAATAGCAGCTACTGCTTTTTCCCTTCCATCATTATATGCACCTTCAGGACCAAATATATTATGATACCTGGCAATTCTCACTTCCATATTGTAATTTCTATGATATGCTAAATAGAGTCTCTCACTAAATAACTTTTCCCATCCATATTCACTATCAGGATCTGCAGGATAAGCGGAATTTTCTGAAGTTATTGGAGAATTGGGATCTTGTTGATTAAATTTTGGATAAATGCATGCAGAAGAAGAATAAAAGATTCTTTTTATATTTCGTCTGTAACATGCATCCAATACATTTAAATTTATCATTGCAGAATTATGCATAATATCTGCATCATTATCTCCTGTAAAAACATACCCAGCACCACCCATATCAGCAGCTAGTTGAAAGACTTCATCAAATTTTTGATCAATTACATATCTACAAAAATAAGGATCTCTTAAATCTCCAATAACAAAATCATCTGCTTCAGTTTCTGAAAATTGAGGATACTTTAAATCTACCCCTCTCACCCAGAAGCCTTCTTTCTTTAATCTTTTTACAAGGTGAGAACCAATAAAACCACCAGCTCCTAAAACTAATGCTTTTTTCATTTTCCCACTTTCCTGTCTAATTTTATATTCTTTTTTTCTCCTTTAAAGCCAAAAATCTTCTTGCCCTCATGGCGCACTCAACACTTTCTTTAAGCAAATTTTCGTATCCTCCATTTCTCCATGCAGCAGGTTCATTGGGATTTTTAGGATCGTGTTTTCTGACGCAATAAAGAATTTTGTTAAGGTGAAAAAAGCTAGCACCCATCATTGCGAACCGAAGGAACAAGTCATAGTCATGGGCATTTTTATATTTTACATCATAATAACCATATTTCTCATGAAGTTCCCTTTTATATAGCCTACAAACTCCAAGATGAAACCAATCAGCAAGACACCTTCTAAAAGACCAATCTGGCTTACACAAACGTTGAATAATTCTTCCTTCATCATCAACAACGAACATATCAGCATAAACTACATCTACTTCTTCTCGTTCTAATATCTCTACCATTTCAGAAATTGCATTAGGAAGTAAATAATCATCGGCAACAAGATACATACAATATTTTCCTTTTGAATTCTTAAATCCAATATTATAAGAATTAACAGCTCCAATATTTTCCTTACTTTCAAAAATCTTTATTTTTCTATTTTGTGGATACCTAAAATCATAATGTCTCACATATTGTTTATTCACATTATCAAAATAATCAAGATAACTGACCTTCTCCCTGTTTACCGCATTAATATATTCTTTTATTATTTTTGTGGTATTATCAGTAGATCCATGATTACATATAATCACCTCAATATTAGGATAATCCTGGAACATTACACTATCTAAGGCTATAGGTAGATATCTTCCCTGATTATAAGTTGGTACCACCACTGAAACTAATGGATACTTTGATCTATCCATTTCTGTTATTTACACCCATTCAAAACTCTGAATAACTATTATTCCAGCTTTCTTGGCCTTTTCCAGCACATCAGGCCGAGCAAAATGGGTTACTAAAACAGGGACTACATCCTTGCCAAATTCTTCTTTCACAACTCGCACCTTATCCCATACTTGTCCCAATTTTGACCTATCGTCCAGCTTCAATACAGCTTCTCCAACCAGATATACTTCTTTCCCATCCTGCTTGGCTTTACCAAATATATTTATTTCCTCATTATTTATATATGTCCGAATAAGACGTTCTATGGTCTCTATATTGTAATATTTTTTTAAAATAGATGGCAAATGCCTGTATGCCTCATTTTCAAGGGCATATCCAACACTTCTGGATAATCCTCCTAACTGTTCTCTGGTAATCTGAAGTCCACGAGAGAGTTTTGCTATCTCTTCTTCCGTCCTCTTCTGAGCTTCAGCCAACTCTCTTACCACTTGCTCCAATCCATCCAATCTGCTTTCGGTCTTCTTCTGGGCCTCTGTTAGTTCATTAACTCTCTCCTCCGTCCTCTTCTGAGCCTCAGCCAGCTCTCTTACCACCTGCTCCAATCTATCTAATCTGCTTTCAGTCTTCTTCTGAGCCTCTGTTAATTCATTAATTCTCTCTTCCGTCCTCTTCTGAGCTTCAGCTAGCTCTCTTACCACCTGCTCCAATCCATCTAATCTGCTTTCACTCTTCCTCTGGGCCTCAGCCAGTTCTCTTACCACTTGCTCCAGTTCGTTCATCCTGCTCTCAGTTTTCTTCTGGGCTTCTACCAGTTCTTTAACTGTCTTTCCAATGTCCCTTACTATTTCTTTTAATTCATTAAATTCTTTTTTAGTTACAGATTCTTCTCTCTGGTGTTCCAATTCTTCAAGCATTGATAAAAGAACTCGTCTCAGTTTAGGGTCGACCTCCTCTAATTCTCTTATAAAGGCTACACTAACTGGCATACCATACCCCTTTTTATTTTTTAATTTATTTGCTTTTCATTTTCATAAAATGCAATAAGATTTGCAATAACTTTTTGCTCATTCCAGAATTTTTCCATAAAACTTCGCGCTCTTTTACCATATTCTTCTCTTAAATCCCTATCATTCACCAACAATAATATATCCTCCATTAATTTATCCTTTGAAGAAACATACCATGGAAGATAATCACTTTGTGTGAATTTGTGAATATGCATTCTACACCACTCGTCTATTCCTGCAACTACACAAAGCCCCTGAGATAATCCTTCTAAACTACTTACCCCAAAATATCCTTGAAGATGGTCAAACAGAATATGGGAATACTGTTTTTGTTTAAGACATTCTTTATGAAGAGTATTTTCTATTATTATCTCTTTTATCCCCTTTATCTTTTGTTTTAATTTATTAACTACATAAATAAAAAAATCTGTATCTTTTAGTTCTCGTCTGGTAGGCGAATGACAGATTCTCACAGGAAAAGGCGGCTTATCAACAGGCATGTAAAGGGGCCCATTTAAGGGAACCAGATTGGGTTGCCATTTGGCCTCAGGCAATAGTTTTAAAAGATCAGGAGTGCTAACTAGCAGCTTTGTTCTTTTCTTTTTTTTGTATTTTTCCCTATATTTTTGAGGATTACTCCTAAAATCTGGATGGCCATGATGATGATGCACAATCATCTTTCCCTTAATATAATGTTTCACTTTAAATGGGCCGAGTTCTATCTCTTCATCTGCAGTCATGTGAAAATGAATTACATCACTATTTTTTAAAAGGGATTCTACCTCATCCCATTGTTCTTTTGTTTTTATCCAAGGGATGTGAATATCCTTTTCAAACATAAAATTATATCTTATTTCTTTTGTAATGAGTCTGCATGTATGAGATGTATATTTATTTATTGCCTTGGTGAAATTAATAGCTGTTCCTGCTGGATCATTGATAGTTATCATCAATATATTCATTCTATCTCATCCAAAAGAATAAAATCATCTTTTAAATAATCTTGATTAACTTTTTTCCCTATCACATAATCCCAATAAATAGGAGATAGCCCCGTTCCTGGAGATTTAACTGTAATGTTATTTTCACTAAGAATTTCTCCTTTTTTTATATCTCTAGAAGCTACAATACTTTTTCTAAGCTTTTTAGATGATTCATATTCCCTATCAAAGACTTTCTTTTCCTTTACTATTATTGATTTCTCAATAATCCTGATGCCTTGTACCAATTTCTTCATTTCATCAGGTGTCAATGAAACACAATGATCACTACCTGGAAGATCCTTATCAAGTGTAAAATGTTTCTCAACTACACATGCTCCATAACAAATAGAGGCAAGTGATGGATAAATACCTATTTCATGCCCAGAATAACCAACTAAACAACTGTATCTCTCCATCAATTGTTTTATAGCAGGAAGGGCTATTTCTTCATAAAGACAAGGATATGAACTATTACAATGTAGTAATACATAGTTTGAACCTCTTTTATTTAATTCAGAAACAGCTACATCAATTTCTTCTAATGAACTCATTCCTGTTGATAAAAAAATTACTTTTTTATAAGTTGCAGCTTTTCTTATAAGAGGTATATTAACTAAATCTGCTGATGGAATTTTAATTATTTCTAGTCCAATTTTAATCATTTGGTCTAAACTTATTTCATCCCACACTGATGCAAAAAACAAAATATCCATATCTTCGGCTATTTTTTTTAACTTTGCAAAATCTTCTACGCTAAGCTCAACTTTTTCTCTATGTTCTCCATAGGTTTTTCCAAAACTATTTGGTCCATCATAAGGACTGTTATACAAGTGTTTGGTAAGTAATGAATTAATATCCCTTTTTTGAAACTTTACAGCATCTACTCCTGCTTCTTTGGCCTTTTCAATTAATTTAACTGCTAGTTCAAAATTTCCCTGATGGTTGTTTCCTATTTCAGCCACAATAAAACATGGGCACTCATCCCCAATGTAATGATTATATATTTGTATTTTCTTTTTCATAGGTTAAAAATTGGAATATCCTGTTTTAATATTTTATTTAAATCTTGTCTTATTTCTTCATATTTAGCAAAAGAAGTGATTAATATTGCATCTATTTTTAAGGTATTTAACACCTGAGGAGGCATTATCACATAACCGAAAATAAGATTTCCATGTTTATCTTTATCATTGTCTACAATTGCAACAACTTTAATATCTAAATCAAAAATAGAAGACAATACAACTTCACACGTAGAAGATGCACCAAAAAAAACTAATCTTCTATATCCCAGTTCATAAATATGATGTAATTTTTCTTTTATATTCTCTTTTAAACTAGAATATATCTGGACTATCTCAGCCATATATTGACCAAGTAACTTTCTCCTTACTTCCTGTCCCTTTGGAGTAAGAACATATTTGAAACTTTTGCCATTCAATGGCTCAATCTTAATTAACTTTTTTTGTTCCAACTCTTTTAAATAAGAATTTACCCTGGCTCCACTAACAAGAACACGCTCTCCTAAATCCGCCTGACTAATATCTGGATTAGTATTCAAATTTTCCAAGATAGCAATTATTCTCGCTTCTTTAGTGGGTTTTAAAAAATTTTTATCTACCAATAACAAATCCGGTACTCCCGATTTACTTAATTTAAACCCTTAAGCCTACCTTCCACTACAGTTAATAAACTCATCAATTTTAATCTTTCAATATATGCTTGTTGAGCTTCAAGTTCCTTATGAATATTTTCTCTTATTTTTATTAACTCCTCTTTTTCTCCCAACAATAAGGACTTTGATATGTCAATCCGCCTATGGTTATCCTGAGAATTTAAACATTTTATTTCATCCAAAAAATCATTAACTAAGTTTGTAAATATTTTATCGGATAAGAATTTATTTTCTTTAGAAAAAATTGCTGCATATTTACCTGCCCTAAACCCAAAGACCAGACAAGATAAAATCATCGCCCCACCAATCCTGTTGGCTCCATGCATTCCAGAAGCACATTCACCACATGCAAATAGTCCTCTTATACTACTCATCCCATGTTCGTCAATCTTTGCACCTCCGTTTTGGGCCTGAGCAAAAGGCCGTATAAAAAAACCCCTATTTTTGTCTATTAATTTAACCCCTTTTTTTGTTATAAATTGTAGTAAAAATTTATCCAGCTTAAAATCCTGAGTCCCATATCCAATAGGACAGTGGGAATCCCGTATGTCGATTAAATTAAAATACTCAAAAGGCAATGAAATCTTCTGTTTTTCCCATTCAATTGCAAGATTTGTTTGTTTAAAATTACTGTAAGAGAAAAAATCAAGAGTAGTTGTCTTAAGCCAGAGCATCTGAATAAATCCTTCATTAACTAAGTTAACAGAAGCATCTTTTAGAACACCCATAGTGATTCCACAAAATGGATGCATCCATGAGATATTATAAGGAAATAAAGAAACAACTCCACTAGTAGCCATAACCAATGATTTGGTTTTAATTGCAAGAAATTTATTTTTCTTAATGTCAAAACAAATTAAGCCGATAATGCGTTTCTCCTTTTTATCCACAAAAATTTTCAATATACATACATCAGGAAAAAAACATACTTTGTCTTTTATACGATTAAAAAGTTTTGAGAATGCACTTTTTAAGTTTAAAATCACAACAGCACTGTTTTGTTCGGGCAAAAAACAACCTTTAAATTTTGTTAAATTACCTTTATTATCTACAATAAAATCAATCCCTAAATTCTGTATTTCAAGAAGTCTTTCTTCTGCATCTTCCATTAAAATATTTACTAATTTTCTATCAATATATCCAGGATAAGCTATTTCTATTGCCCTATTTATAAAGTTTTTCTTCTCCTTCTCTGTAAGAGGCATTTGAATTCCAACTTGCTTATTGTGATTTAAAAAAGAGGAACCAGAAAGTCCGTCTCTAAGAGATATAAGAGCAATTTTTTTTACACCTTTTACTCCAATCGCCCCAAAAGCAGCTTCAAGTCCAGAAAAACCAGTACCTGCAATTACTGTATCAAAACTCAAAATTTCTATATTATGCTTTAAATTCCATGCAGTAACGATCATGGTATAACAATTTTAAATTACACTTTTTCCCAAACAAATTTTTTAATATTTCTTCTCTTCTCATCAAACACAATTCCTATTATTATAACTTCCTTCTCTTTTCCTGAATATTTCTCAAAATATCTCTTCTCTTTTATCTGCTTTAGTGGATCTTCATCTGTTACCTTAAACTCAAATATGTAGTATTTATCCTTAAATTTTACTGTAAAATCTATCCTGCCTCTATTTGTCACATCCTCTGCTACTATCTTAAGTCCCAAACTCGCTATATATGCATAAAACACACTGGCATAATATCCTTTATACTTACTAATGTATCACACAAAAGACTCTTACCAAATCTACGAGGTCGGGATAAAAATACATACTTATGATTATTTATTAATTCCATTATGTATTTTGTCTTATCAACATATACATAATCTTCTCTTATCTCTTTAAAAGTAGATATACCTATTGGTAATTTCATATTTTGACCCTTACGCTTTATTATCAAATTCTTCACCATATTTTATATAGGCCCAGTAAAAACTCCTTCCCTGAGGCTTATATTCGCCTGTTACTGGATTGTAATATAAGTAATTCAATCTTACCAAATTTCCAAGCTCATCCATAAGTTTTATATCATCAAATGATTCTTCTACATCTTGA
Source organism: Desulfothermus naphthae (assembly GCF_054657475.1). NCBI lineage: Bacteria > Pseudomonadati > Thermodesulfobacteriota > Desulfovibrionia > Desulfovibrionales > Desulfothermaceae > Desulfothermus > Desulfothermus naphthae. Next base: position 440,057 of record NZ_BAAHYQ010000001.1, read on the forward strand.
TATACAAAATATCCTTTTTGTTTAAACAATTTTGCAATCTGCAAAAAAAGCTCCTTTTTATAATATAATTTTCTATATTCTACTATCTTTACAAAATTTGCATGAATAATCTTATTTAACTCTGTCTCAATATCCTCTGTATTAACATATCCTTTGTTTGCTTTTAATTTAAGCCTGAATAGAATCGAATCTATCTCCCAGATACTCCCACCCAGTTTATCCCAGATCAAATTTATTTGATCATGAGTAAGTTTATAATCATGTATATTATTTTCTTTATCTATGTTGCTAAGCCAATAAAATACATCTTCCTTCCCAAGATAATCTATCTCTAAAAGCTCACTTGTTTTACTCAATTTTGAATAGGTATAAATCTTTTCTATAAAATATCCATCACTGCTTGCAACTATGACATGGCATAAATGGGATTCCTTTGTCATAGCTATAAAAAAATTAAATACCTCTTTTATTAACTCCCTTTTTCCGTTTATATAAATATCTTCTAATGCCTGAAGCTCATCTATTAATATTATTGGCTTTTTGCCTTGTTGCCTTATCTTTAAAAGCTCTTTTTCCATTATTTCAAAGGCATCATACTCCAGATTTTGAAGTCCTTTGTATGTCTCTATATCCAATTTAAATATCCGAAGATTATATTGTCTCTTTTCTTTTACATCTTCCTTGGACTTACTAAAATCTATCCCAAAAAATACACTCAAAAAATCTCTGTAATTGGAAATTACATACTTACGTAAATTAAAATCCTTTATCTCATATTTTTCCTTATCCAGAGACTCTATAAATTTATAAATTAATGTGGTCTTTCCTCCACTTTTTGGCCCATATAAAAACAATATAGCATTTGGCTCTGACTCTATCCAATTTGCCAAAAACTTAAATTCCTTCTCACGATCTATAAAAGCTACTTTCTTCATTAATCAGCTCCATTCTTTAATTACTTACCAAATTCCTCACCATATTTTATATATGCCCAGTAAAAACTCTTTCCCTGAGGCTTATATTCGCCTGTGAGTGGATTATAATACAAATAATTTAATCTTACTAAATTTCCTAATTCTTCAATAAGCTTACCCTTTTCAAAATGTGAGAAATCTTTTATAGTAAATGCATTTTTTTCTTTTAAGATTTTTGCTATTGCGAGGTTCAACTCATCGTCATAGTATATACCGATATAATCTACTATCTTTACAAAATTTGCATGAATAATCTTATTTAATTCATTCAATAACTCTTTTGTATCTACTTTCCCATCTCTTGCATAAGATAACATAGTCTGAAGAATATCATCAATCTCCCATATACTTCCACCAAGTTTTTCCCAGATTAAATCTATTTGCTCATCTGTCAATCTATATTTTGTTATATTATTTTCCCTGTCTATATTCTTGAGCCAATAATAAATTGCCTCTTTATCAAGATAGTCTATTTCAATTAGCTTTGATGTCTTTGATAATTTTGAATAAGTATAAATCTTTTCTAAAAAATATCCATCACTGCTTGCAACTATAACATGGCATAAATGAGATTCCTTTGTCATTGCTATAAAAAAATTAAATACCTCTTTTATTAACTCCCTCTTCCCGTTTATAAAAATATCTTCCAATGCCTGAAGCTCATCTATTAATATTATTGGCTTCTTCCCTTTATCCCTTATCTTTAAAAGCTCTTTTTTCATTATTTCAAAGGCATCATATTCTAAATTCTGAAGACCTTTATATACCTCTACATCCAACTTAAACACACGAAGATTATATTGTCTTTTTTCTTTTACATCCTCTTTGGACTTACTAAAATCTATACCAAAAAATACACTCAAAAAATCTTTGTAATTGGAAATCACATATTCTCTTAAATTAAAATCCTTTATCTCATATTTTTCCTTATCCAGAGACTCAATAAATTTATAAATTAATGTGGTCTTTCCTCCACTTTTTGGACCATATAAAAACAATATAGCGTTTGGCTCTGAGTCTATCCAATTTGCCAAAAACTTAAATTCCTTCTCACGATCTATAAAAGCTACTTTTTTCATTAACTAACTCCCTTCTTTAGTCACTTACCAAATTCTGCACCATATTTTAGATATGCCCAGTAAAAACTCTTCCCCTGAGGCTTATATTCACCTGTTACTGGATTGTAATACAAATAATTTAATCTTACTAAATTTCCCAATTCATCCATTAGTTTTGTCTCTTCAAACTTGTTTGATAATTCGTTCAAATAAAAATATCCCTTATTAAGAAATAATTTGGCAATATCTAAAAAAAGTTCTTTCTTATAATAAAGAGGTCTATATTCTATCAATCTTATATAATTTGCATGAATAATCTTATTTAATTCATTCAATAGCTCTTTTGTATTTACTTTCCCATCTCTTGCATATGATAACATAGTCTGAAGAATATCATCAATCTCCCATATACTTCCACCAAGTTTTTCCCAGATTAAATCTATTTGCTCATCTGTCAATCTATAATTTGTTATATTATTTTCCCTGTCTATATTCTTGAGCCAATAATAAATTGCCTCTTTATCAAGATAGTCTATTTCAATTAGCTTTGATGTCTTTGATAATTTTGAATAAGTATAAATCTTTTCTATAAAATATCCATCACTACTTGCAACTATAACATGGCATAAATGAGATTCCTTTGTCATTGCTATAAAAAAATTAAATACCTCTTTTATTAACTCCCTCTTCCCGTTTATAAAAATATCTTCCAATGCCTGAAGCTCATCTATTAATATTATTGGCTTCTTCCCTTTATCCCTTATCTTTAAAAGCTCTTTTTTCATTATTTCAAAGGCATCATATTCTAAATTCTGAAGACCTTTATATACCTCTACATCCAACTTAAACACACGAAGATTATATTGTCTTTTTTCTTTTACATCCTCTTTGGACTTACTAAAATCTATACCAAAAAATACACTCAAAAAATCTTTGTAATTGGAAATCACATATTCTCTTAAATTAAAATCCTTTATCTCATATTTTTCCTTATCCAGAGACTCAATAAATTTATAAATTAATGTGGTCTTTCCTCCACTTTTTGGACCATATAAAAACAATATAGCGTTTGGCTCTGAGTCTATCCAATTTGCCAAAAACTTAAATTCCTTCTCACGATCTATAAAAGCTACTTTTTTCATTAACTAACTCCCTTCTTTAGTCACTTACCAAATTCTGCACCATATTTTAGATATGCCCAGTAAAAACTCTTCCCCTGAGGCTTATATTCACCTGTTACTGGATTGTAATACAAATAATTTAATCTTACTAAATTTCCTAATTCTTCAATAAGCTTACCCTTTTCAAAATGTGAGAAATCTTTTATAGTAAATGCATATTTTTCCTTTAAAATTTTCGCTATTGCGAAATTCAACTCATCGTCATAGTATATACCAATATAATCTACTATCTTTACAAAATTTGTATGAATTATTCTATTTAACTCTGTCTCAATATCCTCTGTATTAACATATCCATTGTTTGCTTTTAATTTAAGCCTGAATAGAATCGAATCTATCTCCCAGATACTTCCACCCAGTTTATCCCAGATCAAATTTATTTGTTCATTAGTAAGTCTAAAATCATGTATATTATTTTCTTTATCTATGTTGCTCAGCCAATAAAATACATCTTCCTTCCCCAGATAATCTATCTCCAGAAGTTCACTTGTTTTACTCAATTTTGAATAGGTATAAATCTTTTCTATAAAATATCCATCACTGCTTGCAACTATAACATGGCATAAATGGGATTCCTTTGTCATTGCTATAAAAAAATTAAATACCTCTTTTATTAACTCCCTCTTCCCGTTTATATAAATATCTTCTAATGCCTGAAGCTCATCTATTAATATTATTGGCTTCTTCCCTTTATCCCTTATCTTTAAAAGCTCTTTTTTCATTATTTCAAAGGCATCATATTCTAAATTCTGAAGACCTTTATATACCTCTACATCCAATTTAAACACACGAAGGTTATATTGTCTTTTTTCTTTTACATCCTCTTTAGATTTACTAAAATCTATCCCAAAAAATACACTCAAAAAATCTCTGTAATTGGAAATCACATATTCTCTTAAATTAAAATCCTTTATTTCATATTTTTCCTTATCCAGAGAATCTATAAATTTGTAAATTAATGTAGTCTTTCCTCCACTTTTTGGCCCATATAAAAACAATATAGCATTTGGCTCTGACTCTATCCAATTTTGTAAAAACTTAAATTCCTTCTCACGATCTATAAAAGCCACTTTTTTCATTTTTGTATCCTGACTCTTAAGTTATTTGTTTTCTCCTGATTCATAATCAATTATTATGCCTGCCTGCTTTAGGGATAGACCAGGCCCTTCATCTGCTTCAAGGACTTTTTTAAGTGGTTCAAGATGTTTTTCATATCTTTTCCATCTGGAAACAGATTTTGTATATAGGGGTTTTCTTACCTGATCATAACTTGCTGTTTTGACATCCCTCTTTGTCTTATAAAATTCAAGACACCCTTCATACCAATCTAACTCACAAAAATCCAATAACTCTTTTATCTTTTCTCTGGGCTTTTTGACCAATTCTTCATATTGGCTCTCATAAAATGTAATTGGTAACACTTCTCTCCAGTGTTGCATAATGTCAAGATATAGACGGTAGTAATGACCAAGGTCTTCTAAATTATACGCAAATGATAGTCCAGCAGCTGCAAAGTTTTGAAAGTAATTTGAAAGACATGTATCATAGGGATTTCGCCTGCAATGAATGATCTTTACTTCTGGAAATATCAGAGCCATAAGTCCCATGTAAAGGAAATTTTGTGGCATTTTATCTGTTACATGGATGAATACACCGCCACTTAGAGAATCAATGAAATCAAGGTATTCTTGGGCTGCCTTATTTAAGGTTTTTTCGTCTAATTCTAAAGCGATTTCAGGAAATGGGATATTTTCCCCCATCCAATGGGAGAGGCTTGAAGCAATTTCCCCCATCTTTGCCAGTTCTCCAGCCCCATATACATCTGGATGTGTTGCCAGGATCTGTTCTGTTAAAGATGTTCCAGAGCGAGGCATTCCTACGATAAAGATAGGCTTTTTTGTCTCGATAGTAGATCTTTTTGCTTTTTTGAAAAATTCAGTAGTAAATACTTTTTTCAAATTATGAAAATATTGTTCTTCTTTTTGAGGATTATATGTCCTTGGAACCAGATCATTGGCTTGTTTCAATTCCTTAAATGCTCGATCATAGTCTTTTAAATTATCGTAAAGCTCAGCGAGAATGAATTTTGTTGAAGAAATAAAACCCTTTGATAATCCTTTATTTTCCAAAACTTCATTTAATAAATCTATGCCTTCTTTTTCTGCATGAAATTTTTTACACAAAGTTGCTAGTAAACTCACAGCTTGGGGATTATAAGTATTTTTATGAGCAAAAAATTCTTTTACTATTTTAAAAGACTCCTCATCCTTTCCTTTTTTCTCTAAAATTGAAGCCTTTTGAAGTAAAAGTCCATCATTTTGGGGATCTAGTTTTAAGCCTTCCTCTACAACCTCAATTGCTTCATCCCATCCAGAGCATACCATCATAGCATTGGATAAAAGTTTATATAAGCCTGCCATATTAGGTGCGAGATTTAATGTTTTGCGAGCCTCTTCTTCTGCCTTACACACTACCCCTGCTAGCAGGTATGCATTTGCCAAGCGAGCTCTAAAACTTATATTGGCAGGATCTAATTCCTTCAATTTCTGTCCTATTGTAATAGCATACCATGGTCTGTTGATTTCTAAAAATACTTCCATTAAAATAAAAAGATGTTCTTTATCCCGAGGTCGTAATACATAAGCTGCCTTTGCAATTTCTTCTGCCTCATCATATCTATTAAGTTGTACTAAACAATATGCCAACTTAACAAATGGTCGCGGATCCCAATGACATAAAACAACTGCCTTATCCAAATATTCTCTAGCTTCTTCAAATCTCTGAACTTCCATTAATATGGAGCCTAAATTGTACAACACCTCAAAATCATCAGATGAGATCTCTAAGGCTTTTTTGTATGTAGAAATGGCTTTATTAAATTTCTTTAAACAGAAAAAAACAGTGCCCAGGTCCATTAAATACCTTATATTACCAGGTTCTAAATCAGCGGCAGCTTTAAGCAATTTTTCAGCTAATTCATACTGCTCCCCTTGAAGAGCCATAATACCAAGATTGTGGTAAGCTGTAGCGTTTGTGGGATCCAAATCCAATATTTTTCTATACAATTCTTCAGCCTTTTTGTAATTTCCTTCACCATGCAATTGCTCTGCTTCTTTTAAAAGAGCTTCAACTTCTTGGGACTCAACATTGGCTAAACTAATTTCCAGGACCATCTTTAACCTCCTAATCTTCTTTAAATCTTATTGTTTAATATCGCCAGCCTCAGAAGTATTGGCAATGCCACTATATTTATAAATTTTATCTTTAAATTTTTTATACATCGGTGTCTCGCCCCATCTTTGTATTAAAATCTCAACATAGGGTGCAGCTTCTAATGCTTTATTTTGTTTTAATAATGACTTTACCAAAATTTCTAGGACTTGTTTTTCCTGTATATCCAATTCATGGATCATAATATTACAAAGTTCTTCAGATCTAGAGTAAGCTCCAAGCCTATAATTTACTTCTGCAAGGGTAATTAAAACACTTGGGTCCATATTCCCCAAATTAACTGCTTTTACCAAAAATTTTCTCGCCTCTTCCAAAAAATTTTCTTCAGCAAGTAACTTTCCCAAATTTCCGTAGGCTTCTATGTATGTTGGATCCATGTCTATAGCCTTTTTAAATAGTTGCTTTGCTCTTTCAAAATCTTTTTCCAAATAATAAACAACACCCAAATTAACGTAAAATACAGGATCCTTGGAATCCAGTTTAATAGCCGACTCAATTAAGAATTTTGCAAGTTCTAATTTACCAACTTGCATAGCAAGTAATCCAAGAAGATGCGTTGCTTCAGCATTTGAAGGGTCTTGTTGCAAGATTTCTCTATAAAGGCCTTCCGCTTTGACCAAATTTCCACTTAGATGATAAGACCTTGCTGCTTCAAGTTTATCTTTTAAACTAAAAATTTTATTTTCCCCACTATTTTTCTCCATAATTTATTTCCTCCTTGTAATTTTAAATAGCCTCTAATCTCTCCCAAAAAGGCCAGTATTTCTCTAAACAATCACTTACTTCTTTATTAAGAATTTCTTCTCTGCTTTTGTCTTGACCAAATACCTCCCAATTTAAATCTCTCTTTTCAATAAAAGATTGTGTATGAGTCATAATATCATCAATATTATTTTTACCTTCATTTACGATGGCATCATAAACTAATCTATTTATGAGAGATACTGACATTGCAGTTCCAGCTTTGGGAAGTACAAAAAATTTTAACTCATTTTTATATCTTGCATCTTTAGCTACATATTTATTAAAATATTTACACTTTTCCTTAATTTTAGGAGGTTCACTCATAATTGGAATAACAATACCTTTATGTATTAACATAGCAATAATTTTCAACAATTCATTTTTTTTAACATCTTTTAATACATCAAATTTTTTTAGTTCTTCTATTGTTTTAGTTTCTATTAACTCTTCTAATAACTTACTTACTATTCCTTTATTTATATTGACCCTTCTTTCTGTATATTTTAATTCAATTTTATTAATTTCATCATCTTCCTCACCAGGTTTTATTAAAATAAATTTTACTTCATTATATAATTTGTAATTGCATATCTCTTTTGGTAAAAGGATTCCTCCCTTTATATATATATCTTTTCTAAAAGGTAAATTTAATATATAATCTTTTGATATCTCTCTCATATACATAGATCTAAGACTATTGAGTGCCTTTAATTGTGTATTGTTGAACAAAACATCGTCAAAAAACCATACAGGATCAGCCATACCTAAATATTTTAATTTAGCTTCCTGCATATAAGAACAGACCTCAGAAAAAAACAAAGGTTGCCAATCCTCATTTAAATATTCATGGACTATATAATTGATAGGCATTTCCTCTGACTTTCCTAAGGTCTTTTTTATTATTGGGGAATTAAAATATTTAGAGCCTCCTTCTTGCAACTTTTTAATTATATTTAGAACCATTTTAACCTTTTTTAAACTTATAACTTCAGGAAACAATTTAGCGAAATCTACAATTATTTTTTGAAAAGGCACTCTCATAAACCAACCACACATATCATTATAACTTACGCTTAAAAGCCCACCTGGTTTTAATTTTCTCCTGGCGAATTCAACTATTTTCATCCTATTTTCATGATTTATCCAACTAAATACTCCGTGCAAGGTTATCATATTAAATTCAGGGAACTCTTCTATCTTTTCTTCAACAATTTCTTTGAAAGAGGACTCAAAAAATTTGATGTTTTGTAATCCTAGTTTGTCTTTAAGAGAGTTTGCAAATAGAATATGATCGGGGTTAAAATCAATTCCATAAAAATTTCCCGTTGGATATAACATCGCCATGATATTTAGAGTTAGTCCTGTGCCGCATCCAAGCTCACAATAAGTAAATTCCTTTCTTAGATTTAAAGGTTCATATCCATATAAAAGACAGCAAAAATTTAAAAAATCAGGATGTTGATGGTAGTAAAAATTCGTAGTATAACTTATATCTGTAATATAGCCTTCTGTCCACGTAGATACAGGGAACATTGTGCTTCTCCTTTTTACTTATTTTTTTTCTACATTTTGTGTAACTTTTTTGTAATTTTCCCTAATTTCCTTTAAATGTGGATTTAATTCATAAGCTTTTTTAAAAAAATTTTTTGCTTTCTCAAACATACCTTTTTGCCAATAGATTACCCCAATATTATTCAATACTTCTGCATCTTCGCCATTTCTTTCTAAAAGTTTGTTAAATAATAATAAGGACTTATTCAAATCTTTATTTAAAAAGAATTTTTCTCCCAATTTTATCAAGTTCTGTCTTTTTATTTTTACTGGAAATTTTAATTTATCTTCATATAATTTTATACAATTTTCTGCCACCTTTTCTAAATTAAAATCATTTTTCACTTTGTTTCGTGCATTTTTTGACAAATAAATCTTTTTTTCTTTATTTTCTAGTATCCATTTAATTCCATATGCAAAATCTTCTACATCATAGATCTTTGCAATATATCCCTCTTTTTTATGTGTAATAACATCTCTTATAGCTCCATAATCAAAAGCAACAACAGGAAGACCACAACTCATTGCTTCCAATGTGCTGATAGATATTTCAAAACGGATAGATGGATTAACAAAGATATCTGAAGCGCTATAATACCAACACATAACTTCTTCATGAGGAACATAACCTAATGCATGAACTGGAAAAGGCATGTCTCTCCTTACTATTTCTGGGTGTGCACCTAAAAGAATCAAATAAATGCCTAAACCTTCTTTACTTAAAAATTTCAAAGCGTCCATTAGACGAAGAACATCATCTTTTCTATCTTTTAAAGAGGAACAACAAAAAATTAATATAAATTTATCAATAGGCAGATGCAGATGTTCCCTTGCTCTTTTTTTGTTTTTTCTGGTAAACTTTTTTAAAGATATACCAGGAGGAATGACTTCAATTTTGAAATCTGAACCAAATATTCCACTTTCTTGAGCTTCTTTTCTTAAAAAATTGTTAGTTGAATTAACATATAAATTTAAATTACTATATGACTCCTTTTTTATATTGAAATTTATTGTTGAGATTTCTTTTACTCCTTCTTTTAATAAAGGGCATTTTTTACATTCTTCTTTAAATTTTTCACACTTGTGTAAATGACATCCTCCTGTAAAAGGATATTTATCGTAAATAGTTAGAAAAACAGGTTTATTCATAAAGTAAATAGGAGCCATAGTTATATCCACAAGACCTGGAGACCAATGTATATGGACTATATCCGCCTGATTTATTTCTATTATTTGTTCTAAATTTATTATTGAATCAGGTAAGGAGAAAAACAATTCTCCATCAGGAGCCATTATTTGCATCTTTAACAGCTTGCTCCACTCTTCAATCATATAATTTGATATAGTCTCAGTATCAGGGACCACTTTATCTGAAATAAAAATCTTTGTCTTATCAAAGGGATCAAAGGTGATTATTTTCACACTAGGATCTCCGCTTGATTTTACTAAAGTAAATACTGTTGAATCCACTCCTTTTTTTTGTAAGGCTTTATGCAATCTATAAGCAGATATTCCCTTACTTGAAAAATCCACTGTTGAGAGATGAACTATTTTCATATATTCCTCCATGGAAGATTGATTTTTCTCATAGAGAAAATATCTGGTTTTGGATATAAAGACATTATATCCTCTTTTAAAGAAAGTTCCAAATTTTTTTCTCTTTTTTCTATAGCATCCATTAAAATCCGGGCCTTTTCACCTAAAATTCCCTTATCTTTCAATAAATTCTTTATTTTTTTCTCAGCCTTTAAAAAATTTCCTTCCTTTATATATAAAAAACCCTTTATTAAGTTTAACCATTTATCACTAATTCCCACTCTTTTTAAATAGTCTAATAGAACATAACATTTTTTCAGTTCATTCACTTTAAGATAGTCAAACGTTTGACATAAACCAATAAGATTTCTTCTATCACAGGGAAGATATTTTTTTTGATACAAATCTTCAGCAATTGAAAAAAGTTCCCTTAATTCCTGAGGGTTCTTTATATGAGATACTCCCCAAAGCATATCAGTCACTTCCATTTGTCTTGAATTTATATTATCTTGAGGTTCTTTAAAAGCTTCGAGTACATATTCCACCAAATTATAAGATAAAGGTGTTCCGTGATACACAGCGGTATCTTTTATCTGATCAGGTATTTTTACCTTTTGTTTTACTCTTTTACAAATCCAGTGGGGTCTGTTGAGGTAAACACAAAATCCTATATGAGTCCCAAAGGAAAAAGACATAGTATGAGATGATAAAAGGATAACAGTCTTTAGTCTATTTAAAAACTGCATGTCATAGACATTTCCTGCAGTTACACAGGTATATCCTTCTTTTATAAAGAGACTGTCAATATTCCGTAATACATCTCTCCATCCTAGGCAAATTAAAATATTTTCAAATTCCTTTTCAAACTCTTTTATAACTGAAATTATATATTTTACATCAAAATCTACATAAATAGACCAGCTTGAGTGGGGGGGAAAGACAAGTAAGGTTTTTCCCAATTGTTTTTTTAATCCTACTAGCTCTGAGTTTGACAGGAGCGGATCAGCATAATGAATTGATGGTCCAATTGCAAAAAGCACTTTATTGGTGAGTTGCCTTAAATATAAAAATCTATAGTCACTAAAGCAATAAATTACAGGAAGAGGCACAGAAATATCAAAACTCCACACATGATCGTATAACATGGCTGCATGTTCCAATACCCCTTTTATTTGATAATTCTTATTCAAATTAGCATATTTCTTTAGAATATGCGCATGTCCATAGCAATCGTTTGATTTATAAAGTTCCGTTGTCTTAAGTGGCTTTTCTGCTGCTAAAAACTTAATATTACCATCAACTACCTTTATCATTTCTTCTCTACCTCCTTTTGCGTTCTTTCTGCCATTTTTATGCCAAGAAAACACCATTTAATTTTTATTTCAACTTTTATCTGGTTGGCATATTTTTTGCGGTACAGCATATATCAGAAAATTTTTCCTTATAAATAAAGAGACAGCAGACAGCACACAAAACAACGTCAAACGGCAGGCTGTGGCAGCAATGCTAGCCCAGATAAATCAAAATCCTGCCATTGCCCTCCAGCTGTTGCAAACACTCTAATTCAATAAAAACAAGGAGACCCCATAAATGGCTCTTGGTTCACGCTACAATGCATATCCCAATGGAAGACCCAGTGGACTTTCCAGGCATATTGTTGATCAACTTGTCCAGGTAAAACAGCTTCAGCTCTTAACCCCAATTCAGCAGGATATTCAAAATCAGCAGGCAAGGGCAGACATCTCTTAGCTCCAAATTGGTTGAGTTATATAAGGCTGCAGATGAAATAGACACTACATCTTCTGATGAGACTGTTTTGATTGCTGATGTATTTAACTTGGCTCTTACGGAAACTACACAGTTACTGTAAATAATATTGCTAAAACCTATTATTTAATTATTGGTGTTGATGATGGAAATTCATCAAATGGAGTAATTCAAGGCTTATCCAGTCTACATGATGCTGAGTTGTTGATGTATATAATAATTTTGAACAGTTTATGGATGAGAATGCATCATATGATTTAGAAAACAAAAAAGCAGGATTCCTTTTAGGAGACTTCATTGCAAGGACTGTTCAAAATAATATAAGGTCTATTGTATCAGGCATAGTTCCTGATACATCTGATAATGCATATCAATACTATCTCAATTAGGAATTGAATTTAATGATGATGAAGAGCTCACATTAGATGAAAACATCTTAAAAAATGCCTTAAGTTCTAATTCAGATGATGTTTTAACCCTATTTACTGGAGATAATGGAGTTGCCACAATGCTAAAAAATGCTATATCTTCATATACAGATTTCTCATCAGGCATTATAACAAAGACAATTAATTCTATTAAAGACAAAATTAATGATTTAAAGGATAAATTTAGTGAAGTATAGAAAGGTGTGCAGGATTATGAAGAACAACTGGTAAAAAAATACTCTAACTTGGAAGAAATTATTAAAATACAAAGCAATTCAAGAACAATTTGATTCCTATATAGAGCAATGGAAAAACTTAAAATAAGGGTTAGTTTTAATCTATTTCAGGAAAAGCGAACCTCTGCTCTCATCTTAAGATATTTTGGAAAATCCATATGTTAAAAATCTTCTTAAACTAAACTTCTTCCATCAAAAAAATTTAAAGTCAATTTAACTACACAAGGGCTAAAGTATTCCACTTCATAGCCGAATAAATAGTCAAAGACCAAGATAAAATAAGGAAACAAAGGAGGTAAGATATGGCTCTAACAATTAATACCAATATATCATCATTAATAGCCCAAAACAGCTTAAGAGTGGCAAATGATGCCCTTGCAAAAAACCAGCTAAGGTTATCTACAGGACTTAGAATCAATTCAGCTGCTGACGATGCTGCTGGACTTTCCATCTCAAAGAGAATGACTGCTCAGATAAGGGGACTTAATCAGGCCATTAGAAATGCCTATGACGGCATCTCCATGATGCAAACTGCTGAAGGGAATATGGAAGAGATGTCTAATATACTCCAGAGGCTGAGGGAACTTGCTGTTCAGGCATCAAATGCCTTAACTGATTCTGATAGGCAAGATTTAAATCAGGAATATCAACAAAAACTAGAAGAATTAGATAGGATTGTGGATACTGCTGAATTTAATGGAATTAAACTTTTAGATGGAACAGCAGGAACCACTACCTTTCAAGTTGGACCTAATACATCTGCAGCAAATAAAATTCAGGTAAGTCTAAGCAAGAGTTTAAAGAGTACAAACATCGGAGTAACCAATGAATATGGCGGGACACTTACACTCAAAAATGGTCATGGTGCTGTTGCTATTGCTGATGGATCTTTAGGTGTAAATGGAATTCGTTTAAATGTCTCTCCATATGTCACAAGAAAACTCAATCCCAACCTTAGAAATCCAGGCAATAATTATGGTTTTTATGTAATAGAAAAGGGACATTCTAAAGATTCTGCTTACGCCATAGCCCAAGCAATAAATAATTCAAGTGCAGGGGTTACTGCACATGCAAAGACTGTTTTTACCAATAGTAAGCAATATTTGAGTGCAAAAAAGACTAAAACTCTTAACGCCACTGCAACGGGAACCTATACAGTAGTAGCCCAGGCTTATGGATATTATACATTGCGTATAAACAATTTTACAGTATTCAGTAATTACAAGGTATCTGCCAGGACCACTTTAAAAACCCATCTAGCTGCTGGTTCAAGTGCTAGAGTTACAGTCACAGCAAAAATAGGTGCATCTACAATAGCTGCAGCTATCAATAAAATGGCCAACACCCTAGGAGTAACTGCACAGGTAACAGATGGAGGAAAACTAAAACTCTATAATCCTGACGGTGGGAATATTAAAATTACAGAAAGGGCAGGAACTAAAACTGCTGGTACAGGCACTAATGTAACTACAAAAACTGCAGGTAAATATGTTGTTTATACCTACCACAATGTATTTGATGGGAATAATGGATTTTTTATAAACAATAATCTAAATAATGGATCTAAATTAATAGCTACTGCTGGACTAACTGGAGGGGCAAATGATGCATTTACTAACACCATCGGCATTCGCACCAATGTTAAAACCCCAGCTCGTATGACCAATGCTCAAGTAACAATAATTAGAGGAACAGTAACCATTACAGGTCCTTCTGCCTTTAAGTTTACAGATTATTGGGAAAACGGTGAAGGAACAACTGCTGATCCAAATCTGAAATTCTCTCAAATTATTACTTCAGCAGGAGGACTTGTAAAACAAGGAAAAGTCGATTTTACAAGGACAATTAATAAAAGTTTTAACTCTAATATTACCACAAATGCAGGTGTAACAGCGGATGGTAATGTTTATTACTTCTCCAATGCAAATCAACAGATGTTTCTGAATACCACCAACATATTAACAGTATCAAATGCACAAAAGGCCATTGATAGAATAGATCAGGCTATTAAAGATTTAAACTCCTTCAGGGCACAGATCGGTGCTACTCAAAACAGGTTTGAATCCACAATCAACAACTTAAACAACTATGTCCAGAAATTAGTAGATGCAAACTCCAGGATCCTTGATGCAGATATTGCAAAAGAGGCAGCAGAACTCACAATGAACAACATCAAGCGTCAGGCTGCATCTGCAATACTTGCACAGGCAAACCAGAATCCAGCTATTGCCCTGCAGCTATTAGGCGGAATGTAATATAAGTTATAAGGGGCCTCATCTGGCCCCTTTTTAAAAAATAGTTGACGAAAATCCCCCTTTTGTTACATCCTAATTTTTTACATTTACAAAAAACACAGGCTATCAATCCTTAGACTTAAAATTTTACAACAAGGAGTGTCTTTAAAATGGTAAAAGGTGGTGCATATGCATATCAAAAAAGCTCAATTGAGTCCGCATCCAGAGAGGATATCCTCTTAAAGCTCTATGAAGGGGGGATAAGATTTCTGCAACAGGCCCAAAAACTCTGGAAACAGGGAGAAAAGGCAAGGGCAAGAGATTGTCGCTCACGCGCTATGGCAATAATTACAGAGCTCCACGCAACCCTAGATAGGGAAAAGGGAGATAAAGAGCTGGTTCAACAACTAGAAGAACTTTACGCATTTATGATTAAAGAAATGGCTAGAATAGGAGTAGAAGACGATTTTGATGGTTTAAAAAACATTGAAGAGATAATGCAAAAATTATATGATGGCTTTAAAGAAGCAGCAAAGGAATTTAAAAAATTAAAAAAATAAGGGAGGCCTTATGAGCCTTGGGTCAATATATAATGCATACCCTAATGGAAGACCCAGTGGACTTCCCACAGATATTGTTGATCAACTGGTTCAGGTAAAAGAGCTCCAGCTCTTAACCCCTATTCAGCAGGACATTCAAAATGAGCAGGCAAGGGAAGATAATTATACATCCCTTAGCTCTAAATTGGTTGATCTATATAAGGCAGCTGATGAGATAGACACTCCATCTTCTTTTCTCACCAAAACTGCTACATCTTCTGATGAAAATATCTTGACTGCTGATCCATCTAACACGGCCCATACTGGAAACTACACAGTTACTGTAAACAATATTGCGAAAGCCCATCATTTAATAATTGGTGTTGATGATGGAAACTCATCAAATGGAGTAACTCAAGGTATATCCAATCCAGATGATGCGGACTTAATTCAGGATAATATGACTCTCTCTTTCTATCACAATGGAAAAGAATATTCTTATACTACTGATTCCCAAACAACATTAACTGAGTTAGCCAACGAGATATCAGAAGACGATAATGGAGTTTATGCTCAGGTTACAAATATTGGAACAGAAGAATCTCCTCAATATGTGTTAAGCCTTTTATCTGAAACTACAGGGTCAGGCAAAAATCAAATAACAACTGATTCAAATGGAACAACAACCGGAATAACCCTATCAGATGATTTATTTACAACAGGAGCAACAGAACAAGAGGATGCACAATCAGGAGAAGATGCTTCTCTAAATGTAGATGGAGTAGATTACACAAGGTCTTCAAATGAAATAGATGATATTATAGAAGGGGTTACAATAAACATAAAAAATACAGGCACAGCAAATATAACAGTTTCCCTTGATATAGATGATATTACAAACAGGGTTAAATCCCTTGTAGATGCCTATAATAACTTTGACCAGTTCATGGATGAGAATGCATCCTATGATTTGGAAGAGAAAAAAGCAGGTGCCCTTTTAGGAGACTCCATTGCAAGGACTGCCCAAAATAATATAAGGTCTATTGTATCAGGTATAGTTCCTGATACAGCTGATAATGCATATCAATACTTATCCCAGATAGGGATTGAATTTAATGATGATGGTCAGCTTACATTTGATGAAAACACTTTTAAAAACGCATTAAATTCTAATCCAGATGATGTCTCAGCCTTATTTACTGGAGAAAATGGAATCGCAACAAGGCTAAAAAATGCTATATCTTCATATACAGATTCTTCATCAGGCATCATAACAAAGACAATTAAATCTATTAAAGACAAGATAAATGATTTAAACGATAAATATAGTGAAGCCCAGGAAGATATTCAGGACTATGAAGAACAATTAGTTAAAAAATACGCTAATCTGGAAGAAGTGGTATTAAAATACAAGGCAATTCAAGAACAACTAGACTCATACATTGAAATGTGGAAAAACATAAAATCATTTTAAGGGGTTTTTTATGTCAAGCAATATAAAAATAGACAAAACTCCACCCATAGAATTAAAGGATAAAGAGTTTAATTCTCCAGATACAAAGCAGGTGGAAATCAAAAAGCAAAATAGAGAAAATATCAAGATAGAGAGTGATGATTTAGAAAAGGCACAGAGAACATTAGAACAAAAACTCCTAAAATCCCAGCAGGAAAATCGGATTGATCAAACTGTTTCACCTAAGGATATACTCAAAGAAAAGGGCAAAAAAGGTCTTATACAAAAATTAACAGGAGATGAACTTGAGAAGGTAAAAGAGGCCACAAACGAGGTATTAGCCCAGTTAAATATTCAATTGGATTTTGAGATAGATAAGACCCTTGGAAAGGTGATTGTAAAGGTCATAAATAAGGAAACAGGAAAGGTCATTAGACAAATTCCACCAGAAGAGATGCTAAAGATTGCCAAAAGAATGGAAGAGATGAGCGGCATCCTCATTGATAAGTGGAGTTAATTAAAAAATTTATTAAAATATCTTTCCCTCCAAGCAAGAGGCCTTTTTGTGCCTTCTTACCTTGACAGACATTTGCAAAACAATTACCCATCTACTTTCCATTTAGTATCTTCCAAAAAAGAACGGATAGCCTATTTTCTATGAAAATTGATTTTGGAGATATAAAAATTTCTATAAAAGAGCGAGTCCAGGACTTTCAGGTTCAAGAAATAGTTGATTTTCCAATCAAAAACACAGGAGATTTTGGAGTTTATATTCTTAAAAAATGGGGAGCAAATACCTGGGATGTTCTGGGAGATGTAAAAAAGAGGCTTAGAAGGAGCGCCAGAGAAATTGCATATGCAGGCCTAAAAGATAGACACGCAATAACCTCTCAATATATCACCATATATCAAGGCCCTAAAAAAGATATTAAAGGAAAAAACTATAATTTAAAATACCTTGGCCAGACAGATAGACCTATTTCACGGTCAAATCTCAAAGGAAATAGATTTAAAATAAAAATCAGGGTATCAAAAGACATTCCTGAGGATTTCTTTTTAAGACAAGTAGAATTAGTTGAAAAATACGGTATTCCAAACTATTACGATGACCAGAGGTTTTCCTCTGTTCCAAAAAATAAATTGTTTTTTGCAAAGGAACTTATCTTAAAAAGATACAAAAATGCACTTTATTCCATTTTAGTCAACTCAAGTCAAAAAGAATCTTCAAAAACAAAAAAATTCAGGGAATGTTTAAAGGAAAATTGGGGAGATTTTTCAAAGTGTCTTTCCCTTGCACCTCCGAATTGGGAAAAACAAGTTTTGAAAATACTTTCATCTGGCAAGTTATCAAATTCTAAAATAAAAAAGGCCCTTTCTATAATTGACAGAGAATTTTTATTTTTTCAATGTAATGTCTATCAATCCTATGTGTGGAACAAAGTGTTAAAAAATTTCTTAAAATCCCTTGATATACCTTTAAAAAAAGTTCCAGGTGAAATCATGGACCTATTTTTTTATAGATCTTTAAGACCACAGGCCTTTGACCAGGTTATCACAACCCAAATACCTTTACCTGGCCCAAATATTGTGTTAGAATCTAACCTCTTTGAAATTTACAGAAGGGTCTTAGAGGAGGAGGGGATAAAAGATATTGGCACATTCAGGACAAGGGTTAAGGGAGCTGTTTTTAAATCCAACCCAAGGCACGCTATTTTTATTCCAGATATATTTAAATGGGAAAAATCCACCCCTTACATCTGGCAAATTGATTTTTTCTTACAAAAAGGTTCCTATGCCACAATTTTTATAAAACGTCTTTTTTTATTCTATGAGGAGTAAAAATGACGAGAAAAGAAATAAGATTAGTCCTCGTCACAGAAACACAAAGACTCGCAACAGAACTCTCTAAAATCTTTAAACAAAATGACAATATTTCACTTTATTCAATTACTAATTCAAGTGAAATAGCCCTTGATTTTGCTGCCAGAAAGCAGGTTGATTTAATCCTCATTGACTGGAATGGAAAAAATGGAAATCCTTTTCAAGATGTTAGTTTTAAGGTCCCAATTGTGTTTATATTTCCTGAACAAATTGATGATCTTTTAAAAAATAGGGCCTTAGAACAATATGGTTATATTGTGTATCCATTTGATAACCATGCGATATTAAACACCCTACATCTCGCAATAGAAAAGTTCAACTTACAGAAAGAATTAAATATAGCCAACCGAATAAAAGCCCTTAGTATCTTCTCCGCTGGCATAGCTCATGATTTTAATAACTTACTTGCTACAATAATTGGATATACTGAGCTTTTAAAATTCAAGATTAAAAACAGGGAGGAACTTAGTCGATATGTTGATTTAATTTTAAGGGCTTCTGAGAAGGCCAAAAATTTGGTAGATAAATTAGCTCAATATAGCCGCAACTGGGAAAAAATGGAGAAACACATATTTCCATTTCATATAATTTTAAAAGAGACATTACGCATAGAAAAGTCTGATCTATTGGGAACAATATCCATAATGGAAGACATAAACAAAGAAGGCGATGAAATATATGCAGATCTATCACAGACTTATCTATTATGCCAATCTTTATTAAAGGTCTTAAAAAATATTACAATGCCTAATACTCAGTTAAAGATCTCCCTTAAAAACAAAGAGATTGAAGATTCAGGCAAGAAAATTGTGTGTCTTTTTATTGAAGCCAAAAAACAGGATTTAAAAACTGAGAAAATAAAAGAAGAATTAGGGTTAAGAGGTATTTTAAAGTTTATAAAACAACTGGATGGTAAAATTGATATTGTCAATCTGGATGATGATAAAATTAAAATAGCTATTTTTATTCCTGGAGCAAGCAATATAGGAGAAAGATAATGAAAAAAGAAATACAAGTCCCAAAAAATTTTATAAAAAACATAATTATGCAGGATCTAAAAGAAGGCAGGGTTGAAAAAATAATAACCAGGTTTCCACCAGAGCCAAATGGATATTTACATATTGGACATGCTAAAGCCATTTGTTTAAACTTTGGACTTGCAGAGGAATTTAATGGCAGGTGTCATTTAAGATTTGACGATACAAATCCAACAAAGGAAGATGATAAATTTGTTCAGGCAATAAAACAAGATGTTAGATGGCTGGGTTTTGACTGGGGAAAACATCTATATTTTGCATCTGACTATTTTGATAAATTATTTGAATTTGCAGTGGAGTTAATAAAGAAAAACAAGGCATATGTTTGTGACCTTAGCCCTGAAGAAATAAAAAAATATAGGGGAACATTAACTGAGCCTGGCATTGAAAGCCCTTATAGAAACAGAAGTATTGAAGAAAATTTAGATCTCTTTTACAGGATGAAAAATGGAGAATTTGAAGAAGGATCAAGGGTGCTTAGGGCAAAAATTGACATGAAATCTCCCAATATAAATATGCGCGATCCTGTTATCTACAGGATAATAAAAAGGCCCCACCACAGGACCAAAAATAAATGGTGCATATACCCAACCTATGACTTTGCCCATTGCCTGAGCGATGCAATTGAAAACATAACCCATTCCCTTTGTTCTCTAGAATTTGAAGACCACCGCCCTTTGTATGAGTGGTTTATAAATGAACTCATTAAAAAAGAGCCAAAACCCAAACAAATAGAATTTGCAAGGTTAAATCTCTCCTACACTGTGCTCAGCAAAAGAAAACTCATCCAGCTTGTGGAAAAAGGAATTGTAAATGGCTGGGATGATCCAAGAATGCCCACAATCGCTGGTCTTAGAAGACGTGGCTTTACCCCAAAATCCATTAGAAGGTTTTGTGAATTAATTGGAGTTGGCAAGAGTGAATCTATGGTGGATATAGGACTTTTAGAATATGCAATACGGGAAGACCTAAATAAAATAGCACCCAGACGAATGGGGGTATTGGATCCTGTTAAGGTAGTAATAGTTAACTACCCAGAAGACAAAGAAGAATATCTTGATGCTATAAACAATCCAGAAGATCTATCTCAAGGCACACGGAAAATTCCTTTTTCCAGAGAACTATTTATTGAAAGAGAAGATTTTTTAGAAGATCCCCCTAAAAAATTTTATAGGCTTGCACCAGGCAGGGAAGTGAGATTAAGATATGCATATTTTATAAAATGTGTTGACCTAAAAAAAGATAAAAATGGTAATATTAAAGAGATCTATTGCACCTACGACCCTGAGACCAGAGGGGGTAATGCCAAAGACGGCAGAAAAGTAAAGGCAACGCTGCACTGGGTATCTGCAAAACACGCATTTTCTGCTGAATTAAGGTTATATGACCGTTTATTTATAAAACCAGACCCAACTGCAGAGGAAAAAAAGGGAATTGATTTCAAAGAATATATAAATCCAGACTCTCTCAAAATTATAACCCATTGTAAGTTAGAACCTTCTCTAAAAGATGTCCAGCCAGGGGATAGGTTTCAGTTTGAAAGAAAGGGATACTTTTGCGTTGATCCAGACTCAACCTATGATAAATTAATCTTTAATTTAATCGTGCCCCTTAGAGACAGGTGGGCTAAAATGGCAAAAAAATAAGAACAGATCTTTTTCTTGAAGAAATGAGAATAGTTGTGTAGTAATATCTTACTTTAATAAATCAAAACTAACGACAAAGAAAATTTTTATATCACTATGGTGAGGAAAGATGAAGGATTTATTAACTGGCATGTCTTTTGGTATTGCTAAAGAAGGAATACCCTTTATACTATTTTTTGCTTTTTGCACCTTTATCTTTGCATTAATAGATTTTAAAATTTTGTCTATTTTATTTTTGGCAATGACCTTCTTTGTTCTGAATTTTTTTCGTGATCCAGAAAGGTATCCCCCATATGAGGAAAATGTGGTTGTGAGCCCGGCTGATGGGAGGGTAGTTGAAATAAAGAAGGTCTTGGATCCCATTAGTAATATTGAAAAATCCAGGATCTCAATTTTTATGAATATCTTTAATGTCCATGTGAATAGATCTCCTGTATCTGGTGAGATAAAAGAGATTAAATACATACCAGGAAAGTTTTTTAATGCAGAATTGGATAAATCCTCAGAAAAAAACGAGAGAAATCTAATAAATATCAAATCAGAGCAGGGAGATTTTACAGTTGTTCAGATTGCAGGACTTATTGCCAGAAGGATTGTGTGTTGGATAAAGAAAGGCGACAAAGTCCTAATTGGACAAAGGATTGGAATGATAAAATTTGGATCAAGAGTTGACCTTTATATACCTTCTGGCTATGAAATTGAAGTGCATAAGGGAGACAAGGTCATTGCTGGACAAACTATTCTGGCAAAAAAACAAGGAAAAGATTATGAAAAAAAATAAACGCACACCTATTGGTTATTACGTTATCCCAAACTTGCTCACAACAGCCAGTATGTTCACTGGATTTATAGGGATTTTATATGCTATTTCAGGTAAATTTTATCATGCAGCCATGGCAATACTTATAAGTTGCATATTTGATGGTCTTGATGGAAAAGTTGCCAGGCTCACCAGGGCAAGCTCTGATTTTGGGATACAGATGGATTCTTTGGCAGATTTAATAGCCTTTGGAGTAACGCCAGCAATTACTGTGTATCTCTGGAAATTACATTATTTTGGAAGGCTTGGGATCGCAATCTCCTTTCTTTTTCTAGGGTGTGGAGCCCTCAGACTTGCGAGATTTAATTTAATGGCCATGAGAAAAGATATATATGATCCCAAATTTTTTATGGGACTACCTATACCTGCTGCTGCCTGTTTTCTTGCAACCTTTATCCTGTTTTCAAAATGGGCGACCTTTGATAATTTATTTTCAGAAAAAACACTATCTTGCTTTTTGCTCGCATCAACTTTTTGTCTGTCCCTGCTTATGGTTAGCAATATAAAATATTATTCCTTCAAAGATTTAAGTTTGTTTAAAGCAAGGCCATTTACATCGTCTGTTTTAGTGGTACTTCTCTTTGTCCTTGTTGGTTCTGAACCTTATTTAATCACATTTTTGTTTTTTCTCTTTTATACTTTATACGGCCCAATTTATACCTATATGTACCTTCCCTTTCATAAAGATCGCCCTTTGCTTAGAGGGCTTGCAAAGCGCAAGTCCTCATAATTATAATATATGTTAGTATTTAGGAAATTGAATAAAATTAAAAAGTTAAATTGAAGCTTCCAGGGAGAAAATATATGTCTGAGAAAATATATATTTTTGATACAACCTTAAGGGATGGGGAACAATCCCCAGGCGCTACCATGAATACAGAAGAAAAGAAAAGACTTGCCAGACAATTAGATAATCTTGGTGTTGATGTAATAGAAGCTGGTTTTCCTGCTGCAAGTGAGGGGGATTTTGAGGCTGTCAAAGAAATTAGTAAGGTTATAGAAAATGCGCAAGTAGCAGCCCTTTGTAGGGCATCTAACGCAGATATTGACAGGGGATGGGAGGCAATTAAAGGTGCCAGGTATCCCAGAATCCATACATTTATTGCCACATCAGATATTCACATGCAGCACAAATTGGGAATGAGTAGGGAAGAGGTTATAGGTGCGATAAAAAAATCTGTGTCAAGGGCAAGGGAATACACCCACAATGTTGAATTTTCAGCAGAAGATGCCTCTCGCTCTGACTGGGATTTTCTGGTACAAGTAGTTGAAACTGCAATTGATGCAGGCGCTACCACAATAAATATACCAGATACAGTTGGTTATGCCCAGCCAGAAGAATTTGGGGATTTAATTAGATATCTAAAGAAAAATGTTAAAAATATAGACAATGCAATTTTAAGTGTCCATTGTCACAATGACTTAGGTCTTGCAACTGCCAACACCCTTGCTGGTATCAGGGCAGGGGCAAGACAGGTGGAAGTAACCCTGTGCGGGATTGGAGAAAGGGCAGGAAATACTGCCTTAGAAGAGGTAGTAATGGCCCTTCATGTAAGAAATTCCTATTATGGATTTGAGACCAACATAAAAAAAGAACTCCTCTATCCTGCATGTAGACTACTCTCCATGATAATCGGTATGCCCATCCCCGCATACAAAGCAATTATTGGTGGAAATGCCTTTGCCCATGAAGCTGGTATCCATCAACATGGAATATTAAAAAATAGACTCACCTACGAGATTATGACGCCAGAATCAATTGGCAGGCCACCCTCCGAACTGGTTTTGGGTAAACATTCTGGAAGACATGCCTGTAAACAACAGTTAGAAAACCTCGGTTATAAATTAACTCCAGAACAGCTAGATAAGGTATTTAAGGCAGTTAAGGACTTAGCAGATAAGAAAAAACAGATCTTTTTGGAAGACTTAGAGGCCTTAGTATTAGAGGAAATATACAGGATACCAGATAAATACAAATTAAAATATCTCTGTTCTATCTCAGGAAACATGGCCATACCCACCGCAACTTTGAAAATGGAGATTGATGGTGTAGATGAGCAGATTTCTGAATTTGGGGTTGGTCCTGTTGATGCAGTATTTAATGCAATAAGTAAGCTCATAGGAAGACAACCAAAATTGGTTAAATTTTCCATTAATGCAATTACAGGTGGAACAGATGCCCAGGGTGAAGTGACTGTAATTTTAGAAGAAGGAAATAAGACTGCCATAGGAAGGGGCTCTGATCCAGATATCATAGTGGCAAGTGCAAAGGCCTATATTAATGCATTGAATCGTCTCGCCCGAAAACAGGAGGAAAAAGTATGGGCAAAGGTTTAGTTCAAAAGATATTAGAACAACATACAGACCAAGAGGATTTTTCAGTTGGTCAGATCATACAGTGTAAGGTATCTAAGGTGCTGGCAAACGATATCACAGCGCCTCTTGCAATAAAATCTTTTGAAAAAATGGGAGCAACAAAGGTATTTGACCCTGAGAAGGTAATACTTGTGTGCGACCATTTTACTCCAAATAAGGATATAGATTCAGCAGAACAGGTGAAGATAGTCAGGGAATTTGCAAAAAAAATGGAAATTAAGTATTATTTTGAAGGCGGAGATGCTGGGGTTGAACACGCCCTGCTTCCAGAACTTGGATTAGTTGAACCTATGGATATTGTTGTTGGCGCAGACAGCCACACATGCACATATGGAGCCATTGGGGCCTTTGCAACAGGACTTGGTAGCACTGACATAGCAGCTGCAATGGTATTAGGTGAGACATGGTTTAAGGTCCCTCCAACCATATATGTAGAGCTTAAAGGTAAACTACCTGAATTTGTTCAGGGAAAAGATATAATCTTAAATCTAATTGGAAATATAGGGGTAGATGGGGCCTTATATAAGGCATTGGAATTTGGCGGGGATACATTAAAAGAACTAAATATAGAGATGCGCATGACCATCGCCAATATGGCAATAGAAGCAGGTGCAAAAGTAGGACTATTTCCCATTGATGATATTACAAAAAAATATATGGTGGAGAGGGGGAAAAATGTCCATGATTTTCTCTATCCAGACGAGGATGCCAGGTACGAAAAAAAGATAACCATTGAAGTTGACCAATTATCGCCTCAAGTTGCATGCCCCCATCTTCCTGAAAATGTAAAACCCGTTGAAGAGGTGAAGGGAGTAAAGGTTGATCAAGTAGTAATTGGTTCGTGCACAAATGGCAGGATTACTGATTTAAGAGAGGCAGCAGAAATTTTAAAGGGAAGAAAAGTAAAAAAACATGTAAGATTAATAATACTTCCTGCAACTCCAAATATTTATAAACAGGCCTTAAAAGAAGGTCTTATAGAAATTTTTCTTGATGCTGGCGCAGTTGTAGGCCCTCCAACATGTGGACCCTGTCTTGGTGGACACATGGGGATACTTGCGTCAGGGGAAGTGGCTGTTGCCACAACTAATAGAAATTTCAAAGGCAGAATGGGGAGTTTGGATAGTTTTGTATATCTATCAAACCCTTCTGTTGCAGCAGCAAGTGCTGTTTGTGGTGAAATAGTACATCCTAAAATAGTCACAGGAACTCATGATTAGAAGATTTTTAGTTTTTGATTCCTGAACATAGAACAATAAAAGAGGTAGATTATGGAATTTAGAGGCAAAGTGCATAAATTAGGCGCACACATAGATACTGATGCCATTATTCCTGCACCTTTTCTGGTTACAACAGACCCAAAGGAGCTTGGTTCTCACTGCATGGCAGGTATTGACCCAGAATGGGTCAAAAAAGTCTCAGAGGGAGACATAATAGTTGCTGGCCCTAATTTTGGTTGCGGATCATCCAGAGAACATGCTCCACTTGCCATATTGGGTGCAGGAGTATCCTTGGTGATTGCCCATAGCTTTGCTAGGATATTTTTTCGAAATAGTTTTAATATGGGACTTCCCTTGATTGAAATTGGAGATATGTGGCAAAATATTGACGAAGGCGATGAACTTAAAGTAAATCTAGTAAAAGGAGAAATTCAAAATTTAACTAAAAACCAGGTTATAAATACTCCAAAATTGCCAGATTTTATGTTAAATTTATTGAAAGTAGGTGGACTTATTGAATATGTGAAAAATAAGATAAAGGGGAATTAGAGGTGGAATTAAAGATCTGCGTCCTTCCTGGAGATGGAATAGGCAAAGAGATAGTGGCCCAGGCAGAAAAGGTATTAAAAAAAGTAGCAAAAAAATTTGACCATGAGATTTATATTGACCACGCCCTAATCGGCGGCTCTGCCATAGATGAATGCGGAGAGCCACTTCCTCAAGAAACAATAGACAAATGTCTAAAAGCAGATGCAGTCTTACTTGGAGCAGTGGGCGGACCTAAATGGGATAATGTTGACCACAATTTAAGGCCTGAAAAAGGTTTACTAGGAATCAGAAAGGCACTAGGTCTTTTTGCCAATCTTAGACCTGCAAAGGTTTATAATGAATTAAAAAACGCATCCTGCCTTAGATCAGAGATAGTTGAAAAGGGCATTGATTTAATAGTTGTAAGGGAGCTTACTGGAGGAATCTATTTTGGTGAACCAAAAGGCATTGAAATAAGAAATGGGGAGAGATTTGGATATAATACAATGGTATATTCAGAATCAGAAATCAGTCGGATAGCAAGGGTAGCCTTTGAAATTGCCAAGAAAAGAAACAAAAAGGTATGTTCTGTGGACAAGGCCAATGTTTTAGATGTATCCAGGCTCTGGAGAGAGGTAGTAGAAGATGTAGCTAAAGAATATCCAGACATTGAGCTTCAACATATGTATGTAGATAATGCAGCTATGCAGCTTGTAATAAACCCTTCTCAATTTGATGTAATTGTTACTTCAAATTTATTTGGAGATATTTTATCTGATGAAGCATCCATTATTACTGGATCTATAGGAATGCTTCCATCAGCCTCTATAAAAGATACTAATAGTCCAGGCCTATATGAGCCAATACATGGCTCAGCTCCAGATATTGCCGGCCAAAATAAGGCAAATCCTCTGGCAACGATTTTGTCTCTGGCCCTTATGTTTACTTACTCATTTTCCCTGGAAAAAGAGGCTAAATCTATTGAAAATGCTGTAAATAGAGTGCTTTCAGAGGGTTATAGGACCCAGGATATTTATACTACAGGGTGTAAGCTTGTGTCCTGTTCTGAGATAGGAGATTTAGTAGCTTCTTATATTTAGGAATTTCCTGCGATATTGATATTTTAAGGAGGAATATAATGGCAAAGCAAAAAGATAGTCAAATAGAGCCCAAAATAGATGTCAAGTTACAAGAAAAGGTCAAGACCAAAGTTGTTGCTTCTACTGAAGAATTAACAAAGAAATTGGTGCTCAGTGGAAGCGAGATTGTGCTTCTGGGGAAGCAAGGGGAATACTTGGTTGGTGGGAAAAACTATAATACTGCCATCATTAGCCAGATTGAAGGCATAAGGGCGCCGCAATTTCGCGCAATATCTGCCAAGGCATTTCATAAATTATTGGATGAAACAAACGTCAATGCAACCTTGATCAGAGAGGTTGTTGAAAGAGAATATGAGCAGGTGGACTGGAATAGCGTTGAAGTAAACAGTGATCCTGAATTTTTGAGAAAATTTGTCAGAAAGACCGCAGCAAAGGTAAAAAAACTCCAGGAAAAACAGGGACAGAGGCTTATCAAGTTAAGAAAATTTATAAACAACGTGGTTGAAGGGTTTGCCACATCTCCAGAGGGCATTGACCAGTTGAGAAAACGCTCAATACTCGTCCAGGTGGCTATATTGTCCGTGGATTTACCAGAGGAGGTAAAGGAGGCTGTTCGTCAGGCATATAGGGATATTTGCAAAGAAGTTGGAGAAGAAAATGTAAGAGTGGCTGTTAGATCCTCTGCTGCAGGTGAAGATAGTGCAAAAAAGGCATTTGCCGGGCTTCAGGACACCTACTTAAACATAACTTCTGAAGATGAGGTAATAGTGGCCTATCAATGGGACTGTGCATCCGCTTATAATCTGCGTTCAATGACATATAGAAGAGAAGCAATTCTAGATGCAGTGGACCTTGCTGAAAAAACTGGTGATGATACCATTGCTGAAAATGCAAAAAAAGAATGGGCTATTGAAAATACATCTCTATCAGTTTGTATAATGAGGATGATTAATCCAGTGATTTCTGGAACAGCTTTTTCTGCTGATACAGCCACTGGTTGCAGAGGAACTGATAGAAATGACCTGGTATCCATTGATGCAAGTTATGGTCTTGGAGAAGCAGTTGTATCTGGAATGGTAACCCCAGATAAATATTATGTTTTTCAAAGAGATGATGGGCAAGAAGTTGTTATCAGACAAATGGGTAAAAAAGACAAAAAAATTGTATACAAAGACGATGGAAGCGGAACTGTTGTTGTAAGTGTCCCAGAAGATGAGGTTTATAAGTGGTCACTTTCACTTGCCCAGGCAGAAGAAGTTGCCAGGGGTGTCAGGAAAATAAGCCAGGCCTATGGCGGAATCATAATGGACACAGAGTTTTGTATAGATGAATGGGATAGACTCTGGTTTGTTCAGGCAAGGCCTGAAACTAGATGGAATATTGAGTTTGAAAAACACCCGTATACCATCTATATGAAAAGATTGGAAGTAGACCCCAAGGCCTTAGAGCATGCTGAAGTCCTCCTTACTGGAAATGGTGCATCCAGGGGGGCAGGTAGTGGTAAGGTAAGATTCTTACGCTCTGCCCTGGAATTAAATAAGATCAATAAAGGGGATATACTGGCTGCTGAGAGGACAGACCCTGATATGGTGCCAGGGATGAGGATAGCTTCTGCAATACTTGCAAGTGCAGGTGGAGATACATCCCATGCTGCCATAACTTCCAGAGAACTAGGCATACCCTCAGTTATTGGTATAAATAAAGTTGAATCATTAAGGGCCTTAGATGGGCAGGAAGTAACTGTTGATGGTTCAAGGGGAAAGGTGTATAGGGGAGCACTTCCTCTAATAGAAGTTGGGGGAGAGGTAGATGTATCTAAACTCCCACCAACCAAGACAAAAATAGGGTTAATACTTGCAGATGTGGGACAGGCAATGTTCCTCTCCAGACTAAGATATTCTCCTGATTTTGAAGTAGGACTCCTGCGTGCCGAATTTATGCTTGGAAATATAGGTGTCCATCCAATGGCTCTTGAAGCCTATGATAATGGGACGCTTAATATTTTTGTCCAAGAAAAATTAAAAGAACTTGATAATGAACTTACAAAGATAATAAAAGAACAACTGGACAATGGAATTTTGACCTTTGATCTAAATTTAAGAAAGTATGTAGGTATAATTTCTGGCCTAACAGACAAGATAGAGGAACTCAGTGCAAAGGTTACAGCAGGAAGAGAGGAAGAGTTGGCAGTTCAAAGAAAAATAAGAGAATGCGACAGAGCATTGGATTCATATTTAGAAAATGCAACACACTATTTAAATGAAATAAAGACATCAACTGATATCAAAGAACACATTGCTTATGTAATGGGTTACTATGATAAATTACTTACCCTTGGAGATTCCCCTGAAGATAGACAAAAGAAAGAAGAAATAGAGGAGAACATCAATTTTCACTATCAAAGGATAAAAGACGACCCAGAAGTTAGACATGTAATTGAGAGGATAAAGAGGTTAAGGGAAGATGTTGCTCAAAAAGTAGGTCTTGGCCAGAGGATGGACGATGTAAGGAACTTGCCAAAGAAAATCGCTAATCACATCAAAAGCAAAGGATATAGGACAGGAAAGGAATTATATGTACAATCCCTTGCACAAGGGCTGGCCCTTTTTGCCATGGCATTTTATGGCAGGGAAATTATCTATAGGACCACAGACTTTAAAACAAATGAATATAGAAATCTCGTAGGCGGGCTTTTGTTTGAGCAGGTAGAAGACAATCCAATGTTAGGATACAGGGGTGTTTCCAGAAACCTTCACGACTGGGAAATAGAGGCCTTTAAATTGGCCAGGGGCGCCTATGGTGGTAAAAATCTGTGTTTGATGTTGCCTTTTGTAAGGACCCTGGAAGAAGCAAGGTCCATGAAAAGATATTTAGAACATGTCCACAACCTAAAAAGTGGTGAAGATGGACTAAAGATTATTCAGATGTCAGAAATCCCCAGTAATGCAATTCTAGCAAAGGAATTTATCACGGAATTTGACGGATTTTCCATTGGTTCCAACGATATGACCCAGCTGGTCCTTGGAACAGATAGGGATAATCCCAGACTTAGAAAGGTATATGATGAAGAAGATCCAGCAGTAGTATGGGCTATTTTAACTACTATTTTCACAGGGCAAAAATATGGCAAAAAAGTTGGCTTCTGCGGCCAGGGTGTGTCTAATAGTAAAATAATTAGAGGGCTTGTTTGCATTGCAGGCATAGTTTCAGCATCAGTAGTGCCTGATACATATGCCCAGACCAAATACGATGTATATGAACTTGAGCAAGAAAATATACAGTTGAAAGATCTCGGAAAATGGTTAAAGCAACAACACTTTGAAAGATTATGTAATATCCTAAAACAAGAGGGTTATGGACACATAATTAAACAAAATACTACAGCTGCTGACATACTCCAGTGGTATGAAGGAGAGATAAACAGACTTAGCAGGCAACTTTATAATAATTTGCAAACCCCAAAAGAGCAATTTTACAGAAATGAACTGGAATCCTTTAGAGATAAATTGCATAAACCAGTAATTTATGCCAATTGGGATTGGGATCAAACTGTACTGGATGCACTACACCAGGCCGGCTTTTCCTCTTTTGAAGAGCAGGAAGAGGCATTAAAAAGACAGAGAGAAAAGTATAGTCAGTAGGGGTTTGGTTGAGGGTTAATGGGTTAATGGGTTGTTAACATAAAATTAAGGAGTCGTAATTATGAAAACGAAATATGAACAATGGGATAACAAACATGTACTCTTATATGTAAGTATAGGGTTCATATTTATCTTACTTTTGTCGGTATCAATATTGATTAAAGAACCAATTGAACTTAAAAATATTGCAAGAAATTTGGCAATATCAATAGGACCGGTATGGATGTTAGGTCTACTGTATCAACACTTTCTCTTTAAAGAGATTAGAGAAGCTGCATCTGAGGCGTCGGCAGAAGCATTATTGAATCAAGCTCAACCATTGATAGATAATATTAGAAAATCAGCTCAGGAAGTCCAAACAGAAGTTGCAAACATGATGCATTTGCGTGAGTTAGGTATCGAACGTGGATTTAAAAAGAGGAAAGATGCACTACCTTTAGTATGTGAATGGTTGAGAGCAGAAAAACAGGAAATAGCATTTGTGGGAACATCACTTAGAGGACTTTTTTGGGATGAATTAGGGGATTCAGAATCAGAAGTAGGACAAGTATTAAAAGAGAGATTACAAGAAAATCCAAGAACGTGTCGCTTTAAATTCCTACTTACCCACCCTGCATTTTCTCATTTGAGACAAGACCTTGAAAGACTTCATCGGCCAGAAGATTTTCAAATCAAAATGGAAATTAGAGAATCAGTTAAGAGACTATTAAATATGGGGGCAAAACCTGAAGAAATACATTTTGTAAAAGCTACTCCAACGTGTTTTGCAATAAAAACTTCTTCCCATATGCTAATCAATCCTTATCCATTAGAGAATCAAGCCTTAGCGTCTTTCTGCCTTATTGTAGGCAATACAGAAGGACGCAATTCGATTTATTCTTCTTTTGAACAAAATCACTTCATTTTTGATAGTGCTAATTGTGAAAAACTTGGAGGTCCTGACGATGAAGACATTGATAGAGTCTTTAACCAAACGCTTGATGATGTTTTGAAAAGAAAGAGAACTGATAACTGACAGCTAACAAGTTGCTGTAGTGGATTCGCAACCCGCCTGCGCCTATGGCTTGGCGGTTGTTCGCCACTGAGCTTTGCGTTATATAGCGAAGTTTATGAAGCTAGATTTTAGGATAAGAAGAGAAAGAATGGTTAAAGAGCAGGTCATTGACAAAGGCATTAAGGACCCTGCTGTTATAGAGGCCTTGTTAAAGGTAAAAAGGCATGAATTTGTAGATGAGGCCTTGGCTGATAGGGCTTATTCAGCCGGGTCTCTGCCAATTGGATATGGCCAAACCATTTCCCAACCATATATTGTGGCAAAAATGACCGAAGCTCTTGAAGTTGCACCAGGAATGAAAGTCTTAGAAATTGGGACTGGTTCAGGATATCAGGCTGCAGTACTTGCTGAAATAGGTGCAGAAGTATATAGTGTTGAAAGGATTAAGCCCCTTTATATAAATGCCTTAAATCGAATGACCAAATTGAGATACTTTAATGTGAAACTAAAATTAGACGATGGAACATTGGGTTGGCCTGAATTTGCACCATTTGATAGAATAATTGTTACAGCTGGTGGTCCCAAACTCCCATCTATCTTACTTGAACAGCTCAAAGATCCTGGTATCTTAGTAATTCCAATTGGGAATATTCAAAGAAAGCAACGTCTCATTAAAATTATAAAAAAACAGGGTAAATATTTTAAAAAAGACCTTGGTCCTGCACAATTTGTTGAACTAGTGGGTAAACATGGGTGGATGAAAGGAGATTATAACGGGATAAATTAATGATAAGATTTTTTTCATTTTTCATCATTGTCTTTATTTTAGCATCTAGTTTTTCAAATGCAGGAACTATATATTTTTACAAGGATAAAAATGGGGTTTTACATTTTACAGACATTCCAGATAATCCCAAATACAGACCTTTTATCTCTGAATACAGCCTTATCAATAAAAATCAAATAAAAAAAATTTTAAAAAGGTATTGTCAAATATACAATGTAGATTATTACCTTGCCTATTCAATATTAAAGGTAGAATCTAATTTTAATCCCAATGCAATTTCAAAAAAAGGTGCCAAAGGCCTAATGCAGATTGTCCCAGTCACTCAAAGAGAACTAAAGATCTTCTCACCCTTTGACCCAGAGGAAAATATTGAAGGTGGAGTTAGATACATAAGAAAATTAATGGATAAGTTTGGTAGAATAGAACTAGTTATAGCTGCCTATAATGCTGGACCAAATGCAGTTATAAAATATAATGGAATTCCACCTTACAGAGAAACGAAAAATTATGTTAGAAAAGTATTAAAATTATATAAAAGCCTAAAAAAGAAAAAGAACTTTATAACCCTCTCTGAGGACGGCAATTAACAGTCCATGGAGGATATAATGCTTAATAAAGCAAACCAAATGACTTTACTTCGTATTTTGGCAATTCCCTTTATAGTGGTTCTTTTGTATTTTCCATCTAAATTTTCCTGCACCATCGCTACAATAATATTTATCCTGGCATCTGTTACAGATTTTTTAGATGGATTTTTAGCAAGAAGATATAATTTAATAAGCAATGTTGGAAAATTTCTGGATCCCTTAGCAGATAAATTGCTTATTATGTCTGCCCTTGTAATGCTCACATATTTAAGATGGGTACCTGCCTGGATATCAATTTTAATAATAGGCAGGGAAATAATGGTAACTGGTCTAAGAGCAATAGCATCAGAAAAGGGATTGGTGATAGCTGCGGATAAGTATGGAAAATTAAAAACTATATTTCAAATTATGGCGCTCAGTCCCATTATCTTCCATTACCAAATAAAGGAGTTTGACCCATCCTATTGGGGTAATATCTTGCTCTATATTGCACTTGCTTTAACTCTGTTTTCTGGTGTAAACTATACATATAAATTTTTAAAAGAAGTAAATTAAAGTTTAAAAGGGAGAATATAGATGGCACAGATTGATGCCTTTTTTAAAATGATGCATGAGGTGGGTGCATCGGATCTGCACCTATCCTCAGGGTCTCAGCCAATAATCAGACTTCACGGGGACCTGCAAAGGGTAAAATATAAAGTCCTGGAGCATGAAGAATTAAAAAAGATGCTCTATGAAATAACTCCTGAGTCAAAGGTAAAAGAATTTGAAGAGACCGGAGACATTGACTTTGCATATGAAGTCCCTAACCTGGCCAGATACAGGGCAAACTTCTTTTTACAAAGCAGGGGTATTGCTGCTGTATTTAGGGAGATACCACAAAAAATCTTGACCATTGATGAGCTGGGACTACCTCCAATCCTAAAAAATTTAACAATGCTGCCCAAGGGGCTTGTTTTAGTTACAGGTCCAACTGGAAGTGGTAAATCTACCACCCTTGCAGCTATGATCGATTATGCCAATAGAAATAGAAAAGACCACATATTGACCATTGAAGATCCAATTGAATTTGTGCATAAGCCTATTAATTGTCTTATAAATCAAAGAGAAGTTGGCAGGGACACCAGAAGTTTCAAAGCGGCCCTAAGAGGTGCATTGCGTGAAGACCCAGACATTATCCTAGTTGGTGAGATGAGAGATTTTGAGACCATAGCCCTTGCCCTGGAAGCTGCTGAAACAGGGCATCTTGTATTTGGAACATTACATACAATATCAGCATCTAAGACAATTGACAGAATTATAGAGGTCTTTCCCTCTGAGATGCAAGGCCAGATCAGGTCATCTTTAGCAGATTCCCTACGAGGGATAATTGCACAAAACCTATTTAAGAGAATAGACAAAAAGGGAAGGGTCGCTGCCCTGGAAATTTTAATAGCTACTCCAGCTGTGAGGAACTTAATTAGGGAGAACAAGATATTTCAAATCAATTCCATGATTGAAACAGGAAGGAAGTATGGAATGCAGTCTCTGGATGATGCCATTATGAAACTCCTTGAAAAAGGCATAATTGACCCTGAGCAGGCATATAATAAGGCAGTGAATAAAGAAAAATTTAGACCATTTTTATCTGAACCTCCAAAAGATTTTACAGAAGTTTAAAAAATAAAAAGCAACTCGCTGGAGATTAAAATATGTTAAGATCACAAGTAGACCATATGATAGGGCAAATTTTAGATTATGCTCCAAAAACATCGGACATAATATTCACAGTTGGTAAAAGGATCCAGGCAGAAGTGGATGGAGAACTTAGTGACATTCCAGTTAACCCAGATCCAGGAAAACTAAAGCCGTGGCAAATTGATTGCATTGTTGAATGTCTTTTAAACAGGAACATGAAGCTCTATGAAGATTTAATAAAAACAGGATCTTGTGATTTATCTTATGAACTTAGGGGGAGGTCAAGATTCAGGGTGAATGTGTTCAATCAAAAGGGCTCCCTGGCAATAGTTATGAGAAAACTCTCAATGGAACCCCCATCCATTGAACAATTAGGTCTGCCAGAAATATTCTATCAAATGGCAAAGGAAAAGTTTGGATTGATCTTGGTTACTGGTGCAACAGGGACAGGTAAATCAACTTCCCTTGCAGCTTTGATTGATTACATCAATTCTACTCAAAAAAAACATATTATTACTTTAGAAGATCCCATAGAATTTATACACCCCCACAAAAAAGCCACTATTAACCAGCGGGAGTTGGGAATAGACTTTGATACATTTGCCTCAGGCCTAAGAGCTGCCCTTCGTCAGGCACCAAAAATCATCCTTGTTGGTGAGATGAGGGACAGGGAAACTGTTGAAATAGCCCTGGAGGCTTCTGAAACTGGACATTTAGTTTTGGGCACCCTTCATACATCAGATGCTGGACAAACTGTGAACAGAATAATAGGAATGTTTGACCTTGCAGAAGAAAGGCTTATTAGGGGTCGCTTATCTGAAAGCTTAAAATATGTTGTATCTCAAAGACTTCTCCCCAAAAAACAGGGAGGACGTGTGGCTGCCTTTGAAATTATGGTAAACAATATCAGAATAAGGGATCTAATTATCAATGGTGAACAAGGAGAAAAGACCTTTTATAATGTGATAGAATCTGGTTCCACATATGGAATGATAACCTTTGATCAATATATTGCAAAACTGTTTGAAGATGACATTATAACTGAAGAAGTAGCTATGCTAAATGGCTCTGACAAGGCCAGACTTGGACAAATGATTGATAAGATCAAGGCAAAAAGAGGGGAAAAGGTCAGTGATATAGAGGGGTTAGAATTGGACTTAGAATATGAAAAAAGAATAACGGATTATAAGTAAAGGATGTTTTATGGAGATACAATGCTCAAATTGCAATAAAAAATTTAAAATACCAGATGAAAAGATTCCTAATGTGTCTAAATTTAGAGTAAAATGTCCTGGATGTGGTCATAAAATTCAAGTTGAAAGAAAACTTCACACTGAGTCTAAAGAAAGTAGTATTGATCAAGCACTTAATTTACCATCAGTTGAGCCAGAAATGCATCCTCCAGGTTCAAAGGTAGCCTTTGTATTCCTAGAGGAAAAGGAGTTCTTTGACAAACTAGAAAAAACATTAAAAGAATCAGGATATATAGTAAGCTCAGCTTCAAGTACACAAGAGGCAGTGGCAAAAATAAATCTCAACAGATATAATATGATCATAATTTCTGATTCTCCTGAGACAAAGATAATTTTTAAAGAAATAGAACTCTGGCCAGGGAATTTGAGAAGATACATAAATGTTATAGCTATAGGCACTTCAGCAAAGACATTTGATCCAAATCGAGAATTTATACTTGGGGTAAATTCCTATATTTCTACTGATGACTTTGGAAATATTGATGATTTAATCCAAGATGCAATCAAAAGACATGAAGACTTTTTAATTCCTTGGAATTTTGTCAAAAAAGATGAATAGCAAAGATATAAAAGCACGACTTTTAAAGTGGATAGATTTTATCCTTGCAACACAACCGATTTTTGCCAGGATAATAGGAAGGGAATTTTTTAAAAAGGAATATGTTTTTTTGAAAAATATTAAAAAGGATATTAACAATATAGAGATTTCTGAAAAGGAGTTTGAGAAAATAGAGTATATTGCAAAGGATTTGTGTCGAGAAATTAACAATTGTATGTTAAATTTAACAAAATTGAAATATCTGCAAAACTAAGAGGCAATAGGTTGAAGCTACTAAAAATTATTATTATCTTTCTTTTATTGGGGAATTTTTTTTTATTTTACAAAGTCACAATGTCACCAACTGGTTTTTTTAATTATCTAAAACTAAAGAACTTAAAGAAAAATTACGAAAAAAAAATTGAACTTCTTAATATACATAATATTGAGCTGAGTCAAAAAATTCAGCTTATAAAAAATAATAGGGAATTTCAGGAAAAGATAATCAGGCAAAAGCTTCACCTTGGAAGAAAAAATGAACTTATCTTTATCAGAGTAAAATAATTCCAATAGATTATTTCAGGATTAACATATGGATTTAGATGAAAGGATAAAACTATTTGAAGAGATCCTCGAGCAAGATCCCTCTTCCAAACTTTTTTTCCAGCTTGCTAAATTATATCTTGAAAAAAACAAGATAGATAAATCCATATCTACATTAAAAATGGGATTAGAAAAACATCCAGAACACATGGAGGCCCGTCTACTTTTAATAGACCTCCTTACAATAAATAATATAAACAACGAAGTCTCTTTCCATATTGAAAAAATTCAGTCTATACTCACTAAATACAGCTCTTTCTGGAAAAAATGGGCAGAATTATTATCTCAAAACAAAAATTATGATTTAGCTCTGATAATCTTTATTTTGAGCATAATATTTAAAAATGGTACTTTAGGTCCTTTAAGCGAATCCCTTTATAAATATTTAAGTGCACAGGACTTTTTAACATCCCAAAAAGAAAGACTATCTGAAAAAGAATTAATACAAGAAGAAAAGACATCCAAAGTTGAAGAGAGAGTTAAGGAAATTCAGACAATTACAAAAGATCAGACGAGTGAAGAAATAGAATTTAAAACCAAAACCATGGCCGATATATTAATGGCTCAAGGGGATTATAAAGGTGCCATTAATATTTACAGGGAACTTTTAGAAAAAGAAACTAATGAAACAAAAATAGCTGAACTCAAAAAATGCTTAAAAGAAGCTAAAGAAAAACTATCCCTTTTACCAACTGTCAGGCAACAGAAAAAAACAAAAGATAGGGCAAAAAAAAGGAAGTTTTTAAGGTCCTTAAAAAAATTGGCATCTAGATTAGAAGCACGGGCAATTTAGTCTTTCTTTAACAGGACCACATTTTTTTCTTTGTTTATAATCTTCTTTTTTGTGGTCAAATATATAAATAAATTAACAATTTAAATTAAGGAGGCTAGAAATGGACGTAAAAATAATAAGCACAGAGGAAAAACCATTGCTTGACAGGGGATATGTAATCTCTATTGTTATTAAAAATTTTAAACAAAGAAAAGATGTTGAGGTGCATCTTTTCAGGCCTAAATGGGACGTGGAAGAATATTCCCGATATGATTGGCCTGATCTAATTGGAAATCCATTGCCTGGTGCAAAACAAATCGATCCAATATCCAGTAGAAAAGTATTGCTTGAAACCTTTAATGAAGAGGAGAAGAATATAATAGTTGATTACTTAAAAAAGAGATATAAAACCAGATTAAAGGAAATCAGGATATCTATTATAAACCTTCCTATTCCACTTGGTCTTGTTGGGCTCAGTGAAATTGAGCCTCAGGGAGATATTGGGATAATTGAATTCGAAAAAATCCCAAATTACCCCTTAGACTTTCCTTTTCACGGTCTTTATAATTTGGCCAGGCATGAAAAAATAAATAATTTGCCTTAACTATATAATTAAGGCAGTACATTTCTCTAGCTCAAAAATACCCTAACGAATGGAGTTTCTCTAGCTCTTGTTCTTTTTTAGGATTTCTACCTGACCTTTCTCCTTTGGTGGCCTTATTTGTACATGGAATACAGTCAATGGATCTGTATCCCATGTCATATAAGGAACAATAAGGGAGATTATTTTTTATGTGATAGGCCCAAACATCTGATTCTTTCCAATGTACAATAGGATTTACTTGAAGGTATTGGGGCTCTTTTTTGTGCTCTAACCAACTCACATTTCTGCGAGACTCATTCTCATCGCGTCTTACACCAGTTAAAACCACTTTTATATCAAGATCACTAATTGCCTTTTTCAAAGGTTTTATTTTTAAATCTC
The DNA here is from genome assembly GCF_054657475.1 of Desulfothermus naphthae. Taxonomy (NCBI): domain Bacteria; kingdom Pseudomonadati; phylum Thermodesulfobacteriota; class Desulfovibrionia; order Desulfovibrionales; family Desulfothermaceae; genus Desulfothermus; species Desulfothermus naphthae. Next base: position 479,434 of record NZ_BAAHYQ010000001.1, read on the forward strand.
TACAACATAAAATAACATCTTCCTTTGGATATTGTTTTAAATCCACATCTGGTTTTATAATGGTAAGATTAAAATTATATATCTTACTAAAATTCCCCATAAATTCCCTGATTTCAGGAAAGGTAAATCCTGTGTCTATAAACAGGACTTTTGGTGTTAATTTAATTTTTTTCTCCTTTAAAAATTCTAAAAATAAATGCAATACCACTGTTGAGTCCTTTCCTCCGGTCCAGCTAACATATAATTTTTCCGGACCCTGTTTTTTCAAAATTTCACTTAAATACCTGTAAGAGATCTCTATTTTTGAATCTAAATTGTCCATAAGTCCCAACCCTATTTCACTTGCTTGTTCTATGGGTCATTCTCAAAAAAATTGTCCTTATTTTTTGGTAGACGTAAAATTGGCAACAAGCTGGATGCATATTGGGTGCAAAAGTGCGCCCAATTGACCCTAAATTCTCTCATTTACTTTTTTTTAAAAATCAGGTATAAATCTCCCTCTATATGATTTTGCCGGGATAGCTCAGTGGTAGAGCAGCTGATTCGTAATCAGCAGGTCGTGGGTTCAAATCCCATTCCCGGCTTTTTACTCCTCCTCAAAGGCCTGTACTTCATAAATAAAAACATCTATATCGTCATCCATCCACCCGTTAGGAGGAAGACCTGCTTTCATTGATAAATGAGTTAAAAATTCCTTTTTTTCAGAGAGCTGTTCCCACACTTGGGGTAAGAAAGTAGCCTGATAAATTCCTTTTTTTAAAATTACTCCATGTTTATGGGGTATCAATTTGTCTAAAAGGTCCTGATATCCATTAAAATATAAGGGTGTTGGGTTTGTTAGTACTGAGACCTCTATTTTAATTTCTGGATATTCTGCCTTTGAGAGAGGAGGAAATCTGGGATCATTAAAAGCTGCATTAATAGCATTTTCTTCAACCCCTTTAATAAGGGGCAAAATAGGTTGAATGTGACCAATACATCCTCTTAGTTGACCTCTTTTGTTTAAAGTTACAAATACTCCTCTTTTTTCCTGAAATATCTCTTTATTTAAATCCTCTTCTGAAATGTCCTGATTTGATTTTCCAAACAATCTTTGTTCTATTGCCCTTCTAGCCACTTTTAGAAGTATTTTTCCCTCTTTGTCACTCAATTTTAGATGTTGGCTCATTTAAAATACCTCCAAAATAAAATTTATTAATTCTCTGTGAAATGTATCAGGATCTTTTAAATAACATGGGTGGGGACCATCTTTTATTATAACAAGTCTGGAATTTGGGATATTTTTTTCTAAAAAATGTGCATGTTTAATGGGAGCCAAGTCATCCTTTTCTCCCCACACAATCAATGTAGGCACATTAATTTCCTTTATACGGTGTGCATTCTCTTCTATTCCAACAGTACCAACCAATACCAAGGCCCTGGGAACATCTTTATATTTAAAATAAAAATTCAATGTTATTCTACCCCCCATAGAGGGCCCAAGGATGACTGGAGACTCAATATCTAACTTTTTTATAGTATTCTCCAAAACATCTATCTGTTCCATAATACAATAAGGAGAATCCCCAAAACCCGGCATATCCATTGCTACAACTCTATATCCTGCTTGGGCCAAAACTTTAATTGTCCCTAAATCCTTCCATGTCTGAGCCTTAAATTTCGCGCCATGCAATAGGACAATTGACTTTTTGCTTTCATTGTTTGCAGAGAGTGTATTTATTTTGCACTCCTCCACATCTACATATTTTTTGATTATTTCCATAAATTCCTCCTCTTTTTTCCAAGTTAATCATTTTCTTTACTTATTGAAAATTGTAATGTATATATGAAAGTTGTATTAATAAATTATAAGTATATTCATCACATTAGTCAAAGAATAAAAACAAGTGAGGTAAAATTATGGCAGATATTAAAAAGATTTTATGTGCAATTGATTTTGGTGAAATGACATCCAAGGTAATAGATTATGGTAAAACATTAGGTGGTTGTTTAAATTCAAAAATATACCTTATTTATGTTGTCCATTCTCTGGATGCCATTGAACAATTTTCAGTTCCCAAAAGTTATAGAGAAGAATACGAAAAACAGATGATAGAACAGGCCAAAGCCAGGATAGAAGATTTAAAAAAAGAATTTTTCTCTGACATGGATGTTGAATTTGTTTTAAAAATCGGAAATCCTGCCAAGGAAATTTTGAGTTTTATAGAATCTAAGAACATAGATTTGGTGGTTATTGGTGCTATAACTAAAAAAGATATGGGAGAATTTTTATTTGGTTCAGTTGGAGAAAAGATAATCAAACTATCCAAAGTTCCCGTGGTAGTGATTAAGTAATTTCAATAACTCTTTTTCTTTTTAAAACCAACTGGATTTTATATGAAAAGGAGCCTTTACCATGAGCATTTTAATAAAAGATGTATTATTAAATAATGAGACAGTTGATGTGTTTATTGATGATGGAATATTTAAGCAAATAGGAAAAGACCTTGATGTTGAGGCAGATAATGTGATTTCAGGCAAGAACAAGGCAATAATCCCTTCTTTTTTCAATGTGCATACCCACGCTGCAATGACTCTTTTAAGGGGATATGCTGACGATTTGGACCTTCACACCTGGCTTAACAAACATATTTGGCCCTTTGAGAGGAAGTTGACTCCTGATGACGTTTACATTGGCACAAAACTGGCGTGCCTTGAAATGATAAAAACTGGAACCACATTTTTTTGTGATATGTACTGGCATGTTGAGGCAATAGCTCAAGCAGTTGATGAAATGGGAATTCGTGCTGCTCTATCCTCTGCTTATGTAGATTTTGATGACCCTAAAAAAGGTGAATATTTTCAGAAAATGAATATAAAATTTTTTGATTCTCTGCCCAAAGTATCTTCAAGAATAATGTTTATTATGGGCCCCCATGCAATTTATACAGTCTCGAAAGATTCTCTTGAGTGGATCAGAGATTTTGCCGAGGAAAGAGGACTTTATGTCAATATCCATGTGGCAGAAACAAAAAAAGAAATGGAAGATTGTTTAAAAATTAGGGGTACCACCCCTGTTAAATTCCTTGACGATATTGGATTTTTAAATGAGAGGTGTATCCTTGCCCATGTAATATGGGTAAATGATGATGAAATTAATATATTAAAAAAGAGAAATGTAAAAATAGCCCATGTTCCCGCATCAAATATGAAATTAGCTTCAGGTTCTTTTAAATTTGACGAATTCATAACTAAGGAAATAATTGTTGGAATTGGAACTGATGGCTGTGCCTCAAACAACAACTTAGATATGTTAGAAGAGATGAAAATCGCAGCATTAAGAGCTAAGATGGCCTCAAATAATCCCACTTCAGGCAAAAGTGAAGATATTTTTAAATGTGCCACAAAAAACGGAGCGTTAATTTTTGGAATAGATGGTGGAGAAATAAAAGAAGGAATGGTTGCTGATTGTGTTTTAATAGATTTAAACCATCCGCAAATGATTCCATGTCATAACTTGATTTCTAATTTGGTGTATGCTGTAAATGGAGATATTGTAAATACCACTATTTGTAATGGCAAGATACTCATGCAAGATAGATATGTAAAAGATGAAGAAAAAATAATAAAAACAGCCAAAAAACAGGTAAAGGCTATACTTGATAGATTATAAAAAACATTAAAACAGCTCTGTATTAACTTCGTGGCCTCATTACAGAGTTACCTCATCCTATCACATATATTAATAGTCCAAATATAAACATAAATGTGCCTAATAAATAAAAGAAAATGCCATAATCTTTTTTTACAGTAAGAACTACATATTCTTTTGAACTCATGCCAGAGGTTATTTTAGGAGAAAAATCCCTCAGATGAAAACTATATATTTTGTATATTCCAGGAGAATTTATACCTATGGTTTTATAAATAGTATTTTTAAACCCCTCTATCTTGATCTTTGCATTGCATGAAATTGCTCTTTTGTCCCAGAAAAATAGTCTCTTTGTATGGGAATATTTAATATTTAACTCCTGCAAACTTAAACATATATTGTTAAATACACACCTTTTTATATTTGGAACTAATATTATTGTATTGGTTTTAGAAAATAAATAATTTATTAAAAATCCCAATAAAATTAAAATCACTGCATAATGCATAATATGTGGAGATAATCTGCTCAATTTATTTTTGTAGGATGTTCTAAATATAGAAATAATCTTTTGAGTTGTACATATAAACATATTAATACAAAACAAAAGTAAAAAAAATAAAAACAAGAAAAAATAACATGTATATTTCATATATGATAATCCATAGGTCTTTGCCCATTCAATTAACCCAATATTATTAATAGGTGCAAAAAGATGAGGATAATTTTTAATTAAAAAATATAAAATCCCTCCATTAATAACAATACCTACTATAAGATATACACTAAGATAGACATTTCCCATTATATCCCATAATTTTTTGATATTTTTCATGGCAAAAATCCTGGAATGGTAAATGGTCCTGTCTCAGGATATATGAAAAAGATGAAAATAATAATCATTCCCCCTAAAATTATAAAATCTTTCTGATGAAGATTAATTTTCTTTAATAAATACAAATGTAAAAAACCAATGAAATAAAACCATATAGTAATACAGGAAAATACAGATGCATCTTGTAAAACAACTGGAGAACCTGAGTTTAAATATGACCATATCTCTCCTGAAAACATGGAAATAGTCTGAAAAAATATCCCCCATTTAATCTGGTTATTTATTATTGATTGTTCAAAAATTGCATTTTTTGATGCCAGCCTTTGAAGAGAAAGAATTCCACAAAGGAGATAAAAACTAACACCTATTATTTCACAAATAAAAAACAAAAAGGCAAAAATAGTCTTTGTTTGTAAAAAGGGCAAATAAAAATCTTTTGGAAAAAAACAAAAAAGCAAAGATAAAAAACAGGAAACAGAACTAATATATAAAAGGGACACATTTTTGTGTTTGTGTTTTAGAAATAATAAACACACAAGGGAATAGGTGAGTGGAATGAATCTCGATTTCTCAAATAAAGGAACTAATGGGATGGTATGATACAAACATATAACAACAGAGAAAAAATTAAGAAATATTGCAATAAAATAAAACAAATAGCAATATCTGTTGCTTTTGAACCAAGCCCATATAAAAGTTAATGTATAAAATATAGATGCCCAATTAAATAGCAGCTTCTCCATATTAAATACCATTTTTTGCCATGTTAGAGATTTCCCTTATTAAACTGATTACATGTTTTTTTAGTTTTTTATCCTTTTTTGCCATTTTAAGAAATTTTTTTGCTAAAGTATATTTTTTTGCATAAAGTGCACAATATCCAGCCATTAAATAGGCCCTATATGGCTTGTTAGATAATTTAGCAGCCTTTACATATGCATTCATTGCTTGTTTAAATTTTTTTTGCCTATATAAAATCTCTCCTTTTAAAAAATATATCTCATATGTTTTTTTTAATTTTAGTGCCTTTTCTAAAAAATAAAGCGCCCTTTTATTATCATCCAATCTTAGGTAACATCTTGCCAGAGTCAAATAAATATCCTTATACTGCCCAGGGGATAGTTTTGCGTAAAATTTAACTGCCTCTCTTGGAATATCTAACTGCATAAATAAATCTGCAATTAATTTTTTTTCTTTTTCTGTATAGGGCTTTAAATATCCCTTAATTATAAGTCCAGCTAAAGCATCTTTATACCTATTTTCATTTAAATATATATTAATTAAATAATCCCACCATTTTATCTCAGATGGGTCATTTTCTAAAATTTGCAAAAGATATTTTCTTGCTGCACTAAATTCTTTTAATAAAATATATAACTGAATCCTTATTTCTTGATATTGCTTTTTATCTTTTATTTTTGACTCTGATAACAATATTACATAAGTTAGTGCCTCTCTATATTTTTTTAAATCCAGCAAGATATTAACATATGTCTTAATCCATTCATATTTGTTTCTATTTTTATTAATTATATTTTTTAGGACTTTATATGCCATAATTTTTTTTCCAATAAGATAATAACATAGACCTGTGTTATATAAATATTCAACATTTTTGGAAATATTATATGCTATTTTAAAATATGTGGCAGCATTTTTATAATCTTTTTCCATATAATAACATGATGCCAGCATTACATATACATCTTTATTTTTTAGATTTTTTTTTGCAAGAGGTGTTAATACTGGGATTGCCAGATTATATTTTTTTTGCATCATATATGCATTAGCAAGATAGATGAATACCTCAGGATGTACTTTTTTGTTTTTTTGTGTGTAATTTTTAAGTATATTACTTGCCTTTTTATATTCTCCTTTTTGCATATATTTATATGCTTGATTTAACAACTTTATCTCACTTAAAGACAAATCCCTGGCAAAAGATACATGGACATAAAAGAAAAGACACCATATAAATATTACTAAACACAAGAAAGATATTTTTGATCTAAATGTATAGTTCATTGTTCTAATTTATATTTTATTGTAGTTTCAACAATAACCCTTATTGGAGTTCCATCTACTGTTGGAGGTTTAAACTTCCACTTTGAAATAGCATCTATAGTGCTTCTCTCAAAGATACCTTTTGGTTTTGCCTGAATAATCTTTATATCTTTGGTATTGCCATGTTCATCCACAATAAATTGCACCTTTACCCATCCTTCAATTCCAAGCATCCTCGCCCTCATGGGATAGAGAGGCCGTAGTCTTACAACAGGCATAAGTGGGTTGTCTAATTCTTGTATGGAATAAATACCCTTTACATGGGGTGGAGGTGGCAATAAAAACTTTTCTGAAATATTTATCCCAGCGCTTTGGGGTAATTTAAAATTCACCTTAAATGGCAAAAAAGGACGAATCCTCTTTGTCACATTTTTTTGAAAATTCATTTTCACCCTCAGAGTCTTGACCTTGTGTGGTTTGTGTCTTTGAGGTGGTTTATTCATCCTGTGCTTATATCTTTTTTCCCTTACTTTTACCACATCTATTGATGGAACATATGAGGTATAACTTACCTTTTTGGGGCTGTAGGTTACCATCATACACATGAGATATATGAAAAGGAAATTTATAATAAGGGCAAGTGCAGTGGCAACAGGCCAGGAAGATTTAAATTGTTTATACATCATAGCCCTAATCTGTGGGTGTTTTAGCAGCTAGGGCAATATTTTTTGCCCCAGCCAGCTTACAGGCATCCATAACCTTTATCACTACTCCTGTTTCGCTCCTTTCATCAGCCACAATTATCACAGAACTATCAGGATTTTCAGCAAGGGCCCTTTCTACATTTGGCTCAACTGCCCTTGGATCTATCTCTCTTTTATCAAAGAAAATCCTCCCATCCTTTGTGACACCGATTAAAATATTTGCCTTTTTCTTTATCTTTGCACTTGCTGCAACTGGCCTCTTAATATCAATGCCTGTTTCTTTCACAAAAGAGGTGGTAACCAAAAAAAAGATAAGCAGGATAAAAGTCATATCAATTAAAGGGGCCATATCTACGTCTATGGTCTTTTTTTGTGCCCTTCTAGAAGCAGTAATATTTAACATCCTTCACCCCCATTAATTATTCTTCTAAGATACATCCCTGTTGTGCTAACCCTTTTTTTGAGTCTGCTTGCTCTCTGGTTTAGAAAATTGCTCATATATATACCTGGTATTGCAATAAAGAGTCCTGTTTGGGTAGTGATAAGGGCCTCTGAAATGCCGCTGGCAAGGGCCTTCGCATTGCCTGTGCCAAAGATAGCTATTGCAAAAAAGGTCTTAACCATACCAGTTGTTGTGCCTAAAAGGCCTAAAAGAGGAGCAATAGAAGCTAAAAGAGAAATGATTTCAAGATGTTTATCTAATGAATGGACTACCTTTACCACTGCTTCATCTATTATAGAAGGACTTAAATCCATTTCTTCTTTTTTCTTTAAAATCTCATACAACAAAATATCTATTATTCCGTAATTTAAAGAGGGTTTTTCTATGCCTTTAATTATAGCAATTATCTCTTTTTTACTTATATTTTTTGAATATAGTCTCTTAAAAAAGATTAATCTCTCAATTATAAGTAACCACATGATAAAGGATATACATATTAGGGGATACATCACAATCCCCCCTTTATTAATATAATCAATAATGTTTGATAATACCATTGAAATATGCATATCCTTTATTTTGCATATAATAAATTTACAAAGCTAATACAATTTTCTTCCATATCACTTATGTAGTTTTCAACTTTTCTATTTAAGATAGTATGAAAGAACATAATTGGAATTGCCACTGAAAGTCCAAGCATTGTTGTAACCAATGCCTCTGATATACCACTTGCCATAAGCTTTGGATCTGATGTGCCAAAATATGTGATCACCTGAAAGGTATTTATCATCCCTGTTACTGTTCCAAGCAGGCCAAGCAAAGGAGCAATCTTTGCAAGCATTCCAAGGGTAGATAAAAATCTTTCAAGTCTTGGAATCTCTTTTAATATTTCTTCCTGCAATATATTTTCCATCTCTTCTCTTGGCAAATTTCTATTTAAAACACCCTTTAAGATTACCTTAGGAATAGACTTAGATTTAAATTCTTTACATAATGACTCAGCATCATCCCATTTTGTCTCATTAATAAGTCTTTTTAACTTATCCATAAATTGTTCTGCATCTATATACTTTTTTCTTAAAGTATAAAACCTCTCTAATATAAGTATCAATGCAATGACTCCAATTGCCAAAATAGGCCAAACTAAAGGTCCGCCCATTAAAATATTTTCCCATAGACTCAATTTATACAAAAATTCCCTTATAGCACCGCCTTTTGATATATCCACTGGAGCTAATGGAGTTTTTCCTTCTAAATATTTCTTTATATCCCTCCTCACCAGATATGGCGCTGGCTTTGATAGGGCAAAAAATCTCTCACTATTGTCAGAATAAAGCAAAAATCCAACCTCTTTTCCTTCCCTATAAATCTGTGTAAAAGGACCTATAAACAGAATGTCTGCACTTTTTTCCATGCCTTTTCTATCAACAAACAGACCTTTTTTTAAGGTTACTTCTGAATTATTTAATACCTCCTCGAACAAAAGATCTGCCATTTCTTTCAAATCCTTCATATCTGGAAAATCTGTCTTATTTAAAATGGAACTTAGCTTTTTTTCCCTATGTCTTTTAAGTGCACTATATGGGCTCTGTTTAAGTATAGATTCTAAATCCTTTGCATTTATCCTTATTAAACCAACTAGCTCTTTAATATCAGATGTATTTTTTTCAAAAATAGATGAAAGGACCTCATTTTCTTTATCAAGCTTTTGTATCTCCTGCTTTAATGTCTTTGACTCTGATAATAATTGTTGTTTTTTATTTTTTAATTCTGCAATTTTATCAAGCAATAATTTTCTGTTGTTTTTTATAGCCTCAATGGTCTTTTTATAGTCTTGTTCTGCTGATTTTAGCTCTAACAAAGATTTTTTTAAAATATATCTTCTTTGTTTATCTATATTTTGCATATTTTGTCTGATATCCTGAGAAAAGGAATAAGAATTACAGATAAAAAATAAAATTATTGTGACTATTATTTTATTTTTCATGATAGATCTCCACCTTTCCAACAGGCAGTTTTAATAATTTAACTGGCCTTGTTTTTTGGGCTATTTGTATTGCAATTTTTATATCTGTACCTATGGATGATTTTAATGGGATCCATTTTGACTTTGAAACATCATATACTGCATATTTTTTCCCATCTGGGGACTTAAAAAACATAGCAATCCTGCCCAATCTAAATATATCTCCTGTTATTTCTTCACCATTTAAATTTATTTTTTCTCTATAAACTCCAACTGTCCTTCCATATTCTTCCTCAATAAAAAGTGCTTCCATGGTCCTTCTATATTTTTCTGAAATAGATACAGAGGGATCGTTTAATATTTTATTTAAAACAAGAAGCCTTTTTTCCCTTTCCTGTTTTAAAAATGGCAAATCCAGTTTTATAAATTCAGACAATTTTTTATAAATTCCTTTAAGATATGGCATAATTCCTTTAGATATTTCTTGTGCTTTTTTAATTTGTTTGTTTAATCTATCTATGGAATTTTCTAAATATAATTTTTGTTTTTTTAGCTCCTGATTTTGATATTCAAGCTCTTTTATTTCTTGTACAAGTAGATCATATTGTTGTGTAAGGCGATTTTTTTCTTCTATCCATTTGTCCTGTTCAATTTGTGCTTTTTTTCTTATATTAACGGCCTTTTTAACTCTATTTTCTGCCTCTTTTATAGTTTCTTTACCAAGACCACTTGACGCAATACTAATAAATATACAGAGCAAAATCAGTGTTTTATATTTCATATATCATCTCCTTAATTTAATCTCGTGCCATTGCAACAGTTTTGATTGCAAAAGCAAAAAATATTATACCAAGAATAAAAAGTATTAAATATGAATTAATATTAGGTATATCACCAAAAGCGCTTTTTCTAATTACCTTTGCTGCATGGGTAATAGGTAGGAGTTTTATAATAATCTGAGCCCATGATGGGAGTCTATCAACTGGAAAAAATGTTCCTCCTAAAAATGCCATTGGAGTGATTACAAAACTACTTAAAAATGCTTGGTCTGCATGTGATTTTACCAACATTGCCAGTGCAACAGCAATAGATGCAAATACAAAGCTATTTAAAATTATCCCGCCAATAAAATAAATATTAAAATAATTTAAATAAACTCCAAATAAATATCCAAGAACGAGAATAATAACTACACCAAGCAAAGCCCTGGTGATTGCAGCTGCCACCTCTCCCAACACATATTCAAAATCTGATATTGGAGATGCTTGAAATTCGTCAAATATTTGCCAGTAAAATCTGGCTATGTTGATCTCGCTGGAAATGCCAAAGGAATAGGTCATAGTGGACATTGCAACAAGACCAGGAATTAGAAATTCAATATAAGAATGTCCATGAACTACTATTTTATCTCCCATTGCATACCCAAAGGCAATGAGATACAAAAGAGGAGATATACTCATACTGAGTATCTGCCTTTTTATCTTTCTTTTTAAAATTAATATCTCCCGAAGATATACAGCAATAAATCCATTTAACATTGCACCTTTTTCCCTGTTAGTTTTAAAAAAGCATCCTCTAAATTTACCCTTCTAAGACTAAAACTGCCTGAGTGGCTTAAGATATACTTTTTTGCATCCTCTCTTTCTTTAAAATAAATGGTTTTTAATTTATTGTTTTCTAAAAAATCAAGTGCCCAGTTGCCTACCTTTTGTATTATTTTTTGGGGCGAATCAATTGTAACAATCCTGCCTTTATCCAGAAATGCCACCCTCTGGGCCAAAAATTCTGCCTCCTCAATGTAATGGGTGGTGAGAAAGATTGTTGTGCCCTGTTGTTGTATCTTTTTTATGATTGCCCATATCCTTCGCCTGATCTTTGCATCAAGCCCAACTGTGGGCTCATCTAAAAACAAAATAGATGGATTATGCATAAGTGCCCTGGCTATTACAATGCGCCTCTTCATACCACCAGATAATCTTTTGACCAGAGTGTTTATATGATCTAGCATCTCTACATATTCTAGAACCTGCTCTATCCTCTTTTTTCTCTCCTTTGAGCTAAGTCCATATAATCTTCCATGTATATCTAGATTTTCTTTTACGCTCAGTTCCATATCCAGATTAATGGATTGGGGCACCAGTCCAAATTGAGATTTTGCCTCCCTTGAGTGAGTGTCTATATTATAACCATTTAACCATACCTCTCCTGAACTCTTTTTTGTAAGTCCTGTAAGTATCCTGATAGTAGTGGTCTTTCCTGCTCCATTTGGACCAAGATAAGCAAATAATTCACCTTTAAAAATTTTTAGATTTATCCCATTAAGCGCAAAAATCCGGCCATATTGTTTTTTTAAATCCAAAATCTTTATAATAACCTCATTATCCATCTTCTAAAAAATATCTCCTATGCTCTAAGCTTTAATTTCAAGTTAAATTCCTGTTTCATCAAAGGGTCTTCTCCTCTTTCTATGAAAAAGGGCCATTTTACATGCAAGATCTATGTCTTTGGTTGTTACCTCATCTCTTTGTTCATATGCTGCAATGGCCATGGCTGCTTTTAATATTACTATATCTGCTCTATGTCCATCTACTGAGGCATCTATACACCTTGATATGATCTCTAGTTTCTGTTCCTTACTTACCTTGACCTTATGGTAATTAGAAATCGCCTTTTCTATTCTATCTTTGAGTTTTTGCTGCTCTATTTCCCATTTTCTTAAGAACGCTTCTGGGTCTTGTTCAAATTCAAGCCTTCTTTCCATTATTTTTAGCCTTTGTTCATGGTCTTTTATTCCTGATACCTCTACACAAAGTCCAAACCGATCCAAGAGCTGGGGTCTGAGCTCTCCTTCTTCAGGGTTCATTGTTCCAATAAGCACAAATCTTGCTGGATGGGTAAAAGATATGCCTTCCCTCTCTATTGTATTGATACCCATTGCTGCTGCATCCAGAAGAATATCTACAATATGGTCTTCTAAGAGATTTATCTCGTCCACATATAAAATTCCCCTATGGGCCTTTGCCAACAGCCCTGGCTCAAGCCGTTTTTTGCCCTTTTTTAAGGCATATTCAATATCTAAGGTGCCAACTACCCTGTCTTCTGTAACACCTAATGGGAGTTCTATCACCCTTACTTCTCTCTCTATTATCTCAGGGTCTTGACTACTTATGTCCTCACCTATGATCTTTTTTGCCTCAAAATAAAACTTCTTTTCTGTCTCAGGGCAGAAATTAAAGGGATCATCCTTAAATACCTTTATTTTTGGCAAGATTTCAACAAGGGAGCGAACAACAGTGGATTTTCCTGTGCCCTTTTCCCCTCTTATCAAGATTCCTGAAATAGAAGGATTGATCACGTTTAAAATCAAACCCAATTTCATTAGCTCCTGGCCTACTATAGCTGAAAATGGAAATAAATAATGTTTCATATTATTTCTCCTACTGCATCAACCAAATCTTGTGCACGAAGTTCATGCAATTTAAAATAATATGCTCCTAAAATATCCGCCAGTGTCCTGCCCAAACCAAGACTCATTTTACTTTCATCCTCTGTATCCACAACAATATAATCTGCCTGATAATATTTTTTTATTTTTTGTGCAACCATTAACATATCGTCTATTGGATTTTGACAATATAGAGGAATATTGGCCTTTCCATCTGTAACAATAATAATTATTGGTCTTAATGCAGGGTCTTTTATTAGCTCAATCCTCACAATATCCATTGCTTTAATAAGTGCATGGGAAAGAGGTGTCTTTCCACCTACTGGAAGTTCTTTCAATAATTTGACTGCCCTTTCAACAGAAGAGGTTGGAGGAAGCATTAACGTAGCGTTATTTCTACGGAATGATATCATTCCAATCCTATCTCTTTTTTGATATGCATTCAAAAGGAGTGACATTATAGCTCCCTTTGTTGCAATCATACGTGCCTGTGCTCCCATGGAGCCACTGGCATCAACAACAAATAGCAAAAGATTTCCTACTTTTTTTTCTCTTACCTTTTGTCTAATATCTTCTCTTGTAATAGTTATTAATACTCCAGGCTGTTTTTTTCTCATCTTTTGATAGGGTGCAGCAGCCCTAATAGTTGCATCAATAGCAATATCTTCAACCCTTTTTGCAATCCTGGCCCGAACATATCTACCCTGCTTTAAAGATGTCAGGGTCTTAGACCTTTTGCCAGAGCCTTTTCTATAGATTCTATCTTTTTTAGATGCAAAATCTCTGGTTCTAAAAACAGGGCCTATCTTATATATTTTTTCTCTATCTTCCTTGCTTTTTAAGATTTGAGACTGAGAAGCTGAGTGAGCACTATTTTCTAAATTATCAGGGCTTAAATTCTTTTTATTTGTATTATTTGGGGTCTCTTTTTTATCTGAATTATCTTGTTTATTATTTTTTGTTTTTGTGCGGGCCTTATCTTGTTTGTCTTGAGTTTTGGGAGGAGGTGCACTATTTTGTCTTCTATGACAGAGCACAAACTCTGCAACAGCATTTATATCTTTTATAGTTACTTCTCTATGACCTTTAAATGCAGCATAAGCCATTGCAGCTTCTGCCATCACTATTTCAGCTCTATGTCCTGCAACATTGTTTTCTGTGCATATCTTTACAATAATATCTTTTAATTCTTTTTTTAAAGTTATTGTCTTTAATATTTTTCTTGCTAAAATAATTTTATTTCTGAGTCTGATTTCTCTTTTTAGATATTGTTTTGTAAAACTTTGAGGATCCATCTCAAATAACACCCTTCTATCCAATATCTTGAGTCTTTTATATGGATCCTTTTCGCTTTTTACTTTTACGCAGAGTCCAAATCTATCAAGTAATTGAGGTCTTATATCTCCTTCTTCAGGATTCATAGTGCCAATTAGAAAAAATTTAGCCATTTGTTTTTTAGATATACCTTCTCTTTCCACAATATTTACGCCAGAGGAATGTGCAGACAGGATGGTCTCTATTAAATAGTCATGTAAAAGGTTTACCTCGTCTATGTATAAAATCCCTGAATTTGCCTTTGATATTAATCCTTCATAAAGCACTGGTTTTCCATATATAATAGCCTTTTCAAGGTCAATACCTCCAATGATACTTTCTACATCTGAGCTTAATGGAAGGGTATATATTTTTATTGAAGGCATAAGGCTGGATATGGACCTGACAATAGTAGATTTCCCTGTGCCCTTTTCTCCTTGAATCAATATCCCGCCTATATTTGGATTTATCAGACCAAGGATTATGGCAAGTTTCATTTCCCTTTGGCCAACAATTGCTGTAAAAGGAAAATATACACCCATAATATCACCTTTTAAAAGTAAAAATTAATTCCTATCAACCATGTTCTTGGAGGTGCAAGATAGCCATCACCATATAGATAATGTTTATTCATCAAGTTTTTTACTTCTGTAAATACTTCAACTTTGTTATTAATAAATCTATTCTTTGGTAAAGTATATCTTGCCCTGATGTTATAGATAGTGCGAGCTCCTACCCATGTTTTGTTATTTGTCCTTGTATATTGTTTGGATTCATATTTGGCATCAAAAACAACTGATAAATTATTTTTTAATTTACAATTAATTAATAAATTTATCTTGTGTTTAGGTTTTGCCACCATCCAACGTCCTGTTTTATCATCTCTTGCTTCAAGATGAGTATATCCTATATTTCCCCTAATCATTTTATATTTCCATTTAAATAACCCATCAAATCCTTTATATGTAACTGATCCAAAATTATTATATTTACCTACCCCATTATGTCCAAGAACATATACTATTCTGTTTTTGATTCTATTTTTAAAAACAGAAAAATTTAAAGAAAAATTGTCATTAATTTTATAAGAACCACTAGCACAAATATTATCAGCAGATTCTACGTCTAAAGATGGATTTGGTTCTCTTTTACTGGTTTTGTTGTATCGCTGATAAAATGACGGAGTATTATGATTTCTTGAATAAGAAATAGTGCCTAAAAATTTATTTTTCTTATATATTAATTTTATTTCTGGATCCATATAGTCTTTGAAATGAGAGTTTAATGTGCCTCTAACTCCATAGTTAATAGACAATTCCTTAATGTTAAAAATCTTGTTGTGAGAGGACATAAAACAAGACATAGAATATTCTTCATGTCTATTAAAGGTGCTTCCTTTGCCTATTGCAGATTCACCCTCTAATCCAATGATTGTATTTTTTAAATAAGGGAGTTTTATTCCTTTTGTAACTCTTGCTCCGCCCTTGGTAACATCAATAAAGGTATGTAATCTTTTTGAGCTATCTGAATATGAAGTATGTGCTTTATTTATGTATGTCATTGTCTTTAAATTATAATTAGAAAAATTTACTCCAAGCGAATGCATATAGTTCTTTTTTCTCAAATTAGGAGTAGGATATTCTACCCTGCCGCTAATACCCCTTCTTGAATTTAAAAAATCATAGGAAATGGCGATAGTAGAATTATTATGTAATCTAGAATCTATTTTTACACCTAGCCTGTATTTTTCTTTATCACTATTTGTTTGATATCCATTTGTAGAAAAATAACCACCTGTTATGTTAAATCCAATATTATGTAGATTGTGTCTTAAGTTTGTTTTAAAACTATGGGTATTAAAATTTCCTGTATAATATTTTATATTTCCTCCCAGACTTCTTTTTTTTATTGTATAGATTAAAATAACTCCTCCACTTGCATCATTTCCATAACCCACTGCACCTTGTCCTTTTATAATTTTTATCTTTTCAATATCTTCAGGTGATATAACGTCAAATTTTATACCTCCATGAGAGGATGAAGGGTCATTTAAAGGTTTATCATCTAGATATACCTTTACTTTTAATGAACCTCTAATAGAAATAAAATTCTCTCCAGCACTTATACCTGGAATCCTGTTTAAAATATCATAGACAGTTTGACCATTCATATTTTGTATATCCTTTCTATTAAGGACAATTACATCTAGGCTCGATGCCCAGATTAGGGAATATAAAGCAAAATTTAAAATTACATAAATAGAAAACAGATAAATTTTTTTTTTCATTTAATTTACACATATTTAGATAGGGCCTTGACAATTCAAGGCCACATATTCCTTTGTTTAAAATTTAGAAATAAAATTGTAAGCCTGCAGATACTGTTATTCCTGATGCAGGATAATAATAATCCTTTCCATAAGACCTATATGCATAGGCGTCATATTCTTTATCTAGTAAGTTGTCAACAGCTATAAATATATTGGCCTTTTTATATTTTAAAGTTAATTTTGTATTTACAAGCCCATAACCAGGATATTGTTTGGTATTTGCTTTATCCATTTGAAAACCTGTTTGTGCATAAAAATTTACATACCACAATAGTTCATAATCTCTTCCTTTTAATATTTTTGTATTCAAATCAATACTGAGCTTGTTATAAGGAACTTTTGTAAGCCTGTTATCTTTTACATCAACCACCTGTCCTCGTCCAACTTTTGCAAGTAAATGGTCAGTATATCTGGCATCTGTATAGGTGTAATTAACTTTGTAATTAATTCTAGATAAAAGTTCTCCAAAGAGACTAAGATCAATTCCCTTTATAGTTACTTCTGAAACATTTTGTTTACCCATATAATGTCCACTATCATCATATACTGTATCCAGCATATCATCAATACCTATCCAATACACACTTGTATCTATATTTAGATATTTTGAAAATGCATATCTTATTCCTGCTTCATACTGTGTAAAAGTCTCTGGTTTTAATGTATATTGATATTTTACAGCATAGGATGAACTGTAATAATAGTCATATATATTTGGAGCCCTGTATGCCTTACTGAAACTTACATATGTAGTTAAATTTTTCAAAATAGTGTAATTTAAACTTACCCTTGGATTTAATTTATCAAAATCAGGAGAATCATCAAAATTCTTTGTCCCTCCTTCAGAAAAATCATAGTCTGGATCTAAATCAAATTCAAAATAATCGTATCTAACCCCAGCTACAAGATTCAAATCTTTTAGTAGCTCAAATTCTTGTTGAAAAAAGAGTCCTATTTCCCTTCTTCTAAATTTGCCTGATTTTTTTGGATCAGGTTTTATATATGGAGCTCCAATCTCTTTTTGTGCTGCCTTTATCCTATCTATATGAATCTCGTCATTGTCAAAATCAAATCCAATAGAAGAAAGGGATTTTCTTTGAAATATGTCTGTTTTATAGGTAAATACAGACCTTATACCACGGACATACTCATTTAACTTTTCTTTATAAGGAGTTTTTGTTGCAAGTTTGTAATTTTCATAATTTTTGTCCCTGGTCTTATAATAAACAGTGGATCTTATATTATATTGAGGTCTATTTATATCCAGATTTATGCCTGTTATATAGTCTCGGTTGTTAGTCTCGCTATAGTCTGGAGAATGGGATCTGGATCGCCTTTCATCTTCCTTGGTTAAGGCCTTTGGAAGAAGTCGTTTTTTGTCTATTGCATTCCCAAAAAAGGAGATCTTACCAAAATCTCCCAACCAATAACCAATCTCTCCATTTAAATAATATCCATCCAATGAGGTATAATCTCTAAAGGTCTCTTGTTCTCTTTTTTTCATATTTAAATTGTAAAAAAGCTTTTTCTGGGACCCATAGAGTGTGGCTGAATATCTCTGTTCCTTATAAGAACCAACAATAGTAGATATACACCCTTGAACAGGTTTTTTGCCTTTTTTTGTTACAATATTTATAACACCCCTTGCAGAATCTCCACCATAAAGTGCTGAAAGTGGACCTTTTACCACTTCAATCCTCTCTATGTTTTCAACAGGAATAGCTTCAAAATCAGTATATGCAAATTTTCCCATATTCATGGGAATACCGTTTAAAAGCACCAGTGCTCCACCACTCATGCCAATCCTTGTGCCCCTTAAAGATAAGTGGGGCTCTATTCCCGTAGCTGAAGAATAAAATATCCCTGGGTATTTTTTTAACACTTCAGCCATTGTCTTTGCATCCATCTGAGCAATATCATTTGCAGTTATTACCATAACATTTGATGGAACCACCATTACATCGTGTTTGGTCATGGTAGATGTAACTACCATCTCATTTAACTGCGTCTTTGTTAATTCCTGTGCCCATAATTGGTTGCTTGGATTGATAAAAAACAAAGTAATAAATAAAAAGGCCAATGTTTTAACATGTGTCTTCATTTTAAAACCTCCTTTTATTTAAAAGTTATCTGTTATCAGTGTCTGTGATCTGTTTTCCACTCACACTGATCACAATCTTCCCTTATTTATCACCCTCCCAGGGGATATACACAATTTTTGCTAATACTCCTCTTACGTTTTAATCAGTTATTTCTTCTATTTCCCCTTCTATTTCCAGATAGGACTCCATTAATTCTCTGAGGGTTTCTTGTTTTGGCTTCCACATACCCCTATTTTTTGCCTCTAAGAGTTTTGAGATTATATTGTGTAGTGCGTATGGATTTTTTTCCTTCATCCAACTTTTGATCTCTTTATCCAGGGCAAGGGATCTTGCTACTTTTTCATACATCCAATCTTCCATTACATTTGCTGTTGCGTCCCATCCCAAAATCACGTCCATCATCTTGGAGATATCAGAAGCTCCTTTATAACCATGTCTTTTCATTCCTTTTATCCACTTAGGATTAGTAATCCTTGACCTGATAATGAATTTGGCCTCTTCTTCTGTAGAGCGCATCTTGATTCTATTGGGATCTGAAGAATCTCCAACATAGGAATTTGGAGGTTTGCCCCTTACACTTTTGGAAGCCACGATAAGCCCGCCAAAGTAGTTATAAAAGTCTGTGCAGGACATCATGTCATATTCCCTGGAATCTTCATTTTTTACTGCTAAATCCATGCGTGATAACACTTGTCTGAAGTTTTCTTGTTTTTTGGTCCCAAAATTATCCTTTCCATAGGAATAACTGGAATAAGAAATATAAATATTTCCAAGGTCTTGTTGTGTATTCCACTTCCCCGACTCCACAAGTTCTGCAACACCTGCCCCATAAGAGCCTGGTGCACAGCCAAATATCCTGATTGTTGCTTCTAAAAAGGCCTTTTCATCATCCATTCCCTGTTTTTTATATAATTCTATGTCCCGTAACACATTTTTCCTTAAAATGTTTTCTGATTCATCTTCTTTTAAATTTGCCACAAGTTTTACAGCCTCATCTATGAGCTCAACTAGATTGGGAAAACCATCTCTAAAAAATCCAGAAATCCTTGGGACCACATCTAATCTTGGCCTGCCTAGCTCTGATAAAGGGATTATATCCAATCCAATAACGTCCATACTTCCCCTGGCCCACACAGGTTTAACCCCTAGAAGATAGAGTATTTCTGCAATATCATCTCCGCCTGTCCTCATAACTGGTCCGCCCCACAAAATAATACCAATGGTTTCAGGATACTTGCCTGTATCCTTTAAATATCTTTTTATGAGCTCATCACCGAGTTTTTTTCCAACTTCCCATGCAGCAGGAGTTGGGATCTTACGAGGATCAACAGAATAAAAATTCCGCCCTGTTGGAAGGATATAGGCCTGACCTCTCGTTGGAGCCCCTGATGGGCCTGGTGGAACAAATCCCCCCTTTAAGGCATGGATGGTATTTTCAATCTCATTGGTGGTCTTTAAAAGAGAGGTATATAAATCGCAGATATATTCAAGCACAACGCTGAGTTTATTATTGTGCTTAGAGGATATATCCTTTAATATCTTTTGTATTTTTGTTTTATCAAAATTTTCTCTGTAGAGCCTCTTTACTATATCTATAGCCATTGCATGCACCTTTTTTAATATCTCTCTACCTGTTATTTGTTTCTCTTTATCTACTATGCTACCTTTATTTTCCAATACTTTATCATATTCATATCCCATATTTTCACATATTAGTTCCCACAGAGAAGAAACATCCCCATTTGAAAGTCTGGTAAGTTGTACAATGTATTCTACTAGTCTATCATCTTTAGGAGGGACTCCAAGTATGTGGAGTCCATCATTTATCATGTTATTTTCAAGGTCACTTAAATAGGAATGAAGTTTTTTTAAAAAGAATTCAAAATCATCTGGCACACTGGTACAATCCATATTTAAATCAGATAATATATTACACTCTTTAGCAGCCTCAAAGATCATGTTTTTTAAGACTTTGACTTTCCCACTATCCTGCACCTTGGCCAAAGAATATTCCTTTAATAGATTATCTAACTTTGCCAGATCATCATATAGACCCGCATTAGTAAAGGCTGGAGTTAAATGGTCTATTATACAACAATAAGACCTTCTCTTTGCCTGGGTTCCTTCGCTTGGATCATTTATTATGTATGGGTATATATTGGGCAAGTCCATGATTGCTATATCTGGCCAGCACTTATTGGAGAGTCCAACTGATTTTCCTGGAAGCCATTCAAGAGAGCCGTGTTTTCCCACGTGGATTACTGCATCTGCTCCAAATTCATCCCTTATCCATTTGTAATGGGCAATATAGTTGTAAGGAGGTGAGAGATAAGGGTCGTGATAGGTATTATCTATTTTCTCTAAACAACCCCTTAATGGCTGTATTGTGATAAATACATTTCCATTTTTGATACCAGGAAAAAACATTTTATTCTCCCACACAAGCAAATCCCCAGGGACATCTCCCCAATCTGCATGCAATTTGTCTTTGTTTTCTTTAGAAAGAGAGCTAATCCATTCATCAACCTTTTCACCACTTACAAAATTTTCACATCTATCTTTTAATTCCTCTGGTAAAATCCATCTTCTATCATAGGTAACTCCAGAAATTATCTCTTGTGCAAGCTCATCTCCATTTTGATAAGTTTTATCTATCCTGTATCCGACCTGTTTTAATCTATCTAAAAGGAGTTTTACAGATTCAAAACTATCAAGTCCTGCTGCACATCCTATTCTGTCATTTCTTGGAGGATAATTGTGAAATACAATGGCTAATTTTTTATCTGCATTTTGCTTTTTCTTTAGTTTTGCATAATTAAGAGCAAGGTCTATTACCTTTGTTATTCTCTCATCACATGGTTCATAAGAGGAGATAAGCGCACCTGTAATAGGATCTATAATCTTTTCCTCCCTAAATGCTACTGGAATAGTTATATATGTTCCATCAAATTCAGGTTGTGCTATTGAACAACATATATCAATTGGAGATAGTCCATTTAAACTCTCATGCCATTCTTTATAAGGGGTAAGAGACATTATTATCTGGATTACTGCACAATCTAATTTTTCATATAGGGATTTGTATTTATCAGCCAACATAGTTAGAGAAAACATCATGGGATTTAAGAGAACATCTATTATAGGTCTTCCATCTTTTATAAAATACCTTTCAACTACCTCGTCAGGGCCAATACTGTTAGATATTTTATCTTCAAATCTCTTATGAAATACAGGTATTACATTCATTCCTCTGTTTTCTATTTCATATATCAATGCATCTATCCATTTAAGTTCCTGGTTTAGCCAATATGCTTGATAAAACCATATT
Organism: Desulfothermus naphthae; assembly: GCF_054657475.1. Lineage (NCBI taxonomy): Bacteria > Pseudomonadati > Thermodesulfobacteriota > Desulfovibrionia > Desulfovibrionales > Desulfothermaceae > Desulfothermus > Desulfothermus naphthae. The sequence goes on from NZ_BAAHYQ010000001.1 coordinate 501,537, forward strand.
CCTATAGTTGGTTTTGACTTATCTATTTTTTGTTTTAAATATTCATCTAAAGATGAAACATAGCCAATATCAGGATGATATATGCCTTCACTAGGTTCTTTTTTTGGAGGATCAAATTTATTATCAATATCAAAAACAATAGATTTTAAATAATTAAATAAATTTTTAAAATTATTAGGCCCACCAAATAAGATATATTTATAAACTGTATTCCACATCTCTTGCATGAAAAAATCACTGTATTTAGACGCTATATTAATAGATGATTCATCGCCAGATACACCAAATATCAATATATATGGTAATTTATTCTTTCCCCTATATTTTGTTATTTCATCTATTATCAAGTCAAAATTAGGACAAGACTCTTTTCCACCATGAAGATTTATTATAACAAAGTGAGAGCTTTTTGCGTGTTCAATAAAATCTTTTGCATTTCTTTTATCTATTAATTGTGATTTTGCCCTAACTACAATTTCTATAGGTTCTTGTTTTTGTTTTATGCGTAAGTAAGCATTTGAAATTGAAGGAAATTCCATAGAAGTAGCAGAATAATATGCAATTTTAAGATGTTTCATAATGCACTCCTTGTGCTTTTAAAATAGCAAAATAAAGTGAACACACCAATTTTTTATTTTTTGAACCATTGTAAAAATTTCTACTTGGACAATCTCCTGGACAAAAGCTTGATATATTACAAGATGAGCAAGATTTATCTTTATTGGTAAAATTATTAAACTCATACTTTTCTATTTTATAATTACTAATATGCCCCAATAAAAACCTTTTATCTCCAGCAGTTTGAGCACAAGGGTATAAGTTTCCATCTGGAAAGATGGCAATAGATTCTCCTTGTTGGGCATGACAAAATACATGTTTTTTATTTTTTCTATATCCAGATAGCATGTCCTGTTCTCTAAAATGAAAATCTTTCGTTGCTTTGATTAAATTTATTATGCCCATAAAATCCATTATGCCTGAATATATCTCTAGTTTATCTGGAAATAAATAATCCTTATCAATAGTACGTCCTTTTTTTACAACCATATCAAGACCAATTCCTTCTATGTTTTCAAGTAAATCAATAAGAAGAGCCAATTTTTTAAGGGAACTTACATTAAGGGAAGTAAGGGTGGTTGTAATACGACACTTTATCCCATGCTTTTTTAAAAGCTCTATGCCTTTAATGGTATCTGTAAATTTACCCCTTAAGATATTATGAACCTCCCCTGGACCATCAAGACTTACTCCAACCTGGAGATTAAATTTTTTAAATATCTTAACAATAGAGCTATCTAACAATGTAGCATTTGTCTGAATTCCAATAGTAGCCATAGGAAGATGTTTTTTTATATTTTTACATGTATATTCTATTAATTCAGAATAAAGAGTAGGTTCACCACCTGTTATTTGTATATGTAGTGGTGCAGTTTTATTTGATATTAAACTTAAACCTTTATCAATAATATCCTTTGCAATTACTAACCTTTCTTGATCTCCAATATAACAATAGATGCAATTTAAATTACAATTAGTTGTTATTATAATTATTAAATATTTTATCATGTCTAACACCGTCCAAGATAGAATCTAATTCATCTAAATTATTTAAATTGATTACATATTCTGAATTTGGATTTGTCTTAGTTTGATTAAATAAAATTACTTTCTTGTTAAAATTTAAAGCTGAATTGATAATTTTTGATTTATTAAACAGAATATTAGAATTTGGAATTGGATCAATAATCATTATTGAATCCTTTATTAATTCTTTACATTTAGATATTTTTTCATCTTCTATTGGTAAAAATGGAGTTTCATCAATACATATTGCATTCATTTGTTTTGCAATAAACCAATCAATATCATTTTTATATAATATTCCTGTAGATATACAAAATCCTTTTCTTGATAAAACCCTATAAATTGGAGTCCCATAACCCATACCACCAAGCACAAATATCATTGGCTGGGATTTATTGTATTGTTGAGAAATCTCAATTGAGCCTAAAAGGGGATTAAAAGTTACACCATTAAAATTGTATAGGCGAGATACATTTTCTTTAGTTAAGATTTGTTCAGGAGTTCCTTTGGCTATTATTCTGCCATCTTTTACCAAAATAACATAATCAGAGACCTTCATTGCCAGCTCAAGCTGATGAAGGGAGGCTATTATTGTAATATTCTTTTTTGTACATAAATTTTTGAGAATGGAAATTATTTCCACTTTGTGTTTTAGATCCAGGTGTATTGTGGGCTCGTCCAGGATCATTATTTCGGGTTCTTGAGCTAGTCCCCTGGCAATATATACCTTTTGTCGCTCTCCATCACTCAACATCTCTATTGGTCTTTCTTTTAAATAAAGAGCACCAACCAATTTAAGAGCATCTTCAACTATTTTTTTATCTCTTTTTGTAAGCTTTCCCAAAATATTTGTATAGGGATATCTTCCAAGTGCTACATAGGAAAATACATCAAAAAGAGGTGGATTAGATCTTTTTGTAAAGAGAACTGAAATGAGTTTTGCCATGTTTGAAGTTTGTATTTTATTAAGAGGAGTGTTTTTTATAAAAATAGTTCCTTTAATTGGTTTTAATATCTTTGCCAGAGTTAATAATAATGTAGTTTTGCCTGCACCATTAGGACCTAATATAGAGACAAATTTTCCCTTTAATACATCAAAATCTACGTTAGATAAGACCTTTTTATTCCCATATCCTATATCTAGATCAGAGACAGAGATAACCTTTTCTTTATTTTTCATATCTCCATTTTCCTCTTAGATACAAGAGCAATTATAATAGGTGCACCAAAAATAGCAGTTACAGCACTAATTGGCACTTCTACTGGTGAAAATATGTTTCTTGCAATTAAATCAGATACTCCTGTAACTATTCCTGCAAGCAAAAACACCCCTGGAACTAAAACCCTGTTATCAGAAGTAGAAAATATAAGCCTTCCCATATGGGGTATTGCAATGCCGATAAAAGCAACTGGTCCTGCCCCAGCAGTAACCAGTCCTGATAATGCACAGGAAAAGAGCACTATTAAAAAACGGATCATCTTTACCCTTACTCCAAGGGATTTTGCATCAATATCCCCAAGTAATAATCCATTTAATGGCTTTGAAATAAGATAAGTACATATCAATATTATTAGTCCAACAAAGGTGAGTATCCTGATCTCTGACCATTTAAATCCTGAGAAACTTCCCATTTGCCATAGCACAAAACCCTTGATCCTTTCCTGTTCAGCAAATGCCATTAAAATACTGGTTATACTGTGGCATAGATAGCCTATCATCAGACCAATAATTAAAAGGGTGATGGGATTTTTTACTCTTGTTGCCACTATGAGCACTATAAACATTGTAATGTATGCACCAAAAAGGGCAGAAAGGGTGGTTAGATAAGGCGCAATTTGGGTAAAACCAAGTGTAATAGATGTTAGCATGACCAGGGCAACTACCAATGTTGCACCTGAAGAAATTCCCAGAATAAATGGACCAGCTAGGGGATTTCTGAAAAATATCTGCAAAAGTAGGCCTGATACCCCTAAAAAACCACCTCCTAACACTGCAGCAATGGTGCGTGGAATCCTTATATTCCAGAGAATAAAACCGTCAGTTGAGAAGGTGTCGTGAGAAAAAATCAAATAAAGGAGTCTTTTTTGAGTTATGGATACTGAGCCTATTGAGAGAGATAGCCATATAAATACTATGAGGATAAAAACACAACAAATGAATATAAAACCCCTGGAAGACCTTTTAAAACCAACCATATTTTTTATCCTTTATCAGGAAGTTTGGTAAAAAATTTCAGTCTATATCCTGGGAATTTTTCTGGATGAAGGATTGCTGCAATCTCTTTAATTATCTCATCTAACCTATCCATTGACTGAGAGTAATTGGGCAGAGGTGAATAAACTGCTCCTTTTGTTAGGGGTTTTATATCTTTGATTAAAGGATTTATCTTAGCCAGTGCTTCTTTAGAAGATGCACCTGTAATTGAAGTGCGATAAGTGACCAATATATCTGCCTGTCTTCCGCTGGAGAGAAACCTCTCCAGAGATATCTCCATTCAGGAACTCCCCCTAATATCGCTAAAGAGATAGTCTCCACCTGCTATTTCAACAATTTGTGCAGACCAGGAATCCCCTGGTTCAATTAACACCCTTTTTTCATAAATATCTCCCCATATTACCTTTGGCTTTGATGAAATATCTTTTAATTTTGTATTTATATCTTTTATAGTCCTCTTGACCCTCTTTACAAATTCCTCTGCTACCTCTTCTTTATTAAAGAATTGAGATAAAAATAACATAAATTTCATTCTAGTATTGAGATCCATTGCACTTTTAGTTGTTGTTACAATGCATTTAATACCCATTTCTTCTAATTTAGGTATATCTGCCAGATTCCAGGTAAACACTACTTCAGGACTTGCTTTTTTAATGAGCTCATAATCAACTGCATTGGATTCACCTACATATATAATAGATCCATTTTCAAGGCCATGTTTTACATAGTCTATTGTCCAGTAATCTTTTTTATGAGTAACTCCAACTAGAGTATTTAATACTCCAAGGCCCCTAAGAAGGGAGACATTGTATCCTGAATATGCAATAACCCTTTTAACCGGGATATATATTATTTTATCTTTGGTGTATTGTTTTGGCGCTTTTATGCCTTTTGGCACCAAGACAAATTTTCTGCCAACACCATCTGTAATTTCTTTTACTCCGTTGGATAATTTTTTTATTGAAAATTCTCCAAAGGACTCAAATGTAGAAGAATGGCATGAAAATAATAGAAATAAAATTAATACACACCACAAATATTTACTCATTGGCATAAATATCCTTAATTAAATTGTTCAGGAAAACAAAAACAACTAATTACACCAGGATCACAATTATAGATAGAGCTATTAAATAAAAAACTTCTTTAAACAATAACTGGTATCAAATTGAAAGATAGAGTTGATGAGTCATTTTGTTCCTCCTTATGCAATTTATTTTTGCATACTAAGGAGGAAGCTTCAGGCGGGTTCTCAGGAAATGGGCTTTAGCTTAAGGCAAGTGACCATTTCCGAGAACGAAGCAGTTAGCCTCGAAGCTTCGTCCTTTTTTATTATCTCTAGGCCGGTCTTCCGACTCGAGGATCATCCTACTCGCCCTGTTGAATACTTAAGGATATTCAACAGGACTCGCCCTGGTGAATAGAATTTCTTTTTTGGGATGTTTACCAGAGCGAGCTGGAGCCTTCCCCTTGGCACCTTTAACCGAACTCCTTAATTTTTGAAGATTCCTGGCCAAAAGGTGTCAAGAGTGGCGATAATTCCAGCTTTCGTCCCCTCTCACGGCTGCGGGCCAGTGCCGGATTTTCACCGGCTTCCCGTTTCACCCTGAAGTCAGGGAACCTAGAGATATTTTGTTTTTTCAAAGGAACTTATCTTTGGAATCTGACGTTGTCAACCATATTTTTTAAAACCTTAAAAAGACATGGCTTAATAGTATTTATGACTTATACTGGTTTCCTTTAAATGAGGAATTTAAAGAGAGAATATTGAGAAGTATTATCTGAGGAATAATTTGATGGGTCGCTTTTAAGATGGAGCAAGGTCGAAGGCCACAGCAAAATAGCTGTCGGTTGGTTGGTGCAATATTTTTAACCAGTATTTATGGGTATTACAATTATTTTGCCATTATTTTGTTTTTTTTAATTTTAACAAAGAAAGAGCTTGACATCAAGGCCATGAAATAATAAATTAGATTGATGAAACATTTTGTGGATACTCAAATAAAAAAAATGGACACTAAAACCAAAAATAAACCCATTACTCCCAAGATGGAGGACTATTTAGAGGCAATAGTTGGCCTGGAAGAAGAGAAAAAGGCCGTGAGGGTCAAGGATATTGCTTCTAAAATGGGAGTCAGCATGCCTACTGTCACAAGTATGCTCAAAAATCTATCAAAAATTGACCTGGTTGAATATGAAAAATATGAATATATTGAACTGACTGACAAAGGCAGGGAAATTGGAAAAGAGATTCAAAGGCGGCATATTGCCTTAAAAAAATTTTTGCATGAGATACTTGGAATTGATGCAATAGTTGCTGAAAGTGAGGCATGTAAAATGGAACACGCTGTTAGCACTTCCACACTGGATAGGTTTGTAGATTTTATGAATTTTATAAAGTCTTGTCCTAGAGCGGGAAGTAAGTGGATAGGATATTTTCATGAATATTTAAAACATGGAAAAGGCAAGGCAACCTGTGAAAAATACAGAGAATATCTAGATGATATTTACAACAAAATAAGATCAGAAATAGGGAGAGAGTAGAATATGACGAGGCTGACCAATCTTCACGCAGGCGATGAAGTTACACTTGTAGATATAGAAGGGGGAAGAGGGATTAGATCAAAACTTTTTAACCTTGGCCTGACTCCTGGAATTAGAATAAAAATAATCGCAAAAAATGGATGGGGGCCAATTGTTTTAAAAGTCAGAGATGGCAAAATTGCAATTGGCAGAGGAATGGCTGAAAAAATTTTGGTTAAGTAGACTACCTTAATAGTTTACAAGACTATTTAATACCTTTAAATTATTTTTTTCCTTTCTAAGGTCCTTTCCTTGGTGGGTTTCAATACCATAGAAGGGCAATATAGCATCCTATAAAAAGGGCATCTCTCTATTATAGGCATCTTGTAAATTAAAAGTAGCTAATTTTTATCGGGGAAAATTTCATTTCACGCTGAACCAAGACACTATGAAGAAGCACATCGGGAAAAATTGGGAAGCAAAACCATTATTATCTCTCGTCACATAGCTAATCGCTACTAGCGGATGTACCTACATTCAAAATCCTCTCGTTCCCATCGCTAAACAAAAAAACTTGCTTGACGGAGAAAAATAAAATAGTTTTGTGTGATCTCTTTATTGAATATTTTTTGCGCAATTAAATGTCATGGAAGTTTGGTTTGTGATTTCACCAATGGAGGAGCTGAGAAAAATATCACAATAATAGGAGTTTTTCTAGTGCCTGGTGGATATGATCTTCCTTTAATATCAGGAGATTCCTCTTTACATGCAAAACTGTAAGAAAATAGTGTTGTCAGATTAGAAGTAAAGAGAACGCCATAAAACAATTTCAAAAATAAGGCGCATTATGGACCAAATGAATTATATTGCAATTTTTTTTAACCAATTGATTATGCATAAAAAGGATATTATTTTATTTGTCATAACCATAGGTATTGTATTAACATTTAGGATTTTAGTGTTTTTTTTAAAGAAGAGATTTGAGTGGTCTTTCCTTTTTACCAAGATTTTGAATTATTCAATAATTTTAATTGTTATAGAGTTTTTAAAAGAAAATATTCAAGGGATATGGTTTTTAAAAATAATTTTTGTTTTAGAGACTGTTTTCATATTTTTGATTGTAAAATTATTTATAATAGATTTGTATATAAATGAATATTTATTGCTAAGAAAAAAAAAGAAAATTAGTTATATTATAATTGATATTATAAAATTTTCAATTATATTATTGTTTATAATGGTTTTTTTAAGAAATGTATTTAATGTTGATTTAATTACAATATTAACTCCATCTGCTATTATGACTGCTATAATTGGTCTTTCTATGAAAGATACTATTGGCAACTTGATATCCGGAATAGTTATACAAATTGAAAAACCTTTTGATCAGGGAGATTGGATTCAGGTTGGTGATTTAATTGGTAAGGTTGAGGAAATAAATTGGAGGTATACAAAGATTAAGACCATTTTAAACATGTATGTAATAATTCCAAACAATACTATATCTTCTGAAAATATAATCAACTATAGTAAGCCATCTGAAGAGTTAGAAGTACAAATAACCATAGGTGTTAGTTATGATGTGCCTCCTGTTAAAGTAAAAAGGGCTCTCTATGATATTTTAAATACAAATAGATTTGTTGAACAACATATGGAAAAAAAAGTGTTATTGATGGAATATGGATCATCTTCTATTAATTATAAAATTATTTTTGGTGTGAGAAATTATTATGAAAAAAGATTGGCAATAGATGAAATATACAGCTCAATCTGGTATCAATTCAAAAATTTTGATATAGAAATTCCTTTTCCAATCAGGACTGTTATTATGAGAAAACAGAAATCAAAACAGGTTGATTCCGAAGTTCTTTCAGTTTTAAAAGCCAATGAGCTATTTCACAATGCCAGAAATGAGGTTCTTAAATTTTTAGCTATGTATGCCAATTTACTTAAATTTAGTCTAGGAGATAGGGTAATTAACGAAGGCGATGTTGGAGATACAATGTATATTATTATTAGTGGTGAATTTGAAGTTAGGAGACAAGATAAAGTAGTTGCAAAACTCAGAGTAGGGGACTTCTTCGGGGAAGTGGCTTTAATATCTGACCAAAAGAGAAATGCTACCGTTGTTTGTACTCAGGACGGAGAGGTATTAGAGATAGATAGAATGTTGTTTAAATTAGTATTAGAAAAAGATTATGTTTTACGAAATGAAGTATATAAAAAATTCAAGGAGAGGGTTTTCAAAGAAGTAAAAAAACAAAAACACAGTTCCAGAGATGAAAAAATAGGGCTATTTGAGAACTTAAAAAAATTGTGTGGATTCTACAACTAAAGGGGAAAAAAGTGATTTTTATAAAAATAATATTATTTTTATTGTGGTGCTTAAATTTTTTCAGCCTTCCTGGAAACTGGCTCATGCTGATGGTATTATTTTTATTTGATATCTTTAGTACTACCTTTTCTCCACCTATCTCATGGTGGGTTACAGTGATTTTGCTTTGTGTTTTAGGTGAAATTATAGAATTTATTGGACAATTTGTTATAGGAAAAAAGTATGGCCTTACTTCTAAAGGCAACCTAGGATCATTTATTGGGGCAATTGGCGGCGCCATTTTAGGCGCCCCTTTTTTACTTGGGTTAGGGGCACTAATTGGAGGAATACTTGGTGCTTATGCAGGTAGCCTTGTTTTTGAACTTGCCAGCGGAAAAAGCTTCTCTGCATCAAAACAGGCAGCTTATGGCGCTATGTTCGGGAAAATTTTGGGAATTATAGCTAAAATGAGTGCTGGAATTGGAATTATTCTTTTAACATAATTTGTTAAACACATACATTAACCGCAATAATTATTTTGAATTGAGTTAAGGAAGTATTCCATGCAAAAAAGCAAAGATGCGGCTCTTATTAAGAGCAGCAAAATGATGTTGGTATTTTTTTGTGTCTTTATTTCTCCTTTTAACAAATTTGACACATGCACGTTGTAATAAAAGGATCTTTATTTCAGATTTGCCAAAATGCATAAACCTTGCCTTAAAAAATAGTCCTATGTTAAAGGAAAAAACCTTTGATATAAAGGCGCGGGACAAATCTATCTCCATAGCAAAATCAGACTTTTTCCCCCATAAAAAAGTTATCGAATCATGGGCATGAAAAAATTTGTAGTTATTGCCCTGGTGCCTCATTATCTTTTGGAAGAGTTACCTTTGTTATAGCAGGATCACTTTTTAATTTATCTTTATCTATTGCTATAATCCTATAGATATAAACACTTTCACCTGTTAATTCATAGTCTTCGTATTTTGTTTGTGTAGGCGGCAGTGTAGCAACTTTTTTACAATATCCATTGTTCTTACAACGATAGATTACATAGTTGTTTATATCATGTTCTGGATTACTATTCCAGATTAGAACAATTTTATTAGTTTTTACAATTGCTTTAAATTCCCTAACTGAGGTTGGTCTTGGTTTGGTGGTTGCTTTGACAACTTTGGAAATAGGACCTTCTTTATTATAAAGATTAAAACTGGCAATCGCGTAGTAATATGTTTTGCCGTCTTGAAGCGGTTCCAATAAGCTACCTTTGTCTATATAAGAATTTTTTGTATACCCTTTTAATTTTGTTATTTCAGTTAATTGGTTAGGAGTGGTGCCCCGATAAATTATATATCCTCCAATATCTTTATCATTAATAGGATTCCATCTCAATAGAACTGATTTTACCATTCCACTGATTGCGATTATGTTTGTGGGCGGTAAGGGTAAGTCTTTAGTTTTTCCTCTTACTATGTTAGACGGTCCAGTTTCACCTTTGGTGTCATAAGCAGTTAAATAATATTCATAGGTAAGACCATCTTCAAGACTATTTTTATCAGAATAGGTACAAATAGAATTGTCTCGAATGCTAGCTATTTTATGCCACTTTTCATCTTGAATTCTACGATAGAGGTAATAACCTTGTACGTTATCTATCTTCTGCCACTTTAGATCTATTCTGCGTAAAAGATTATCCTTATCTAAAGCAAGCACAGGTGGGGGTATGGTTGTTATTTTTATTGGAGTTGAACATGGACTTTCTTTTTGTGAGGTTACACTAGTTAAACAATATTCATAAGTTGTATTATCCTGAAGTCCTGTATCTTCAGCATAAAGACTCAATTCTGATGGAGAATTAAATTCAGCAGGTATTTCTTGAACTTTTATCCAATTTTCTTTTTTGCGATAAAGAATATATTTTTTTACTTCAAAACCTTCTTGAACATTAAGTAATGATGGAATAAATTTTAAATAGATTCGTTTCACAAATCCCTTTGCTTCCAGAATTATAGGAGGAAAAGGAATCTTTTCACCACAATTTTGCACCTCTACTATTGGTTTTAATTTCACAACTTGACCATTATAAAGCAAGGCTGCTACCATATAATAAATATGTCCCTTTAAAATTTGATGGTCTTCAAAGATGTTTTTGTTGGTCTTTCCTACAAATTGCCATGGACCATTTTTACATTCTGCACGGTAAATATTAAATTGGGAAATGGGATCCTCTGGATCAAAATCCCACGTCAATATGATATAATCTTTTTTACAAGTTGCTTTTAAATTTTTAATCTCTATTTTTAATTCTTGGTTTTGAATATGTACTCCATGCTGATTGTCTTTGACAACTGATTGGTCAGCATAAAGCACTTGTTCTATGTTTTTTGCTAATTGTGATATTTTATTGAAAATATCCTCCCTTCCTGTAAAACTTAATGTCCATATTTTTATGATCTTTTTATGAGGAACATTTAACAGAAAAAATTTGGCCCTGATTTGTGAATCTTGTTTTGAAACTTGTCCTGTAAAAACATAATTTACCCCTAAAACCTCTCCAGCTTCTAATGCTTGTTTTGGATTATCACTTTGAACAAATCCTCGTTGTAAAAGGATCTCTTCCATTTCTCTGCGAGGCATGATCTGTATAATACTTTTTCTAGTAAAAACCGAAACCAAATCATAGAGTATTTCCCCTGCATAATCAATGGCATCAATGCTAGTAGGTCTTAAATTAAAAACAGCTATAAGTGGCTTAGTTGCCCAACTTAAATTACTTACACAAAGGAAAAACAAAAGAACCCATGATACCCTTAAGGATTTAAACATTAAACTACTCTCCCAATGGAATTTGGTACATGTAAAATATCTGTTCAACCTTTTCTAAAGCATCTTTTATAATAGGAGAATTGGCAACACTTTTTAAACGTTCGTCAAATAATGCATCAATAAATTTTACTGCTGCTTGAAGATTTTGTTTGCGCTTGAGCAGATTTTCTCCTTCCTGGAAATATTTTTTTTCCAAGTTGCGAAGCGGTTTTAACACTTCCCGACCAAGTTCTGCTACTACTTCCAATGTCAAATTCTGCAAAATTTCTGTATTAGTTGGTAGTTCAAGGGGGTCGTATTTTATATGGGCCTCAGGAATTCCAGCATTGGTTTCGTCTTCAAATATACATTTACGTTTAATGGTCTTGACCTGGATATTTTCTCCAGTAGCAATATCTATAATTTTGAATGATATCTCTACAAAACCAACCTTTTTCTGTTCGCCAACTTCATATTGCTTTTCAACATATTCTGGCACAACTATTTTAGCAGGAGGTGCCTCGACAAGTTCTTGTTTTGTCGGCTTAGGATGCTTTGCTTTCCAGTTAAGATAATCTATATTGTCCTGTATCTTTGTTCCTACCTGATAACGGACTGTTTTTTTACTCTTTGACATTATAGATTCAACTTTAAATAAAAGCACACTGCCCATGATAGCTATATCTATTCCGTACATTTGTCCCACTTTCTTGGCTGTTTCAGTAGAAACTATTCCAATTTGTTCTAATTTCATTTCTTCTAAAATGGAGTTAAGATTTTCCCGTTCCATGATTTTTATGTCACCGCTGGCGTTATTAAATAGAAAAGTAATTAGCTTATTAGCAATAATAACTCCTGCATCCCTATTATTAGACGGACTGCGAAAATCAAACACAGCAATAGATTTTTGTACTCGTTTAGAGATATGCTTTCCCATTTCCTGAATAAGAGAAGATATTTTGGGGTATTCAGGAAAAATTTGTTTTACTTTAGTATACCAATACCACGCCAGTTCATATTGTTCCTGACTTTTAAAGTGATCTCCGATAAATTTTAGTCTAGCAGCAAGTGATTGTTTTAAAGAATTAAGTTTATAATCATTTTTATCTTCTATATACTTTTGAGCCATCATGTATGAATCTACAGCTTTGAGGAGCCAACCACTTTTAATATTTTCCTTGGCCTTTCGAATATGGTACTCACCAGCTTTGAGTTTAACCTGGCCAAGGAGTTGTTTTAAATCTTTATCTGTTGGGTCATATTCCAATGCGGTCTCATATAGTTCTACAGCCTTATCCCAGTTTTGAGCAATTACTTCTTCTCTAGCACGGCTAAGAAAATATTCTTTATTGTCATTGTGTCTGGCCTGTTCTAAAAGCTTATGTGCTACTCTATTTTGAGGATCTAATGCAAGTGTTTTACGCAAAAAGAAGATCGCTTGTTTGAATTTCTCCTTATCAAAAAAAATCTGAGCCTGAGTTAAATAGAATTTTGCTCCTTCTCTGGTACACTGAGTTAGCAGTGTGGCTGAGTCTTCGTAATTGGGAAATTTACTTTGAAGCTGAGAAAGGAGAAAATAGGCTTTATCCCATTTGTTTTCCCTTATAGCTTGTTGGGCATGGGAATAAATTTGTTTCACTTCTGTTAAAAATTTATTCTCTTTAACCTTGATTTCATTTTTAAGAGCAATCACATCACGTGCTTGAGGATCTATCTCTTCTGCCCTTGCAAGTTTATATTTAGCTTTATTAATTTTATTTAAGGTTATTGGCTCACTGGAATTTAGTATGGCTTTTGCTTCTGTGATGTATTTGGTTATCAATTCTTTTTTGAGCTCGGTGAGCGCTTGCTGATATGTTTTGTTTTTTGGTTCCTTTGCTAAGGCCTCTTTATAATAAGCCATGGCCTCTTTATATTTACCCGCATCCTGCAACTGTCGACCCAATTCATAATATTTTTTCCCTACAGCACAGGCGGATAAAACTACTGCTAGAGCAACTATAATAATCTTTGAAAAAAATCTTTTGCTCATAAAACTGTTTCCTCTTTATAACAATTGATGTTAATTTTCTCTTTTTGCAACGATTTTATTTAACCTTATGACCATTTTATTATTTTCAATTTGTTCAACTAAAAAAGAAAAGCATTTATGTTGAAAATAAGACATTGACATTTCACTGAGTAAGAATTTAGGCCAACCTTTATATTTTACTACATATATTCCTGTTTTGTGTCTAAACTTCAAAAGTTGAACACATTGAATTCCTGTAATCTCATTTTCCATAATCCTGCATATGTGTCTAGCTTCATTGTAGTTATGTAGCCTGTGAATTACCAATGTAATTTTTCTTAGACCGTATAATTCCTGCTTCCAAACAGATAAGAGTTTTTGACGGAGAGTTTTCCATATTTTGGAAACGCACATCTGGGTTCCTTGTTCCATTACTTGTAACCTATTTTCTCCTGGTATAGAGGCTGTGGCACTTGCTGTTGCGAGAATTCTGTTTTCAGAAGGTCGGATAATAGATGCAGTGCAACTAAGTTCATTTAAAGTAATAAAAATATCTTTATACTGGGTACTTGTTGTAGAAATTTCACCGCTCAAATCAATGATTAGCTCAGGAGATGGAGAATTTGATTTTGCTGGCGATGCAAGCAGAATAAAACCAGCTTGTTGCAAACGATCTGCCAGGTAAGCCTTAATTTTAAGAATAGCTTGGATACAATCTGATGGCACAGATGGATTTATTTGGATAAACACTCTGGGATTATTTTGAAGACGAAGAATGTCTTGAAAATGTTTAATATCATTTATAAGAGAATTAAGTTCTACTTCGGCCTCAATTGTTATTTCATAAGTTCCAAGTTTAGTCTTTTTTTCTTTTAAAATCTTCAAATTTTTTAAATAACCTCTTGATCTGCTAAAGATTTGATCTTGAACCAATCTAGCATTTTCAACTAATGAGATAGAATCTATATAAGTACCTGCTACCTGCTCAATAGCGGCCCGTTTAGCCTGGTCCAAAGCCTTTTCTCTGGCAATTAATTCTCTGCCAGGTTCATAAAAACTAAAACCTTTGGCTATTACCTTTTTTCCAGCAAAACAAAGGGTTCCATAGAAAATAAAAAAAAGTATGAACAAGATATATGAGATGATATAATGATACAATTTTTTATTTTTCATAGTAAATAATATTGTTAAACATGTTACCATGTAAGGCTAAAGTTGTAAACTTAAATAAAAACAATAAAATTGCACTTTTATATATTCATTATAAAACTTTTAGAACAATGTCAATAGGGTACCAGTCACTTCAGCAAATTATGAAAAAGCAATTGGTCTGGAAAGGATGTCCCCACTTTGGACAGCTGCTGGTTTTGGCCTCCTTGTGGGGACAGTAATGACTATGGTTATAACCCCTGTGACATATTCTCTGTTAAACGATTTTGGTAGGTTTTAAAAGGAGAATCTAAAACATTTCATCTCTTGCATCTTCTATAGTTTTATCAATAGCCTGTTTTAACTCAGGAGGAAGGCCCATGATGTCTACATTCAAAAATCCCCTAACAATTGTAGATGTAGCCTCGTCTTCATCTAGTCCCCTGGCCATTAAGTATTCTATTTCCTCCTGGGCGACCTTTCCAACTGCTGCTTCATGGGAAAGTTCCACTCCAGTTACTCTCCCCTCTAACTCAGGAATTGCATGAATTATTCCATCTTTTAAAATTAAGCCCTTACATTCAAGATGCCCCTTTGCAGGGACAGCATTTCCCTGTATGTATCCAGGCGCAACTATAGTTCCTCCTGTAGTAATGCTCCTGGATACAATCTCAGCCTTTGTCTCTGGAGCATTTAGTATCATTTTTGTCCCTGCATTAATGTATGTACCAGGAGGTGCAACAATTACGGAACTAGAAGTAGCTACAGCACCTCTTCCATTTAAATAAATAGTGGGATAAAGCTGAACACTTTTTACAGGTTTGAGTAAAATATAATTATTAACAAAAACACCATCTTGTTCAATAGTACATACTGACCTTGGCCTTACATGTACATTTGAGCTCCAATTATGGATCATTGTAAATGTCAATTTTGCGCCTTTTTTTATGAAAATCTCTGAAATACCTAAATGAAGTGCTGAATTTACATCGTGAGCCACAGAACACCCAGTAATTATGTGAAGTTCAGAATCCTCTTCAACAATAATAATGTTATGCACATTTTGTCCTACCTTGTCTCTTTTAATAAAAAGACAAGACTGCACTGGATTTTGAACTTTAACTCCTTTTTTAGTCCTTATAAAATATCCGCCGTGCAGTTTTTCATATACGGCCTTTGTATATTCATCTTTATCAGGATCAATTAACTTCCAATAATAATCTTTTAGTCCCTGGTATTTTTCAAGGGCTTCTTTTATGTCTAAAACTTCTACTCCTTTGTCACAGGTTTTACAAAGGGCCTTTGAATGGTTCACATGCAAAAAACTACCACTCCTTTGTCTTTCTTCTAAATCAATACCTGCCATAACTAGATTTTCTCTGTCCTTTTCATCTATTTTTCTCAGATCATCAAGCACTACATTCTCATAACCATCAAAGACAAATTCTTCCAAATTAAGATCTTCTTGGTTTTTTATATCAGACATTTTACACACTCCTTATATCCGTATTTTCTTATGTGTTCCAGAATATCCCTTGGCCTTGCTTCACAGCATAATACTCCATTATACATAACCATTCCACGATCAGCATTAATATATTCTAAAATATACCCAGTATGTGTTATTATAAGACCCGATATTTCTTTTTCTTGTTTTAATTTTTTCATAGAAGTACCAGGAACCGGGGTTAATTTTTGCCCTAAAAGTTCTTTAACTACATCACCAATCAAGGCCATATTCTCTAAATCCACACCAGATTCAGGCTCATCAAATAGCAGTAATTTTGGCTTCTGTGCCATTAGCTGAAGTAGCTCGGATCTTTTGATTTCTCCTCCTGAAAAACCAAGATTTATATCCCTATCCAAAAAATCCTCCATATTTACTTTCTTTGCAAGGGACTCAATATCTACTTCTTTATCCCTTGCGCACAGCTTAACAAGATCCCTAGTCTTTAAACCATTAATAGTAGGAGGACGTTGAAAAGACATACCTATGCCAAGTCTGGCTCTTTCATAAGTAGGTATGTGAGTTATATCATGACCTCTAAATATTATTCTGCCCTTTGTTACTTTGTAATTAGAAAAACCCATAATAGTCATAAGCAAGGTTGTCTTTCCTGAACCATTTGGTCCGAACAAAATAAATGTCTCGTTTTTGTTAATCGAGAGATTAACCCCTTTTAAAACCTCATTCCCTCCTACTTCTACGTGTAGGTCCTCTATTTGTAACATACAATCCTCCAAAGATTTTGTTGATAACACACATAATTATGTTTCTAACTCTTTAAGCAGGTTTGTATCTTCAGTTATCTTTGCCAAAAATCTTTGTCAAGATTTAAAAAAATGGTAAAAGGGGGATGGGATTGATTTAGGATAAAATAGTCAACCCGCTGGGGCGGGCAGGCCGCCCCAGGGAAATTGCAAGAGTACTAACAGAAAAGGGTTCTATTCATTTTTTAATCGTTGAATCAGGTTATATAGTTCATGTGAAATTCTATTTAGATCATTGACTGCCTGTTCTGACTGATTCATAGCCTCGGCTGTTTCCTGACTAATGCTAGAGACTCTTGAAACTGTTTCATTTATTTGAGATGTCAAATCTAAAAATTCTTCCATGGTATTTGCAACCTCCAGTACCTCATTGGCAAGTTTTTCTATAAATTCCACTACTTCCTTTAATCTTTTTCCTGAGTCGTCGGCGATTTCATTGATGTGATCAATTACATCTGCTGAATTATTGGTTAATTCTATGTTTTGATTTACACTTATTTTTATTTTTTTAATAAATTCACCCACTTCTCCAGTAGCAGTCATAGTTTTTTCGGCAAGCTTTCTCACCTCATCTGCCACAACAGCAAATCCTTTGCCTGCTTCACCAGCCCTTGCTGCTTCTATGGCTGCATTTAGGGCAAGTAGATTGGTCTGATCTGCAATGTCCCTGATTACTTCGGTAATTTGATCTATACCCTCTGCCTGTTTACCTAACTCTTCCATTGTGGTACGCTGAGAATTTGAATTTTCATATAAAAAGGATATCTTATCAATTAACTCTTTGACCATTTTTTCTCCCTGATCAGCCTTCTCTTTTGTCTCTTCAGCTAGTTGAACAAGTTTATCTAAATTTTGTTTCTTATCCTGGATGGAAATATTCATGTCTTCCATTGAAGCACTGACTTGAGACATCATTTCTTCTTGTTCTCTCGTTCCCTTTGCAGTCTCCTCTATCTGGGCGGACATCTCTTCAGAAGCTGATGAGAGTACTTCTACTATTTCATGTAATTGTTCTGCAGCTTCCCTCATTCCTTCTGTTTTTGATCGTTCAGCTCGATCCCTGGCCTTCTCAGCTTCTTGTTGAGCCTCTTTTGCTTTCCTGGATTCTAATTGAGCCTCTTTCTCTTTCTCTTTTGAAGTCTTAAATAATTTCTTTAAATTCTTAATCATATCTCTTAATGATCCATCCAATAAATAACCTATCTCCTCTCTTGTAATTATTTTTATATCTACATCCAGGTTACCTTTTGCCACTTCGTCTGCAACTTTAATAACTTCTTCTATCCCCTGTATGATTAATTTAGTAAGCATCAGTGCTGATGCTATACCAAAAACAGATGCTGCCAGGAAAAATAAAATTCCTTTTTTAAGGAAAAAGATATACGCTTCATGGAGAGTATGTGAATGATGAATAGCTGCAAGTCCAACAGTAATAATTCCTATACCTCCACCAAAAAATAACAATATACAGGCCTTAAGCAGTCTAAATTTCAATCCTGGTGCCCTATATATTTTTGATAATGGAATATCTGATGTCCACATCTCCCAATTTGCTGCTAATGCAAGATCAAAAGGAGGCCAGAATATTAAAAGCAAAGATATTGCTATTAACATGCTTATCAAATATTCCATCTTGTCAATAAATGGACATCCGAAAATAGCAAAATTTGGTCCAATTAGTGCTAAAAATATGACAAAATAAAAATACCAAGAAGATAAACTAGCTGCTCGCTTCTGAGCAATAATTAAATCTTGCTTATCCATGGTCTGACGATAAGTCTCCACATCTTTTATGTGTTTCCACAAGGTGTAATAAGAAGCAGGCAAAAATGAAATTAGAAATAGTATTACAGAAGGTCTCAACATTATCATAACTAATTCATGTAAACTCCATATCTTTAGATAACAATTTAAAAAAAACCACACACCTATTACAATAACACATTGTCCAAACCACAAAAAATATAACTTTTGTTTCATTTTACCCCCCTATAGGCTGATGTTTTGGTTTATTTCATATCAATTACTCAGTGTAGTTTAAGACCCCCCCAATTAATCTAATCTATAAATCTCTTTTTCATATTCAATTAAGTCTTCAGCTTTTAAAAAAAATTCTTCTTCTATTTGAAGTCCATTAAGAATTTTTTCTATAACTTCATTTTTTTGTTCAGGAAATTTATATCCCTCGTAACTCTGAGAAAGAAGAGGGATATATCCGAATCCCTGTATTTTAAAACTTGGATTTCTCATGTGGTCAAAACATAACTTACCAGAAAAATTCAATTCAGACACAAAAATTTCCAGTTCTTTAAGCAAGAGATGCGGAGACAAAATCTTAAATTTACCTTTTTTCCAATCTTCATACATAGGGGTTCCAATACGAGGGACAAAAGGCCTAGATCTTATAAAATGCGGATTAATTTTACTAAGTACATTAGCACTATTTTTTGCGTGTTGCAAACTCTTCTCTTCTCCCCCAAGGCCAGGCATAATATATTCAGACAGTTCATAACCTGCCTTTATAGCCTTTATCCCAGCTTCTATGTGATCTTTAGAAGTAGCCCCTTTTTTAACCATCTTTAACACCTCATCGTCTCCAGATTCAAGACCAATATGTAATCTTGTTAGGCCAGCATCATGTATTTCTTTTAGTTCTTTTGCTGATTTTTTTTGAACACTTCTACTCCTAGCATATGTTGTGATTCTTTTTATATCGGGAAAGGTCTTTTTTAAATATTTTAAGGCTTCTACTAAATCTTTTGTTCTCATTATCATATTATCTGCGTCTTGAATAAAAACACTTTCTTTGTTGGAGTTTTCCCATTTATATATCATGATTAATTTGCTTATTTGCTCGGTATCCTCCAATAAATTTAAAACATAATTTAATACTCTTTTATTGAGCTTTCCTCCAAATCCCAGTTTAAAAGAAATACTCTTTAAACTATCACAAATAGTTTTAATATTATCTATATCCCCTTTTATTTCCTCTACTGGTCTATATTCAAATTTTTTTCTTCTATAAGGACTTCCAAAACAAAATCTACACAAATTCCACGGACAATTTCTCGTGAATCTCAAAAGTAAAGAATCGCTCCCTCCCTCAGAGGGGGGTCGAATTGGACCTACGTCAAAAGAAATGCTTTTTAATAGTTTGATCTCCTGGTCTATCATTATGATGCAAATTCCTTTTATTTAAAAAATTACTTAATTTAACGGAGTTACAAATTGTCCTGTAAAAAAAATTTAACATAGAACTAGATATTAAATCAAGTTTTTTCAATTTATCTTTAACATATGGAGTTTTAAAGTTTTTTTAATATTAAAGAATTTATTTTAAGAATTTTAATGAAACTTAAAGTTTTATTTAAGGAATAAAACAGCAAGTCTCAATGAGTTTGTGGAGTTAAGACTTATTGGGTGTACAAAAAAAATGACATTTATTTTTCCCAAAGTATGGGAAAGAGAACATTGATGATTGTTAAAGTTTAGGGGAAAATTATATTAATGAGTAAATAATTCCTTGTAATTATTACACAAAGAGGTTATATTAAAAGTAAAGGAATAAAAAAATTGTCTAAGCGGTTGTTTAGCATTTTTGAATCTAAAATAAAGATTAAAAACATTTAAATTGATTTAATTTGGTCCTCACCGAGATTTATCATAAGCTAATTATTTCTATTGACTATACATAAAGCTCAAGATTATCTCTTAGTTTCACCCCTATTTTTAGCTCTTGTTAAAAATATTTATTCTTGGGAGGGTATATATGAAGGAATTTACAATTGCCCTTGCTGGTAACCCAAATTCTGGAAAGACTACACTTTTTAATCTCTTAACTGGTGCAAGACAACATGTTGGGAATTATCCTGGTATTACAGTTGAGAAAAGGGAAGGGTATATAAAATCCGGGAATGTGAAATTAAGGATTATAGATTTACCTGGGACATACTCTCTTACTGCATATTCTCAAGAAGAGCTAGTTGCTAGAAATTTTATTGTGAATGAAAAACCATCTTTGGTGGTAGATGTTATTGACGCTACGAATTTAGAAAGACACATGTATTTGGCCGTACAATTTATGGAGCTTGGGGCACCATTACTTTTGGTCTTGAATATGATGGATGAGGTAGGGAAAAAGGGGATGGAAATAGATATTGATAAATTGTCTTCCCTTTTACAGTGTCCTGTGGTGCCAATGGTGGCAAAAAAGGGTATAGGTAAGGATAAGTTAATAGAAAGGATGATTGATTGTTCAATCCAGAAAAGGGATTGGACGCCCCTTACTATTTCTTATGGGCCAGACTTGGATCCTGTAATTGAAGAAATTTCAACCATTGTAGAAGAAAACAAATTTTTAACTGAAAAATATCCTTCCAGGTGGATAGCTATAAAGTATTTAGAAGAAGATGAAGATATAGTATCTCAAGGTGATGCCCTGGATTTAGATGTGTCCAATAGATTAAAGTCACTTGTTGAAAAAGTATCAACTCATTGTGAAAAAACCTTAAATACTGTTCCAGAGGCAATAGTTGCTGACTATAGATATGGTTATATTCACTCTTTATTAAAAGGAGTAATAAAATACCGTTTTGATCCTGATAGATTGGATATTTCAGATAAAATAGACAGGATTTTAACTAACAAATTTATTGGTCCACTTGTTATGTTTATTGTTTTATATTTAATGTTTAAGATGACCTTTTTGTTTGGTGAATATCCACTTGCTTTGATTCAAGATTTTTTTGGATTTTTATCTACCATGGCCTCTAACTATTTACCACCTGGATTTTTAAAATCTCTGGTAATTTCAGGAATTATAGATGGAGTAGGAGGGGTCATGAGTTTTGTCCCCTTAATTATGATCATGTTTTTTATCCTGGCATTTTTAGAGGACAGTGGTTATATGGCCAGGATGGCCTATATGCTGGATAGGGTTTTAAGAATTTTTGGCCTCCATGGATATTCAGTTATGCCTTTTATAATCTCTGGTGGTATCCCAGGTGGATGTGCAGTTCCAGGTATTATGGCCACAAGGACATTGAGAGGCCCAAAAGAAAAAATAGCCACTATCTTAACAGCGCCTTTTTTTTCCTGTGGAGCAAAGGTGCCAGTCTTCTTATTACTGGCAGGAGCATTTTTCCCAAAAACTGGTGATAAGCTCATGTTTTTTTTGACTATTTTTTCCTGGTTGTGGGCGCTTCTTATAGCAAAATTATTTAGAATCACTGTAATACGTGGAGAATCCACTCCATTTGTTATGGAGCTACCACCTTATAGGTTACCAACCTTGAAGGGGCTTGTTATTCATACATGGGAGAGGGTATGGCAGTATTTAAGAAAGGCTGGGACAGTTATTTTGTTGATTTCCATAATTATATGGGCAGGTATGAGCTTTCCAACCCCTCCAAAAAATTTAATTATCCCCTTAGACAAAAAAATAACTTCTTTAAAACTCAAGCTATCAAAGACCAAGCATGATAAAATTGAGGCAAAACAAATTCAGGAGAAGATTCAAAGGTTAATTGCTGAGAAAAAAAAGATAGCACTTACACATTCATTTGCTGGACGGTTAGGATTATTCGTAGAGGACATCACAAAGATTGCTGGGTTTGATTGGAAGAGTAATATAGCACTAATAGGTGGAATAGCTGCAAAAGAAGTAATAGTGTCCACCTTGGGAACTGCATATTCTTTAGGAGAAGTGGATGTGGAGAATTCAACATCCTTGTCTGAAAGAATAGCTAATGATCCAGATTGGAACAACATAAAAGCCTTAAGTTTTATGATATTTGTACTAATTTATGCCCCATGTTTTGTGTCAGTTGTTACAATTGCCCAGGAATCCAATTGGAAATGGGCAATTTTTAGTGTATTTTTTAATACATTTACTGCATTTTTTATCTCTGTGCTAATTTATCAATTAGGAATTAGATTATTTTAAGGTTGACTTTTTAGTAAATTTCTATTAATATAATTAAGTGTTAAGGAGTTATATCTCCTAACATCTCGGAACACGGTGAAAATCCGTGGCGGTCCCGCCGCTGTGATCGGGGAGGTTGTTCCACCTAGTGACCAGATAATATATCTGGTCAGGTCACTCTCAAGGTCCACCTTGGGGGGAAGGCCGTGGGACAAACTGATGATCCGAGAGCCAGAAGACCTGTTAGGAGATGGAAAATGCGGAGTCCTGATGGTAAAGGGACCCGGGAAAACGTTATTTTTAGTTTTCCTGGGTTCCTTTTTTATTTTAAGGTTCCGTAACCTATGGGTTTTTGGTTAGTGGTCCACAGCAAAAATAATAAAAAAGGGAGGTATGAGTTATGAAAAAAAATGTAATATCTTATCGTCGCAGGTGCAAAAAAATAGGTAAAAATACAGGTCTTTCCCATTACATCCTTTTGACCCCTAAGGCCAAGAAATAGGTAAAATATAACATGAATAAAACAACATATGTAAATACCGGTTATGGTCCCAGGTTTTCTGTATTGGAAATTGGATTAGATGATAAAGTGGCAGTTGTTGAAGGTGATAGCGGGTTTTGGGCAATAGTGGATGCACCAGAGCTTCCATCTGTTCTTAATGGAAAACTCACAGAGGATTTCCTCGAAAAAGAGAAAGAGTTTAAGGAGGAAATGGAACTCCTCAGATTTAAGCTGCCTCCCTCTGCTGTTTATTTTAATCCCACTGATAGATGTAATTTTGATTGCACTTATTGTTATCTTCCAAGGGAAAGAAGGAAAAATGGAATTTCCATGAGTGCTGAAGAGGTTTGTTCCAATCTTGAAAAGCTGCTTTTATTTTTTAGAGAGATACTTGGTGATGAGGCAAAGCCACAGGTGATATTCCATGGTGCTGAACCAATGATGGTAAAAGATGCTGTTTTTGAGGGAATATCCAGATATAAAGATGACTTTCTCTTTGGTATCCAGACCAATGGTACCCTTCTCACAGACGAGGACCTGGAATTTATAAAGAAAAATCAGGTGGGTCTTGGTATATCCTTGGATGCTCCTGTGGAGGAAATTGCTGATACCACCAGAAAGAGCTGGTCTGGAAAAGGCGGTTTTAAAAAAGTAGTTGAAGTCATAGAAAAACTCTCAGATTATCCAGCATATAATGTGATTACTACAGTGACAAAATATAACGTGTCTGTTTTAAAAGACCTTATAAAGTTCTACTATGATCTAAAAGTTCCTGTTATAATGCTAAATCCTGTGCGTTGCACTCAACAAGGAGGAAGACTCTCTAAGCCAGATGACATGGTGTTTTTAAAAGAGATTATAGAAGCATTAGATTTAACCTATGAGCTATATGGGTCCCATGGAAGAAAACTTGTAGTGGCCAACTTTGCCAACATCATGGCAGGGATCCTGGGACCAACCGGTAGAAGGCTTATGTGCGATATATCTCCATGTGGTGGTGGGAGGTGCTTTTTTGCCTTGGCTGCCAATGGGGATATCTTCCCTTGCAGTGAGTTTATAGGCATCCCAGAATTTAAGGCAGGAAATATTAATGAAGAACCATTGTCTGAAATAATGAAAAAAGATCAAATCAAGATGGTGACTAGTAGAATGGTTGAAAATATAGACCCCTGTAAATCTTGTGCTGTTAGACATTTTTGCGGTGCTCCATGTCCAGCTGAGGTGTACATGCTAAATGGGGACCTCAATACAGTTGCGCCATTTTGCAATTTCTATGAAGGATTAATTAGATATGCCTTTAAAGTTATAGCTGAGGGAAAAGAAAACAGTTATATGTGGGATGGCTGGGAAGAAGAAACTGAATGTACTTATAACTTTGCTTAAAAAAATATGCTGTGGACCACTAACTAACGACTCATAGATATTATAAAAACAAGAAATAAAAAAAGCCATGGTCTTGTTCATTGGTGACCATGGCTTTTTAAGTTTTTATTGATTTTCAATTTCGAGATTGGCAATCATTTGATTTAATTGTTGAATCATCGTGGTGAGTTGTTCAGTAGATATTGAAGTTCTTTCCATGATCTCTTTTGTCTCCTGAGAAATCTTGTTTACTTCTTCTGTTGATTTGGTGATCTCTTCAGAAGCTGCTGATTGCTGCTCTGCAGCAGTTGCAATGGAACGGATCTGATCCATGGAGTCTCTTGAGAGTTTGACCATTTCATCTAAAAGTTTTTTTGCCTCATGACTTAACTCCATATTTTGTTCAATGGCCTCCGCTACCTCCCTTGTGCTCATCATGTTTGTTCTGGCACTATTTTGAATTGTATGGATATATTCTTCTACATTTTTGGTAGCAGCCATGGTCTTTTCAGCCAATTTTCTCACCTCATCTGCAACAACAGCAAAACCCTTTCCAGCTTCTCCTGCCCTTGCAGCCTCAATTGCAGCATTTAATGCAAGCAGGTTTGTTTGATCAGCGATGTCTGAGATAGTGTTGATGATTTCACCAATGCCTTCTGCCTGTTTTTCCATCTCCTCCATATGGATTTGGAGGGCCTTGGACTTTTTCTGGACCTCAGTTAAAAGGGAAATGGCTTTGTCCAGGGCATTTGTTCCCTCCTGTGCCTTTTGAGCAGTATTTTCAGCAGCTTCAGCTGCCTGAGCTGCATTTTTTGAAACTTCTAAAACAGTAGAATTCATCTCATCCATTGCAGTTGCTACTTCTTCAGTTCTTCCTCGTAACTCTTCCATGGAAGCATTCACTGCATTTATTTGAGAACTGAGATCCTCACTTGTTGCACTTAATTGTTCAGATAATTCTTTTGCATGTATAGCAGTTTTTTTAAGTATTTCAGCCTGGTGTAAAGTTCTTTTCTGTTCTGTTTTTAGGTCACTTAAATTTAAAAAAACTGCAAAGGAACCTATTAAATTGCCCTGAGGGTCATAAAGTGGCGCAGCATTAATGTCTCCATAGATTTCTCCTCCTTTTCTTCCTCTTACCTCTCTTCTTACTCCAGTTATTTTTTTCTCTTCTTTATAAGCCTTTCCTGTAACAGTAGGACGGTTGGGCTCTCCATAAAAGAATTCTGATACATCCCATCCTACATAGTCTTCAGGCTTTCCATCAAGTTCTACCATATCAATGATTTCCTGATTTACATAAATTACTCTATTATCTGCATCAGCAATAAGTAGAGGAATGGGCATATTATCAATCACACCCTCTTTATAGATAAATCTGTCATAAAGGGTTTTTAGATAAATTGATATTTCTTCACCTATTTTTCTAAGCCCAGGATCTTTTATATGGAAAAAATTTAATTCAAAGGAATTATTTATCATACTGTCTCTAATTGCGTCTATTAATGTGTCTATAGAACGTGAAGATCTGTAAATAAGTATTTGAGAACTAATAATCGCAATTAGAAAAATTCCTCCTTCAACAAATAGGTTATTTAAAAAAATTCTGGACATTAAAAATATCCAAAAACATATCACAAGGATAAGTAATATTTGATTAGATAGTTTTTTCATAATACACCCCCCCTGTTATAAGTAATTAAGAGATTAACTTAAAAGATGTTAAACATGGTTAATATTTCATGTCAAGCAGTATGACAATCAATTTAACGGTAATGATTTCCAAAATTAAGGAAAAATTATAGTATTCTCCAAAATTTGGGGTAATAAAGTTTAATGAGAGAGAAATATTTGAAGAGGTAAATAATAGATCAAGGCGTAAGCAAGAAGGCAATAAAATTAAAGTTTATTTATCCATTTAATAGTTGAAGTAGAGTTTGGGGAAAGCAAAACCAATGGGATACTCAAGTGTTAAAGGAAAGGGTCTGAAAAGGCGAACACAATGTAAATTTATGAGGATAACTATCATTTTTACTTCTACAATTTCAATTTGCAAAAAAAGTAAATATTTGCTAATTATTTTAGGCAAAGGGTATAAAAAATTTCAAAAATAGTGTGGGGGAGTGGTTATGTCAGAGGAAAGAATGGAACAAGTTAAGTCAGAATATATTAAAAAAGGTCCAATGCCCAAGGTTGACTTTATCACCTTTATTATGTCCCTTAGCTCATCAGCTTTAGCCCATTTGGGAGAAGTTCCGGATCCTGTTACAGGAAAAAAAGAAGTAGATTTAGAGCTGGCCAGACATACAATAGACGTTTTATCTATGTTAGAAGAAAAGACCAGGGGAAATTTGACCAGAGAAGAAGGGGAATTCATTAAGAATATTTTGTTTGAACTTAAAATGAAGTATGTTCAACGTGCATAAATGCATAAATAAGATATTTGGGAGATTATACCTATGACTATTTTTGTTGGAATAATAGGAGCACTGGGATATACGGGCACAGAGCTTATTAGAATTATTTCTAATCATCCAGAATTTGAACTTAAATTTGCCACCTCCAGGCGTGAATGTGGTAAAAAATTGAGGGATATCTTTGGCCATCTTATGGATACGAGGGAAGGAGAGATTGAAATAAGCCATCCAGATAAATGTAGAGATATTGATGTGGATCTGGTTTTCTTAGCGGTTCCCCACAAAACGGCCATGGACTTTGCACCTATTTTTTTAGATAAAGGCATTAAAGTCGTTGATCTTAGTGCAGACTTTCGTTTTTCAGATCCAAATATCTATGAAGAGTGGTATCAAACTAAACACCTTCATAAAAATCTCTTAAATAAGGCAGTGTATGGTTTAATTGAAATCTATAGAGAGGAGATAAAAAATGCTCAATTGGTTGCAAATCCAGGGTGCTATCCAACTTCTATTATTTTAGGTCTATATCCAGCGCTAAAAAATGACTTAATCAATCCCTCGCCAATTTTAATTGATAGTAAATCTGGCACAAGTGGTGCTGGTAGATCTCCAAAATTGGGTGTTATTTTTAGTGAAGTGTATGATAATTTCAGGCCCTATAATGTGGCTGGGGGCCATAGACATACACCAGAAATTGAGGAGCAGCTAAGCAAGATCGCAAATACAAATATATATGTGTCATTTAATCCACATTTGCTGCCTATTCAAAGGGGAATAATCTCTACTATATATGTTACCCTGAAGAACAACATAAGTTTTGATAAATTATATAAAACATATTATGGATTTGCCTCGGAAAATAGATGGATAAGATTATATCCCAGAGACAGATTAGTAGAGACCAGGTTTGTAAGAGGTACCATGTATTGCGATATTTCCCTCTGTTTTGACAAAAAAACAAATACAACCATAATAATATCCTGCATTGATAATATTTGTAGAGGAGCATCAGGACAGGCTGTGGCAAATGCAAATCTTATGTTTGGCCTTCAGGAAGATACAGGGTTGGAAAATTTAGCTGTAATTCCTTAAATCGGATTGAAAATCATGAAAGATAAGAAAATCTCACAAGAAATCTTTATTGCCAGACAGCCTATTTTTGATAGAAAATTGCGTATTTACGGGTATGAACTTTTATATCGCGATGCAGTTATGGAATCTGCCAATGTAACAAATGGAGACGTGGCCACCTCTAAAGTCATCATAGAGGGATTTAGTCTTGCCCAGAAGGGTATAAATAAAAAAACATATTTTTTTATTAACTTTCCCTATAAATCCTTGACATCTGGTATTGCAGAAATATTACCTAAAGAGTCAATAGTAGTAGAAATATTAGAAGATGTGATAATTGATAGAAATGTTTTAAAGGCATGCATTGATTTAAAGAAAAAGGGATATGTTTTAGCATTGGATGATTTTATAGGTCATGTAACAAATAAGAAATTATTTAAACTAATTGATATAGTAAAAATAGATATTGTAGATATGGAAGTTGAAAGAATTAAAAAATTAATATTGCTAGTAAAGAATTTAAATCCTTTATTAAAAATTGTTGTAGAAAAAGTAGAAGATAGGAATACATTTAATATAACAAAAAAAATGGGTGCTGATTTATTTCAGGGTTATTTTTTTAAAAAACCTGAAATAGTAAAAAGTAAATCTATATCACCAACAACTATAAGTAAATTAAAACTGCTTGCTTTTTTCTCAAAAAAAAATAAAGATATAGATGAATTAGAAAATACAATAAAAACAGATCTTTCTTTAACTTATAAACTTCTTCAATACATAAATTCTCCTGCTATAGGACTTGCCACTAAAATCAGAAAAATAAGACATGCAATTAATTTACTTGGTTATAATAATGTTGTAAAATGGTGTAGGATATTTTTACTCGGCACAATAAATTCTTCTGAGAGAGGCATTGAAATTATTCGACAGTCTACAATTCGCGGGTACTTTTTAATGGGATTATTAGATTTTATAGAAACAGATCATACAGAAGATGAATTATTTATGCTTGGTTTATTCTCCCTTTTAGATGCTTTATTAGATCAGTCAATGGAAGATATTCTTGCTTTATTGCCCCTAGATGATTCTATTAAAGATACTTTGCTTGGTAAAAATACCCCACTTCTCCCTTATCTGAAACTTATAGAAAAGCAGGAAAAGGGTGATTGGAGGGGGCTCATGAATATATTAAAGGAACTCAAAATACCTTTAGATCTTGTAAGTTCTGTGTATGCCAATGCCTTGGCAGAGACAGATAACTTATTCAAAATTAATTTTTAATCAAACCCAATTAAAATAAATTTACAGGTTCAATTGTTATGGTTACAAAAAATAAAATATTGCAGTCTATTTTTTTCTCTTTTATTTCAATCATTATTTTTCTTCTATCTATCAACTTTACTCTAAAGATATTTTTGCCTCAGATAACATCAATAATTAATAAAACTGGCAAAAATTTTATTTCTTACCACAAGATAGATTTAAAACTCTTTCCCTATCCAGGGCTACGACTGACTAATTTAAAAATAAAAAAGGAAAAAGTAGTTGATCTTAAGTTCAAGACAATTGATGTATTTCTCAATTTTTTAGGTGTAACATCTCATGATTTTCTTGGGATAAAGGCTAATTCTGGCACTATTTTTGTCTATGGGCTGACTTTTCCCCAAAAAAAGCAAAATAAACCCTTTTCAATTCCAAAGGTGCCTGTGGAATTTATAGACCTATCAAATGTTAATATTAATATTCAGTTAAATGGGAAAGTTCTTACATTTCAGAAGACCTATACAACTATTTTTTTTAAAAATGAAGGTATCCTCATAGAATCTAAAGGAGCGTCAAATTTAACAAAAAGTTTTAATATAAAAGTAGGTATTTCTAGGTCCAAAAAAAAGATAAAAGCTAAGTTTAGTCAGCTTAATATAAATAAAATAATAAAAATATTACCTCAAAAGCATCGCCAATTTAAAGACATATCAGGATTAATTAACACCAACCTGGACATTGAGATAGGAGATCAACAAATAACAGCAAAGGTTGATATATTTTCCAAAGAACTTGTTATAGGGAAAAAGATTGAAGGTATAGACTTAAAATTTGTTGCATTAATAGATTCCAAAACACATTTAAATAAAGTTATTATTAAAAAATTTTATACCAATTATCCATATATAGAATTAACAGGACAGGGAGAAATATCTGCGAATAAAACAAATATTCAAATAACAGGGCATAAAATAGACATAACTGATGTAAGAAAAGTGTACAAAAAATTTCCTCTCAAAAATAATATTGTAAATACTGTTTTTTCAATTGTAAAAACCGGTGTGTTGTTTAATAGCTCATTTAGTTTATCCACTTTAGATCATAAAACCAAATGGAAACTAGAAGGGGAGTGTGCAGATACAGATGTTTTAATACCTGGTGTTGAACTTCCCTTACAAAAGATTACTGGGAAAATAAAAATCAAAAATAATGTCCTAATGTGTAGAGAGATAAAAGGATTTTATAGAAAATCAATTATACAAAATGGATATTTAGACCTTGGTTTAAATAAAAATCTGATTCCCTTTTTAATTAATGCTGAAGTTTACTTTGATTTAAAGGACTTACAACCTCTTTTAAAAAAACTTAAAGTATCTGATAAAATTATTCATGAAATAGAAAAAATAAATATAAAGTCAGGGAATTGTAATATATTTTTTACTTTAAATAAAAAATTAAAGGACTATGAGTGGAAAGTAATTGCCAAAAAAATTGAATTAAATGGAAGATTGCTTAATATGCCTCTAATATTTACCAGTGAATTTTTTTCTATCACAAAAGATAATCTTAATATAAAGAATGGAAATATTAATTTGAGAAGATCTAGACTCAAAAATATAAATTTAAAAGTAGATTTATCTTCTAAGAAATTAAATTTATCATTAAATAATTCAAAAATAAATATAAAAGAAATCAAAAATGTCTTTAAATATTTTTTTTATTTTAATGATAAATTTAATTTTAAAGGGAATCTATTTTTAACCATGGCTAAAATTGACTATAATTACAATTTAAACAAGTTAGAACATTATCTTTTTTTAGGAAAAATTCTTGATTTTAGAATAAAAGGCCTAAATCTAAAAAACAATCTCCCTGGAAAAATAAATGTTTCAATAGGAGGCGGTAAATTTTTTATATCTCCAGAAAATTTAAAATTCACATCCCTTACCATTAATACTCTAAGATCAAAAATTGAGTTAAATTCTCTAAAAATATTGGGTAATATTAAAAAACCTGTGTCAATAAAAGTAGTCTTTTCTGGGAATATGTCTAAAAAGATCCAAAAAATTTTAAAGACTCTTGTTCCTTATTTAAAACCAGTAAAAACAACTGATAGTTTTTATGTTAAAAAAATGAAATTCTCGATGTCTCAAAAGGCTATTGAAGTTGAGGGAGATGTTATATTAAACA
The DNA here is from genome assembly GCF_054657475.1 of Desulfothermus naphthae. NCBI lineage: Bacteria > Pseudomonadati > Thermodesulfobacteriota > Desulfovibrionia > Desulfovibrionales > Desulfothermaceae > Desulfothermus > Desulfothermus naphthae. Next base: position 533,137 of record NZ_BAAHYQ010000001.1, read on the forward strand.
ATGTTTCTATTAATTTAAAATTAACAAAAAAACAGGAAAAATTGGCAACAGATGTAGATTTAAAATATAACAACACAAAATGTAATATTTTATTTAATAGACAAAATGAGATTTTTTATATTAGTTTTAAAGGAAGATTAACACACTATATATTAAATAGATTACTTGAAAAAAATCTTTATTTGAAAGATAAAATATATGGTGATTTTAATTTAAGTTTTTCCTTAAATCCCTTTTATATAATTAATTCAAGTGGATATTTAAATATAAATTCAATTGATATAGATCCTGATCTAAAATTATTAGTAATGCAATTAAGTACGAATTCTTCCAATAACACAATTATAATAAAAGATACTTTGATTGATTTATTTAATGACAAAATAAATTTGTTTGGAGATATACTTTTATTAAAGGACCATACTAACCTAGCTATTACGTTAACATCTACTGAATTACATCTTGATCCTTTAATTAAAAAATTTAAGCAAAAAAAGCATAACACTAAGTCTCAATTAAAATTAACAGGAAATATTAATTTTCAAATTAGAAATGTTTTTTATAAAAACCGGATTGTTAAAGATATTTATGGTAAAATAGTAATAAACAATGGTTTTAAAGAATTAAGAATATCTAGGTCTCTTTTCTGTGGTTTACCAATAAATCTCTTTTTTAAAAAGGATAAAGAAGAAAAAAAATTAGATATATGTATGGAGTCGTTGAATTTTCCCATCAAAGATACTTTAAATTGTCTATTATGTGAAAAAAAGAAGTTGATTACAGGAACATCAAAAATAAAGGTTTCTCTTCATTCCAATTTAAATAATAATTTTATTAAGACTCTTAATGGAGATTTTTTCTTTGAATCAAAGGAGGGTAGGATCTTTAAACTTACATTAATATCTCAGATCCTAAGTATTATAAATTCAACAGAGATATTTGTAGGCAAGGTTCCGGATTTAGAAAAAAAAGGGTTTAAATATAATGACTTACAGGCCAAAGGTATTGTCAAAAATGGTTGTTTAATTTTTAAAAACTCTTATTTAAATGCGACAAATATGGAGCTTGCCTTTCATGGAAAGATTGACCTAATTACCAAAAAGGTAAATTTAATTATACTATTTGCCCCTTTAAAGACAATAGATAGAATTGTAAAAAAAATTCCTATATTACGGCATATAACCGGGGGAAATTTAGTTGTAGTCCCTTTTCAAGCTAAGGGAACTATAGATAAACCAATAATAATTCCCTTATCTCCAAAGGCTGTTGGTACTGAAGCTATTAATATATTAAAAAACACTCTAAAATTACCATTTACTTTGTTTCAACCAATCCTAGGCACAGGGAAATAACAAGATAAGGAGAGTTGATGGAAAAAGATTTTTTTGAACCTTTACCTAAAAATGCAAAGTGTACACGCTGTAAAAAACAGGCGATTATAAGACTTCCTTCACATAATGCAAAATTTTGTAGAGACTGTTTTATTCATTTTTTTGAAACTGCTGTAAAAAGGGCCATGAAAAAAATAGGGGTTTCTAAAAATACTCCCATTATGGTTGCTGTTTCTGGAGGAAAGGACTCTTTGGTCCTTTGGGAAATCTTAAATCGACTGGGATATAAAACAAAGGGTGTTCACATATATCTTGGAATAGGTGAATTTTCAGAAAAATCCCTTGATGCTATTAAAAATTTCGCTGACCAGAGAAATCTTGAGTGGGTCAAATATGACTTGAGAGATTTTATAGGTCATAGTATGGTTGATATCCACAAAAAAATCAAAAGAAAAACCTGCTCCTTTTGTGGAAAATTAAAAAGACAACTTCTAGACATGGCCACTATAACTGAAGGGTTTGGTGTGATTGCTACAGGTCACAATTTAGACGATGAAGCTGGCCGTCTTCTTGGAAATTTACTTGGAAAACGTCTTCATTATGTAAATAAGATGTATCCATATTTACCTTCTCCACATCCTAAAATCCCTGCAAAGATAAAGCCTTTATATAGACTGGATATAAAAGAAATCCTGATTTATGCAGAATTAAATTCAATAAAGCCTCTGGATATTGACTGTCCTTTGTCTAAAGGTGCAACTTCCAGGAAATTTAAAATGGCACTTGATCTTTTAGAGAAGGAGATGCCAGGTATAAAGAGAAATTTTTTATTTAGTTATATTGACAGCAACAAGCCAATAAGTACATTTGATAAGTATAATGAATGCAAGATTTGCGGATATCCCACTTACCTTGAACTCTGTAATCTATGTAATATAAAAGAACTGCTTCAATCATGAAACACCCATCTAATATTATTGAGGAAATAATAAATAAAAAAGGTGGCAGGGAAAAATTTGCATTAATTCGTCTTTGGAAAAATTGGGAAGAGGTTTTGGGAAAAAACTTATCACAACTTGCACGGCCTATAGGTACAAAAGGAAAGACAGTGATAATAGGAGTGGAAGATAGCATCCTGATGCAAGAATTATCTTTTTATTCTCCAGAAATTTTAAAAAGAATTAATCAATTTTTAGGAAAGGAATTATTTGACAAAATTATATATAAATTGTTAGAAGACAAAACTTGCCTTGTTGACATTGTTTTAAAAAAAGAGACCAAAAAAAGAAGAAGTAAAATTCTCATTCCAGAAAATGTTGGTCATTTAAAGGAAACTATTCCTCAAGAAAGTCCAGTATATAAGGCCTATATAAAATACTTAGAGTGTATTGAGAAAATAAAAAAACAACAGGAGGAGTATTATAATGAGTGAGGAAATTAGCCTGGAGTCCTTGCAATTAAAAAAACCTTTAGAAAAAATGACTGCAAAGGAATTAAGACAGCTTGCAATCGAAAAGATACCCCAAATTGTTGGGGCATCTGGTATGCAAAAACAGGAACTTTTGGCAAAAATCAAAGAAGTTCTTGGGATTGAAGAAGAAGGGACTGTTTCACCTTATAAGGAACAGATTTCAGAGATTAAAAGAGAAATAAAAAGGCTCAGGCAAGCGAAATTACAAATACCAAGGAAAAATAGAAAAGAAAGAGACAAGATAAGAAGACAAATTAAGAAACTTAGAAGAAAGACTAGAATTTTAGCCAGTGCTCGTTAAAAAATTGTTAAAAAAGAGTATTTGACAAAAAATGGTGAATATCTTTAAAAAATGCTTGACAAAAGAAAGAGATAGATATAATTAAGAATATCCTTTTCAGTGGGGGATCGTCTAGTGGCAGGACGCTGGGTTCTGGCCCCAGTAGCCGGGGTTCGAATCCCTGTCCCCCAGTTTTAGAATGTCCCCATCGTCTAGCCCGGTCTAGGACACCGGCCTTTCACGCCGGCGACAGGGGTTCAAATCCCCTTGGGGACGTTAAATAATTTCAATTACTTATGTGATTCCAACCCTCTCCAAAATAGCCCTAGGTTGGAAAAAAGGTTGGAAACTTTTTAAAGGGTCTCTATCAATCGAGACCCTTTATCAGGACTTTCCCCTTTTTTAGGTCAAAACACAATAAAGAAACAGTAATATCAAGATGTTATCTGGATATTTTTTGTAAGACCCCACCTTTTATTTTGTAGCCAAATACAGAAAGTATTTCAGCCTGGAGAGGAGTTGGTTCCTCTATTATCCTTATAGGCTTACTTTTTCCTGAATGCCAACAAAGGCAACTATGTAAGGATCTCATTGATTCCATTATTTTATCAATACTGACCATAATCCCTGCTTTTTTTATCCATAAACTTAATAACTGAAGATAAGTTAAGGCTATTATACAACATAATATGTGACAACGAATTTTACTGTCTGTCCAATGGTATATGGGACGCATATTCCCAAACTCTTTAGCCTTACTTTGCCTAAAGGCCTTCTCTACCTGGTAGCGGTCAAGATACGCCTTTACTATCTCTTCTGTGGACCAATCATGATGGTCAGTAATTATAATATTTTTACCAAATCTGGATATATATTTGCTTATCTGATGGTTATTTTTTCTAAATCTCATTTTTAGCTGATTATTCTCAACAAAAAAATCTAAATCATAAAGATTTTTAGGCAAATACAAGGACTCACATATATCTTTATAACGCTTTTTTATTTGGTTAGAGTCCCTGAAGTTCCTTTTATTCTCTCTTACTTTAGTCCGTATTTCAAAAAGATGATTTTGAAGGCGCTTCAATTTTTTTTCAAAATTATAGCGCTGCTTAGAAGCTGTTATGGGGTTATATGTGACTATTACTGTACGATCCCTACCCCAAAACTCTCCTCTAGTCCTGTAGGCCAATATCTGGTCCTCTTCTAATAATCTTTTGTTTTTAGAAAAGGATAAAGGAGTAAAAAGACTAAGATCTTTTGAAATCAGATGCTCTGCAAAATGTGGAGAATAACTAGTAATAAAATGTATACCCGCTTTTTTATCAATTTGTGCAATATTAGCCTCAGAATTCATGCCTTTATCAAATACAATTGTTAATTCTTTGTCTGAAAAAGACAAACTATTAAGGGCAGAAAAAATATCTTTTAAAATTCTATTAAAAAGCCTTGAATCATGGCAGTTACCCTCATACTTCCTGTAAAAAAATGGTATCTCGCTCCCCCTAGAAACCAAAAGAGCCAGACCTATTTGACGAAGCCAATCTTTACCTTCTTTGTTTTTGCCTCTTACCGCTAATTCTGATGGAGTCTTACTGTCCATATACATGTAGTAATTAGTGGTATCAAAAAACAATCTGAATTAATGGGTTCAATTTCGTTTATTTTTTCAAAAAATAATTTAGATATTTTCTCTATATCTTCTTTAGTAACCCTATCCCACTTCTTCCAATAATTTCTCGAACTTAGGGCAGATATATCTAGAGGACGGATTAAGTGTATAGCTGTCTTTTTATACCACTTACAAAGTGCTTCTTTTGATTTAGAGTGAATCATTCTATTAAAAACAGCATACACAAAGTACTCTTCTATAGAAGGTCCTTTCCGCTTTTTATCTTGAGATATAACAAAATCAATAATTTCAACCAGCCTAACTTTACTTTCCACTAAATTAGCCAAAAACAAAGAACCAAATTCCTGGACCTGGATTTTGTCAATACCAGCTTTCTCTTTATTTAAAACCATGCTTAAGATTTTTTCTACAGACCCCAAATAAATTTGGTTTACCACCTTTGGCTTGCCATCCACCCTAGCCATTTCCCTAATGTAATAATAAGTTTTTCCTTTCTTTACCTTCATATGTAAATGTACCATGCCATCTTCTTATCAAGAGGGTCTTACATTATCAACGATATGTTTTACTTTGCTATATTTTATAAAGAATAATTTAATTTTATATTTAAAATTAGTAGGGTCTTATAGAAAATTTGTCTATAACTAATTAAATTTATTGATTAATTAACAAAATTTTCTTTAAAAAAAGAAAGTCCTGTTTAAATCAAACAAAATAAAAATGCAGCAGCTTGCTGCACAAATTTTTTATCAGGATAAGCATCAACAAAGGCACGCATATATTTCAAATTTCGGGCAGAGAACCCTTTCATATCCGGGAACTCTTTGCGCAGATCATGAGCCAGCCTATCAATCACCTTTGCTCCCCAGCCTTCCTTTTTCTGACGCTGTAAAATCATCTGGCCAATTTCCCAGTAAAGCAAAATAAGTTCCCGATTGACTGATAAGGTTGCTTTAAGCCGCGCCTCTTGGACACGCCTTTTCAAACTAGCCAGAAATTCTGAATAACCTTCTGGCAGAACTGGCTTTTTAGATTTCAACTTACTTCCCCCTGAACAAAAATTTAGGAATTATACTTTAAATAATCAAGAAGAAAAACTTTCTGTTTCATTTGTTTACTTTCTGTTTTAAGAGTTAAACGTTCGCTAAGTAGTGCATTTATAAGTTTCCAATCTTCATATTTAAGCACTTCAGGAACATTTGTTTTCAAATACTTTTCCACTGCTTCTTTAAAATCTTCTGGACATCGTGGATCATCAGGGTCAAACACTAAAAAAGCAAAAACAACAGCACGACAAGCAGCAAGAGGCCTTCTGGCTCACCACAGATGTAATGTTGAAATATGTCCATGCCGAAGACTTTTATCCCGCACGCTTTCAGCCGATATTTCCCTGACAGGCAAAGCAACTTCAATAAGGCAGGGACACGTGTTGTTTATAGTGGTCTCCTTTTTGATAATTGGGTATTATTGTATTGCTAGTATCACATGCTAATAAAAAAGTTGGATTTTTTCTACATATTTTTTCAAATATACAAACACAGGAAATGAAAAGCGAAAAAGTGCCAAGCAAATAAAGTGAACAGTGATCAGAAAAATTTCCACATCAAGTAAGAGGAGCAAACAAAAGTCCCCTTGCCATCCTTTAAAAGGTGTTTTATCAAAAAATTTATGGAGAAAAAATACATCCAAAATCCACATGATGTGTTTGTTAAGGAAGTCTTTTCTCATAAAGAACAGGCTGAAGATCTCTTAAAAAATTATTTTCCCCAAGATATTTGTAGATTAATTGATTTTGATTCCCTTGCCCTTGTCAAAGATTCCTTTATGGATTGAAGACAAAATAATGGGATCAGATCATTGTCCAATTGGTCTTGAAATAGAATAAAAAATGTTGTTGTATACACTTAGATGAATAAAAGATATATCTTATCAGCAGATATTGGTGGAACCCACAGCAGATTTGGGTTATTTGAATTTCAAGGTAATGATGATTTAATCATACTAGATAAAATATGGCTTGACACAAAAAAAGCAAATTCTTTTGAAGAATTAATATTACAATTAAAAAACACAGCTTTTAAAAAAGCATTGGATATATGTGACATCACAGTTATTGCAGTAGCAGGCCCAGTAATTGATAACTTATTTTCATCACCACCTAATATTAAATGGGACATAGATTTAAAAACAGTAGTGAGTAAAGGGATATTAAAAAATTCATATCTTATAAATGACTTTGTTGCCCAGGCATATTCAATTTTAACTCCTGCTGGAAGGGATGCAACAAAACTATGTGGTCCAAATCCTAAAGATACCACTATTATAAGCATAATTGGAGCTGGAACAGGACTTGGGAAAGCAATGCTTATACAAAAAGATTCCCATGTTTTTGCATTGCCATCTGAAGGGGGACACTCCTATTTTCCATGTATTACCAGGAAAGAATATGAATTTTTGGAGTTTTGCAGAAAAAAAACAGGTCTTTTGCAAATAACAGAAGATATTGTGGTATCAGGTAGGGGAATTGAATTAATACACTATTTTTTAACAAATGAGTATTTGTCATCAGAGGAAATAACTAAAAATTTCAAAAAATATGATAAAACCCTTGCATGGATAGCCCGATTTTATGGTAGGGTTTGCAGGGATTTTGCTTTAAATACCTTGTGTTTTGGAGGGCTCTATATCTCTGGTGGGCTTACGGCTAGAAATTCAGAGATAATCTATCAGCCTTGTTTTATTGAAGAATTTTTCGCATCTGAAAAAATGAACCATATTCTCAAACAAATCCCCATCTATCACATCAAAAATCAAGATATAGGGCTTTGGGGCGCTGCTTTTTATGGGATGCAAAAACTACCCATTTACCCGTTTCTTAATACATCATAAACGAGTACCTAATTGCATAAATTAGAGATATTGTTTTTGATTTGACTGCCATTGACGTCTCTTTTTCTCCAAACAAATGGATAGGCGTCATTTTTATTATATGCTTTTATATAAGCTTCAATTGCTTTACCTAATTCTTCGCAACTGGAAAAGCTGGAATAAGGAATTTGTCAAGAAGAAACAGTATCAATCTTAGTATTTTTAGCATAAAAATAATAATATCAGTGAGTTATTCTCAAAAAAATGCACACCCATTAAAAGTCTTGAATATCCCCTGTTTTTGGACTAATAAAAAATATTTATGGCAAATGAACTAAAAAAAATACTGGTGGTCACTAAACAAAACCATGCAAATGCTAATTACCTTGCAAAGGACATAAGCAAGTGGTTAGAAGCAAACCACTTTAACGTCCATGTAATAACTACTTCTAATTTGATCTCAAATTTAGCAAACCAGGAAAATTGGGATTTGGTGATTGTTTTAGGAGGAGACGGGACATTACTTTTTGTTGCAAGGTCCCTTTTGACAAAAAAAATTCCCTTTTTGGGAATAAATTTTGGAAAAGTAGGATTTTTGGCAGAAATATCCCCACATGAGTGGAAAAAGGTTTTATCCGAAATTTTGATCCACCGAAAATTTTTGAGTTCAAAGAGGATAGCTTTAAAATATGAAGTAATAAGGGATGATGAAATTTTTATTTCAGGATGTTCCATAAATGATGTGGTTATTTCACGAGAGGGCCTGGCAAGGCTTTTAGAACTTAAATTGAAATTTTCAGATTATAAAGGGAATTTTAAGTTTCGAGCAGATGGCGTCATAATATCCACACCTAATGGATCTACGGGGTACTGCGCAGCTGCTGGTGGAAGTTTGATATTTCCAGAATTAAATGTCCTGGAAATTTGTCCTGTATGCCCATTTCTGACCAGATTAAAACCCCTTGTAGTACCTGATAAAGAGGTCATCTCTATTGAAATAGGAGGTACACAAAAAGGTGTGTCCCTTACAATTGACGGCCAAGAAGGCTGTTTCCTTTCCCCAAAAGATATAGTAAAAATATCCAGACATGAGTATGAAATAGAATTTTTATTACCTCAAAATAGTTCTTACATTAAGAAGTTAATATCCAAAGGCTATATTTGAAGGTTATGAAAAAGGTAGGTGTGATATTTATTTTTTGTCTTTTGGGCCTGATTGGATGTCATCCAAAAGTTCCTGAAAAGAAAATTTGTTATAAAAAGGTCTCTGAATTTGAAAAAAGAAAGATAGTGAGAGACCTTGATTTAAAAAAACAGGGGCTATGTTCCTGGGAAAGTTTACAATCTCCCCTCAAAAAAACACTTAAGTATCTCCAGAAAAGAAAATTTAACAAAATATATTTGTCAGATATTACAATATCAAAGGAAAAACTCATTCAAAGTGTTGAACATTTGCTAGATGTCTTACCTCTCTTAGACAAAGACCCTTATATACTTGTACGGGATTTTGATTTTTATGAGCTTAATCCCAGGACATTTTTTACTGGATATTTTGAGATGGATATTGAAGCATCTTTAAAAAAAGATGAAATTTACAAATATCCTATTTATAGTGTGCCCTGTGATTTAAAAAAAGCCGATCTTGGCAAATTTCACCCCAGATGGAAAGGGCAAACTTTAATTTATAGACTAAAAAAAGATTCAATTGCCCCATATTATACAAGAGAAGAGATTGACCGAGACGGAGCAATTCTAGATAAGGCTAAAGTTATTGCCTGGGCAAAAAGTCCTGTTGATGTATTTTTTTTACAAATTCAAGGCTCAGGAAGATTGATTTTACCAGAGGGAACATTTAAATATATTGGCTATGCAGGAAAAAATGGAAGACAATATGTATCTTTAGGTAAATATATGATTGATAAGGGATTGATTAAACCTGAAAAGGCAACTTTAGACGGCATAATTAATTATTTGAACTCACATCCAGAGCTTTTGCCCGATATCCTCTTTGTAAATCCAAGTTATGTGTTTTTCAGAGTATTAAAAGACGGACCAGTAGGAGCCATTGGAGTGAAGTTGACTCCAATGGTATCCCTGGCAACAGATCCAAAAATAATTCCTCTGGGTGCAATAGGGATTTATCAAGTTGCTTTGCCTAATAAAGAAAATAAAAAGCAGTTTAAGGGAATTTTTATGGCACAGGATGTTGGAGGGGCAATAACAAATAATCATGTTGATCTTTTTTTTGGTTTTGGGGAAAATGCCAGAAAAATGGCAGGTTCTATGTCTCAATATGGAAAGATTTATTTGCTTATTAAAAAATAGATAATTCAGGAGGAATTATGTCACAATATGAAGCGGTTATTGGACTTGAGGTGCATGCTCAGTTAAAGACCAAATCCAAGCTATTTTGCAGTTGTCCAACCACTTTTGGCGAACCACCTAACCAAAATACATGTCCTGTGTGCGCTGCTATGCCAGGTGCTTTGCCTGTTGTTAATAAAAAAGCCGTTGAATACGCAACAAAAATGGCTCTGGCTGTAAATTGCAAAATAAATAAAAACTCTGTCTTTGCCAGAAAAAATTATTTTTATCCAGACCTCCCAAAAGGATATCAAATATCCCAGTATGAAGAACCCCTTGCAGTTGATGGATATGTGGATATTAGAAGGAATAACGGGACAAAAAGAGTTCGCATAGTGAGAATACATATGGAAGATGATGCAGGAAAATCCATACACATTCCTGGTGAAAATAAAACTTTGATTGACTTAAATAGAACAGGCGTTCCATTAATAGAAATAGTATCAGCTCCAGATATAAACAGCCCTGAAGAAGCGGTTTTGTATTTAAAGGAACTTCGCTCTATTTTAGTCTATTTAGATATATGTGATGGCAATATGCAGGAAGGTAGTTTTAGGTGTGATGCCAATGTCTCTATTAGACCCAAAGGTGAAAAGAGCCTGGGCACAAGGACTGAACTAAAAAACATGAATTCATTTAGACATGTTCAAAAGGCCCTGGAATATGAAATAAGACGTCAGATAGACCTTGTAGAAGACGGTGAAAAGGTGATTCAAGAAACAAGGCTCTATGATGAGTCAAAGGGTATTACAAGGCCTATGCGCGGTAAGGAAGAAGCCCATGACTATAGATATTTCCCAGACCCAGACCTTGTGACTGTTATGATTTCTGACAAAGATATAAATGAGTGGAAAAAGGAAATACCAGAGCTGCCTTCAGAAAAATTGGACAGATTTGTTGAAGAATATGGATTATCCAAAATAGAGGCAGACCTTATAGTATCTGATAAATACCTTGCAGATTATTTTGAACAAGTAGTTAAATTATATAAAAATCCTAAAGAAGTTTATAACTGGTTCCAGACAGACCTTTTACGAGAACTCAATGAAAAAAAATTGAGTCCAAAAGACATTCCCTTATCCTCAGTGAATTTTGCAACACTCTTAAACCTGGTTAGGGACGGAAAAATAAGTCTTAAAATAGCAAAAGATATATTCCCTGATATCTTTGTAAAAAATTTAAATCCAGGAAAATATGTGGAAGAAAAAGGGCTTATCCAGATATCTGACGACTCTGAACTGGAAAAAATAGTGGATCAAGTACTTTCAGAAAATCCAAAGGAAGTGGAGGCTTATAAAAAAGGAAAAAAGAAACTTATGAGCTTTTTTATGGGACAGGTTATGAAAAAAACCAGGGGTAAGGCCAATCCAAAGGTGGTATCAGAGTTATTTGCAAAAAAACTAAATAATTAAATTTAAGGATATTTGTTATGAAACGTCATATAAAATTTTCAGAAGAGGAAAATGTCCTCATATTACTGGATCAGCGTTATTTGCCAACAAAAGAAGAGTGGTTTGTATGCAAAAATTTACAAGAGGTAATATTTGCAATAAAAAATATGGTAATCAGGGGTGCCCCTGCCATTGGCGTTGTGGCTGCCTATGGCTGTTATTTAGGTACACTGAATTTAGATCCAGATGATCCTGAATGGAGAGAGTTCCTAAAAAGGAAACTAATAGAATTAGAGGATGCCAGACCAACTGCTGTAAATCTCAGGTATGTTGTTCAAATAATGAGAGATATCTGGGAGAAAGATGAAGATATTGGCCTGGATGAGCTTAGATGGATTTGGTTAAAAAAGGCAAAAGAGATCCACAACGAAGATATAATGATTAATAAGGCCATTGGAAAGTATGGGCTTGAGTTGATTAAGGACAAAAAGTGTATAATGACCCACTGCAATGCTGGTGCACTTGCAACTGGTGGATATGGTACTGCTCTGGGGGTGATAAGGGCTGCCAAATCTGCAAATCTGGATATAGAAGTCATAGCAAATGAGACCAGGCCATTTTTACAGGGTGCCCGTTTAACAGCCTATGAGCTCCACCATGACGATATAAAAGTCAAAGTGATATGTGATAATTCAGCAGGCTATTTAATGTCTCAAAATATGGTAGATGCAGTGATTGTCGGGGCTGATAGGATTGTTGCAAATGGAGATACTGCCAATAAAATAGGAACATATTCACTGGCAATCCTGGCAAAATATCACAATATACCCTTTTATGTAGCTGCACCAACCTCCACCTTTGATTTGACCTTAAAAAATGGGAAAGAAATTCCAATAGAAAAAAGGCCTGCAAAGGAGGTCACACATATTGGTGGGACGAAAATTGTACCTGATGGAGTAGAAGTATATAATTTTGCCTTTGATGTTACGCCAGGTAATTTAATAACAGCCTTTATCTGTGAAAAAGGGGTTATCTATCCTCCATATGAAAAAAATATTCCTGCGATGATTTTGGAGAGTTAAATGCTGCCTGTAGTTGCCATAATTGGCAGGACCAATGTGGGAAAATCTACTCTCTTTAATAGGCTCCTTAAGTCAAATAAAGCCATTACCCACGACAGAGAGGGTGTTACCCGTGATAGGATATATGGAGAAGTTAAGTATACAAAAAAGCCCTTTGCCCTTTTTGATACAGGAGGCCTGAGCTTTAATTTTGAAGATGAAATAGACAAATCCATATTTGACCAAGTGGAAGAGGCTATAGAGGATGCTTGTTTGATTTTATTTCTGGTTGATGGAAAAGCTGGATTAACTCCTTTAGATGAAGAAATAGCTGAATTTGTAAGGAGGGCAAAAAAGCCAGTGCTTCTTGTAGTAAATAAAATAGACGGCAAAGAGCAGGCAGATACACTTGTGTCTGATTTTCATGCACTTGGTTTTGAACTAATACCAATCTCTGCTGCCCATGGATATAATGTGCCTAATTTAATTGAGAAGATAGAGGAAATTATACCTGAGCCAACAGTTGAGCCTGAAGTTTCTGGGCTTAGAATTGCGCTAATTGGACGTCCTAATGTGGGTAAATCATCAATAATAAATGCCTTTGTTGGAGAAAAGCGTCTTATTGAATCACCTATTGCTGGAACTACCCGGGACAGTATTGATGTGGTCTTAAAAAAAGACGGTGCCCAATATATTTTTGTGGATACTGCAGGGGTGAGGCGAAAGAGTAAGATCAAAGATCCACTGGAAAAATTTAGTGTACTCAGGGCACTTAGTGCAAGTAAAAGGGCTAATATAACAGTATTGGTGGTTGAGGCCACATCTAAATTGACTCATCAGGATAAGACCCTAATACATTTTTTACAAAGAGAAAACATACCAATGATTCTTGCAGTAAATAAAATAGATATGATCCCCAGGGCAAGGTTAGAAGCAGTTAGAACCTATTTTAAGGACCAGCTTAAGTTTTGTCCCTATGTGCCGATTGTTTTCACCTCAACTGTGGATCGGCGGGGGCTTGGTGGGATATTGGTCCTGGCTGAAAAATTATGGGCAGAGACAAATAAGAGGGTCACCACAGGTGAGTTAAATCGCGGCCTTGAACTCGCAATAAAAAGACACCAGCCTCCAGTGGTTAAGAACAAACGTCCAAAATTTTATTACTTGACACAGGTGGATATCACTCCTCCTACTTTTGTATTTTTTATGAACGATCATACCTTAATCAAAGCTCCCTATAAAAGGTATCTGGAGAATCAAATTAGAAAGATTTTTGGTTTTAACATGGCTCCCATAAAGTTGATTTTTAGGACATCAAGGGATAAACGTGAGAACAAAAAAAGTTAAGGAGTAAGGGTTTATGGTAGACAAGGTAAAATTTATCTGGTTTGATGGAGAATTTGTTCCATGGGATGAGGCAAAAGTTCACGTGTTGACCCATGCCCTGCATTATGGCACTGGGGTTTTTGAAGGGATCAGAAGTTATAAATGCACAGATGGCACCTCTGCAGTATTTCGTTTAAAGGAGCACGTGAGAAGGCTTTTTGATTCTGCAAAGATTTTAAGTATTAAAATTCCTTATACTGAACAAGAGATTTGTGATGCCATAATTAATACGCTAAAGAAGAACAACTTACCAGAAGGCTATATAAGGCCACTGGTATTTATTGGTGATGGAGCCATGGGGGTACATCCTTCAACTAATCCAATAAGGGTAATTATAGCTGTTTGGCCCTGGGGTGCTTATCTGGGTGAAGAGGGACTGGAAAAGGGAATAAGGGTTAAGACATCTTCTTTTACCAGACACCATGTAAATGTAATGATGACCAAGGCAAAGATATGTGGTAATTATGTAAATTCTGTGCTGGCAAAGATGGAGGCAGTGTCAAATGGCTATGATGAGGCATTGATGTTAGATGTGGATGGCTATGTTGCAGAGGCTTCTGGCGAAAACCTTTTTATTGTAAGGGACAGCAAGATCAAGACCTCTCCCCTAGGACCAGTCCTGCCTGGCCTGACCAGGGACTGTATTACTACAATTGCCAAAGATATGGGATATGAGGTTACAGAACAGAGATTTACAAGGGATGAGCTCTATATTGCTGATGAAGCCTTTTTTACAGGAACTGCTGCAGAACTAACCCCAATCAGAGAAGTGGATGGAAGAATTATTGGCGCAGGGAAGAGAGGACCAATTACAAAACTCTTTCAACAGGAATTTTTTAAAATAGTCAGGGGTGAAAATCTAAAATATGCAGGATGGCTTACTCACTACGAGATATAGTCTTTGAATATTATTTTTTTTAAAATAGAGTCTTGAGGTACACAAATTTGGGAGCATCAATAGATTTAGTTGATGCTCCCAAATTTTATCTCTATAAATTTATGAACAGAACAAAACATTTAACAACATATTATCGTCCCAAAAGATTTTCTGAGTTAAAGGGACAGGATCACATAAAGCGAGTGCTTTCCCAATGTGCAAAACAAGGCACTATAGGAAAGGCCTATTTGTTCAGTGGCACAAGGGGGGTTGGCAAGACCACTGTGGCAAGGATATTTGCAAAGGCAATAAATTGTAGACAAGCCCCAACTGATGAACCTTGTAATAGGTGTGATATATGCAGGGAAATAACCAATGGTACATCTTTAGATGTATTGGAGATTGATGGGGCATCTCATACTGGGGTTGATAATGTGAGAAAACTCATTGAAGATATCTCTCTCTTGCCTGTTAAGTGTAAATATCGTGTGGTAATAATTGACGAAGTCCATATGCTATCTAAATCAGCCTTTAACGCCCTTTTAAAGACCTTGGAAGAACCTCCCGCACATGTTGTATTTATTCTCGCAACCACTGAGGTAAACAAGATCCCGTCAACTATTATTAGCAGGTGTCAGCACTTTATTTTCAAAAAATTAACAACCCAGCAACTTGTTGAACACTTAAAAGATATATTGGACAGAGAAAAAATTTCCTATGATCCCGAGGCTTTATTATTGGTGGCCCAGAGAGGAGAGGGGAGTGTAAGGGATTCTATGTCCATATTGTCTCAACTCGTGGCTGTTAGCAGGGGTAAGATATCTGCTGATCTGGTGAGAGAACTCTTAGGTATAGCTCCATCACAAGCCAAGATAGAGATTTTAGAATCTATTTTAAAGAAAGACATAAGATCCATTGTGTTGCAAATAAGGTCGCTTTTGGACCAGGGAATTGATATCCCATTCTTTTTGCAAGAGGTAATTACCCTGTTTAGAGACCTTTTTTTACTGAAAACTACTGGAACTAATTTCACTGACGCACTGGAGTCTCATACAGAAATTGATAAAATGAAAGACCTGGCTAAAAATTTTTCCCTTGCCCAAATACATGCAGCATGGCAATTGTTGTTAGAGGGGAGGATTAATCTAAATAAAATTCAGGAACCAGCTTTATTCTTAGAGCTTTTATTTGTAAATCTAGCCTATCTTACCGAACTCACCCCTATATCTGAAGTGGATTTTGATAATGTAAATTTTAAAGCTGAATCTCACAGAAGTGATGAAGTTGACAAAAACATTCCAAAGCAGGACATCTCACAAAAAGGCAAACCTTTAGATATAAGTTCAAGATTACCTCAAACTCCAAAGACATGGAAAGGTTTTATTGAATTTTTAAAAAACAAAGACAGTGATAGAAAATTGCCACACATGCAGGCGGTAAGTGGAATAATCAAAGAAAATAAATTAATCATAAATTGTACAGCTTACTGGCTTGATAGATTAAAATCCTCACCAGGGGTTTATCAATTTTTTAAAGATTTGGTTTTTGAATATTTTGGGAACATAGAAATTCTCTTTAAAGAGAAAAAAATACATTCTAAGAATTCCCTGTTAGAGAAGGTAAAAAATGAGCCAGTAATACAAAAAATACTGGATGAATTTAAAGGTAGTATAATTGATGTAAAATTAAAGGAAAAACAACAAGACCAGGAGGAAATATGAACATACAGGAGCTTATGAGACAGGCACAGCTTTTACAAAAAAAGATATTAGATGCACAGGAAGAAATAAAAAACAAAGTAGTAGAGGCCACTGCTGGGGGTGGAATTGTAAAGGTGGTAGCAAATGGTGCCCAGGAGATAGTTAGTGTTGAGATAGACTCAAGTGTTGTTGATCCAAATGATACCACAATGCTTCAGGACCTAATTGTGGCAGCTACCAATGAGGCCCTTAGAAAATCTAAAGAAATGAAGGAAGAGGAAATATCTAAGCTCACAGGAGGTTTAAAATTCCCAGGTTTGGGAATGATGTGATTTTTAATAGGACCTGCGATGTTTGAATCACTACCAGAGCCTTTAAAAAAAGTAGTTGAGCATTTTGCATCCCTGCCAGGACTTGGACCTAAATCTGCCATGAGGATTGGTTTACATCTTTTGGAAATTCCAAAAGAAAAGGTGCAGTCCTTTGGTAGGGACCTTTTTGAATTAAGAGATAACCTTAAGATTTGTGAAAGTTGCGGCGCCTATTGCAATAATAGTCCTTGTGAGATTTGTTCAGACCCAACTAGAGATACATCCCTTCTCTGTATTGTTCCAGATTGGGACGGCTTGATGCTTATTGAGAAAACCAAATTATTTAAAGGAACTTATCTGGTCTTAGGAGGATTAATTTCTCCTTTAGATGGAAAGATGTCTTCTAATTTAAGGTTACAACTTTTAAAAAAACGACTGAATTCTGGTAAAATAAAAGAAGTTATCCTAGCCCTGGGGTCTACCAGGGAAGCAGAAATGACCGAGAGTTTCTTATTAGACTTTATTTCTCAAGGCAAATTTAATGTGTCCATAACCCGACTTGCCCAGGGCATTCCTGTTGGATGTGATTTAAAATATGTTGATGGAGAAACCCTAAAGCAATCTTTATGTTATAGACAAAAATTATAATGGATACTTTAAAAGGTGAAGTTGTTTCAGTAGTTTATACAGATCCTGAATCACATTTTACTGTGGCCAGAGTAAAATCAAAACAAGAGCCAGGGCTTATTACTGTGGTGGGAAATATTGGTGCCATTGCCCCTGGCACTGAGCTCTTTCTTGAAGGGAACTGGAAATTTCATCCTAAATTTGGTAGGCAATTTAATATAGTAACCTGTGTGCAAAACCTCCCAGCAACTATTGTTGGCATTAAAAGATACTTAAGTTCTGGTCTGGTTAAGGGCATTGGTCCTGTTCTAGCTGAAAGGATGATTAAACACTTTGGGACTAATGCATTAAAGATATTAGATGAGTCACCAGACAAATTACTTGAAGTACCCGGGATTGGTAAAAAGACCCTTGAAAAGATTGTGTCTTCCTGGGATGAGCAAAAAGAAATAAGAAACCTTATCTTATTTCTGCAAGAACACTCTATTCCACCCTCTTTTGCAGTTAGAATATACAGGACATATGGGAAGGATTCCCTGAAGGTTATAAGAGAAAGACCTTATGATCTGGCCTATGATGTTAAGGGTATTGGTTTTAAAAGCGCAGATAAGATAGCCTTGAAATTGGGTTTTTCAGAACATTCTATAGAAAGAGTTGAAGCAGCAATTGTTTATATGTTATTTGCTTTGAGTGAAAAAGGGCATGTATTTTATCCAAAGGAGGGGCTCATCTCTCAGGTTATGAAATTACTCAACCTGGAAGATAGGGAATTAGTGGAAGATGCAATAAGGTTGCTTTTGGAAAAAAAGAGAATATACATTGAGGATATTGATGAGAACATAAAAGACGCAGTATATTTAAGACATTTTTATAAATGGGAGGTTGAGATTGCATCTAGGTTAAAAGGTATGATGAGTTGCACAACTCATCAAGCAGAGGATTACGAAAAGATAAGTGATTATATAAATGATTTTGAAAAAAAATATAACATTTTCCTTTCTAAGGAGCAAAGAGAGGCCATACTTGGTGCCTGTTTAAATCAGATTTTTATTATAACTGGTGGCCCTGGCACTGGTAAGACTACTATAACACGATTTATTGGCCATATTTTAAAAAAAATAGGTCTAAAAATAAAGCTAGCTGCCCCAACTGGTAGGGCGGCAAAGAGACTTCAAGAAGCAACAGGTCTTTTTGCCTCAACAATTCATCGCATGCTTGGTTTTGGCCCAGGAGGTGAATTTCAATATAGAGAGGATAAGAAAATAAAAATCAACGCATTGATCCTTGACGAAGTTTCTATGGTGGATTGCCATTTATTCGTGAATTTACTCAGGGCCCTTCCCCTGACCTGTAAGCTCATATTAATAGGAGACATTAATCAACTTCCATCTGTAGGGCCTGGAAATGTGCTCAAAGATTTAATTGAATCCCAGGTAATTCCCACAAAAGGGCTCTCAAAGATATATAGGCAGGCAAAAAAATCTATGATCGTAGTAAATGCCCACAGGATAAATCAGGGAAAATTTCCCATTAGGAGTAAAAAAGAGCCACCTGAGGCGGATTTTTTCTGGGTAGAGGAGGAAGATCCTAAAAAAGTTCAACAATTAATAATCTATATGGTGAGTGAGAGGATACCCAAGGTTTATGGATTTGATCCCATGAAAGATATCCAGGTACTCACTCCTATGCATAAAGGGGACATTGGAACTACAGCCTTAAACAAACTCTTGCAAGATACCCTGAATTCTTCAAACAGGGCCAAAAAATACGCCCTAAAGGGTTTTAGACTTGGCGATAGAGTTATACAAACAAAAAATAATTATGAAAAAGAGGTGTTTAATGGAGATTTAGGGATTATAAGAGAGGTGGATCTGGAATCTGGAGAGCTCATGATAGATTTTGATGGGCGGGATATTTTATATCATCAATCAGAGCTGGACGAGATATCCCTGGCCTATTGCATCAGTATCCATAAATCTCAGGGAAGTGAATATCCTGTTGTTCTTTTCCCTGTTATGGTACAACACTACATTATGCTTCACAAAAATCTTGTGTACACAGCCCTGACCAGGGCAAAGAAATTGGCCATGATTTTTGGAAGTAGAAAGGCAATGGCTATAGCCCTAAAGGATTTAAATAAAGAACACAGATATACTAATTTAAAAAATCGGCTAAGAGATGCAACAATATGTTAAAAAATAACAACACTGTCAATGGGTTTATAAAGAGTTTTGTGTTGACATATAAAATTAGGGGTATTATCTTAAATGTCTGGGGGGTGAATATTTTAGGTAGCGAGAGTGGCGGAACTGGTAGACGCACTGGACTTAGGATCCAGTGGCCAGATTTTGGCCGTGGGAGTTCGAGTCTCCCCTCTCGCATGTTTTTTAAGACTTTTCAGAGGTGGTCTCTGAAAGGTCTTTTTTTATATTTTTTTTATTTAGGAGGAGTTAGTGCATGGAATATAATGTTGAAGAATTATCTCCTGTAAAGAGAAAGGTAGAGGTAAAGGTTCCTGCAGAAGAAGTAAATGCTGCTATAAACGCTGCAGTAGCCCTGTTTAAGAAAGACCTTAAATTGTCAGGTTTCAGAAAGGGAAAGGTTCCCTCATACATTGTAGAAAGCAGGTTTAAGGATGATATATACAAGCAGGCGGAAATAGACCTGTTAAATGTGCATTTTAATGAGATTTTAGGTGAACTCAATGTGCAACCTGTTTCAGAATTAGATCTTGACACTAAAGAATTTAAGAGGGATCTGGATTACAGTTATTCATTTACCTTTGAAATCAGGCCAAAGATAGATTTGCCAGAATATCATGGACTCAAGGTTAAACAAAAAAAGGTAGTAATAAAGGATGAACACATAGATCGTGCCATTGAAAATTTGAGGGACCAATATGCCAAATATGAAATCGTTAAAGAAGATAGGCCACCACAAAAGGGTGATAAGGTTGTGGTGAGCTTTAAGCTGTATGAAGGAGACAAATTCCTTAAAGATGTGAGCGAGGACTTTTTTGAATTTTTCTACGATGTAGGGGAGGCCCTTAAAGATTTTGAGAAGTTAATAGCAGACCTTGTGCCTGGTGGAAAAAATCAAGGTGAGATTACATTTCCTGAAGATTTTTTGGATAAGTCTTTGGCAGGGAAAAAAATCAGGGTAGAAGTTGAACTGCATTCAATAAAAGAGAAGGTGCTGCCTGAACTGAATGAGGAATTTTTGGCGAGATTTGGTATTAATTCCATAGAAGAGTTCAGAGAAATTATGGCCAAAAATCTAAAGGAAGATTTTGAAAATATTGAAAAGTCTATAGCACAAAAAAAACTTTTAGATCAAATTGTAGAGCAAGTAGATGTTACTTTGCCCGAGTCAATGGTGGAAAGGCGGCTTAGAAGCATAATTGCAAGAGAGAAAGAAATATTGGAAAGACAAGGGAAAAATCCTGAAATACTTGGCACTGAAGAAGAACTGGAAAAAAAATACAGGCCAGAAGCTGAAGCAATTGTCAAGGCCCAATTGGTATTACTTGAAATAGCAGATAGGGAAGAACTTACAGTTACAAATGAAGAAGTTGAACAAAAGATTGCCATAACAGCAATTCAAATGGGGATAGAGCCACAAATATTACGGGAATTTTATGTTAAAAATAACATGATGTATGCCTTGAGAGATAGTCTCTTAGCAGACAAGGCCATGGAAAAGGTTTATGAATATGCTGAAATAGAGTTTGAAGAAGATAGTGAAGAAAAAGAGGATAGTGAAGTTAATGACCAATCTGAAAATAAAGAAGTAGAGGATGAATCTGCTAAAAGTGAAGACGAATAGTTATTAAGATATTAATCCATCCTGCCCAATAAAAATCCTGTCTACAAAAGGGGAAAGAAATATCTTTCCCCTTCGTTTAATAACTATTTTAAATTTTTCATATTTCAAGAATAGGAAAAAGGAAAAGAATATAGTTGTTTTTTTTATATACTTAAGGCAAAATAAAAAAAATATTTATATATGAGGAGGTAAAAATGAATATTCCAATTGTAATTGAGACTACTGGAAGGGGTGAAAGAGCGTACGATATATATTCACGGTTACTTAAAGATAGAATTATTTTGATGGGAGTTCCAATTGATGAGCACGTGGCAAATTTAATATGTGCACAATTATTATTTTTGGAATCTGAGGATCCATCTAAAGAAATCAATTTTTATATAAATTCTCCAGGGGGGTCAGTGACCGCAGGTTTGGCTATCTACGACACTATGCAATATATCTCATCTCCTGTGGCCACTTTGTGCATGGGTCAAGCTGCAAGTATGGCCGCTGTGTTGCTTGCCGCTGGAGAACCTGGAATGAGATATGCGTTACCTCATAGTAGAATTCTCCTACATCAACCAATGGGTGGATTTCAAGGACAGGCCTCTGACATTGACATCCAGGCTAAAGAGATTATTAGATTAAAAGGAATTTTAAATGAAATACTGGCAAAACATACGGGAAATGACATAAAAAAGATAGAACAGGATACTGACAGGGATTACTTTATGGGAGCTGAAGAAGCCTTATCCTATGGGGTTATTGATAAGATTTTAACAAGAAGAGCCTGATTTTTGGTCTGACTATTGAAATAAAAAATTAAATATGGTAAAAAGATTTTTAAAAGAAATCTTTAATTATTAAATCCATAGACTGAAAGATTAAATATTCGCTTTTGGTCTTAAAAAATTAACCGGGAAGGTGTATCATGGAAAAAAATACAAAACAAAACAAAAGTGAAGGATTTAAGTGTTCTTTTTGTGGAAGGAGTCAGGATCAGGTTCAGAGACTGATTGCTGGACCTGATGTATTTATTTGTGACGAATGTATATCCCTGTGTAATGAAATCCTTATTCAGGACAGGATGAGTGAGGAAACAATAGAGGATGGTAATCTAATTCCTCCCAGTGAAATAAAGAGGATTTTGGACGATTATGTAATAGGTCAAGAACTGCCTAAAAAGATTCTTTCTGTAGCTGTTTATAACCACTACAAAAGGATTTATTACCAAGAAAGTGTCTCAAATATAGATGTCCAAATAGACAAAAGTAACATTTTGTTGCTTGGTCCAACAGGTACAGGCAAGACATTGCTCGCAAGGACCCTTGCAAATATTTTAAAAGTTCCATTTGTTATAGCTGATGCTACAACACTTACAGAAGCAGGGTATGTAGGCGAAGATGTTGAGAATATTTTAGTGCAACTTTTGCAAAATGCAGAATATGATGTTGATGCAGCTGCCAGGGGAATTGTGTATATTGATGAAATAGATAAGATTGCCAAAAAGTCAGAAAGTGCCTCAATTACAAGAGATGTCTCAGGAGAAGGTGTGCAACAGGCATTGCTGAAAATAATTGAAGGTACAATGGCAAATATTCCACCTAAGGGTGGAAGAAAACATCCTCAACAGGAATATATCCGATTGGACACAACTAACATCCTTTTTATCATGGGCGGTGCCTTTATTGGTCTGGATAAGATCATTGAAAGAAGGGTTCAGGGAAAATCAATGGGATTTGGTGCAAATATTTCTCCAAAAAGGGAGAAGAAGATAGGCGAAATTTTAAGGGAATGTCAGCCAGAGGATTTGATAAAGTTTGGTTTGATCCCTGAGTTTGTTGGAAGGATTCCTGTTGTTGCGGCGTTAGATGAATTAGAAGAACAAGACTTAATCCGAATTTTAACAGAACCTAAAAATGCCCTTGTAAAGCAATATAAAAAGATGTTTGAATTAGAAGGAGTTAAACTCACTTTTACTCAAGGAGCCTTAAAGGCAATTGCAAAGAAGGCCATGGAAAGACGGACAGGGGCAAGGGGACTCAGGAATATAATGGAATCTGTTATGATGGATATTATGTATAAGCTTCCTTCTATGAAAGGAGTAAAAGAATGTATTATAAACACCTCTGTAATTGAAGATGGTAAAGAACCTCTTATTTTTTATGAGAGAAACAAAGAAATAAAAACTGCTTAAAAAGGATAAATTTTCCCATGAGGAGGGATTTACTTAATGAGTAATATAGTACATGAGTTAGATAAAGAAATAAAATACAGCGAACTACCACTTATGACCTTAAGAGAAGTTGTGATATTTCCGGGTGCAATCATGCCACTGTATGTTGGCAGGACTAGTTCTATAAAAGCAGTGGAAAAATCTCTGACTGATTTTGAAAGACGGATCTTTCTGGTAACTCAGAAAAACCCAGAGATTGAAATTCCAAAAAAAGAGGATCTATATGAAGTTGGAACAGTTTCAAGGATACTTCAACTCTTAAGACTTCCAGATGGAACCATAAAGGTGCTTTTTGAAGGGATAAAAAGGGCCAGATGGTCAGGTGAAGATCCCTTGTTTGACGAAAGTGGTAAATTCCCAATAGTACACATTGATGTCCTGGAAGACAAAGAATCTAATACATATGAAATCGAGACTCTAATTAGACTCACTAAAGAGGCTTTAGAGACGTTTGTGAAATCCTCACGAAGAATCTCTAAAGATGCGTTAAAGGTTATTCTAGATGCCAAAGATGCGGGCAAATTGGCTGATGCAATTATTCCCCATTTAAGGGTTGGCTTTGAAAAAAAACAAGAAATATTGGAGGAACTAGATCCAGTTAAGAGGTTAGAGTTAGTTTATGGCTTTTTAGTTGGGGAAATTGAATATCTAGAAATTGAGGCCAAGATAAATGACAGGGTGAGACAACAAATAGAAGTGAACCAGAAGAATTACTATTTAAATGAGCAATTAAAGGCAATTCACAAAGAAATGGGGTGGGAAGAGGATCCATTTGAAGAAGTAGAAGCTCTAGTCAAACAGTTAGAAGAAAAGAACATGCCTGAAGAGGCAAAAGAAAAAGCCATGGCTGAGATAAAAAAGCTCAAACAAATTCCTCCTTCTTCTGCAGAATATACTGTTGTCAGGAATTACGTTGATTGTATTTTGGATCTGCCATGGGATGAAATCAAGACAACTGAGATCAATATAGAAGAGGCTGCAAAGATACTGGATGAAGATCATTATGGACTTGAAAAACCAAAAGAGAGAATTTTAGAATATTTAGCAGTTCAAAAATTAGTGGACAAGGTAAAAGGCCCTATCTTGTGTTTTGTTGGTCCTCCAGGGGTTGGAAAGACTTCTCTGGCCAGGTCAATAGCCAGGGCAATGGATAGGGACTTTGTTAGAATATCTCTTGGAGGAGTAAGAGACGAAGCCGAGATCAGAGGGCACAGGAGAACTTATGTTGGTGCCTTGCCTGGAAAAATAATACTATCTTTGAGAAAGAAAAAATACAATAACCCTGTGATGTGTCTGGATGAAGTGGATAAAATGTCAACAGATTTTAGAGGTGATCCATCAGCAGCCTTGCTAGAGGTTTTAGATCCAGAACAAAATTATGCTTTTAATGACCACTATCTGGATTTAAATTATGACCTATCAAATATCTTTTTTATAACAACTGCAAATACATTACAGACGATTCCCTGGGCACTTAGAGATAGAATGGAGATAATCCATCTCCCTGGTTATCTGGAAGATGAAAAGGTGAAGATTGCTAAATATTTTTTGATCCCAAAACAAATGGAGAGGCATGGTATAAAAGACAAAAATATAACATTTTCTGATGGTGCGGTTATTGAAATCATCAGGAGATATACAAGGGAAGCTGGAGTGAGAAATTTAGAGAGAGAAATCGCATCTGTTTGTAGAAAGGTGGCCAAAAGGTTAGTGAAAGGTAAAAATTTAGAGAAAAAAATTACAGTAACCAAGGCTTCAATTCCAACATATCTTGGTGTGCCGAAATTTAGACATGGGGAAAAAGAAGAAAATGCCCAGGTTGGATTGGCCACTGGACTCGCATGGACTGAATTGGGCGGGGAACTTTTGATGATAGAAGTGGCAATTATGGATGGTACTGGAAAGATAGAAATAACAGGAAAGATTGGGGAAGTGATGCAGGAATCTGCAAAGGCTGCATTAAGCTATGTGAGGACTCGGTCTGAATTACTTGGGCTAAAGCGAGACTTTTATAAAGAAATTGATATTCATATCCATGTGCCTGAAGGTGCAACTCCAAAAGATGGTCCATCAGCAGGTATAACCATGGCAACAGCCCTTGTTTCAGCCCTGCTTAATATTCCAGTTAATAATGATGTTGCAATGACTGGAGAAATAACCCTCCGTGGCAGGATTTTACCAATAGGCGGACTTAGAGAAAAATTGCTTGCAGCACACAGGGGTATGGTTCCAAAGGTAATTATCCCTAAGGAAAACAGTAAGGATTTAAAGGAAGTGCCAAATACTATCTTAAAGGACCTGGAGATAATAGAAGTGGAACATATGGACGAGGTTCTGCCAATTGCACTAAAGGATATAAAACCTAAAGATGTTTTCAGGGCTGCAAAGGATATAATTCCAATTGCTTATAGACTTAGAAAAGATGAAGTGGCTCACAAAACCCAGTAAAAGCAAAAGATAAAGGATTTATTCACAGCCAAAAATATCCAAAAATTTGGTCTTAAAAGAAGAAAACTTTTTTTCTTTAATGGCTAGGCGCGCCTCTTTTACTAGGTTTAAATAAAATGTTAAATTGTGTATAGTATTTAACCTGTATGAGAGCAATTCCCTGGTTGTGTATAAATGTCTTAAATAGGCCTTGGTATAATTTTTACAGGTATAGCAATTGCAATTTGCATCTAAGGGGGATTCGTCTTTTTTAAATTCTTTTTTCTTTATATTAATTTTACCAGTTGAGGTATAAAGGGTACCATTTCTCGCATTTCTTGTTGGAAGCACACAATCAAACATATCTATTCCAAGCTCAATTGCATTGATAATATCTACAGGTTTGCCAACGCCCATAAGATATCTGGGTTTATTCCAGGGAAGGAGAGGGGTTGTGGTTTTTAATATCTCAAACATTAACTCCTTGGGCTCTCCAACGCTTAGACCCCCTATTGCATAGCCGTCAAAGGGAATTTCAGTTATTTGTGTTGCACTTTGCTTTCTTAAATCTGGGAAAAATCCTCCCTGGATTATTCCAAAGAGGAGTTGAGTGGAGT
This sequence comes from Desulfothermus naphthae, assembly GCF_054657475.1. Lineage (NCBI taxonomy): Bacteria > Pseudomonadati > Thermodesulfobacteriota > Desulfovibrionia > Desulfovibrionales > Desulfothermaceae > Desulfothermus > Desulfothermus naphthae. Next base: position 559,521 of record NZ_BAAHYQ010000001.1, read on the forward strand.
CTTTTCTTGCTAAATATGCCCTGTTAGCCCACTTTGTAATAAGTTCTAATGATTTTTTTGTGTAATTGTAGTCAGCTCCGTAAGGCACACATTCATCTAAGACCATCATTATATCTGAGCCTAGATTTTCCTGAATTTTGATCACATTTTCTGGAGTAAACAGGTGTTTTGAGCCATCTATATGGGATCTAAAAACCACTCCATCTTCTGTAATTTCCCTTAGGGCTGATAAGCTAAATACCTGAAATCCGCCACTATCTGTGAGAATAGGTCTGTGCCAATTCATAAATTTATGAAGGCCGCCCAACTCCTTTATTAATTTATCTCCAGGTCTAAGATAGAGGTGGTAGGTATTTGAGAGGATTATCTCTGCACCAATTGAATATAGATCGTGGGATGATAATGCCTTAACAGAGGCTCTAGTTCCAACTGGCATAAATATTGGTGTATTTACCAGGCCGTGTCTGGTTTTTAATACTCCTGCCCTAGCATTTCCATCTGTGTGTAAGATTTCAAAATTATAACCCATTAATTTACCTCAAGTTAAAATCACAAAAAAGGCCGAAACTTGTTAAGTTTCGGCCTTTTTTTCAATGCATCAGCTTATAATTTATCCACAACTGCTACACGATGCACAACCACTATTTTGTTGAGATGATAATTTAGATAAAACTCTAAATCCCCATGGACTGCCATCAATCTCTATTGGTGCCACTGATTGTAAAAGACCCTTGTCAATTATAAATGTATAAGGCTCAAAAACAAACACTTCATCATTTTCCCTTTGCTCGTCCAGAGCAAGATTTAATTGAGCTCCTCCTCAACCAGGTGCTAAATACACTCTGATGGCTGGTACTTCCTTTTTGTTTTCAAAGTGCTGATCCAATAATTCTCTTGCCCCTTCTGTTAATGTTAGCATACATTCCTCCTGATTTAGTTCTCTTCAAAATTTGGTAGAAAAATTTAATAATACTCTGTAACATCACGGGGAAGCTAAGCCATAAAATTACTTTTGTCAATTAAATAAAATAATGACCTAAATTTTAAATTAATCGGATATCCAAATGATGCTGCCCTGTCTCCCGCAAATCTTCTCTCTTCTGTATGAATAAAAATACTTTTCCATGCAATAGGTACAAAAGTCCAGTCTGAAAATATTTTTTTCTACCAGGCCTGCTTCTCTTAATTGATCATGGGAGATTTTCCATAGGTTTAATCTTTTTGTTATTGGATCAAAATATTTTCTAAATTTTTCTGGAAATTCCTTATCAAAGTTAACGAATTCACTGTGAACAGGACACAAACTTGGGCCTCTTACTGCATAAACCTGGGCAGGTTTTAGATTATAATGATTGCAAAAGATTTCTATCCACTGCTTGATAAATTCGCCTCTATTTGCACGCCAACCAACGTGAAATCCACCAATAGCGCTACCTTTTTTATCGCATATAAGTATTGGCTGGCAATCTGCTGTCTTTATTATAAGTGCTAATTCTTTTTTGGATGTAATAAGTGCATCCCCTGGTATTGGAAACTCATCTGGATTTTTTAAGTTATCCAAACATACAAGTCTGTTTCCATGTACTTGTTTTAGCTCTATTAATTTATTTATTTTAAGCTGTTTTTTTATTGCCTCTCTGTTTTTTTTCACTAAAGTGATATTGTCTCCAACTTCAAAAGAGAGATTGGCAGAGTGAAATTTTCCTCCACTATATCCACCCACTCTTGTAGTAAAAACACATTTTACTTTTGAAACTTCAGGAAATTTAAAAGGAATAATTTGTATCATAGTTATTATTATTTACATAGACTTCATTTAATTAATTCAAGTCTTAAAAGGTTTAGAGCAAGATATGCAAAAAAAATCTTATTTTTTTCTCTACTTCCCAAATCAAAGGTGTATCTTTTTGAGATTAAATTATTATTAAAGCTTATGGCCAGACATATTGTACCAATTGGTTTTTCATTACTTCCACCTGTTGGGCCTGCAATCCCTGTAGTTGCAAGTCCTATATGGGTATTTAACTTTTCCTTTATGCACTTTGCCATAAATTTTGCTGTTTCTTCGTGTACTGCACCAAATCTATTTATAATATCTTCTGGAACGCCTAAAATCTTTATCTTTGCTTCATTTGAATAAGTTATTGCTCCTAACATAAAATAATTTGAACTACCAGAGACCTGAGTAAGTAGGTGCGAGATAAGTCCGCCAGTGCAACTTTCAGCAACAGATATTGTGAGTTTTTGAGCAATTAAATTTTTACTCACTTCTTCTATTAAACTAAATCCATTTGTACTTACAATTATATCATTAAAAGAGTGTTTTAACTCAGCAATTAACTCATCACATGTTTTTTTATGAGGGTATCTGGGAAGGATTTCCAGAATTACTTCTGGGAATTTGTCTATTTTTTTAATAGTAATTTCATTACATTTTTTTATAGTAGTTATTAATAAGTCGTATTTAACTGCATCATATGGAAAAATATTAATTTTTGACATGGCTATATCCCCAGGATTGTTTTAGATGTTGTAAAGAATATAAAAAGACCTGTTATATCCACAACAGTGGTTAGGGCAGGACTTGCTATTACAGCAGGGTCTTTTTTGAACTTTGCGGCCAACAATGGAAGAACAGCTCCTATAAGGGTAGATGTAATCACCTGCAATGCCAGGGCAACACTTACAGCTAATCCTATTTTTGACAGGGGAATATGATGGGTTGGACTGGTGAGGGCATAAAAATAGACTCTGGCAAGAGCTACAATAGCAAGTATTACGCCGAGTAGTAGGGATACTTTAAATTCCTTAAACAAAACCTTTAAAAAATCTTTTGGGGTTATTTCTCCCAATGCAAGGGCCCTGATAACTAAAGTGGCAGATTGGCTTCCTGTATTTCCACCAGTATCAGCTAACATTGGCATAAATGTGGCCAGAATGGTAAATTGCATAATCACGTGCTCAAATCTTTCAACCACAAAGCCAGATACAAAACCTAGAAGTGCCAAAAAAATAAGCCAGCCACATCTGTTTTTAAAGTGTTCAATAACTGGTGTTTTCATATAAGCTGCTGCCTCATGTTCACCAGTAATAGCCATTAATTTTTCCATGTCCTCAGTGTGTTCCTGTGTAATTATATCCATTGCATCGTCGTAGGTAATAATCCCCACAAGGGTATTATTTCCATTTACAACAGGAATTGCTATGAGGTCATATTTTTGAATCTTTCTTGCAACCTCTTCCTGGTCATCTAACACGTGGGCATAGATTAGATCTTTATTCATAATATCCCTAACCAAGGTCTCTGGTTTTGCAAGTATTAGGTCCTTTAACGAAACAAAGCCAAGGAGGCGTCTTTCCTTATCAACTACATAACAATAATAAATAGTCTCTTTATCTGGTGCTTCTCTTCTGAGTCTCTCAATAGCCTCCTTTGCTGTAATATCTGGTGGCAAAGTGGCATAATCAGAGGTCATTACTGACCCTGCAGTGCCTTCAGGGTAAGATGAGAGTTTTCTTATATCTTCCCTTTCTGCCTGTGCAATTGCAGGTAAAAGATTTTCTCTTAGATCTTCTGGGAGTTTTTTTAACAGATCAACCCTATCGTCAGGAGACATCTCAGATATTAATTGGGCAAGTTCATGCCGTGAAAGCTTTTGTGTCAATTTAATTTGAAGATCTAAATCAAGGTGACTGAATATTTCAGCTTTAAGATCAGGATCTAAAATTTTTAATATATTCCAGATCTCTTCAGGAGATAGAGGGGAAATAAATTCAGCAACTAAACCAGGGTGGGTACTATTACAAAATTCTTTTAATGTTTCAGTATCATTTTTTGAGAGAAATTCCTTGATTTCTGGCACTAAAAGAGGATTTTTGGTCATGGTCCACCTCCAGGCAACCCAGGACCTATCCCCAGGCCCTGGAGATGATACCATCCACTATTTTATATCACATCCGTGAAGGCCTGGTGATATGTCCTGTTAATATTTTTTGTTTAGTTTGGAAAACCCATCGACTGTCAGGATCAACCATTCTTTTCCCTCCCCAAGGGTCAGTGTAACAAAAATCTAATTTATTATAGGTCAAAAATAAAAAAAAATCAAGCGTTGTACTGGTCACACTCCAATTCTCGATTGGATAATGTCAGTACCCACAAGTCAAAAAAGTAAAACAATACCTAGCAGGGCATAAAAATATTCATTTATTCTATCTGCTCCTTATTCTCCCACCTACAATCCAGTAGAAAACTTTTTGGAGAAGGACAAAAACGAATCTCCCCACTTTTTCAAAGTCTATCCCTTTTCCTATAAAATTAAAAAAATCAGTTAAAAAAGAGGGGCCAATTGTTTAATGATATTATTTGATTAATGATTACCTTGCACTTGCTATGGCAATACTCATGATCTCATTGGGATCTAAGATCAAAATAACCCTACCATCTCCAAGGATAGTTGCTCCAGCAAATCCATGAATATCCCCAAGGTATTCGCCCATTGACTTAATGACTATTTCCTGTCGATGAAGGAGCCTGTCCACAATTAAGCCTAGCTTTCTTTCATTTACAGAAATTATAACCAGAGGTAGAGTATCTCTTTCTTCACCACTTCCATTTGTTATTCCAAGCACATCACCTAGTTCCACTAGCCCAACTACTTCTCCCCTCAGAGTAGTTGTTTTTCTCCTGTTTACTTCATAAATTTTAGAGGAATCTATCTTTGTGGTCTCTGAAACTGCATCCAAAGGAATTGCATATGTGTTATTTCCCACCTCAACCAAAAGGGCCTCAATAATGGCAAGGGTAAGGGGCAAAGACAATGTAAATTTAGTTCCCTTCCCAACTTCGCTATGGACAAACACATTGCCATTCAAACTTTTTATGTTGTTTCTGACAACATCCATGCCAACGCCTCTGCCTGATACATCAGTTACCTTTTCTGCGGTGGAAAAACCAGGGGCAAAGATCAATTCTATTGCCTCGCGATCATCCATTTTTTCAGCCTCTTCTGGTGTTATTAATCCCTTTTCTATTGCCTTTTTCTTTACCTTTTCTGGATCAATCCCTCTACCATCATCTTCTACCTCTATCATAACAGAATTTCCTTCATGAAATGCCCTGAGCCAGACCTTACCAACTTCAGACTTTCCTGCAGCTATTCTCTCTTCTGGTGTCTCCTGTCCATGATCTACTGCATTTCTAATAAGATGTAATATTGGGTCACCGATTAACTCAACCAGGCTCTTATCCAGCTCTGTATCTTCTCCCTCGATTATTAAATCAATCTTTTTTCCACTTTTTCTGCTTAAGTCTCTCACCAGTCTGGGAAATCTGGAAAATACTGTGCGGATTGGAATCATCCTAACCTGCATAATGGTATCCTGCAGATCGTCAGAAATCCTGCCAAGGGCATCTGTGGTCTCATAAAAATCCTGTATCATTTCAGAAATATCTCTATTTTCTTCCAGTTGCCGTGTGAGCATTACAAATCTGTTTCTATTTATAATAAGTTCTCCAATTAAATTCATAAGGTGGTCCAATTTTTCATGATCCACCCTGATGGTGGAAGAAGTCTTTATTTTTTGTGTATTTTGGTCCTTTTTTGCTGTTGTTTGTCCCTTTTTTGCAACCTTACTCTTTTGAACCTCCTCCTTTATTTCCTCTACTTCTTTGCTCTCCTTAACCTCTTCTGTTTTTTCCTTTTTTTCTTCTTTTTGAGCTACCACCTTTTGTGCTTGTGATCCTTTCAGCTTCTCAATCTCTTTATTTATCATCTCTTCTAAGATCTCAGTCTCTTGAGATAGGATAGACAAAAGCGTATCAAAGCCCCCTTCCATATTCCTTCCCTGGTCAACTAAAACAGCTGTCTGAGATGCGTATTTAGCACATTCTTCTAAATCCATATATTCACAAGCATTTTTAAGAGAATTTAGGGCCCGATATAGTCCATCAATATAATCCCTATTTTCAGGTTCTTTTTCTAACGTAGTTAAGGCCAATTTTATGTTATCAAATTGTTGTCTTACTGTTTCAATAAAAATAACAAGATCCTCATCATCTACCTGAATATCTTCTTTAGACGCTTCCTCTTCTTTTGATGTAGTCTCTGTTTCAGCTTTTTCCTCTACACCAGAACCGGTTAACCGGAAAATGGCATTTTCCAGTTCCTGGGGAAGTCCTTTTAAATCTGGAGGTGTTACCAATCCTGTTTCCTGGTCTATTGCTTCCACCATTTCCTCTAACAAATCCAGTGTTTTTAATAGTAGATCTAAAATATCGGTAGGAATTTTTGCCTTATTTTGTCTGAAATAATTAAGTAAACTCTCTGCCTTGTGGGTTAAATCATAAAATTCCTTATACCCTATAAGCCCACTATTACCTTTTAAATTATGGAAATATCGAAAAATATCTTGAATAATTTCTTCACTTCTCTCAGGCACCCTTTCAATATCCACCATAAGTTTATTTAAATTTTCTATGTTGTCTTCAACTTCTTCCAGAAAATCACTCAGGTGTTCAGGACTATTAATTGTAAGCAGATATCCTTTGTCTTCTCCTTTAGCTCCTTTTTCAGAGACCTCTGATTCTGCAGGTGACGAGGTAGGTGTTTCACTCTTTAAGAGATTTTCAATTGTCTCAATAATTGATTCAATTTCAACATCCCCTTCCTCACCGGTCTCCTCTAAATTATCCAGCATCTGCCTTAATGCATCAGTAGCCACCAGAATCACATCCATAATTTCAGGGGTGTTTTTTAAGTTCCCCTTTCTCATTTCATCTAAAATATTTTCTGCCTTATGGGCTAATTTATTCATCTTTTGTAAATTGAGAAACCCCGATGCCCCTTTTAGGGAATGCATTGGCCTGAAGATCTCATCTATCAAACTGAGATCATCTGGATTTTTCTCCAGTTCTAGTAAATTTGGTTCTATTGTTTCCAGGTGTTCCCTTGACTCAGTTATAAAGTCCATCAAGACTTCTTGATCAGTCATAACTCATATCCCCTACAATTTTATTTCTTTTTTCCAAGTAGCATATTTATATTTTTTAAGAGCTTATTTGGCTGTGCTGGTTTTACCATGTAAATATCTGCCCCTACTTCCAGACCTGCTTGGATATCTTTGTCTTCGCCCTCAGTGCTTAAAATTATAATAGGAAGATTTCTAAAGGCTTCTTGTTCCCTTATATTTTTTATAAAGGTAAGCCCATCCATCCGAGGCATATTGATGTCACTAACAACCAGCACAATTTCAGGATGAGAATAGAGTTTTTCAAGGCCCTCAAGACCATCCTCCGCGGTGATAACCTTAAATCCGGCCTTTTTTATTACAAATGAAACAAGATTTCTTACTGTCTTAGAATCATCAACAATCAAAATTGCTTTTTTTTCTGCCATAATAATATATCCCTTATTCACTGATTTTAAATCTACAAACCTAAATATGATCAATTTAAAAACTTTGATTTTTTTACAAGCCTTCTATGGAAAATAAAACATACTTTATTATCCCATTACTATTTCAACCAATTTATTTATATCTATAATACCTATTAACTTATTGTCTTTTTTAATTAATCCCATAACAATACCACTGACACCCAATTGTGACTCAATATTCCATTCAAGATCTTTTTGAGCTACTTTGTGCATTGTAGTTATTCTCTCAACTAAAACGCCCATTCTAAAATTCCTAAAATTACAAATAACTATAAATTTATACTCATCAATATTTTTAAATTCATCGCAAATCAGTGGATACACGTCAAGCAAAGGCACAATATTATTTCTCAAATTAATTACTCCAACCACATAAGGTGGAGAAGATGGTAAATTGGTATAACTCACCATTTTTATGACTTCCTGAACATGATTTATTGGAAAGGCTATTTCTCTGTCTCCTATCCCAAAACCAACAAGTTGAACTACTTCAAGGGATTTAATATCTTGTTCTATTTGTTCTGATGGATGAGTTATTTTCTGACCTTCTACATCAATTACAGAAGGGACCTTTTCACCAAGATATTTTTTTATAAATTCCAGTTCATATGAACTATAACTTCCCTTTTTATCCGCCTCTTCTGGTAATATCACATGTTCTTTTAGATATTGTTCTGGAGTCTTTCTATCCATTATATTATTTCCTCATATTTTCTATTTCCTTTGCAAGTTGTAAATATTGTTTTGCCCCTCTACTCTTTGGATAAAGATTATAGATAAGTTCACCTTTAGCACTAGCCTCTCTAAACTTTGTATCAATAGAGATTATGGTCTTAAAAAATTTATCTTTTAAATTTTGTCTAAGTACTTCTACCACCCGTCTACAAGCACCAACCCTTTGATCAAACATTGTAGCAAGGACCTTATATTGTATAAAATTAGGTAATACTTTATTTAACATCCTAATGGTATCAAAAGTGAGTTTTAAACCATGTAATGCCAAAAATTCTGCTTGTATAGGTATAACCGTTAATGTTGATGCAACCAATGCATTAATAAGGATAATACCAAAGTTTGGCGGACAATCTAAAATAATATATTCGTATTTATCTTTTAATCTGGCTATTGCATTTTTCAAAATAAGTCCTTTACCTGGTTTTTCTTTTAATTCGGACTCCACCATGGAAAGCTTTATAGACCCTGGTATAAAATCAAAAAGATGCCTTTTATCCTTTTTTATTACAGAATTCAAAAACTCCAGATCAACTTTCTCTCTTAAAAACAATTCCAATATACTTACACTTAAGTTCTCAGGATAATAGGCCAGATGAATTGTGGCCGAAGCATGAGGATCTAGATCCATTACAAGCGTCTTTTTTCCCAAAATCACTAAAGCTGCACCTAGATTAAGGGCTGTTGTAGTCTTTCCAACACCACCCTTTTGAGTAGCAATAGCCAAAACATTTGTTAAAGATTGTGCCATTTATCTTTTGAGTTCCCTCATAAGAAGGTTGTATAGGGCCTTCCAGTCATCTTCATAAATATTTAAAAATTTTATTCCTACCTTATAACTTCCCCCTGTGACTTCCACTCGAACTACTTCACCTACTGCAACTAAAGATTGATTTACTGAGCTTTCAAAGACTTTAAAAAAACTCGGATGGTATTTATTCAATCCTGGAACATATAAAGTCAGCTGGACCTTATCACCCACATTTAATCTTCTTGGTATATCCAGCAAAAGCCCACCTGGACTTATGTTCAAACATTTTGTCTTAATAATCCGTTGACTCTTTAAAGGATACTCAAATTTTCTCACCTCTACCCCAAGTTCTTTATTCAACCTCTGAAATTCTCTTCTATCTTTCATTTCTTCCACTTGAACCCCCCTTTTTATAAACAATTGAACCAGGATAATATTTTGGAATAAAAGCTCTAGAGAGATTGTGTAGAGATTCCGAATGCCCCAAGAACAAATAACCGCCTTCTTCTAAATTATCATAAATATAATTTATAACCTTTTTCTTGGCTGCATCGTCAAAATAAATAATAACATTTCTACAAAAAACTACATGGGATTTATCAATCTGTTTTATTTGTAGACCATCTACCAGATTTATCTGTTTAAATTCAACCAGTTGTTGTACCGCCTTTTTTACTTTATATCTCCCTTCTGAAATCTTTTCAAAATATTTTATCTTAATAGACTCAGGGGTTGTCCTAAGGGAATATTCACCATAAATCCCCCTTTTTGCCGCCTTAATAACATCACTGGAAATATCATTAGCAGTTATCTTAATATTCCATTTAGTAAGCTGCTGTTTAAACACCTCATGGAGAATGATAGAAATTGTGTAGGGTTCTTCACCTGTGGAACATCCAGCAGACCATATCCTCAGTCTTTTAGATGTGCTTTGACGTTCAATAATCTCAGGCAAAATTATTTCTTGAAAAACTTTTAATTGGGGTGAATTTCTAAAAAAACTGGGCTCATTTGTGGTAATAACAGAATATAGCTTTTCCAGCTCTTTCCTTCTCTCAGGGTCATATTTCAAAAAATAATAATATTCAGAAAATGAGTTTAATCCCCTTTTTTTGAGCCTGTTTCTAAGCCTTGTCTCAAGAAGATATTTCCTGTTATCTGCTATATAAATTCCCGTCTGATTATAAATAAAATCCCTTAAAAGTTTAAATTCCTCATCAGTGATTTTATAATCTTTCCGAAGAGTTGTGGTCTTAGTCAAAAACGCCATATTTATTATATCCTCATTTTTTAGATAGCATCCTTTCAAGCGTATCTTGCACTTCGGGATCTTGTTCCCTTTTTAAAAGATCTACAAATATTTTGGTAACCTGCTTACCACCTATGTTATCAAGGGCCTCTAAGGTCTTTATTTTCAACAAATTATTTTCACTTTGAAGTAGAGGCTCTAACAAAGATAGATCTACACCCTCTTTTATCTTGCCAAGGATTTCAACTGCTCGTATCTGCACCCAAACATCTGGGTCCTTAAGCATAGGTGTGACTACATCTTTTACTTTATCCTTTAATTTAATCTCAGAAAGGACATCAAGCGCAGCTAATCTTACATCCCTGGACTCATCTTTTAACATTGGTGAAATAGATTTTATAATTTCCTCGTCAGTTTCAGCACATTGGGCATAGGCCTCAACCGCTATTTTTCGCACATCATCCACATCATCTTTAAAGGCATCTTTTATAAGAGGCAAAAATCTTCTATCCCCTAAACAGCCAAAGGCATATATAGCCATAAATCTCTTAGTAGGGTCTTCATTGTGAGCCATATTCATAAATTCTTGTTTTATCGATTCAGATCCAATGGATATTGCAGTCTCTAAAGCAACTTCTTTTACATCATCGAATTTATGGTCTAGAAATTTAATAATCTCCTGTTCCACCTCCTTACTTTGATACTTTTCTCCCAAAAATTTGAGTCCACATTTTATAACCTTACCATCTTGATGCTCTCTTAATATCCTTAAAAAGAAGTCTTTTAAGATCGGATGTTCCTTTTCACTAAGTGCAACAGCAATTTCTCTTTGATAATCCCTGTCCAGTTTCCAAAATAGATGAGTTAAGGTTTTATAAGCGCTTTCATCATCCATTTGACAAAGAAGCCTGATTGCAAATCTCACCCTTTTCTCTTCCTTGCAATAGGCTCCTTCAATTAAGTTCTTTGAAACACCAATTTCTTTTAGAATAGATTCCACCTCTTCTAATAATTCAACATCTTTTTCCTCATCTAAGGTCAATCCATATTCAAATATTGCATTTGCTGCCTCTTCCCCTTTTATAAATGAAAGACCTTTTAGTGCAGCTCGCTGTACATCTCTGTCCTCGTCTGATAGGGCTTCGAGTAAATAGTGTTTAAATTTTTCCCTTTGATCATCATCTAAAAGTTCTAAGGTCCTATGTCCAAGTAGATTAACCAATCCCTGAATTACCTTATTTCTTAAAGGCAAGTTATCTGTATTTAACTTATTTATTAAAATAGGGACTATTCTTACTTTTCCCATCTCTGCCAGGGCATCTATTATAACAGCATCAATTAAATCAGAGCCTTTGCCTAAATAATCAATAAGTATCTCTGCTGATGACTCACTTCCTATCTTTTTTAGGGCCTCTATAGCAGAAAATTTTACCCATTCTTCGTCCTCTAGTGCCTTCTCAAGACACGAAACTGATTCAAGAAAACCAAGCTTTCCTAAACTGACAGCAGCCTGGGATCTTACATTTGGATCAGGATCACTTAAAAGTATCTCACACAAAGCACGAGCAGCCAGCACGCTTTTGGTATGTCCCAAAATGTCCACCACAAATATTCTGATGTCTGGGTCTTTTTCATAAAGAAGGTCTAAAAGAATATCCAATCCCTGAGATGCAATATCACGCAATATATCTACTGCCACATTTCTAATATCAGGTCTGTCTTCCCAAAGAAGGGGAATTAGTGCTTCAACTGCCTCCTCACCCCCCAATTTTCTGATAGATAATTCTGCTGCCTCCTGGACCCCAATATCCTTATGTTTCAACAAGTCAACCAGATAGGGGATACCCTCAACGCATCCATCTTCCCCTAACCTAAAACACATCTCCCTTATTATAGAGGGGTCCTCTGAACTTAATCTTTCAATATAATTTTTACAATCTTTTCTCATGGCTTCTTACTTATTTTTTTATAGATACAGGTTTTTAATTATTGCTTCTGCCATATCATCAATGTCTACTATCTCATCTGCAAGATTAGCCTCAACTATAGCCCTTGGCATCCCGTACACAACACAAGTCTTCTCGCTCTGGGCTATGGCCCTTCCACCCCTTTTTTTAAGGGCCTCTATGCCCTTTAAACCATCATTACCCATGCCTGTTAAAATTACCCCAAGTCCTCTCTTTCCAACACCAAGGGCAATTGAATGCATTAATTCATTAACTGATGGTTTATATAAGGCATCTTTAGGTTCTTTACTCACCTCTAACTCAATCCTGCTCACCTTTTGAACCATTCTCAAATGATAACCCCCTCTTGCAACATATGCAACACCACTTTTCACAACCTCACCATTCTCTGCCTCTTTAACAGAGAGCTTACAAATCTCATCGAGCCTTTTGGCAAAAGGACCTGTAAATGGTTCAGGCATATGTTGGGCAATTAAGATTGGAGCAGGAAAGTCAGCCGGAAGCTTAGTTAGGACCTGCTGAACAGCCATTGGGCCTCCTGTTGACACCCCAATACCAACCAGATCCCTTGTTTGAACTTTACCTTTAAATTTGGTTGTATCAACGCTCTTTTCTGGTATTTTCTTTCGCTTTACCTTTAATTTACCTTTTTTCTTGGCAACACTCTTTACCTTATCCTGCAACTCTTTTTCTATTTTTACTATTTCCAAAGAAACCTTTGAAAGCTGTTTTGGTATATAATCAACTGCTCCCAACTCTAAGGCCTTAAAGGTCGCCTCTGCTCCTTCCTGGGTTAAAGAACTCACCATTATAACTGGTCGTGGACTCTCCATCATAATATGTCTTAATGCAGTTAAACCGTCCATTCTAGGCATTTCAATATCAAGAGTGACCACATCAGGATCGAGGGTCTTAATTTTTTCAAGGGCATCCTCACCATCCCTCGCAGTCCCCACAACCTCTATCATGGGATCCTTCTCAAGCATTCCACTAATTGCCTTTCTCATAAAAGCAGAATCATCAACTACTAATACCTTTACCCTATCCATATCAGCTCCTCAAAATATATATTAGATCTTTTTCTCCTGTTTTAAAACTCTGAGCCAATAATCCACTAATTCCTCATCCCACTGTCTACCAGCCCCTTCTTCTAGAATAGAAGCAGCTTTTGAAGGTGGCATAGCCTTTCTGTAAGCTCTATCAGAAGTCATTGCATCATATGCATCTACTACGCTTATTAGCCTGGCCAAAAATGGTATTTTTTCTCCTTTTAACCCATCAGGATATCCTTTCCCATCCACCCTTTCATGGTGATGATATATAATAGGCATTATATCTTTTAAGGTTTCAACTTGAGATAAAATCTCCCTGCCTATAACAGGATGTTTCTTCATAATTTCAAATTCTTCATTAGCTAATTTCCCTCGCTTATTCAAAATATTATCAGGAATACCTATTTTCCCTACATCATGGACTATACCAGCCCAGTACAATTTGTCCAATTCATCTGAAGTAAGACCTAATTTCCTCCCCAATTTTGCTCCATAATAAGCAACTTGGTCAGAATGTCCCTTGGTATATGAATCCTTTGCTTCCACCGCCTTTGCCAGGGACCTAATTATCTCCCTATTCATTTCCAAAACCCGTCCATATAACTGGACATTTTCTAAAATAGCAGCTGTTTGGGAACAAAATACATTAAGGAGCTTGAGATCATCAAAATTAAATTCAAAAGAACCCAAACTTCTAATTAGACAAACTGCTCCAATAACTCCTGATTTACTGATTAAAGGAGAGATCATAAGCTGCTTAGAAATATCTGAGAACATTTCTTTTATCTTAAAATCTATATCTTCTATTTTTCCAGGAATGAATAAAAGACTTCTACCACCTTTATAACTTAAATACTCGGCTAAACCTTTTATTTTTTTTAGCAATGTAAGTTCTTTTTTAAATGTACCTCTTACTCTAATTGGACTATACTTATTATTATCCTTTAAAATAATAACTGTACCTTCTGGAGAAAATGTCCTTTCAACATGAAATAAAAATTCATTTAAAAGTGCACTTAACTCCAGCTTGGCATTTAAATCTTTATTTAATTTTAATATCTGAACTAGTTTATTTAAGCGCTCTCTTTGTTTCTTTTCCTGTCTTCGCTCCATTGCACTGTCAATCTTAACTAGAAGATGATTTAAATAAAAAGGCTTGGGAATATAGTCGAATGCCCCTTTTTTCATCACTTCCACGGCAGTCTCTATGGTTCCAAAACCAGTCATAACAATAAGTTCTACATCTAAATTATATCTGTTAATATAATCTATGAGAGCCATTCCATCCATCTCAGGCATATTTAAGTCTGAGAGCACTATATCAATATCTTTCTCATTTTCTAAACATTGTGTGGCTTCTATTCCATTTTTTGCCTCTAACACTTCATATCCATGCTCAACTAATGCCTCTCTACAAATTTCCCTTAAACTTTCCTCATCATCAACCACAAGAATTTTGCCTTTACTACTCATTCATCGCACTCCCTATTTGTTTGAGAAAAAATATCTCTATAAATTGAGTTAATCTATTGAGTTAATAAAAATTCCAAACAAATAAAAAATAAATGACATATTAAAAATAATGGAAATAATTTAATGTTTTTTTTCAGTAAGTTCAAGTGAAAATGTAGATTTAAACCAAAAACCATTTAAAATGCATCACTATCAAAAGAAACGGCCACATTGACTATTTTAAAGCGCGCATCTCAATTTAAATACTCTTTTTAGCATTATTAAACCTTTTTGCACTTTCTATTTATCAACTTGAGTATTAGAATGGTTAATCCTCAAGCATTGACAGAGACCACTTGAAATTTATGTAAATAAAACCTATCTACATACTTTATGCACACATTATATCTTTTGCATTTCCTTCGATGTGGTATGCTTTTCCCAATACTTCCTTTGTATTGTGAACACCTTCACTTTTCTCCTGCTTTGATTGGAATAATCGTGAGTGCCCAAAGCATTTTGTCAATACCTCTGGCAATCCCATTGGGGCGAATCATGGACAGAATTTCACCAATTATTGGAGTTAAAGTAGGATTTTTATTAAATTGTATATCTTCTGTTCTGCTTTTGGGCTTTAAAAATTTTTTTGGTGTAATCTCCTCCCAACTAATAGCTGGATTGGGATTCCTGTTAATTGTAGTTGGCGCCCAAACTACCATATCTTCTACAATGGATTATTATAAAAAGGCAAAGGGTTTTGCACAATTGTCGCTATTTGGTTCAATTGGACAGGTATTTGGTCCTTTTTTAGGAGGTCTTATTGTAACTCATTTTAATTTTTCTCTAGTATTTTTAATCACTTTACTTATAAGTCTGCCAGGACTATTTATCAAAACTCCCAAAAAAAGAAGCAAAGATATAATACAAAAAGACAAAAGTAATATATCTTTAATTAAAGACATCTCTGATTTTTTAAAAGAACCCAATCTGATTATAATACTTCTATTTACCTCAATAGCTGTATTTATCACATCTTTAAGAAATTCGTTTCTGCCAATTTTTTTAAAAAATAATAGTTATAATGCAGACACAATAGGTATACTTATATCCATTTTTTCAATTACAATGTCAATTGTAAGAATTTTCATAGCCAGAATTTTTAAAACTATTCAATTAAATAAATTAATGTATTTAACCTTGTTTTTATTCTTTATTGGTCTGTCTATCATTCCCTTAACAGACAATTTGATTGTCATAACTATTGGAATTTCATTGTGGGGAGGCGGATTCGGTATATCTCAACCACTTAGTATGTTGCTTATGTCAGAAAATATACAAAGGGAAAAATCAGGACTTGGGATGGGTCTTAGGTTTACTGCTATAAATTTATCTACATCTCTAGCTCCTATTGTATTTGGATTAATAACTGAATATATTGAAATAAGTTATAATTTCTACTTTTGTTCAATTATTTGTTTGATATTCATAGGAATTTTATATCTGAAGGATGTGAGAGAAAAATCTAAATGATATTAAATTCCCTTTAAAATCTAAGTCAAACTTAAACTAATTTAAAAACAGTCTCCTAATATCCTGTCAATGATTATTGACACCGCGGACCTAACAGATAGGTGTCTATATCTGTCAAAAGGCCTAAGGGGACGTAGGATTCCATCTGCCATTTTCATCACCCTTTTTGAAAGTCCATGTCCTGTTCCAAAGAGTAAAAAAACTGGTCTTTGTTCCAGGATTTCTCTTAGATTAGAAAAATTAAGGTCTCCCTCATCCCTTGCACTGGTAGTTACAATATAGGGCCTTTGTCCTGTTAATTTGCATATATTATCTACTGCATCTTCAATTGAATCACTTATTCTCACTATTTTAAGTGCTATTTCCCTATCTGGATTTGCACCCTTTCCAGGACCATCTATCCAGTGATGAATAAGTCTACTGGCCAGGTCCTTTTGATCTTCAATTGGAGTTATTAAATAGTATTTACTAATTGAATAGGTCTTACACACACGGGCAATATCATGGATATCCAGATTGGTTAAGGATACAGCACATTCTTTTCCATCTTTATTAAGTACAGGAAAATGCACAAGTCCCACATATAGATTTCTTCCTAAAAATTTAAATTTATATTCCCTTAAGTATTTATAATCTTCAGGGCATAAATTAGCGGATTGCAATAAATCAGGCCTATTTTTAAATGTCTCAATCAAGGACATCTCTCTCCGCCACTTCTCAATCTCCTTATGATTTCCAGACAAAAGCACATCAGGAACCTTAAATCCCATATATTCTGCGGGTCTTGTATAGTGTGGGTATTCAATCAAGTTGGAGGAAAAGCTCTCATATTCTGTAGATTCTGATTTACTCATAAAATCTGGGATTAGACGGGCAATTGCCTCAATCATTGAGAGGCAAGCAGCTTCCCCGCCATTTAGCACAAAGTCACCTATTGAAATTCTCTCAATATCAAAAATCTCTTCAATTCTCTCGTCAATTCCTTCATATCTTCCGCAAATAAATGTGATTTTGCTTAATTTACTGAGTTCTCTAGCCTTTTTTTGATCAAACACCCGCCCCCTTGGAGAGAGCAAGATTATCTTGCCTGGATCAGGTATGTTTTTAATGGACAGGTAAAGGGGCTCTACCATCATCACCATCCCAGCTCCGCCTCCATAGGGTCTGTCATCTACACTTCTATGTCCATCAGTGGCAAAATCCCTTGGATTTATAAAAGAAAAAGAAATTAATTTCTTTTCAATAGCTTTTTTTAAAAGACTTGTGTTTAAGGGGGATGTAAAAAACTCAGGAAAGATAGAAATGATATTAAAATGCATAAAATGGCAACCCAGGTGCAAGATGAATAGATTTTAATTTTAAGGATTAAAACCGTATAGTTCAAGGAGACCTGCTGGTGGGTCAATTATTATTTTTTCATTTTCCACATCTAACTTTAGTACGAATTCATCTATTGCTGGAAATAATATTTCATTTTCATCTTTGTCTTGAATCTCCCATATTTCCTGGGGATATCTTTTGACATCCTTTACAACACCCACAAACATACCGTCTGGTAAATACACATTACAGCCAATTATATCTGCAAAAAAGACTTCATCTTCTTCTTTAGGCACATCTTCTCTTAAAACAAGGAGTTTGGCCCCACGCCATTTTTCAGCTTCGTCCCTATTTCTAATGTCCTTAAGTTTTAAAAGGAGAAATTTTCCGTGTTCCCTGACCTTAAATATATAAAATTCCTGTGGCATTCTACCATCTATCTGGAGAAAAATCCTCCTTAACTTATTAAAAACTAAAGGGGAGTCAGTGTAGCTAGTTACACTGAGTTCCCCTTTTAGTCCATGGGGCTTTCTCACCCTACCCAGAACCAAATATCTGGATCTGGTTTGTTTTTTCATAACCTATTCCAATATTTCCAAAACCACTCTTTTTTGAACCTTTGTTGATACTGCACCTAAGATAGTTCTGATAGCTCTTGCAGTACGTCCCTGTCTTCCAATCACCTTGCCAAGGTCTTCCTTGGCCACGCGAAGTTCAATTACCGATGTCTGTTCCCCTTCAATTTCAGTAACTTGTACTGCGTCAGGGTTGTCAACCAAAGCCTTTGCAATGTACTCAACTAATTCTTTGAACATAACCTACCTCCACTCCTACTTCTCAAATTTAACAAAAGGATTACAAAAAACAACTAAACCAAAATTTGAAATTTTTAATTTTCCCTGTAAAAACCAACCTTTCTGAGTAATGATTTAACTGTTTCAGTGGGCTGTGCACCCTTGGAAAACCAGAACTTCACCTTTTCTAAATCAACTTTAATCTCTGCTGGATCTACCATTGGATTGTAATACCCAAGATACTCTAAAGCTCTACCTTCCCTCTTACGCAAACCATCAATAGCAACAATCCTGTAAAAGGGTCTTTTTTTTGACCCCATTCTCATTAACCTAATCTTCACTGCCATATCTATTCTACCCTCCAAAAAATAATGAATTTATAATATAATCATTTTCAAACCAAAAGGCAACACCAACAAACCCTCATTTTCTTATTTTTTCTTTCTGGCCTTTCTTTTTTGTTTTTTCTTTTTCTTTCTTTGCTTTTTCTTTTTTGTGAAAAAGCTCTTTGGCAAAGTATTTCCACCCTCAGCTCCAGGGAAGGGATTTCCAAATGGATTTGCGCCGATTCCTGGAATTAAACCTTTGTTTTTGGTCTTTCCAGTGAGTTTTTTCATCATCTTTTGCATCTGTGTGAAATTTTTCAAAAGCTTATTCACATCAGCCACAGAAGTTCCGCTTCCCTTGGCTATTCTCTCTTTCCTAGAATTATTTATAATTTTAGGATTTTTCCTCTCTTCAATGGTCATTGAGTTTATAATAGCCTCTACTTTCACAAGTTCCTTTTCAGGCATCTGGGCCTGTTTTAGCTGCTCCCTTACTTTACCCATACCAGGGATAAGTTTCATAATCCCTTCAAGGGAACCTAATTTTTTTATCCTCTTAAGCTGTGTTCTAAAATCTTCTAAATCAAATTTGGCCTGTAAAAATTTTTCTTCAAGGCCTTCAACATCTTCATCAGCAAAGGCCTTTTCTGCCTTTTCAATAAGGGTCAATACATCACCCATACCAAGGATCCTGGAAGCCACCCTATCAGGGTGAAATACCTCAAGATCCTTTAATTTCTCTCCAACTCCCACAAATTTTATTGGTTTATTTATAATGAATCTAATAGAAAGAGCAGCTCCACCCCTGGCATCTCCTTCAAGCTTAGTTAATATTACCCCACTAATATCCAATTTTTCATTAAAACTCTGGGCAATATTCACAGCATCCTGGCCAGTCATTGCATCAGCAACAAGCAAAATTTCCTGAGGTGATACTGCTGCCTTTATTCGCACAAGCTCATCCATTAAGGCTTCGTCAATATGGAGTCTTCCAGCAGTATCTATAATCACAACATCCAGAAAATTCTTACTGGCATGAGATACTCCCTCCTTTGCAATATCCACAGGGTCCATGTCTGAAGTGGATTCAAAACAAGGGACATCCACTTCTTTGGACAGCTTAAATAGCTGATCTATAGCCGCAGGTCTATACACATCTGCTGGAACTAAATATGGCTTCTTTTTTTGAGACTTTAAATAAAGGGCAAGCTTGGCAGCAGTTGTGGTCTTACCTGAGCCTTGGAGACCCACTAACATTATCACAGATGGGGTCTTGGTGAGATTAAGGGGCTCAGCAACTCCTCCAAGGAGTTCTATTAATTCCTCATGGACGATCTTTACTATTTGCTGGCCAGGTGTAAGGCTCTTTAATACTTCTTGACCAAGGGCTCTTTCTCTGACTTTTTCTATAAAGTCCTTAACAACCTTGTAATTAACATCAGCCTCTAAAAGTGCAAGCCGAACTTCCCGCAGACCCTCCTGGATATTTTTTTCATCCAGAGTGCCCTTACCCTTTAGTTTAGAAAAAATTCCATCAAGTCTCTCTGATAAGCTATCAAACATATTTTATCCACTTTTTTAATTCTATTATACAGAGGTGTAAGTGAAACTGCTTAGATTAAGTCTAAAAAAGGCTTATTAAATCAAATAAAAATACATGTCAAGGTAGTGTTCAGTTATATATAAATCAATATCTCCAATTGAACTAACTATATAAAAATATGAGGTCTTTTTAAAACCACTCTACAAAATGGTTCAAGTATTATCTTTGGTGCCTGTGTAAACAAAATTTTTTGAAATCATTTTAAAAAAAGACCCTTTATCTATGCCAACTGGATTTTTACACCTTGGACAAAGAATTTTCCCCTCTTTCTCATCCCATCCAAAGACCTTGGTTATCCTGTGTTTATGACATCTGAGTACCTCTCCTTTTCCGATTTTTTTGTATTTCCAGAGTTTTTTCTTACACCTGGCACATTTTATTGTAAGCATAGAGCATATTTTTACTTTTTTCTTAAAATTAAGGCAATAGGTATCAAAAACATTGTTATTGTACCAAGAAAAATAAAGGTGTCATTAAATGCCAACATGCCGGCCTGGCGCCTAACTTCCATATATATTAAGGCAAGGGGTTTTGAATCTGGTATAGGAAATTGCACAGGATAATGTAAAAAAGCAACAACTTTATGCCACAAGGTCCAAAACTCCTGTCTATAGGGCACAACCTTTTTAACTAGCAAGGTCTGATTAAACTGCTCACTTCTAGCCAGATAAGTAGTAGCAATGGCAGTTCCAAAACTCCCACCTAAATTTCTAAGCAGATTAAATATGCTGGATGCATTTCCAATTTTTTCCTTTGGAATATTTACATAGGTTGCAGCAGTAAGTGGTACAAAAAACATACCCATACCGCATGATTGCATAACCCTGGGCCAACAAAGTTCCCAGAAACCAGCGTTTAAGGTAAACCTCCCCATTAAAATAACTGAAAGAGATATTAAGGAAAGACCAAGCATAAGGATAATGTATGGTGGAACCCCTCTATTTAGCAGACGCCCCACTATAAAGATAACAATCATGGTAGCGAGTCCGCTAGGCCCTAGCACCAAACCCGCCCACATTGCAGTATAATTCATTAAATTTTGCAAAAATAATGGCAAAAGTACAATACTGCCAAAAAAACTCATAAATCCTGTAAATAAAATAAAATTTCCAGCCAAAAATACTTTATCTTTGAAAACAGAGATATCTAAAATTGGATCTTCACCATACAATTCCTGTACAATATATAGAAGAAAACTAATTAAAAATATAATGGTAAGAGTGATTATAAAATTTGATTCAAACCAATCTTCCCTCTGGCCTTTATCCAGAACTATCTGGAGACAACCAACCCATAAAAAAAGCAGAATAAGGGAAAAGTAATTAACTTTGCCCTTTTTTCTCTGTTTTATATATGGGGGATCAAAGATAAATAAAATGGTCATAAAGACAGATAAGATACCTATGGGTAAATTTATGTAAAATACCCATCTCCATGAGAGATTATCAGTTATCCAGCCACCAACCACCGGTCCAATTGTGGGTGCAAGGACCACGCCCATTCCAAATATAGCCATGGCCATGCCGTGCTCTTTTTTGGGAAAGCTCTCTAACAATATGGATTGGGAAATAGGCTGGAGCGCTCCTCCTCCAATTCCCTGAAGTATACGTGCAAGAACTAATATCTCCAATGATGGAGCACTTCCGCAAAGCATTGAAGCAAAGGTAAACAAGATTATTGATCCAATTAAATAGCGTTTTCTGCCAAGTATATTTGAGAGAAAACCAGTAATAGGAATTATTACTGCATTGGAAACAAGATAGGATGTGAGGACCCAGGTTGATTCATCTAAACCAGCATTTAATCCCCCTTGTATGTGGGGAAGAGATACATTCACCACGCTTGTATCCATTACTTCAATAAAGGTGGGCAAAATCACAGTTAATGCAATAATCCACTTGTTTACAGAGGGCGTGTCCTGTTCTCTTATAGTCTCCACGTAACTCACCTAAGGGTTTTTCCTGTTCTGTCCCTTATATCAACCTTTACTATCAATGATGACCCCAGCCTTAAAGGATTTTTTTTATAATTATAATCATCTAATTCAATTTTTACTGGAATCCTCTGAACCACCTTTATCCAGTTTCCAGAAGCATTTTCTGGGGGCAAAAGTGAAAAGACCTGACCAGTTCCTGCCCTTATACCAACAACATGACCGTAGAACCTTACATGAGGATACATGTCAGCCCTTATTTCAGCTTTTTGCCCTATCCTTAAGTTGGTGAGTTGGGTCTCTTTAAAATTTGCCTCAACATATACCTTATCAAGGGGGACGACAACCATCAGTACCTGACCAGGCAAAACCCTATTTCCCCTTTGTAGTTTAGAACCAGCCACATAGCCTGAAATAGGTGCTCTTATTTTACAATAACTGAGCTGCAACCTGGCCTCATTAAGGGCTGCCCTAACATAGCCCCTTTCCTTTTTCAAACTATTCAAAGACTCTGTTGCAGATAAAATCTTTAATTCATTTTTTCTTGCTATTGACATAGCAATTTTGGCGTTTTTTATCTTTTCACTGGACTGATGCTCCATTATCTTTAAAGAAGCAATTTTATGTGTTATGGACTCAATCTGAAACTTGATTTTATTATAGGCTGTCTCTATTTCATCAAACTTTTCTTTAGGTATCGTATGTTTTTTATATAGTCTTTTATATCTTTTATATTGTAATTTTGCCAGATAGAAATCCTGCTTTAAACTATTTTTCTGAGCTATTAATGACTTTATTTCTGTATTTATTCTATTTTTCTCATCAAGTGCCAGGCTCATATCATTTTGAGCCTTTTTTATATTCTTTTTTAAATTGTGTTTTAATATATCTAAATCAATTTCTGTACTTTTTATTTTGAAATCAAGAGATTCTAATTTATTTTGCAATTCTTCTACCTTTAATTTATATATTGCAGGGTCCAATAAAACTAAAATATCATCTTTTTTAACATAATCATCATTTTTAACATATACTTTCTCTATTGTTCCTGGAATTCTACTGCTGACATAGCTACTATCTGCATGAACATATGCATCATCAGTAGTTACAAAATTTTTCAAATAAAAAAACCAATAGAGAAAAAATATAAAGCCACATATAATTACAGATAAAATAATGATCTTAGTTCCCTTTTTTGCCCTCTCATTATTTCTATTTTCCATCTACTATTTCCTCCATCTATACTGAGATATTGCCTTTAATGCTTTGAGAAAATTTGGTATTTTCCTAAGATTTAATATTCGCCAATTGCCCTTTTTAAGGCAGCAAGAGCTATGTGATATCCGTAAAGTGCGCCATAATAGTTCAGCTCAGACTGAGTCAAATAGGTCCTTGCATCCAGGACATCTGTAGAAGTATTTACCTGTACCTTATAACCTTCATTTGTAACTCTATAATTTTCCCTTGCCTGGGAGAGTGATTTTTTTGCTGTTTCTACATTTATCTTTGCAACCATAAGGTCTTCGTAAGCCTTTTTTACCTGAACAGCTATCTGGTCTTTAAGGGCTTTTTTCCTCTCCTGTAATGACTCCGCTCTCCACCTGGCTTTTCTCACATCAAAAAATTTTTTTCCAGATTCAAAAAATTCCCATTTGGCCTTTATACCAATGCTTAAATTTTTCTCGTTTGTGAATTTATTTTTTGTTGCCCCTAAATCTTCGCCCTGTCTTTGATATTCACCAAAAATAGACACTGTTGGGAAAAACCTACTTTTAGCAAGCTTAATCCCCCACTTTGCCTGCTTAATTGCCCTGTCTATTGCAATTATCTCAGGCCTTTTTTTCATGGCCATTTTTATTAATTCATCAAGTCTCTGAGAGAAAAATGGCATTGTATCTATGTCTTGAATTTCATAGGAATAGTCCAGGATATTCTTGTTTAAAATCCTGTTTAAGTTTGATCTTGCAACAGACAAATCACTTTTTGCCCTCACTAATTTTTGTTTTGCAAAAGAGTAGGCCACTTCTGACTTCAAGAGGTCGTTTTGGGGAATTATCCCCTGTGAATAAAAACCTTTTGCATCATCTAAATGGCTTTTTAACTGTTTTACTTCTTCTTCCATTACCTCAACTTCTCTTTTGGCAAGCAATACATTAAAGTATGCCTGTTTTACCTCAAAGGCCACATCTAACTTTATGAGCTCTGCAGACAGTTTTTCCCTATCAAGTCCTAGTGTAGATATCTCATATTTTGATAAAAGTGCAAAACCAGTAAAAATAGGCTGGACTAATAAAATATTCCACGAGTATGTATTTCTATACCCTGTGACAAACTTTTTCTCTTGTGGTCCCATTTTAAAATAGACAAAGGGATCATCTCGAAGATGTAGATAATTATATTCTGCTGAGATTTTAGGCAGCATATTAGAAAATGCACTTCTTTTTTCTTCCAATGCCGCCATTTTATTAAATAAGGCTTCTTTTATTCTAGGGTTATTTTTTATTGCTAACTGGACAGCCTTATCCAGTGTAAGTAGTTGTCCAGGATGAGATATTTTTGTCCAAAAAAAGACATAGTACAATAAAATAATCAAAAGTGTTGTCTTTCTCATCTTACCTCCTGTTATAAGGGATTTTCTCTTTCAAAAAATTTTCTCTTGTTTTAAAATTTTATTCAGTTACGTATCAAATATTTCAAGATATGTTCATTTACCTGATGAACTTTTGAAGCAGGTATTTATTAACAAAATAAAGATAATCGTGTCTTACATCAAATTAGACTGATTGGCCAGTCCTGGATTTAGTGAATATTTTATTTATTATAAGGTCTAAAATTTGCCCATAAAGGGCCATTAAAAATTTTCAGTTTGTTATATTAACTGGACTTTTACTCTTAATACATATGGTATTAATATTTCTCCAGATGCTATTCATAAAATGACTAATGAACTTGGAACATACGCCTATCTTGAGGAGATTGCTCCTGATCCCAATGTTGTTCATTCTATTATTGATGAGATTTCTCAGGGCAAAAAACGCCGTCCTGTGCTTGTATTTACCGCTGACGGTGCAATGGCTCCCATAGGGACAAAAAAAGTAAACCACAATGTTGGAAAGAAAATAAAGGAGTTCGTATCTACCTTTTAGATGATGACCATATCGTACATCTTTTTAAGTTGGTATCAAATTTGTGATAAAAAACAATTTATTGAATATTTACAAGCTATTAAAGACCTAAATTTGTTTCCAAAAGATAAAGTCCGTATCTGTTGTCTCGGCGATGGGACAGAATGGATTTGGGACGCCTTTAACTCTGTGTTCCCAGATACACGTCAAATACTTGATTATTATCATTGTGCAAAACATTTACATGAATTTGTTACTTCCAAATTCGGAGATTCAGCAGCAGGCAAATCGTGGCTTGAAAATACTAAAAAAAGATTATTTTCTAATAAAATCACTCTAGTACTGACCGGATTAAGAAGGATGAAACTCTCAGGAAAGCAAGCAGAGGCTAGAGATAATCTCTATAACTATTTGTCAAAAAACAAAAAGCGTTTGGTTTATAGGAAGGCCCGGCGAAGTGGCTATCCTATAGACAGTGGAGCAATAGAAAGTGCCAACAAGTTTATAGGATATGTGCGATTAAAGCGTTCAGGTTCCTGTCGGGAAGATTGGGAGGCAAAACCATTATTATCTATCGTCAAGTAGCACTCCGATACTGGCAGATGCACCCGTTGTAGAACTTATATTGCCCTTAGGATGTCCACAAATCATATCAAATCATATTATAGTTTCTAGTCAATTTTCAAAAATATGTCCTCTTCATATTCTAAATTTTTTTTATTATATTTTTTATTCATAACATACCTAAATATTTTTTCTAAAGTCTTATACCCTATTCCCCGAACATTGGAAAGTTCTATTAACCTCTTAATATTTTTACTTTCTAATTCTGTCTTTATAATCTCAATAGAGCTTTTTGATATACCCGTTTTCTTATTATCTAATTCTCTTATTTCTTCTAAAATTTGCTCAACCTTTTTTCTAAAAAGTGATTTTAATTCATCGTAAAGATCATCTTTTTCATTTCTATCAAAATCCCAAATTTCTATTTTTATATCTCCATCTATCTTTTTTAAATAATACTCCATTATTTCTCGAGATTTTTTTTTCGAAATACCACCATTTGATGCACCTAAAAGTGGAAAGGCTATAGATTTTATTCCATTTTCTCTATATTTTTCGACAAAAGTTTCTAAACCTTGCCTTAAATATTTATCCTTCGATGGATATTTCCAATGGAATTTAGTTGGAAAATTTAATATCCATCTATCTTTTAATTTATAAAGCCATAGTATTCCAATTTTTATTTTATTATTTAAAACATATTCTTTATATTTGTGATACATTTCTGGATATCTTAATCGAAACTCATATGCAATACCTGCACCCATTACACCAACGCAATTAATGGTATTAACAATTGTTTTACATTTGGTTGTAAAAATATTTCCTTTTTTTAATTCCATAGATTATCCATTTAGTTAAAATAGTTATATTCATAATAAGAATCGAAATACATATCTTTGTCAATTTTAACTATAATATGTTGATAATCATATTTCTTAATAACTTTTTGAACAAAATTCATTATGTAAATATTTTTACACAAAATCATCTGTATATAATCCACATCTATATTTTGATACACTAATACTTCAGCACAACGAATTCGCTTACCATCATAAAATTTATGCCAGTATTTTGAATTTATACATTCCCAATTTAGTTTTTCTAATTGATTTATCGAATTATAAAAATTAGTTCTATCAGAGGCAGCATTTCCATCGGTAAATAAAGTATATCTTTTAAAAATCAATCCATTGTGTAAACACAATATAATTATATCATTTTGGATATTTTTTCTAACATACATCATTGGATTTCTTGGATTAAAATATAAAGGAACATAGTCATGTATGCTTTTCTTATAAATAGGATCACGTTTTTGCCTTCTCTTATTCACATCCTTGTTCGAAATATCTTTTTTGATTAAGTTGTTTTGATGAGCAAGGTTGTGAGATTGTAAACCATATCTTAAAATATTTTCTAAATTGTCTTTATGTGTCAAATGATATAAATAATAAATTCCAAATCTATTAAGTATATTAGTTTGATTTTTTTCTCTTTCAAGTTCTTTTTCTTTTATTTTACCAGTTTTCTCTAGTACAAGATTAGTTTCACTTTCACGATAAGTTGTTAACTTTATAGATTCATATTTAACATATTTTTGTCCTTCTTTATATTGTTTTCTATGTTTATATTTTTCTTTTATAAAAGATATTATATCTAATATTAATATAACAAAAAAGTATAATATAAATATGTAAATAAAAAAAATTTTCATTCAAATTTGTTATATATACATCTGTTATAATGAACAAACTCATTTAACTTATAAAGACAAGATAAATATCAATCAAATATGAATTTTTAAATATTATTTATTACATCAATCCATTTTTTCAATTCTTCTCTTACATCATCGGGAATATCTTTTCTGCTAATCCAGCCAAGAAAATCTTCCTTTATTTTATTTAGTAACACCGATTTTAATAAGTCTCTTTTTTCCTCCGGGAAAAGTGCCTTCAATCTACGTATAAGATCATCTTCCTGGGTTTCTTGTTGTTGCCCCGCTATTTCATCAAAAAAACGCTCAATTTCATCTTGATAATCAGGAAAACGCTTAATCAAATACTCTTCAAAAGATTTTGTGTTTCTATCTAACACAAAATCATCAAAATCAGCCATTTTTATTCCAAGGCTTCTAGTACATGCTGAACTAACAGTTTGTGGATCAATCCTTTCTTTCAAGGCTATCTTCTTTATTGCTTCGATTCTGGGGAATCTTTCCATTCGTATCAGTCGATACACCATTAATACATATTTAAGCGCTTTAGGTAATATATATTCCACAACTATACCCATGATTTTTAACGTTAAAGCTAAGTTGCCGCTATGAGCGCAGCGAAATAGCGGTCAGCTTCAGCGCCTTGTTAGAAATTTTCTATTTTCAATTTCATTTTTTATTGGGTATTTTAAATAAGTTTAAATTCTCTATAAAACGAAAATCTCTAATATTGTAAGTCCATAAACTAATATCATAACAAATAGCCGTAGAAGCTATTAAGGCATCTGGTATCTTCAGTGTATGACTTTTTGAATATTTTTCAATTAAATTTATTGCTATTTCTGTAATCTCTTCGTTTAAAGGCAATATGCTGAACTCACTTAATGCTTTTTTGATTTTGTTTAATTCTCTCTTGTTAAGTGCTCCATAATATAATTCCATTAGAGTAATAGCACTTACTGCAATATCTGCGTTTTCTAAGTTATTCAAAATATTTTTTGTAGTTTCATTGCCTTTTAAGTACTCTATAATTACATCTGTATCACATAAAATTTTTACATTCTCCATGCTTTTTCTCTTAATGTCTCTTTTGTAATATCCCTATCTTTCCAAATACCAAAAATTTCCTCTAATTTTTGTTCTTTTTTATATTTTTGAGATTTTTGAATTTTAACAAAAGGCAATTGTCTCAAAAAATTTATTAAAGCTCTTCCTTCTTTATTATTTTCAACTTCTAAAATAACTTGCATGCATCTCTCCCTATTTATCTTTTAATTTTTTCTAACGCAAAACTCAGTGGTGAGCAACCGCCGCAGGCGGGTTGCGACTCCACTGCAGACGTAATATGTTTTTCGTAAGATAGATAGAATATGTCTATTACACCATTTTACCTTCTTTTAAAGGTTTAATTTCTAATAAACCAACCAATTTCTCCCCGACCATTTTCTTACTTCTAAAACTCGGTTAATAATATTATCAATTTTATTTTCCCCATTAAACAACCTTTTTAAAAATTTTTTATAAATTTGAGTATGTTAAATCATTGTATAATTTCAGCCTTTCCTGCCTTTATCAAGACGAAAACTTGTCCAGGTGGCATAACTCCTCAATCCAAGAAAATGAATCCCTCTTTATCCGCTTTATAGAGCGTATTATCTCTTTTTTACAGAAATAAGAAATAATACATTAAATTTAAAAAATTAGCAATATTTTTAGTCTGTTAAAATAAAATACCCTCAACCACTTTTCCCGCTCCTAGCGGAGACACCCGATGAGACTTTGGTTATCATCCTCTTAAAATGCATCTTTATATGATTTCTTCGATAGAATTATTTTCTCCCACAATCACAACTGTTGGCTTGTGTGTTTCAATCTCATCTCCACTCAAATAAGTGTAAGCAGCTATAATTACTTTATCTCCAACAGACCCTTTTAAGGCTGCTGCACCATTTAGACAGATCTCACCTTCTTTGCCTTCTATTACATAAGTGGTAAGCCTGTTTCCATTTGTAGTATTATATACATCTACCTGTTCATAAACCTTTATTCCTGATGCCTTTAGTAATTTAGGACAAATACCTATTGACCCCCTATAATTGACATTGGCTTCTGTAATAGTGGCATTGTGGATTTTTGCCTGCAAAAAACATCTAAGTGCCATATTATTTTTTCACCTCCAACATAATATTATCAATCAATCTGGCTTTTCCCAGATAGATTGCAACAGCTAGTAATGCCCTATCTTTGATTTCTTGAACAGGCTTTAACTTCTCTGGATCCACTATTTCAATATAATCTATTTCGCCAGAAGGGATATTTTCCATATAACATTCAGTTAATTTAGAAATAATGGATTCACTATCTACAAGCCCTTTTTTTACCCATTTTTGGGCCTTTTGCAGTCCGTTATATATTTGTGCAGCCTCTTTTCGTTCTTTTTCTGTTAAATAAACATTTCTAGAACTCATGGCAAGCCCGTCTGGTTCCCTCACAATGGGCCTACCAACCACTTTTACTGGGATATTAAGGTCTTCTACCATTTTTTTAATAATAACAAGCTGTTGATAATCCTTTTCTCCAAAAACTGCAATATGGGGATTTATTATATTAAAGAGCTTTAAAACAATTGTACAAACACCCTGGAAATGACCGGGCCTGCTTTTCCCACAAAGATACTGGGATAATTTTGGAGAGTTTACCCAGGTACAGTGATCCTCTGTGTACATATCATTTTTTTCTGGGACAAATAGATAGTCCACCCCAACTTCTTCTGCAAGGTTTTTATCCCTATCAAAGTCCCTGGGATATCTGTTGAAATCTTCTTTTGGTCCAAATTGAGTGGGATTAACAAATAATGAAACAAAGACTATGTCTGAGTTTTCTCGTGCCCATCTCATGAGTGACAAGTGCCCTTCATGGAAATATCCCATTGTTGGAACCAAAGAGATCACTTTATCAGAGCATCTAAGTTGCATGGTAAGATCTTGTATTTGTTTTGGATCCTTTATAATTTCCATATAAAACCCCATGCGTTATTAGTGACTTTTGGAATATTACATTTATGTTATGGTTTTTAAGAGGTCAAGTAAGTTTTTTGCTGGATGTTGATTTTTTTTGGTCTAGTAGAAGAGAGCACCCTCTAAAGAAGAGAAAGGCGCAGCTATTCGCAAGCTAGTTATAGAAATTATAGGTATCCGTATAATTTTATATAATACTTAAGATATTGTTTTTCTCGAAAAAATCTTTTATCTATTCTTTTATAAAACTTTTCCTCTTTCTCGCTTTTAATCTTACTTTTATCTGTTTTTGAATTCTAGGGCATAATCTTTCAATTATATCGAATTCTGCGGGATACTATAAAAAATCTATTCATCCAATAATTGATTCTGTTCTGGATGAGTCGACCATGGATTTGTTGAGCGAACTTTTGAAGGGTAGGAGACTCAGAGACGTGAACAAAGGCATTATCTTTAGTGCGATAAGAGATGCCTCTTTTGTCAAGATGTAATTTGATGTGGTTATGACCGTTGAAATAGAACTCTCAAGGAAAGGGAATATAAGAGGAGATTTTAAGATAACAAGGTCCTTCCAATACAGCATCAAAAAAATACCTGCCTGCCAGTGCCTCGAGAATATGTGGGATTTAACTAAAGTAAGCAGGGCATAGAAATAGTGTTGTTTAAATGACAGAGTGTCGAGGCAGTTGGCAGGCGGGGATGTAATAGTGTTTTACAGGTTTTCTGCATTTATAGAGGTGATGAAAAGTCTTTTTAGTTTTATTGGAAGTTAATTCCCGAGAAGCAAAGGTAAAAACAGGTTCTTTGTCAGTGATAATACAGAAGACATGATTTTTAAATCGATTGTATTTAGAGTCAAATCTTTTGAACATACTCAAGCTTAGCACCGTTTTTCCTGCTATGGACGGAAGGCCACCACTGAATAGGGATGTCAAATTTATTAGCTTGTTTTGAGATATGAGAGTTAAATTGGCCTTCCCGCCAGTGAGTGCCCCACCAATAATATGAGGTATTTAACTAGACTAACCAGTGCAATATCAATAGGTCCTTAAAACACAGAATGTCAAGGCAATTGGCAGGCGGGTCAGTGAAAATGCGCATAACGCCATTAGAGCGTTTAACAAAACCCACAGATTTAAGGAAAGAAGCAACGCCTCCTTCATAGAAGAGGTCTAAAATGTAACCGCGAAGAATAACACGATCAAAAGATGTGGAAGAAAACTTGATATTTTTTTGAAAATTGAGCAATGAAGTTGTTGTTCACAGATAATTTTCCTGCTTATGGAGTGTTTGCTAATCACCTATTTAGGGAATTACCTGTGAACATTCAATTTTTTTTTCACACAAAGTTATGAGATTTATCAATAACTCAGAACTCATAATACAAACCAACATGCAGTTTTCGGAACTTTAGTTTGCTAAAAGAAAGGGTGGAGCGCGAGGAAAGAAAGTATCTTTGAGAAAACAAAAGCTAGCTTTTCAAAATTCTTGATGGCTTTGAAATTGTTTGAATTTAAAGTTCCTGTTTTCAGAAAATTTTATTTATGTTGTTCTCTTTATAAAACTTTGGATAAACCATTCTTCCTGAATATTTTAGATCGTATCCTTCAAAATTTTTCAAAAGATTTCTAAAATCTTTCTCATGTAGAAGACTTAACAGAGTTTGTATATGTTGATCAAAAAATCTATCTCTATCTATAATTGATAAAAAATGGGGACGAGCGAATAATGCTTAACCCACAAAGAAAAGGAACAATATCTACCCTCCCAACTTGAGGTGAAAATTTTATTCTGTTCACTGTCACTTCATAATATCCAGCACTTACAATTCAACTTGTTTTAATTTCTCCTCAAATTCCTGTATAGAATCTACTCTAATGGCCAGTTTAAGCAGGCTTTTTAAAAGCTCTCTATTTACAATTCCCTTCATTTTAACCGATAAATCTGGTTTAATAAGTCCAAATCTTTCTATCAAGGTCTCAATGACCATTTCTTGGGCCTCTAAATCATGCCTTCCATTCGTCCTTCCCTCTGTCCCTCTATCCGTCCTTCTATTCGCCCTTCCATACGACCTTGTTCTATCCATTTTTCAGCAAGTGTTGGCATAATATCTGCCCACTTTTCTATTTGTTTTATTGCCTTTTTTAAATCCTTTTCATCTATTTTGTCAGTTGCATTGGCTATATAGGAGAGAAGTGTTTCTAAATATTGAAGAGGTGTATTGCTCTCCCCAAGGTCTTATAAAGACTGAAAATTCGCTTTAGATGTTTGCCTGGTGCAGGTGTAGTAAGATATTTAAGAGCCATTAAAGTTGCTTATAATATCACCTTTCCTTTGATCTCTTCATCTGAGATAGTGGAGAGATCATAAAGTAAGTAATTAAATTCAGGTATATATATTTAGCTCTGTTTCTATTTCTCCAAAAAAATAAGAAAATCTTCAGCCTGTTCTTTATGAGAAAAGACTTCCTTTACAAAAGCATCATAGGGATTTTGAATATACCTTTTGTCCATAAATTTTTTGATAAAACACTTTTTATAAGGATGGCAAGAGGAGTTTTGTATGCTCCTTCAAATTTATTTCAAAAGGTGCGTCAGCAGAATAAATTTGTTCTCAAATCCCTGGTGGGTCTATGTAAGGTGGCATTACAAATGCCACCTTTTTATTTAATTTAAAGCCCAAAAGCTATTTGAAAAGTGAAAAGTGTGTGGTCTTTTAAAGAAGATGTCTCTTTTTCCTGATCTACAAAGGTTATTTCCGCACTAATTTTATTTGCATAGCCTTTTATGTAATAATTAAAACCAAATCCATATACCTGAGTATCTTTTTCCTTATCTACATCTATATAGCTATAATGACAAAAAGGTTGAATTTGGCCATGAATCTGTCCATAGCCTAATATTTGTGAGAAAAAATATCCAATTTT
Organism: Desulfothermus naphthae; assembly: GCF_054657475.1. Classification (NCBI taxonomy): domain Bacteria; kingdom Pseudomonadati; phylum Thermodesulfobacteriota; class Desulfovibrionia; order Desulfovibrionales; family Desulfothermaceae; genus Desulfothermus; species Desulfothermus naphthae. Next base: position 593,021 of record NZ_BAAHYQ010000001.1, read on the forward strand.
ACCTGAATATATATCAATATCATCTCCCTGACCTGCATTTGTCCAGGTAATTGGATTTACTATATTATCCCCTCGAATATAGGAAAGTTGAAGAGTTAGAGCATCATCCTTTAAAGGATAATCAAAATGAACATCTCCTGTCCAGGCATAATAATCTTTTTCTTTTCCATTTAAGACAAGATCTTTTTGATAATCTCCTCCAAATCCTACTGCCAAAATTTTCTTTTTGCCAAGGTATGTTTCTGGATTAAACCAGCTCTTTTCAGGATCAAAAAAATTATAGGAAATTCTTCCAGCTAAACGAAGATTATCTTCAGGATTAATAGATTTTTCCTCGCTTCCATCTCCTATCATAAATCTATATTGTAATTTATCGTGAAGTATATTTCCCCACAAAGTTATACTATCATCTCTTCCCACATTTTGAGGATAAAATATTCCACTTCTAACTCCCCCTTGACCCCAATCCAGATCAAGAGTAAGCAAAGCCTTTGTAGAAGTTGTTCCATAATTTCTAGTAAAAGGGACATACATTCTTCCCATTTGTAACATAATATCATCGTTTAATATTTTTAACCTTACCCATGCATCCCTTATTGCTACGCCGGATCCAAGACCTTTACTGGGTTTATCTAAATCCTCTTGTCCCAGTCTATCAGCAGCAAAATGAAAAAAGAAATCAGCAAATGGAACCACCTGTCCTTTTACAGCTAGATATACCCGCCTAATCATAAAGTCATTTAAATCATCATCTTGTTTCCCATCATTGTCAGTATCATAATTTGAACAATATTGATACCAAAATTGACTCCATATTCCTAAACTTAATGAAACATTATTCTTTTTATAAACCTCTATTGCCCACACCTTAGAACCATAACCCAATACAAAAACTAAAAACAATAACAAAAAGACCCTTTTGAACATGATAAACCCCCTTTTAATTTATTTTTATTGACTCTTTTATGGCTTTTGGAATGTGCAGAATAATATCTGAAATTTGAGTAGCAGGAGTGGGATTTGCAAGAAATCCAGCTATCCTATTGGCTTTAGGAGCAAGGACACAAGACTTTTCTTCACTTAAACCTGAAGCAATAAGGGCAGATACTAAACCAGTTAGAGTATCTCCTGTTCCTCCAATTGCCTCCATTGCCTCATGCTTTGGAGAATCTATTGTGTAAAGTATCCCCTGTTTACTTGCCACGTAATCCACATCTCCTTTTACTAATAAAAATTTTGATGCGTTTTTGTGTTTATATGCTCTTTGAATAAGAGAAGGGATGTCGTTATTCCCTAGAATAAATCCTCTAGTATAAAATGGATGAGGAGCATCTTCATCAGCTAAAAACGCAAGTTCTCCTTTATCTGGAGTGAACAAGTCATACTCTTCTGATTCACCGCTCATCTTTGCCACATACATAAATCCCGCATCTGCTACCACTTTAGGTCGTGGCTTTGTCTTTTGAATTGAAAATAAAACTTTGTAGTGCAAATCAATATCAGGTTGAATATAATGAAACACAACACATTTAAAATTCATCTCAGAAATCTTTTTAGCCACATGCTCATATAAAACTTTACTCCCTTCTCCTGTTCCAATATCTCCAATTAAAAATGCATATACCTCAAATTTATCCAAAACCTCTTTGACTTTGAGAGAAGCGGCAATTAAAGCACCAACACCTCTTTCTACAAAAACATTCTTATCTTTGATATAAATCTTTTTGTTTTTATATTTTGCTATTCCTTCTGTAAGAGGGAAACTTTTATTAGGCACTGTCCCAACTATTGCGAGCATATCCGTATCACCTCCTCCAAAGCTTTTTGAAGGGCATAAGCACATAAAGTATGACCTATATCCTGGGGAGCAGGAGCTTCTTTTAAAGTTTTTCCCACCATTTTATGACCTAAATAGGGCACATCAGGACATCCACCACCTGATATATTTACAATTTTAAGAGTTCTTTTATCCACAGTAATCTTCATATTCGCTGCTCTAACCATTAAGTATTCTCCAAAGTCTTTCTTATGATAAAGACTAACGGGCTCTAGAAGTGGAGAATTAACAGGAACTACATCTATTGGCTCAATATCATTAGATTTTAAAATCCTTAATATCTGGAGTTTCTTCACAATTGGAAACACAATTACCAAATCGCATCCTTTTTGAATTTCAGCAGGAGGACCAGCTACTTTTAAATGAATAGAATGATCTTTTAAAACTTTTTCTGCACGAATCACCTCTGATGTATTCTCAAAAACAAGAAAACCTTTATCTGCAGTTAAAAATTCTTTTCTTTTTAAAATTTTCTTAAATATCCTGCCAAACATTGTCCAAAGTCTCATATTTTAATCTTTATGTATTATTATTTTGTAATCTGTACCTTGGGAAAGTATTTCCTTTACCTGCCATCCAGAAGATGTAACAGATCGAATAACATTTTCTTTAGCCGTGTCAGTATCAACTAAGATCTCTAACTTGCCTTTTCCTACCTTTTTAATAGCTTCCAATGTAAGAAGAACAGGCTGAGGACAAGAAAGTCCTCTTGCATCAACAACAGAAGAGTTCATAATTACACCTCCTTTTCATGGTAAAGCCAATAAATATACAGACCAAAAAACAAATTATAAGTGCTTCTATGCTGTGCGGGCCTATCCCTTTAGGTGAACTCGCAAGCCCAAAATTGTGAGAAATAGCTCCTCCTGCTATCATACCTAAAACAAATATAGCTGCATCAGCATCTCCTTCTCCTGCTAAAAATAGTTGTCTTCCTGGACATCCTCCGGCCAAGGCAAAGGCAAGGCCAGCTACAACCATTCCAGCAAAGTTCCAAAATTCCATTGAATGTGCCACAGGTTGATTTGAGAAACTAAAATGAAATTGGTTAAGTAAAAGGTTTGTAATGAAAGCAAAAAATAGAAGCGAAATTACTCCAAGAAAAAGATGAAAATGTTTAAATAGTATTAAATCTCTGAAAGCACCCATAGTACAAAAACGGCTCCTTTGAGCAATAAATCCAATAAATAATCCCATACCAAAAGATATAAGAAGAGGTGCATGCATTGAACCCGGTCCCTTTATACTGTAAAAAAGGATTTTATTTTTTATTTGTCCTGGTATTGGAGGAAAGATTATTCTTAAAATTAAAAGTCCTATTATTATAAGTGGAAAAATCCACCCTACAGAGTAGTGGGTAGGTAAACTGCGATCAAGTGTGTATCCTTTTTTAAAAAAGAAAGTCCCTATCCATATACCAACAACTAAACCCATAAGTCCAAATATTGCATTTGCGTCTCCACCTGCTAAACGCAAAAGGGCCCTCCAAGGACATCCTAAAAATACCAAAGCACCTATCATGGCAATTATGCCCAACACAAATCTTACTAAAGGAGCAGAACCAGTCCTTGAACGAAATTCCTTATAAATAAGAGATGCTACAAGGGATCCAAGGACAAATCCCAATATTTCAGGCCTTAAATATTGAACAACAGATGCCCTGTGAAATCCTAATGCACCAGCAATATCTCTTTCAAAACAAGCCACACATATGCCCATATTCCCAGGATTACCCAATTTTTGAAGCACAGGAGCTAATATTCCTATCAAAGCTCCAACAATAATTATCCCTTTTTTTGTGGCAAAAAAGTTTTTTAAACTCATAAGATATCCTCCTGAAATTTGTTTAAAATGGCTCTCTAGTTAAAATTTCTAATTTTTTAGAAATAGAGTTGAAACTTAGATTTTATTACACAAACAAAGATCTAATTGTAAAATAAAAAAGCTAAATATTTAAAAGATGATTTGATTGAGAATTCTAATAATTTGGCGGGGAAAAAATCTTGATTGAAAGGACCTTACATTGAAGGCATGAGCCTGTTTGAAAAAGAAACTTTTTAAAGAGACTCCATAAGAAGATTCAAAAAATGAGAGTATTCACTTAAAGATAAATAAAAATCTTTACTGATATTGGGCAAAAATTTCAGGATCAGTTAATGCATGCCATAATTTCATTGATGCATGAACTATTTCTTCCTTTTTAGATACAACTTTCGTTCTACCTGTCATTCGTCCAAGATAATGTCTGTATTGCTATTATCTCTTTCTATTTTGTCACTGTTTCTCTTTTCCCTATTACTTGACGCTCTCGCGACAATACTTTCTTAAGCAGAAGTGCGTAAAGATTTATAATAAATCTTGAATATTTTTTTAAAGGATGATATCCTGATGAAAGATTTTTTGGAGGAAGATATGATCAGGGTACAACTATCAGATGATCATAAAAAATTTTCGTCGTTAGTCCTCATCAAAAGATTCCGAAAAAGCGATGATGGTATTTTTAAATGCTGAGGAGAAATCTGCTCATGAGATAGCTAAGCTACTTAAGCGTCATCCTCACACTGTTTGAGATTGGATTAAGCGTTACATAGTCCATGCTTAAAAAATATATAATTTACTAAAAATACTTTACAAAATGTTTGGAATAATGTAATATAAATGACCAGAAAATCTTTAAAAGAGGTAAAAAATTGGTTGAAAAAAACAAAAAAATGGAAGGTAATTTATATGCAGACATGTATTCATAAGCGTAGAATACCCCATTTGATATGTGGAGATTTATTAGTTTTTATTAATCCTGATGATCCTTTGATAATTTTATCTAAAAAAATTGCATGGAAAGAATTTGATAAAGCATTTGCGAGTAAATATAGTAAGCGTGGTGGTCTTGTCAAATCTATTAGATTCATGGTTGGACTTTTAATGTTAAAACACTTGTATAATTTAAGTGATGCAAAAGTAGTGCAGATGTGGACACAGAATCCATATTTTCAAGTTTTTTGTGGAGAAAGTAGATTTAGATGGTCTCCTCCCTGTGCTCCATCAGAGCTTACACATTTCCGAAAACGCATAGGAGAAGATGGTGTAAAGAAAATATTTGAAATATTTGCTCAATTACATAAAAAGAGATAGTTGTAGATACTACAGTTCAAGAAAAAAATATTACATTTCCAACAGATACAAAGTTAATGTGTAAAATTATTTCCAAATGTAGAAAAATAGCTAAAGAAGAAGGAATAGTTTTATGTAGAAGTTTTAGAAGAGAGTTGCCTGAGTTGTTAAAAAAATAAGATTTAACAAGAGGTCAAAGGATAAGAAAAAAGTTAAAAAAGCCAGAAAAAGGATTAAGACTATAGCTGGGATATTGATTAGAGAAATAAAACGTAAATTGCCAGAAGATGTTTATCCCAAGTATGTAAAACAAATAGAACTATTTGAAAAAGTGCATTCTCAAAAGAAAAAAGATAAAAATAAAATTTATAGTCTTCATGAACCAGGAGTCTTTTGCATAAGCAAAGGTAAAGAACATAAGAAATATGAATTCGGTTCAAAGGTAGCTATAGCAATGACAAAAAATAGTGGAGTAATAATTGCCACAGTAAATTTTGAAAGAAATCAATATGATGGTCATACATTGCCAAAAGTGTCGTGTCAAACAGAGGAGATAGTAGGCAAAAGACCAGAGGTGGCCATTTGTGATAGGTATAAAGAAAAAATTAGACAGTTTAACTGTTAGTAGGAGAGTAATTGTATGTTTGAAGCATGGCACTTATGGATTATTGCAGGCATTTTTTTTTGGATCTTTGAAATATTTACATCAGGTTTTCTATCTGGAATTTTAGGCACTGCATGTTTCATTGTTATACCTTTTGCTTATGCTAATGTTTCTTTTGTTATACAATTGCTGGTTTTCACTGTTGCTACAGCACTTATGTCTTTGTGGGTTAGGCCCATCGTGACTAAACTTCTTTATCCCCAAAAAATCGAAAATAGTACAAATGTTGACGCACTTATGGGTATGTCAGGAATTGTTGTTGAGCCCATAGATAACGTTGCTGGAACAGGAAGAGTTAAAATAGGAGGTGAAATATGGCGTGCAATAACAAAAAATGATGACACAATTGATATTGGTCAGAAAGTAATTGTCTTATCAGTAGAAGGTTGTAAAGTTATAGTCACACAAAAAAATAAGGAGGAGGCATAATATGAATTTGTCCATCAGTATACCAATAGTAATTATTTTTTTGTTACTTTGTTTAGTTATTTTTTTTGCAATAAAAGGTTTTAAAATTATATCTCAATCAGAAACCATGGTTATTGAACGTTTAGGGCGTTATCACCGAACATTGTCTCCTGGAATTAATATTATATGGCCTTTTTTTGATAAGCCACGAACTATCGAATGGAGATTCATTAAAGAAGATATAGATGGAAAAACAATAATTCGCAGAATAACAACTGAAAAGATAGATTTGAGGGAAACTGTATATGATTTTCCCAAACAAAATGTAATTACGCGTGATAATGTGGCAATTGAGATAGACGCATTAATATATTTTCAAATTACTGATCCTAAACGAGCAGTATATGAAGTATCTAATCTCCCTGATGCAATTGAAAAATTGACACTAACTACCCTCCGTAATGTTATAGGTGAACTTGATCTTGATCAAACACTTTCATCACGAGACACCATTAACCAAAAATTACGTACTATACTAGATGAGGCTACTGACAAATGGGGAGTTAAAATTAATAGAGTGGAACTTAAAGATATTATTCCTCCTGAAGACATTAAAAATGCCATGGAAAAACAAATGAAGGCAGAACGTGATCGTCGTGCTGCCATATTAGAAGCTGAGGGGAAAAAACAGTCACAAATACTTGAGGCTGAAGGTATAAAACAAGCTGAAATTAATAAAGCTGAAGGAAAAAAACAAGCTTTAATATTAGAAGCTACTGGAGAAGCAGAGGCAAAAATTAAAATTGCTGAAGCAGAGGCAGAGATGGTAGAAAAGATATCTAAAGCAATAAAAGAAGTGGGAGGGGACCCTACACAATATTTAATAGCTCTTAAATACATTGAAACTATGCGTGAAATGGTAAGTGGAAAGGACAACAAAATTGTCTACTTACCTTATGAAGCCTCAGCATTGCTTGGTTCCGTGGGGACTTTGCGAGATATGTTTGTAAGCAAATAATCTATTGTGAAAAAAGCAAAATGGATAGAACATAATAAAACAAACAGGAGCGTTAAGTATTAATAACTGTATTTTATTTAGCCCTAGCTGGATAAATTTTAAAAGCGCTTGTTGGTTTAAAATTTATGTAGATTTTTTATAATAGGAGAAGAGGAGGAGGAAAGGAAAAATAATGAAAAAGTGTCTTGCCTCAGACCGAATTGGAACTTTCCTTAAAGTATGTTAGCAAAAATTAAACTTTGAGGAGGAGAGTTATGAGTAAGAAAAGAAGACATTACACCCCACAAGAAAAAGTGATGATTTTGAAGAAAAATCTACTGGAAAATGTGCCCCTATCAGATGTATGTGATGAATATAATATACATCCTACACTTTTTTATAGATGGCAGAAGGAATTTTTTGAAATAAGGAAGCATGGTCTTTGAAAAAGAAAAAAAGAGGTCATATTTCTAGATTAGAGAAGAAGATTGCTGCTTTAGAGGACAAACTTTCTCAGAAGAATGAAGTGTTGGCTGAGCTCATGGAAGAATATGTAAGTTTAAAATAAATTTTTGGGGGAATTTAAATGATATGTGGGTAGCACCCGATATTAGAGATAATGTGGTGGATTTTGTTAATTATTGGTCCCAAAAAACTGAAATCAAAATCAGTGATGCCAGGAGAATAGTAGGTGATTGTGTAGAATACTACAATTCTAAACGTCTTCATAGTGCCATAGGAATATAACGCCAAAAGTAAGAGAAATGCCCATAAAGTAGGCATTATTTGCCTGACACCTTTTCAATTCGTCTAGTTACCTGTGCGTGCGTATAGGGAATCCTATTGGAGTGTTATTTTATTGTTATCAATTTTTTGTAAACAACTCATACAATAATTTTCCTGATTATAGGTTACCACATGTGTTTTTAGGACTTGTTCTCCACATTTTGCACATTTCACATATAAACTAGGAAATTCAATAAAATGTTTATTTATTCTTATATCTTTAACTTTAAAGAGTTCGTTAAGCGGTGTGTTAAAGATATGTTTTATACGCTCATCCAATAACCTTTGAAACATCACTACCTCTTCAAAAACAATTTGATTTTTTGAAAGTTTTTCTTCTAGCATATTGAACTGGTCTTCATTTTTAAAATTTAGTGTTTTTAAACTGATCTTTATTCCCATTTTATGAGTGGGGAATACAACAGTATAATTATGCTTACCTAAATCAACTATGTATAAACGCTGATTTCCTAAAGTGGTTCCCAGAAGTATTTGAATAGCATCAATGGCTGAAGTAGAATTCTCTGCAATAATAGAGATGGAAGCAGGTTCTATGCTTTTTAATGGCGTTAATTCCTTAATAAGCTCACAAACCCTCACCCCTATAGCCAAATCTGGACAAAGATGGCCATGAAAATCAACTACCCTTTTTAGATACATATTTACTAACATTTTTCTTTCCTCCACTAAAGACCTCTTCAATTCTTCATCTTTCAGTATGCGAAAACTTAGTACCCAACTACCTTGATTAATAAAAACTTTTGGATTGAAATTATGATAATGAAAATATAAGAAAAAAATATCTTCTTCTGCGCATACTAGATATCCATTTGGAGGATGATCCCTTCTTATCTTAAAACGTCCTATAGTTTTCTCCACCACATATTTTTTATTTTGGAATACAAAAGAAATTGGCATTTGAAGAAAATTATCAAAATCCACTTTTACTTTTTGTTGAATATATTCAACTAAATCAAATTCTATTGACCTTAAAACTTCAGCAATATTCATCGCTCCCCCCTTTTTTTAATATATATTACGTTAAATTATTTTAATTATAAAGTCAATATATTTTTTTAAAAAAAATAACACAAAAAGATAAAGTTTTATAAATTGAGATGTGATTCCACCAACATCTTTTTCTTTTTTTCAAAAAAATATGAAATTATGGGTTTTAAGAGAGGCAAATATTTAAAGGATTTGTCAGGAAGCAGCTAGAGGATTGACTAAAAAAGAGGTTATTTGCCAGCAATTCTCGGTAAGTTTGAGAAGGCAGGGTTTATGGGGTAATACAAGAAAAATGATATTTATTTTTCGCAAAGTTGGAGAGTTATAGATTTTGGGAAGAAAAATATTTGACTAGGTTAGATGGCTCAGAGTATTTTAGTTCAGAAAAGATATGCTGTCCTGGGTGTCTTGTAAAGAGATCTAAGAGAGGTAAAGTTCGTTATTACCATCAGATTTTACAGGCAGCTTTAGTGCATCCAGACCATAGAGAGGTAATTGTTTTAGCGCTTGAACAAGTTAGGAATACAGATGGAACAGATAAGTAGGATTTTGAGATAAATGCAGGCAAAAGGATATTAATAAGATTAGACGAAATCATCCGAAATTAGGGATTATAATAGTGGGAGATAGTCTTTATTCAAAGCAGTCATTTATTGGGGAGCTTAAAGTAAAAATATGAGTTATATTCTAGTAGCCAAGCCTAAGGATCATAAGTTGATGATGGAATGGGTATTAGAACAATAGAGAATGGTGAATGTATCGAGAATGGAATACAAGGATAAGAAAGGCCGTAAGCATGTATATGAATGGATAAATGAGGTACCATTAAATGGCTATGATAATACAATTTGGGTAAATTATTTTGAATATAAGATTATAGGAGAATAGAAAATTAATTAACACAATAGTTGGACAACAGATATATCCCTTGATTGAAATAATATAGATCATTTAGTAAGGGGAGACAGATAGAGATGGAAGATAGAGAATGAGACCTTTAATACCTTAAAGAATCAAGGACATCACTTAGAACATAATTTTGGTCATGGTAAGAAGAATTTATCAATAATTTTTTTTTCTTTTAAATCTATTAGCATTTTTTGTGCATCAGATATTAAAATTAACAAATTTATTATATCAGAAATGTAGAGAGAAATTTAGTTCACGTAAGGAATACTGGAAGAATTTGCGGGTGACATTTCGGATTTTGTCATTTGAGAGTTGGGAGGAATATCTGAAGTTTTTTTACTCGCCTCCATAGTAAAAAATGTTTTGAGAGAATATTTTTTGAATTTATGTAAATAAGTTTGAGGGAGTAGTGTGTCCAAAAAGAGATTATAAGAGGATATTTTTACTAAAGAGAGGGGCTATTTATATAAATTTTCTTAAATTTTTAATAAAAGTAGTTTTTTGAATCTGAAAAAAGGATATAAAACATCTAAAATGGTCTAATTTGTCCCTCACCGAAAATTGCTCGAAATTACACAAAATTATTGGCACAACTAAAATCTCTTTAATTTCAGGCAAACTAATTTTGCATTCTAAAATGGGCATAAGGCATTCTCCTTCCCTTTTCATCTTCTAAAGTAACAAACATCACTCCTGTACCATTTTGGATTGGAGGTGTATGTACTAAAATTACCTGTCCCTCCTATTTTCACTTTTATATTACTTCTTAATTTTGAAAGAACATTTTCACCAACGCTAAATCCTATTGAGTTCAGAGTTCATCTGGAAGAGTAAAAAAAGAGTGCTTTCATTAGTTTTTGTAAAAGATGTAAAAGAGAGGAAGGAAGTTATATCAGAAGCATGGAATAGGTTATGTAAAAAAGTAAGCTTTGCTAAAAGCTGGATAGAAAAATTTTTAAAGGGCACCCCATATTATATGAAATTGTGCGGATAACTATAATCAAATTCAACTTTAATGGTTTAAGTATAACGGGAGGTCCCCTAGCGATGGTTTTTGAAAATTCCTGCAGCATATAAAACCATGAATAAATGGCATCATAGTCATTCTTAAAATGCAAGTCTAATATTTTATTGATCTTTGAACAAATATTCATCATAAGAATTTTTCCTTTCCATATATTAAAACACTAGTGCATTAAAAAAATTTCAAGTTTAATTCTTTTTAAAATAACCTTCTATCTTAATTATACATTCCTTAAATGCATTTACCACGACAGGACAGAATTGTGTACCACTATTGCTTAATATCTCTTGGACTACTATCTCAAATGGCATAGCTGGACGATAAGGCCTTGCTTGTAACATGGCAGATATTGCATCTGCCACTGCTACAATCCTTGCACCTAAAGGTATGTTCTTGCCTCTTAAACCTAAAGGATACCCCTGTCCATCAAATCTCTCATGATGATAAAGCACTATATCTATAAGTTCACTACTAAAACATTTCTTAAGAGGTAATATAATGTTTGCTCCAATAACAGGATGTGACTTAATTACTTTCCATTCGTGCCTATTTAATGGTTCAGACTTTTGTAAAATGTTATCTGGAATTCCAATTTTACCTATGTCATGTAGATGTCCTGCAATGTGGATCAGTTCGATCCGTTCCTTACTAAGCCCCATTTCACTTGCGATAATAGAGCTTATATCTGCAACTTCAATTGAATGATAATATGTATTTTTGTCTCTTGCATCTAGTGCCAGTCCTAGGGATTTAAAAAGAGGATGCAATATATTAGGTAAACATTTCTTTCTATTGTTACAACTACTTATTTTTACGGTATTAAACACTGGATTTGGGGTAAACACATATTCCTCCTAAATTTAATTGGTCTAAAATCTATTTATTAATATTTATTTTTTGTAGCTAAAACATAAATTTCTATTACTACAACCTACACACTCATTTAATATTTCTCTTTTTAAATCTCCAATTCCCAAAATTTCTGTACCCTTTATTTTGAGCAATAAATAGCAACTAAAGAAAAATATTCCTATTCCCACAATCCATATCATTGTCATGAGAGGATGTAATTTAAATGTAGCAATTTGATAAAAAATAGTGGATACTGACCATGCTAAAGTAACCGTATATATTACAATAAACATGGCCCATCTAAAATTAGCTTCCCTATAAATTGCAGCAACAGCTACAAGACATGGAATATAAAGGAGAACAAATAAAAGATATGCAAATGCCCCAATCTTACCATGAAAATGGTTACGCATAATCTCTAATGCAGTGGGCTCTACATCTTCAGGCGGCTCTTCTGCAGCAGAACCTATTCCAAAAGGATCTGTAATTGTTGATGCAAGTCCAGATAGATTCTCTGGAATTGATGCAAATGCATCTTTTATCCCTTGCAATAGACTAAAAGACTCTTCCTCTGTCTCGGTATTTGCCTTTAATTCTGCACCATAGAGGGAGTTAAGTGTACCTACAACTGCCTCTTTTGCAAATATACCTGTAAATAGTCCAACAGTGGCTGGCCAATTGTCCTTTTCTATCCCTAAGGGATGAAGGATTGGGGTAATGGACTTACCTATCTTTGCCAAAACTGATGATCCACTATCCTCATGCCCAAAGGTGCCATCAGTGCCAATAGAATTTAAAAAACTCAACACAACCACTATTGCAATAATGACCTTACCAGCCTTTATAAGAAATACCTTTAATCTATCATAGGTATGGAATAAGACCCCTTTAATAGTTGGCATGTGATAAGGGGGAAGCTCCATGACAAAAGGAGAAATCTCTCCTTTTAACACAGTGTTTTTTAATAAGATTCCTGTAAGAATAGCCATTAAAATTCCTATTAAATAAAGCAAAAATATTAAATTACTTGACCCTGTTCCAAAAAATGCTGCTCCAAATAGGGCATATACAGGAAGTCTTGCCCCACAAGACATAAATGGATTCATAGCAATGGTGAGAAGTCTATCTTTTTCATTTTCTAAAGTTCTGGTTGCCATAATAGCTGGGACATTGCAGCCAAACCCAACCAGCATGGGGATAAAGGCCTTTCCAGGTAATCCAATTGCCCTCATAAGCCTATCCATAACAAAGGCTGCTCTGGCCATATATCCTGAATCTTCTAAAATGGACAAACACAAGAACATAAATCCAATTGGAGGAATAAATGTAGCAACGGTCTGGATACCACCCCCAATTCCATTGCAAAGTATTGTAATAAGCCATTGAGGTGTCTTTAAATTTTCCAGAAAATGAGAAGGACCATCAACAAATAATGTGCCAAATAATATATCAAAAAAATCAATAAAAGAGCCACCAACATTAATAGTAAACATGAAGGTAATATACATTGCTAATAAAAATATAGGTATACCTAAATATCTATTTAACACTATTGAATCAATGGTATCTGTAATGGTCTTTCCAATCATTTTTGGCTTTTTAATTGCTTTTTTACACAAATCTTCTATTGCCATATATCGAGATGAGGCAACAAATGCATCACTGTCCATACCTGTTTTTTCTTTTATACTTTCCTTGACTTCATCTAATTCACTACCAAGATCATACTTAAAGCGAGATATAATTTCATCATATCCTTCTAATAATTTTAATATTATCCATTCTTTGTTAATGTTATTTACATCATTAGGTAAAGAACATTTCAGTTTTTCAATTGCCCATTTGATTGGAGGATTATAATTTATTTGAAAATTTTCTTTTTCCATGTTATTTGTCATTTCATCAATTTTTTCTTTCAATACATCAATACCTTCACCCTTTTTTGCTATTATCGGAACAACAGGACATTTTAATGTTTCACTTATAGTTTTGATATCAATAGAAATACCACTATCTTTTACAATATCCATCATGTTTAATGCAATAATTACAGGAGCACCCATCTCTAACAATTGATAGGTAAGATACAGATTTCTTTCCAAATTAGATGCATCCAATATATTTATTATAACATCTGCCTCTTGAGATAATACATAGTCCCTTGCGATCTTCTCATCTAATGAACTAGCAGATAAGGAATATATTCCTGGAAGATCTACTATATCTACTTTTTTTCCATTAAACAGATATGTACCTGTCTTTTTTTCTACAGTAACCCCTGGCCAATTCCCTACTTTAAGGTTTGCACCAGTAAGGTGATTAAACAGAGTAGTTTTGCCGCAATTTGGGTTCCCAATAAGTGCAATAGTAATGTTCTTCATTTTAATCCCTCCTCTCTACAAGCAGGATGTCTGCTTCTTGTTTTCTTAAAGACAAATTAAATCCTCTTACATTGATCTCTACAGGGTCTCCTAGGGGAGCAATGCGTACTATTTCAAATTCGGTCCCTACAGTCAGTCCCATAGAAAAAATTTTGTCTAGATACTGCTTTTTCCCTGAGCCATAGCCCACCACTTTGCCTTGCTCCCCAACCTTCATTTCACTTAATTTTAACTTCATAAACTTTCCTCCTAGTTTAATTAGATTTCTTTAATTAAATTAGATAAATCTAAGTTAAAAAGTAAAAAAATACATAATTTATTTTGTCACCTATTATTAACAGGACCATCTAAGTTAAGATTGTCTTAAATTATTTGATTAGTCTAATTAAATTAAATAAGATTAATTGTCAAGTTTTTTATATTGACTCACAAAAAAAATAAATATAAATGATTGAAAAATTTGAGTTTAAAAAATAAGGTTCGGATATTTTTTTGGCTTAAAAGGCGAGGTGACACTCAGTTACAGCCCACGGCTGTGATCACGAGAACTGGAAAATGCCTTGTGGATTAAAGGCCAGGAAAAGCGCAGTTTCTCCCGTCGAATTTTCCAAAAGGGCACCTTATCAACAGGGAGAAGGAGGATTATCCTTTGAGTCAGAAGACCTATCTGAACAAGAACTATCATTTACTATGAGGTAAAAGTTTATTATTAGGGAAAAAAACAGGAAATCTCTAAATGACTTATTTTATTTTAAACTATGAAAGAATATAGCTTTAAAATTTTAATTTTTATTATTGTAATTTTAGCAGCATTCTCAGTTTATGGTAAAAAAATAATAGGTCTGTCAGGTACAGTTATAACTCTCCCTTTTCACACAAAAAGGATAGTTTCCCTTGCACCAAGTATAACAGAATGTCTTTTTGAAATAGGGGCAGGAGATAGGATAGTAGGTGTTACTCAATTTTGCAATTATCCAGAACAAGTAAAAGACCTGCCAAAGGTAGGTTCTTATATATCTCCAAGTATTGAGAAGATAATTGCGCTAAAACCGGATTTGTGTATTGGCACTAAAGATGGCAATCCCAAAAGCATTATATTTAAACTTAAAAAACTTGGAATAAAAGTCTTTGTTGTAGATCCAAGAGATATGGAGTCTTTATTTTCTACAATGATTGTTCTTGGGGAAATCGTTGGATGTGAGAAACAGGCCAAAATAGTTGTAGAAAGATTAAAGAAAGAGGTGTTGTTAGTTCAAAAAAGAGCTTCCTTGTATATAAACCCCCCAACAGTATTTTTTCAAATAGGAGTGGATCCAATGGTTACAGTTGGTAAAAATACACTCATAAATAATTTAATAAAGATAGCCGGGGGTGTAAATATATTTGAAAATTTTAAAGGATATCCAAGGATATCTGTTGAACAGGTTATGGCATTAAATCCAGATATTATAATCATAACATCAATGGTACATTCAGAACACAATTTAAACAACCTAAAAAAATTCTGGGAAAAATACAAAGACATCAACGCAGTAAAATATTCAAATGTATATGTTGTAAATTCAGATTTTTTCAACCGTCCTTCACCTCGCGCCATTGAAGGGCTAAAACTTCTGTCTATGATTATAGAAAAATCATTTAAGAAAATTATGCCTAAAAAAAATTAACAAAACTACAAATTAAAATTTTGCAGTACAATATTTTTTAAATATTATAAAACAGGTATACAACAAATTTATATTTTTTTAGGAATAGTGGTTAAGAGAAAATGGAGTATATCAAAATTATGAATTTAAAAAAAATTGGGATTATAGTTATGTCGTTATTATTATATACATCTGTTTCATACTCTTATAAGGTAAATTTTTTCGATGATGCTAAAAATTTTATAGAATTAACTGAAAAGCCCAAAAGAATCGTGTCTCTTTCTCCATCTATTACTGAAATTTTGTATGAAATAGGAGAAAGAGAACATATTAAAGGAATAACATATTATGACGAGTATGAAATAGATGATGCATATATAGTGGGAGGTTTTTTATATCCCTCAGTAACAAAAATAAAAGAAATAAATCCTGATATAATTTTTTGTTCAAAAAAAAATATAGAAGCTATAAATGAATTAAAAAAAGATGGTGTAAAGATAGTTGTCTTCGAGCCAAAGGATATTAATTCTTTATATAAAACAATTAAAATTTTATCAAATATATTTGAGAAAAAAGATGATGGTTTAAAGTTAATTAATAAAATTAAACATCAATTAGACCATATTCAAAAAAAATTAAATCATATTAAAAAACAACAAAGATTACGGGTTATGAGGATAATGGGCAGGAATGTCTTAATGACCCCTACTGTAAACTCCTTTCAAAACCAACTCATCAGATTGGCAGGAGGTATTCCACCCTCCTTTCAGGGAGATGGTGCAATTGTTGAGGTAAGCAAAAAAGATTGGATAACCTTTAATCCTCAAGTTGTGTATTTTTGTGGCGGGGATAGTAAATTGATAAATAAGATAAAAAGTCTTCCAGAATGGAGTGCTGTATCGGCTATAAGAAATAATCGCATTTATTCATATCCATGTGCCTTGACCTGTCGTCTCTCTGCACATACTGGCTATTTTGTATCCTGGCTGGCATCTGATATATATTCTAAAGAATTTTTAGATGAGAGATATTGGGTAAACAAAGATAAAATAATATCAAAAAGAAAAATACCTGTATCTCTTGATTATATTAAAAATGTGTACTTCATAAAATCATCTATATTTGACTTTATAAATAAAACAATACTCATAACCTTTAAAGCACCAATGAACATAATATCTACATTAGAAGGCCCTAGATATAATATAATAAATATTGGCAATCATTATACACCTCCTCCTTGTTGGAGAATTACCCATCACCTGGGATTAAAAAAATCCAGAAACAGGATATATAAAGCTCTACAACTTAAAAAAGAGAATTCCAGTTTCTTGTTTACAGGAGCAGATATGGATAATCTGGCCATGATCAAAAAACAATACAAAGATTTACTCGTATATGTGTTTGCAACTGCAGGGGTTCAGACCAATGCTATGAGAATGTCTAAGGATGTAGGGAATTATTATGAAATTGACCCAGGTACAATCAATATGATAATAATGACAAATGTAAAACTCACTCCCCGGGCAATGACCAGAGCTATAATTACTGCAACAGAAGCAAAGAGTGCGCTATTAAGTGATCTTGATATAAGAAGTTCATATAATCCACAAAGATATCAGGCAACAGGCACAGGGACAGATAATATAATCATTGTTCAAGGAGATGGAAAATTTATTTTAGACAATGCTGGCGGACATTCAAAACTAGGAGAATTAATTGCAAAGGCTGTATATGATGCAGTAAAAATTGCTATAAAAAAGCAAAATAAACTAATAAAAAATAGATGCATCTTTAAAAAATTAAATGAAAGACACATATCTATATTTGACATTGTTAATAATAGTGAACTTATATCAAAAAACAAAAAGGAATTTTTTGTTAAACAATTAGAAAATCTTCTTTTAAATAAGAAATATGCATCTTTTATGGAAGAATTTTTTATCTTATCTGATGAATATGAAAAAGGCAATATAAAAGATATCTCTTCTATTTTTAGATTGGGAGAGCTTGTATTAAGTTCAATATCAGGAAAGGAAAATGTAAAAATAAAAACATTTATTAAAGATAATAATATCCCTGAAGTCCTAAAAATAGGACTAAACTCATTTCTAAGTGGAATAGAAGAATCAATGAAGAATCAATAAAAACACATTTTCATTCTAATTTATTAGTTTAATTTTATGGGGAAATTTATATTGCTCTTTAAAAACTTGGATACCTACGAAGGGATCTTGACAAAGGAAAGTTTATTTTTTTAAGATATCCTATATTAGAAAAAGATTGTATCTACCTTTGGAAGCCATTACATGGCGCGATTTTGTGAGCCTACTTAAGAATGAGAGAGTTTTGAATAAAGGATGTTTTAAAAAGAGGAGTCATAATGAACATATATTCTGTCCAATCTAGTGATATTTATTTTGGTATACCAACAAATAACAAAGACCCTTCTGAAAAAAGCCTAAATGTTCAAAATAAAATGGATAAAAAAAATAATGAAAATAGCCAGCCTCCCACCTCAAATAAACCCAATGAGGAAACCAAATCTTCAGAAAATAAAGATGGCAAATTAAGCCTCAGTAAAAACAACAAATCTGACCCAAAAAAAGAGCAAGAGATTCAAAAATTAAAAAGGATCGATGCCCATGTAAAGGCCCATGAACAGGCCCATATTGCTGCTGGTGGCCCTTATGTGAGAGGAGGTCCTCAATATTCTTATGTCATTGGTCCAGACGGAAATAGATACGCTGTTGCTGGAGAAGTAAAAATAGATGTTTCACCTGTACCAGGTAATCCAGATGCAACCATAAGAAAGGCACAGGTGATAAAAAGAGCAGCCCTTGCACCTTCTGATCCCTCCCCTCAAGACAGGGCCGTTGCTGCCAAGGCAGACCAAATGGCTTTAAAGGCCAAAATTGAAAAATACAGAAAACAGGTTGAAGAAATGAAAAAATTAGTGGAAAAAAATGACCACCCAGCGAATATGATTTCTCCCCCTTTTGACGAGAATTCATCTCCAAGTCTTACTGATATTATCCAGCCTGTGACATCAACTCTTAAAAAAAGTAACATTAAATTCAAATATGGTTCCAATAACTATATCCATTCCATTATCCATAAAATTGCCTAACCCAAAATTAAAATCTCGCCCTATTGTTGCCTTTTAAATCCCTTTAGCATCTTTACTCCATCCCAGGATATCCATATGCAATAGCTTCTTGATACTTAAAAAATGCCTGTTCTAAAAAATCTGGAGTTTTTGGAGTAAAGTTATATAAACTCTTTAATGCTGAAGAAATAGCAGACAGGACAAAAAGGAGGTCTCCAAAATCCACATCACCCATATGACCTATCCTTATTATCTTGCCCTTTAAATGGTCTTGTCCTCCAGCTATATATAAATTAAATTTTTTAGCCAAAAACTTAACAAACTCCTGCCCATCTACTCCTTGAGGAAGTTTTACACTGGTAAGTCCCCAGGTGTAATTTTTCTTTGCAAAACACTCGAGCCCTAAAGCACTTACTCCCCATCTGGTCATCTGGGTGAGTGCCCAATATTTTTTATAAGTCTCTTGTAATGGCTTTTTGAATAATATCTCCATTGAAGCCTTTAGACCATAAATAAGATTTACAGGGGATGTGTATAAATTCTGGCCTGTTTTAATCTTTTCCCTCTCTCCTAAAAGGTAAAAATAAAAATCCTCCCTTTTTACATTTTTTGCCTTTTCCCATGCCTTATTACTCAGACTGATTAATGACAATCCTGGAGGAACCATCAACCCCTTTTGGGAACCTGTTATAAGACAATCTATGTGATATTTATCCATTGGAAGAGGAGAGATGCCAACTGCTGAGATACCATCAACAACCAACAATATATTTTCATCTTTAGTTAATTTACCAATCTCTTCTACTGGATGTAATATTCCTGTTGAAGTCTCTGATGCCTGTACGAGTATTCCTGAGATGTCTTTATTCTTTTTTATTAATGTATGTAATTTATCTATATCTACAGCTTCTCCCCATGGAATTTCCATTAAAATAACGTCCAAACCCTTTATTTTTGCTATTTCATGCCACCTTTTACCAAACTTTCCCCCATGTATTACAATTACTTTTTCTCCTCTATTGAATAAATTATAGACAGCTGCCTGCATTGCACCTGTTCCAGATGAAGAGAGGATCAATACTTCATTCTTTGTTCCAAAAAGGAGTCTTAGTTTTTCCTGGAGCTTAATCATTATAGATTTAAATTCTTCTTTTCTGTGGTGTATAACATGCTTTGCCATTGCAAGTTCAATCTCTTGAGGGATCATAGTGGGGCCAGGTGTAAGTAGTCTATATTTGCAATACATTTTAACTCCTTGATTTTTTTAATGGGCCTCTGCCCAGTTTTCTCCAATGCCTATATCAACCACAAGGGGGACTTCTAATTCCCAAACTGATGACATAATTTCTTTAATAATAGTAGCAGCATCTTGACCATGACTTTTCTCACATTCAAATAAGAGTTCATCGTGGATCTGTAAAAGGAGCTTAATTCCCATATCTTTAAGGTCTTTGTTATTGGCAATCTTAATCATAGCAAGTTTTATAATATCTGCAGCACTACCCTGGATCTTTGTATTGATCGCTATCCTTTTTGCCTGGGATACTAGGTTGTTATTTCTGGAATTGATATTTGGCAGGTGCCTTTTTCTTCCACAAAGTGTGGTAACACAAAGATTCTTTTCTGCTTCAGCTTCTACCTGTTCAAAAAATCTTTTTACCCCTGTTAATTTGCTAAAATATTTTTTTATAAAATTTTTTGCCTCTGTTATAGAAATTCCAAGTTCATTTGAGAGTTTTTTAGGACCCATACCGTATATCAGGCCAAAATTTATTGTCTTTGCCCGCCTCCTCTCATCTCTTGTAACTTGTTCAGGAGATTTGTCAAAAAGGGCAGCAGCAGTAGAGGCATGTATATCCATGTTATTTAAAAATGCATTGACCAGATATGGATCCTTTGAGAAATGTGCAAGGACCCTGAGTTCAATTTGTGAATAGTCTGCAGAAATCATGACATTGCCATTTTCTGGAATAAAACAGGACCTCATCTTTGGGCCAAACTCGCCCTTTATGGGGATATTTTGCAAATTTGGATTTGATGAAGAAAGCCTTCCTGTTGCTGTGGCTAATTGATTAAAGGTGGTGTGTATCCTGGAATTTTTGTCTGCTAAATCAGGAAGGGGTATTAAATATGTTGATCTGAGTTTTTCTAATTTCCTGTATTTTAGGATATCCTCTATAATTGGATGCTGATTTTTAATTGATTCCAGGACCTCACTAGCGGTTGAAAAATCCCCTTTAGGGGTTTTTTTGCCTGGCTTAAGACCCATTTTTTTAAAGAGAATATGGGCAAGTTGTTTACTTGACCTTATGTTAAACTCTTCTTTTGCATAAAAATAAATTTTCTTTGTTAACTTTTCCAGCTCACTTTGCACTTCCTCTAAAAAATCCATAAACTTTTGTTTGTCTATCTTAACCCCATTTTTTTCCATGGAAATAAGGATTGGGACAAGGGGCCGTTCTATATCCTCATATAAATCAAATAAATCACTTTTTTCTAATAAATCAAAGATATATTCTCCAATATCAATTATCGCCCTACCACCAGGTCCTATATCTTTGTTTGGTAAAAATCTTGAGGCAAGACTTTTTAAGGAGTAGTCTCGTAGTTCTGGTTCTATTAAATATGCACCTAAGGATAAATCTAATAGATTGGTCAGAGAAATCTCATCTTTTTCAAGTTTATAAATAAGTTCTTTTATTGAAAGAACATATACCTTTTTGGCTTTATCTATTATTTTTAAGATATCTTCTTTGTGTTTAACAGGAGATTCATATTTTTTTGTTGAAACACTAAAAGATTTATTTATAGATACAGAAATAACATCTCCCTCTGCCAGTTGTTTAAACTCCTGTATCTGGATTTTTGTAGGATGTGTATTTAAGTCCTTTTTGTTTTGATCCTTGTTTTGTTTTAGATCTAATTCTTTTATAAGGCTATAAAATTCATATTTTTCAAAAAATGGCCTGAGTTTTTCAACATCTTTTTTCTTTACTTTATAAAAATTAAGGTCAGTTGAGATGGGTACGTTTTTTTTTAAGGTAGTGAGTTCTAAAAATCTCTCTACATTTTCTCTTTGATTTATCAGTTTTTTGTGTATTTTAGGAGGAAGTTTATCTAAATTATTAAATATTTCCTCTAGAGAGGAAAATCTTTTTAATATTGTGAGTCCTGTTTTTGGTCCTATGCCTGGTATTCCTTTTATATTATCGCTACTATCTCCAATAAAGGCTTGATATAATGGCCACAATTTAGGTGAAAATCCCTTTTGTTTAATAAATTCATCTGGAGTTAATATCTTATCCTGTTTTCCTGATGGGTCCCAGATAAATACATTGTGGTCTAAGAGCTGGAATAGATCTTTGTCTGATCCAACTATTATAACAGGCATTTGTTTTTTAAAGAATTCGCACATTGAAGCAATGTAGTCGTCAGCTTCAAAATTTTCTGCCACCACTGTATTTATTCCCAGTAGATTTGCTCCTTCAAGAATAGGAGGAATCTGCTGGATGAGGGGCTCAGGCATCTTGAGCCTATTGGCCTTATATTGGGTATCTATCTTGTTGCGAAAGGTTGGTCCTTTTCCGTCAATAACAAAGCATGCATATTGAGGTTCTTCCTGTTTTAAGACCTTTAAGAGTATTCGCAAAACAATAAACAATGCATTTGTAGGAAATCCCTCCTTGGTCTTTAAGTCTGATAAAGCATAAAAGGCACGATAAATGTAAGATGAGCCATCTATTAGATAGATGGGAGGTCTTGATAGTTTAAGTTTATTAGAGAGCTCTTTCATTTTTTTCTTTTTTCTTGAGTTTTTTCAGGATTGTACACCCTTCCATCCTATCCCACAAAAATTGTTGAGGGTGTTCATTTATTTTTTCCATATCTACTTCAGCCCTGGCCATTGCCTTATGTCCCCCAGCACTTCCAACGTCTCCGAAGAGTTTTTTGGCAAGATTCCCCATGTTGTGCTTTATCCCATCTCCCCTGAAAATCGCAATTAGTTTGCCATCAAAGATTCCAGTTACTATGTCCCAGGAAATATCATGGATCTTCATGAAAAAGTCTGCCAAGATAACCAGAATATCAGAAGAATCCACCTCACCCATAAACACAGTAAGTCCATCTCCAATCACTCGCACTTTTTTTAAGGCCTGGGAAAAATATTTAAGCCACTCTAATTTATATTCACTGCGCACTATTTTTCTTAAGAGATTCTGGTGGGCAAGCTTACTCAAATACCTGAATGCCCGCATATCAGCATCATGGAAATTGTTTTCAAAACTATGGGTATCTGTCTTTATTCCATAGAGCAGTGCAGTAGCCAAAAGTCGTCCAGGTCTAAGCTTTAAATTGTATAAAAACTCTGTGAGTATTGTACAATTTGCACCATATTCTGGCTGAATCTCTACAAAGTCTGCCTCCACAGGATTTTCCTTTGAGATTGGATGATGATCTATAACAATACTGAATTTAAAGTTTGAAAATTCAGGATTGTGATGGGGCTGAGAATCCACAAGTGCAAATTTGTCATATTGAACAGCAAGGGGCGGAGTTAATTTTTGGATAGGTATCTTTAGGTACTTTATCATGGCCAGATTATCTGGTCTGGTTACCTCATTTACCATTGCAATGCCCACATTCTCTACCTTTCTCACCAATATTTTTTTTAAGGCCATAGCTGATGCCATGGCGTCGGGGTCTGCAACGCATAAGATCAGCCATCTCTGTTTTTTATTTAAAAGCTCATGGAGTTGATCCAATTTTTGATTTAATTTCCTAAAATAAGACATAATTATAATCCTGGTTATCATCCCCTTTTAAAGGGTCACTACACAATGACATGAAAAAGTCAAGGGGTGTTAAAAAATAAGCAATTTTGAGTGAATTTGTAAAGCAAGAATTTATAATATCACCAAATCTTGACAAGGAACAAAATTATATCTCTTAAATATTTTCAATTTCTATATCCAGCTCACTCTCATCTTCAATAATCTCAAAAAAATTCAAAAGGTTCACCAAAGAAAGAGTTTTCTTTACTGCTCCTGATGGATTTAATAAATATAATTTTTTGTTTTTTGTTTTGTTTACATTATTTAAATGTACCAAAAATCCTATACCAGAGCTATCCATAAAAGAAATATCTGATAGATCAAAGACCAAAGACTTCTCATTGTCACATTCATTAATAAATTTTGAAATTTCTTCTTTTAATTCTTCTACAACATCCAGGGTCAATTCTCCTGAATATTTTATAATGTTATACTTTTTTTCTTTTTTGAAATTTAAAGTTCCCATACTGGATCTCCTGGCTTAATCTATGTTGTTGAAATTTTATGCAAATTATTATTTTTGAACCTTATCCATAAGGCACTTCTATCATCTCTATACATTGGAGGAAGTTCTAATTGATTATTTAAATAACCTTCCAGCATATCAAGATAAAATTCTTTTTCTCTTGTAAAAATCTCCTCTAAAAATTTTTTGAAATTATTAAATCCCCAGATATTATTTCTATCCAAGTTCCATTCATAATATCCATCAGTTATAAGTAAAATACCTTTGCAATCTTGAATTGATATTTTTTTTATATGAAATTCTTGAGCAAAGAATCCAAGAATACTATAATCTGCCTCTAATAAAATTATATCACCTTTTTTTGTTACCAACATCCCCGGACAATGGCCCGCATTAATATATAAGAGCTCTCTATTCTTCACATCAATATCAGCAGCAAATAGAGTAACAAAGTCTATATCCTCCCCCATCACCTCTATGAGCTCATTATTTATAGTACTAAGTAGTTCATCTAAGGGCATAACTATTTTCTTGGACACGCGAACTAATGCCCTGACCATTGACATTATAAATGCAGCCTTTGAACCATGGCCTGATACATCCGCTATAACAGCACGTAAAATATTTTCTTTTACAGGGAAGAAATCAAAATAATCTCCACTTGCCCTATCAGATGGTTCATAAAAAAAATCAATAAACACTCCAGGGAATTCAAGTGTTGATTTAGGCAAGAGTTTTTTTTGTAAGATACTTACTGTTTCAATTTCTTTTGATAGTCTATTATATGCAATTGTTAATTGCTTATACAAAATCGTGTGTCTCTTTGCCACATTTAATCTTGAAATTATCTCCTCTTCTCCATAAGAGAAAGGTTTGATTAAAAAATCATCTGCTCCCTGGTTTAAGATTTCTTCTTTTAGTTCAAACTCAGACTTATCCAGTATAACTAAAATATATACATCAGAATCATTTGCTTGATTTCTAATATAATTAATAACTTCAACAGAAAATTTATATGAGTCAACTACAATTATATCTGGCCTTACTTTATAATAATCTTCTAAAAAATTATCATCACTTTCACTGTATTTAATTTCTACTGAACCTGCTTCAAAAAATACCTTGTTTAAGGCGTGGGCTAATAATTCATCCTTATTAGAACAAAGTATCTTTATTAAAAAAGAACTTCTCATAATTACATAAAGTCACTGTCTAGAATTAAAGTTACTGGTCCAGAGTTACACAAATTAATGTCCATATTTGCGCCAAAAATGCCCTGTTTAACCCTTCCTGGCATTATCTCATCTAAATCTTTTATAAATGCATTATAAAGTTCTTTTGCCTCTTTATAAGGGGCTGAATTTGTAAAAGATGGTCTTTTTCCCTTTTTCATATCACCATACAGAGTAAATTGGGAAACAACCAATATTTCTCCATCTACATCCATCAAACTAAGATTAAATTTACCATCATCATCTGAAAATATCCTGAGCTCTGGAATCTTTTTTATAATTTTATACCATAAAGAGGATTTATAGATCTCTTTGTCCTTATTTGAAAATCCAACTAGCAAAAAAAGTCCTTTTTCAATTCTTGCTACAGACCTTTTTTCAACCATTACTTCTGCAAATTTGACCCTTTGAATTACTATTCTCATAGCTCGTTTTCACCCTCCATGTAAAAGGCCCAGCTGCCAATATTCTCAGCAACACCCACCTGTTCAACCTCAACGTTTCTATATGGCTCAAGTTTTTTTTCCATCTCCTTGTAGATATACTTAGAAAGATTCTCAGAAGAAGGATTGATCTTATCAAAAGGAGGAACATTATTCAAATGAACATGGTCTAGTGGTTCAATGATTTCATTTAGCATCTTTTTAAGTATTTTAAAATCTATTAAGTATTCAACATCTTTGTCTAACTCATTGCCCTTTACAACTACTTCCACAACAAAATTGTGGCCATGGAGATTTTCACATTTTCCATTATAATTTCTTAATTGGTGGGATGAACTAAAATGAGTTGATATCTTCAGCTTGAAGATTGATTTTTTTTTCATAACAAAGGCTCCCAGTTCAATGTGTAATCCATGTGTTATTTTTCCACTGGCTTATTTCTTTATCAAATTTATCTGTTAATGCAATACAAAATTCTGGACCTAATTTTATTTCACAGATGGCATTATCACACAATACCTTTAAATGAATGGGATTAGGCCCTGGGTTATTTTTAATTATGTTTTTTAAACTATCAATATTAGTATTGGTTAATAATGATTTTTCTACTTCAATTATAAAAGGTGTGTCCTCGTCTATTCTAACTTGATCTAACAGATTTACATCAAGACACACAAAATTAACCTTCTTATAATTATCCTCTTCTGAGGATGGATGTTCTATCTCTTTTAGGTCTGTCTTCACCTTGCACAAAAGGGGAATATCTCCCTCTAAATAATTTTTTATCTTCTGATACATATCGGGAAACAATACCATCTCAGCAATCCCTGATAGGTCTTCTACCTGGCAAAAGGCCATTTTATCGCCCTTTTTGGTCAACTTTTCTTTAACTGCAGTAACTATAACTGCAATATTTGTTTCACTATTATTTGGAAGTTCCAAACATCTTTTAATTGGAGTTGTGTGAAGTAAGTTAATTTTATTTTTATATTTTAACAGGGGATGGGAAGATACGTAAAATCCTAGAGCCTCTTTTTCATACCTCAATTTTTCCTCCTCTTCCCACTCCTCTCTATTTAGCTCCTCAATTTCTTCCTCATCTTGTAAGGATTCATCTAAGATTCCCTTAGTACATAGAGACAGGGTGGGCACAACAATACCTGGTCTTTTTTTCTTTCTGGCCTTTTTTTGCAACTTACCTACTATTTTATCCAGACTTTCAAACATACCCCGCCTGGTATAACCAAATCCGTCAAAGGCTCCGCTTTTAATTAAATACTCCAATACCCTTTTTGTTATTTTTCTTAAAGAGACCCTGTTGCAAAAATCTTTTAAAGATCTATATGGACCATTTCTATTGCGTTCTGCTATAATCTCCTTAACTGCATTTATTCCAACATTTTTGATTGCACATAGTCCAAACAAGATTGAGTTCTCTTTAACTGAGAAGTATTCAGAACTTTTATTTATATCTGGTTTTAGGACTTCAATTCCCATTTCCCTGCAGGCATTTATATGAGTTATAACTTTATCAGGATTTCCTACTTCAGATGTGAGCAAGGCTGCCATAAACTCTACAGGATAATGGGCCTTCATGTACGCAGTTTGATAAGAAATTAAGGCATAGGCAGCACTATGGGATTTGTTAAATCCATATCCTGCAAATTTTTCCATTAAATCAAATATATAATTGGCAACATCCTCATCTACTCCATTTTGTTTTGCACCTTTTAAGAATTTGTTCCTCTGCTCTGCCATTACCTCAGGAATCTTTTTTCCCATTGCCCTCCTTAAAATATCACCATCTCCAAGGGTGTAATTGGCAAGGTCAGATGCAATCCTCATGACCTGCTCTTGATACAATATCACCCCATAGGTCTCTTTTAAGATTGGCTCTAATTTTGGATGGGGATAGGTTACTTCAACCCTTCCATGTTTCCTCTCAATAAAATCATCCACCATCCCACTATCCAAAGGACCAGGTCTATACAAAGCCAAAAGCGCAATTAGGTCTTCAAAACAAGTAGGTTTTAGTCTGATTAAAACATCTCTCATGCCTGAGCTCTCTAACTGAAACACACCATCTGTTTCACCCTTACATAATAGTTCAAAGGTCTCTTTATCATCTAAAGGAATATCTTCTAAATCTATATCAATCCCTCTGTTTTCTTTTACAAGCCTAACTGCGTCACTAAGAACAGTTAAGGTCTTAAGCCCCAGAAAATCAAATTTAATAAGGCCAACCTTTTCAACCATTTTCATATCATACTGGGTAACTACTTCACCCCTTTTTCCGAGATATAATGGAAGATACTCTATCATTGGTTTGTCAGAGATAACTATCCCAGCAGCGTGGGTTGATGCATGTCTACACAACCCTTCCAATCTTCTGGATACTTCTATCAATTCCTTTACCTTTGGATCTGTTTCTACCTTATTTTTTAATTCAGGCTCCATTTCTATGGCCTTATCAATAGTGATTTTTGGGTCATTTGGTATGAGTTTGGCTATATTGTCTGTTTCCTGATAGCTCATGCCAAGTGCCCTGCCAACGTCTTTTACTGCTGCCTTTGCCTTCATGGTACCAAAGGTGGTTATCTGGGCTACATTAGTCTTGCCGTATTTTTTTGTTACATACTTTATTACCTCTTCCCTTCTATTATAGCAAAAATCAACATCAATATCTGGAAGGCTCTCTCTCTCCACATTTAAGAATCTCTCAAAAAGCAAATTATATCTTATTGGGTCTAAATTGGTAATTTTCAGGGCATAGGCAACAAGCGACCCTGCTGCAGATCCCCTTCCTGGTCCAACTGGTATCCCCTTAGACTTTGCCCATGTGATAAAGTCTTGAACAATTAAAAAATATCCAGGGAAGCCCTTTTTACATATAACCTCTATTTCCTTTTCTAAGCGATCGTAATATTCCTTTTCATTAACAGGATATTTAAGTTGTTTAAGCCTTTGTTTTAAACCCTCTCTTGCCAATCTCTTAAATTCTTCTTCCAAACTTCTACCACCTTTTGGGACATAGACAGGAAAATGAGGCTCACCAAGCTTTAATTCTAAATTGCATTCCCTGGCAATTTTTACGCTGTTTTCTAAAGCTTCAGGCACATGAGAAAATTCTTTCAACATTTCCTCTGGAGATTTAAAATATAGGTCTTGAGAACCAAAACGCATTCTTTTTGCATCGTCAAACCGAGAGTTGGTTTGAATACACAATAAGATATCATGGGCATGGGCATCATCTCTGGTTAAATAATGACAATCATTTGTTGCAACTAAAGGCAGTTTAGTTGCTTTTGATAGTTCAATTAATTTGTCGTTTAATTCTTTCTGCTCTTCAAGACCATTTGCCATTAGCTCAAGGTAAAACCTGCCATTAAATAAATCAGAGTATTTTTTTGCAACAGAAATAGCTCTGTCCATCCCTTGTCTCATCAAGACATAGGGTATTTCTCCTTTTAAGCAGGCAGAGAGTGCAATTAACCCTTCATTATATTTTTCAAGTAATTCAAAATCTATCCTGGGTTTATAGTAAAATCCTTCTAAATATCCAAGACTTACTAATTTAATCAGGTTGTGATAACCGACCTTATCTTTTGCCAAAAGCACAAGGTGATATCCAGCATCACCAATAGATCCACCCCCTTTCTTTTTTCTGTGTTCAGGAGCTACATAGACCTCACATCCTATGATGGGTTTAAGGCCATATTTTTTTGCAGTTAAATAAAATTCAAGGCATCCAAACATTGCTCCATGGTCAGTAATAGTAACTGTATCCATGCCAAACTCTAATGCCTTGTCACATAAATCTTTTATTCTAATAGCGCCATCTAAAAGAGAATATTCTGTATGGCAATGTAGGTGCACAAAGTCCATCATAAGCTCCTTTTTATTAAAATAAAAAGGGCAGGATGGCCTGCCCTGTTTTCCAGATTATGAAAAATATCTTTTATAACATTGTTGCAACCTTTTTTGTGAGTCTTACAAGCTGATTTGAAAAACCAGATTCATTGTCATACCAGATAATGAGTTTGGCAAGTTTTCCATCTATAACTTCAGTAAGTAGCCCATCTACAATGCCTGCATAGGGAGTTGATACATAATCTACAGATACAAGTGGAATTTCAGTATAATCCATAATTCCCTTTAATTCATTTTCTGATGCCTTTTTAAGAGCATTATTTAAATCTTCTTTAGTGACCTCTTTTTCTAATTCAACAGTCAAATCTACTAAGGATACATTTGGGGTTGGAACCCTTATTGCCATACCATTTAATTTACCTTTTAAAGCTGGAATAACTTCAGTTACTGCCTTTGCTGCGCCTGTTGTGGTTGGGATCATGGACATGGCAGCTGCCCTGGCACGCCTTAAGTCCTTATGAGAGCCATCTAAGATCCTCTGGCTCATTGTGTATGAATGAACAGTGGTCATAAGGCCGCGGACAATTCCAAAATTTTCATGAATAACCTTGGTTGGTGGTGCCATACAATTGGTTGTACATGAGGCATTGGAGATTATGTTATGGTCAGGTTTTAGTTCTGAATCATTAACTCCCATAACTATTGTAATATCAGGATTTTTACCTGGAGCACCAATCAAGACCTTTTTTGCACCGCATGATAGGTGTTTTTCACAGGACTCCCTGTCCCTGAACTTTCCTGTGGTCTCAAGCACAATATCAACTCCTAGATCGCCCCATTCCCACTCCCCTGGACCTTTTCTTGTGACCTTTATCTGCTTTCCATTTAATAAAAATCCCTCATCATTTGGCACAACTTCACCTTCAAATTTCCTGTGCACAGAATCATATTTGAGTAAATGGGCTAAAGTATTGTTGTCTGCACGGGCGTTTACTGCAACTATTTCAACATCCTGATCATTTGCCAGCAGCCTGGTCACATAACGCCCTATTCTACCAAAACCATTTAAACCTATCTTTACAGCCATCTTAAGTCCTCCTTTTTAAATTTTTAAAATATGTCATTTAATCACAAAACACAATAAATCCTATTCAAAAAAATTCAATACAAAAATTTCTGCAAAAAAAAGCTTTACCCTCAACGCCTTATAGATTAGTCAAAAAAACAAAAATAATCTGTATCTTGTCTTCCATTGTATCCAAACTAACTATCCTAAACCAACACAGATTTCAAGTATGGCAAAAAATAGATTAAGGGCAGACCAACTCCTGGTTGAAAGGAAACTTTCAGAAAGTAGAGAAAAGGCAAAAAGGCTAATTATGGCTGGCCTTGCATTTATTGAAAAAAAAGGAGAATTAGAAAAAATTAAAAAGCCAGGACAATTAATTGAAATTACAGAAAAAATAATTATAAAAGAACAAAATAGATTTGTCAGCAGGGGTGGATTTAAACTACTTAGTGCTATAAAAGGGTTTCAAATAGATTTTAAAGACAAAATTGTTCTTGATGTTGGAGCCTCTACTGGTGGATTTACTGACTGCTCTCTAAAATATGGTGCAAAAAAAGTATATGCTGTTGATGTAGGGTATGGCCAGCTCCACTATAAATTGAGAAAGGATCCAAGGGTGATAAATATTGAAAAAACAAATATTAGATATATAGACCCAAATTTAATCCCAGAACAGGTAGATATTGTAACAATTGATTGTTCTTTTATCTCTCTGACAAAAGTAATTCCACCATCCCTTCAATTTTTAAAACCTCAAGGAGAACTTATTTGTCTTATAAAACCACAATTTGAACTCAGTAAAAAAGAGATTGGAAAAGGCGTTGTAAGGGATTACATGCTACAGCAAAAGGCAATTAATAAAGTAGTTGAATTTGCAAAAAACCACTTAGAAATGATATTTCTAGGTGTAGTTCCTTCAAAGATTAAAGGTCCAAAGGGAAATCAGGAATATCTTGCTTATTTTAAAAAGAGATAATATTTCCAAGTTCATGTAATTGAATTTTTATTTTTTTGAATTCACAATCAGGTTTGAGAGTTGGGAATGAATGATTCCATTTGATGCTAATATATTGGGGGAATATAGAGAAATGGGATTTTCAAAATAATCAGTAACCATTCCTCCAGCTTCTTTTACAATAAGCAGGCCAGCTGCAATATCCCAGGGCTTTAATCCCTGTTCAAAGAATCCTTCAAATCTACCGCAGGCCACATATGCAAGGTCTATTGCTGCGGCCCCCATTCTTCTAAGTCCCTGACAGGAGATGAGAACAGACTTAATTGGAGGAATGACCTCATCTATTTTGTCTTTTATATTGTATGGAAATCCAGTGGCTATTAAGGAATTTTTTAATTCTTTTTCTCTGGATACAGTAATTTTTTTTGAGTTTAAATATGCCCCTCCCCCTTTATAAGCTGAAAACACCTCACCAATTATGGGTAGATTAATAACTCCTAAAACAACTTCTCCCTCCCACCACAGGGCTACTGAGGTGGCAACTATGGGGAGTGAGTGGGCAAAATTTGTAGTGCCATCTAAAGGGTCTACTATCCATATAGGTTGGGTCCCTAATTTTGTGGATGAGGCAGATTCTTCTGCAAGAAAATCTACATCTACTATTTTTCTAAGTTCTTTTTTTAATTTGTTTTCCACTGCTACATCTATTTCTGTGACAAGGTCAATATCTCCCTTATGTCTTATATCTAACTCTTTGCCAAAAGAACTTTTTATAAATTTTCCTGCAGAAACAACAACTTCTATAGTCCTTTGTAAAATAGATTTTAATTTGTTTGCATCCATAATTATTTTTCTCTATTTTTTACCTAATTGATGAAGACCTGTGCATAGGCTTTTTCATTTTCCATTGCTATACCTGTGCCTCTAACAACGGTTGTTAAGGGATCCTCATCAACAACAACGTTGATATTGGCCCTTTTCATTATTAATTTATCAAGGCGTCTTAAGAGTGCTCCACCGCCAGCTAATAAAATTCCGTTTTGAGCTACATCTGCTACAAGCTGGGGAGATGTCTTCTCAAGTGCCCTGATAACCGAATCCACAATTATGTCCACTGGTTCCTTTATACAATGGGCTATTTCCTCTTCTGTTAATTCAATCATGGAAGGAGCACCATTCATAATATTTTTTCCTGTGACCTTCATAACCTTCATCTCTTTTGAGGGTTCATAAAAGGCACATCCTAGGTTTATTTTGATCTGTTCTGCTAGATTTTCTCCTATTAAGACTTGATATTTTTCTTTTAAATATCTCTGAATTGCCTCATTTAATTCATCTCCAGCCACCCTAACAGATTCTGCATATGCCACTGCAGATAGGGAAATAACAGCCACTTCAGTAGTACCTCCACCAATATCAACAACCATATTTCCCTTTGGCTTTTCAATTGGAAGTTGAGCGCCTATTGCAGCAGCCATTGGTTCTTCTATTAGTTTTACTTCTCTGGCCCCTGCTTGCTGAGCCGATTCTATAACAGCTCGCATTTCTACCTGTGTGATCCCTGTGGGCACGCAGATTACCATTTTAGGCTTAACCAATTGAAGACCTTTAATCACCTTTTTTATAAAATAGGAAATCATTATCTTGGTTACCTCAAAATCTGCAATAACCCCATCCTTTAAAGGTCTTACTGCCTTTATCCTCTCAGGGGTCCTGCCCAAAAATTCCTTTGCCTCATAGCCTACAGCCAGCACTTTTGCAGTCCTTGCATCAAGTGCCACTACTGAGGGCTCATTAAGCACAATTCCATCTTTTGCAGTATACAAAAGGGTGTTGGCTGTCCCTAAATCCATGGCCAGATCTTTGCCAAAAAAATTGATAATTTTTTTTAAAAACATAACTACCTACCCTTTTTTCGTCCCCTCAATTTATTTTTGAGATAGAGATTTTCCAGAAAAAGAGACAAATGATCAATTAGGAGCTGAAAAAATTCAGACAAAGATTGTGTAATGACCCTTTTTTCCCGATCTAAAAAAATCAGCACCCCTCTAGTCTTTAAATTAACTATTATGGGCAAACATACTATTGTATTGAATTTTTCCCCTTTAAGAGGACTACCCACAAGGGCACCAACTGGCCGCTGGTTTAGATCGTCGCTTAAAATAATTGCTTTGTGATTTTTAAAAACCCAGCCAATAAGCCCGCCATTTATACGGAATTTCCTCCCTTGATATCCTTCTAAGCCAGTTATAATATTATTCATCTTTTCCAGATAATACCCTTCTCCCCTCTCATCTCTTGTTGCAAAAATACAATATAAAAATCCTGTATATAAACACAATATCTTTAACAAATTATCTAAATATTCATCCCATTTGGGATATTTTTGTTTTAAACTGGAGATAAGTTTTAGACAATTATAAAATTTTTCTGTTTCTGAATAATTAATAAATCTATCCCGTTGTTCCAAAAAAACAGAAACCAATTCAGCAAATTGACCAAGTATTTTTTGATCCTTTGGAGAAAATGTGTATGTCTTTTTGCTATCAACACAAAGAACTCCTCTTTTATTTGCCAGGGGAGTACTCATAAAGGACTTTATTGTCTTGTCCTCTCCATTCAAATAATAACAGAGCCTTCTTTTTTCCCTGGAAAAATCATTAATAACCAGGGCCTTTTTATTTTTTAAAATCCAGCCCAGGATACCCCTTCCTTCCTCTACCACTGATGTCTTATCTACCTTGTCTCCCAGGCTAAAATAGGAAACCATTTTATAATGAGAACTATCATCCTTTAAATAGAGAACACTTGTATACCCATCAAATACATTGCTTACACATTTTAGCAAACATTCATAAAAAGATGAAGGGTTCATTATTTCTTAAACCTTCTCTGGAAATAAAACTCAATACTTCTATTATAGGTCTTTTCCTCCTCTTCTGTAAAATAACAGGCAGGAAGTTCTCCTCTTTCTCTATGATATCTAATACATTCGCAGCAAATTCCACGTCTTGGGCAGGAGGAGTAAGTGCAGTTGCATGACTCTAAGTTTAGTTTGTATCTGGGGCACTTTTCTTTTTTTTCCATGTTTCATTCTCCTTTTTTCTTAAGTAATTAGTCAAAATAGAACTCTCCCCTACTTCATTGTTATAAAAGGTAATAAAATTTTTAAGGGATTAACCAAGCAGGGTCAAGGTGAAAATCCTGCTGTTGCCTTTACTTGAAATTGGAGGTTTTGCCTTTGTGTTTTAAGTTTAGACAACATGAATATCCCATAAGTTGCAAATAAGTTGGGAAAAAATTTAACTACCTTTCCTTCTTCTTCCTGATGGTATGTACTGATGTGTATTTCTCTCTCAATCTTGAAACCAAATATTCTACAAAACCTCTTAAAGTCTGTAATACCAATCCTCCTGATATTTGGAGTGTCAAACCACTCATAAGGAAGCTCTCTGGAAATTGGGGCACGACCTTTTAAAAAGAAAAAGATCCTGTTTTTGTAATAACTATAATTTGGAAAACTCACAATTCCCTTTCTTCCTACTCGGAGCATCTGTGATATGAGCCAGGCTGGACGAGTCACCTGTTGTAAGGTTCTAGATAAGATCACATAATCAAAGGTTTGATCACCATAATCTAATATTTCCTCATTTATATCACCCTGGATCACATTGACACCTTTTAAAATCCCAATTGTCACTTTTTCTTCGTCTTTCTCTATCCCAGTGCCCTTGACATTTTTTTTATGTATCAAATATTCCAGTAATACACCAGTATCACATCCTAAATCCAGCACTCTACTTCCTGGCTTAACCCATGTGGCTATAGTTTTTAAGTCAAATCTCATTTTTGACTATCCATTTTTAAGTTAAATTTCAGAAAAGAGATTTTCTAAAAATGCCTTTACCAAACTGGATAATTTTGGATTGGGAACTAAAAATGAATCGTGTCCATAGTCTATCTGGATTTCACAAAAGTTTACTTCGAGTCCATTTTTCTTCATGGCCTTTACCATTTCTTTTGACTGATAAGTGGGATATAGCCAGTCAGAACTAAAGGAAACAACTAGAAATTTTGCCTTTGCCTTTGAAAGGGCAAGGACAAGGGACCCATTTCCATGTGATTCTGCAAGATTAAAATAATCTGTTGCACGGGTTAGATATAAAAATGAATTTGCATCAAATCTATTTACAAATTTTTCTCCTTGATATTTAAGATAATTGGATATCTGAAAATTGGTTTCAAATATAGTGGTTGAATTAAGTCCTTTTTGAATATTTCTATTAAATTTCTTTTTCAGTGCTGCCTCTGATAAATAAGTAACATGTCCTATCATTCTGGCAACTGCCTGTCCGTGCACAGGAGGAATTCCATTATAATAATCACCATTATTCCAATTAGGATCGTTCATAATTGCCTGTCTGGCCACTTCATTAAAGGCTATGGCCATTGCTGAATGTCGTGAAGTAGTGGCAATCAAAATCGCTCCATTGACCATTTCAGGATATCTCACACTCCACTCAAGGGCCTGCATGCCCCCCATTGAACCGCCAATTACTGCAAGGAGTTTCTCTATTTTCAGGTGCTCAATAAGTCTTTTTTGCGCCCTGACCATATCTCCTATAGTTACTAAAGGAAACCTCAGTCCATATGGCCTATTTGTCTTTGGATCGATTGAATTAGGGCCTGTTGAGCCCATACAACCACCAATTACATTGGAACACACCACAAAAAATTTATTTGTATCAATGGCCTTTGATGGGCCAATCATATTTTCCCACCATCCAGGTCTCTGGCTATTTTCTATGTAATACCCTGCAGCATGAGAATCACCTGTTAACGCGTGCAACACAAGTATGCAATTGGTCTTGTCCCTATTTAAAGTCCCATAGGTTTCATAGGCAAGGGTAATAGGTCCTAATTTCTGGCCACTTTCAAAGACAAACTCATTGGGTGGTTCTGCAAAAGTAAAAAATTGCTTTTTAACTAATCCAACAGAATTTTTATCTCCTTGCATGCCACCCTACCACCTTTGAGCAATAACCTTGGCTTGATTTTTTAAATATTTTGTGCCAAAGAGAATTGCTTTTAAATCTTTCTCTGTCAAGGGGGTTGGTTGTTTAACATCTGGAATAAAAATAAGGTTCTAAGTTCAATGTTCAAAGTTTGATTGATTGTTAACAATATGAAATAATAAAAAAATAAAAGCATTCAGCAAAATATAAAAACAAGGAGAAAAGTGTATGAAACTTTCAGATAAAATCCAAATGATAAAAGATAAATTAAAAGATGAACTCTGCATTTTAGCCCATCACTATCAAAGGGATGATATTGTAAAGCATGCAAATTTTATTGGAGATTCTTTAGAATTGGCAAGAAAAGTACCTTCACTTGAGGCAAAATACATAATCATGTGTGGGGTTTATTTTATGGCCGAGTCCACTGCTATTTTGGCCAATGAGTCTCAACGGGTTTTTATTCCTGTAAAAAATGCTGGATGCACCCTTGCAGACCTTGCTCCTGCAAAATTAATTGAGATTACTTTAACTGAATTAAATAAAAATAGAAAGATCATACCAATTGCATATGTAAATACTTCAGCAAAAGTTAAGGCTATTTGTGGAAAATTTGGAGGAAGTGTCTGTACCTCGGCAAATTCAGTAACTATGTTAAAGTGGGCAATGGAAAATAGCGACGGAGTACTTTTTCTACCAGACAGAAATCTGGCACTCAATACTGCAAAGGCCTTGGGAATTGATGATGAGGAGATATCTTATTTAGATGGGGATATTTCCAACAAAAAATACAAATTGTATGTGTGGCCAGGACATTGCGATGTGCATCTAAACTTTAGAAAAGAGCATATTCATGATTGTAAAAAACATAAGCCAGATGCAAAAATTATTGTCCACCCAGAGTGCATCCCAGAAGTAGTAAATGAAGCTGATGCATGGGGGTCGACTTCAAAAATTATAAAATATGTCCAATCTCAGCCACAAGGAACCAAGATAATTATTGGGACTGAAATACATATGGTGAACCGCTTAAAAGAACAACATAAAGATAAGCAAATATTTCCACTGTTTACATCTTCCTGCAAATATATGGAGATGATAAATGAATCCAATCTTTTGTCATTATTAGAAAACTTAGACACCTATAAACAGGTAGAAGTTAATAGTGAGACTAAGGAGCTGGCAAAAATTGCTATCTCAAAGATGCTTGATGTATGTAGATAAAATGTTTGCGAAACTGATATCCATAAAAATAAAATATTTTTTAACTTGTATGTTTTGTTTTTTTTTGTTAGATAAGCTGACGGCTTTTGATTTGAATGAAGGGGTTTACTGATATTTTTATTAAAATTTTAGTTTCTGGTAAACCTAGTTGAACAACAAAGGGGCACTTATATGAAACAAAAAATATCCTTAAAATTGATTTTTTTCTTTGGTCTTTTTTGGATTTATAGTTTATTATGTTTTGCACAGGAAGACATGAAGTTTATAAAATCTCCAGCCTTTAAGACCTATCAAAGACCCCCTGCTGTATTTGTTCACGACAAACACAATGAAAAGGCTGAACTATATGACTGTTCTATTTGTCATCATGTATATGAAAATGGAAAAGTGGTTGAGGGGGCAATGAGCGTGGGTCAAAGTTGTTCTGACTGCCACAAAGTAAAAAAGAGTACAGCGGATATGACACCCCTAATGGAGGCATACCACAAACAGTGTATTACCTGTCATAAAAAAAGGGAAAAAGGTCCCCTTGCCTGTGGTGAATGTCATGTCAAAAAATAAATTGCTTTTATTTATTCTCATTATTGTAATATTTTTCCCAATAAATGCATTTGCATGGGGACCAGCGTCACATATATCTATTGGTCTCTATGTATTTGATAATTTGAATTTACTCATATCCCAGGTGACAGATGTTATTTTAAAGTATCCTTATTATTTTTTATATGGTTGTATAAGTCCTGATGTATTAATTGGAAAGGGGAAAAAAATATCAAAGGCCCCAACACACAATTGGAATACAGGATTTAGTCTCCTAAAATCAAATGACATGCGTGTTAAATCATATTCTTTAGGGTATTTATCTCATCTGGCATCTGATGTAATAGCACATAATTATTTTGTCCCAAATATGTTACAATTATTTAAATTAAATCGGGGAAAAATCTTTCATGTTTTAATTGAAGGTTTAATAGATAGGTCTTTGAATAGGGAGCTTATTATTTTAAAAGACCTTCTGAAACGAGATTTTAAAGATGTAGATCTATTGCTCAGAAAGACAATAAAAAATAAAAAGACAACTTTTAAGATAAAGAAGGTGCTATTTAAAAAAGGTATATCTCTAAATCTTTTTAGATCTACCTCTAAAGAAATAAATGGGGGTATGATTGAAAAAAAGCTCCATAGCTCATGGGATTATGTCACAGATATGTTAGATATGTCTAAAAAATTAACAATAGAAATTTTAAATAAACAAGAAAAATCAAATCTTATTAACTATGATCCAATGGGATTCAAACATTTAAAAGTAGCAAAACTAAGCAACAAATTTTCTTTTAAAAATAAACACAAGGGAGTGGTACCATTCTTTGTTCCGTCAATGTATATTTTAAACCTTTAAACCTAAAAAAGTGGGTAAGGCCATGAGCAAGTTGAAAAAAATTTTAGAAAAAGGTCATTTTGCCTTTACTGGAGAACTTGGCCCTCCAAGGGGAGTTAATGTAGAAGCGGTCAAAAAAAAGGCTTCATATCTAAAAGGGGTGGTCGATGCAGTCAATATAACTGACAACCAGACAGCAGTTGTTAGGTTGTCCAGTTGGGCTACATCACTTTTGGTATTACAAGAAGGTCTTGAGCCTGTATACCAGATGGTTTGCCGGGATAGGAACAGACTTGCAATGCAGGCAGACATACTTGGTGCTTATGCACATGGTATAAGGAATATTTTGTGTCTTTCTGGAGATCATCAACAGTTTGGTGATCATCCCTTTGCAAAGGGGGTATTTGACATTGATTCTATCCAACTAATAGGTACAGTAAAAAAAATGAGGGATGAGGAAAAATTCTTATCTGGCGCAGACTTAGATGGTGCACCCAAAGAAATGTTTATAGGTGCTGCAGCAAATCCCTTTGCTGAGCCCTTAGAGTGGAGAATTCATAGACTTGCAAAAAAAATTGAAGCTGGTGCCCAGTTTATTCAGACCCAGTGTATCTATAATATGAAGAGAATGAGAGAATGGGTAAAACAGGCAAATGATATGGGACTTACAGAAAAGGTCTATATCCTTGCTGGAATAACTCCAATGAAGAGCGTTGGTATGGCCAAGTACATGCAGACAAAGGTCCCTGGCATGGATGTCCCAGACGAGATAATCAAAAGACTAAAAGGAGTTCCTAAAAAAGAGCAGTCAAAGGAAGGGATTAAGATTGCTGTTGAGATGATAGAAGAATTTAAAGAGATGAAGGGAATTGCAGGAGTACACCTAATGGCCATTGAATGGGAACACAGAGTTCCTGAAATAGCTGAAATGGCAAATCTCCTTCCAAGACCCGAGGTATAGAAGAAGGATTATAACCAACGCTTATAATTGATATGAGTGTGGGAAAATATCCCAGAAGCTCTAATATATTTTCTTAAATATACATTTTTGCAAAAATTTCTTGTTAGAGGGAGGCAAGACAATTTGGTCTTGACCTCCTCTTTTAATTTTATTCAAATCAAGGCCAAATCATCAAACAGGAGTTTTATCCATGGAACACTCAATTCTTAAAGAGCGGGAAAATAAATTTTTATTTAATACCTATGCAAGATATCCCATTGAGATAAAAA
This sequence comes from Desulfothermus naphthae, assembly GCF_054657475.1. Taxonomy (NCBI): domain Bacteria; kingdom Pseudomonadati; phylum Thermodesulfobacteriota; class Desulfovibrionia; order Desulfovibrionales; family Desulfothermaceae; genus Desulfothermus; species Desulfothermus naphthae. The sequence goes on from NZ_BAAHYQ010000001.1 coordinate 633,467, forward strand.
TGGGAGATGGCACAAAATTATATGATTTTAATGGAAAAGAATATACTGACCTTTTGGCTGGAATTGCAGTATGTAATCTTGGACATGCAAATATGGAAATTGCAAAGGCAATTTCAGAGCAGGCCAAAAGACTGGTGCACGTTAGTAACCTCTTTTATACAAAAGAACAAATAGAATTGGCAGAAAAGTTAATTAATACAACACCTCACATGTCCAAGGTGTTTTTTTGTAATTCAGGCGCAGAAGCAAATGAAGCATGTATAAAACTTGCCCGCAGATATTTTAAAAAAATAAAAAATCAAGATAAATTTGAGATAATAACCCTTGAAGGGTCTTTTCATGGTCGCACCTTTGCAACTATGAGTGCTACAGGACAGGAAAAAATTAAGGAAGGTTTTGAGCCCCTTGTCCCTGGATTTGTCCATGCAAAGCCAAATGATTTAAAAGATATTGAAAAAAAAATTAATAATAAGACTGCTGCAATCATGATTGAGGTCATCCAGGGTGAGGGCGGCATCAGACCCCTTAAAAGGGATTTTGTCAAAGGTATAGAAGAGTTGTGTAAGCTAAAAAACCTTTTATTTATAATAGATGAAATCCAAACCGGGATTGGCAGGACAGGAAAGATGTGGGGGTTTGAACACTATAATGTAAAACCCCATATAATTTCCTGTGCCAAGGCCCTGGCAAATGGGCTTCCCATAGGTGCAATGATGGCTACAGAGAAAGTTGCAAAAGCATTTGTGCCTGGAACCCACGCAACTACCTTTGGTGGAGGACCAGTTGTGTGTATGGCTGCCTTAAAAGTCCTTGAAATTATCTTTAGGGACAATTTAATAGACAGGGCAAAAAAAATAGGCGAATTTGCCTTATCTGAATTCAAAAGATTACAAGACAAATATCCCACATTAATAAAAGAAGTTAGGGGTATTGGACTTATGCTTGGGATTGAACTAACGCCTGAGGTGGATGCAAAAAAGGTCTTTGATACAATTATAGATAAAGGATTTATCGTGAATTTGACCCAAGGCTCAACCTTGCGGTTGCTACCCCCTTTAATAATAGAGCAGGATGAAATCAAAGCTTTTTCCAATACCCTTGATGATATTTTAAGTAAACTATGAAAAAAGTATATTTTGTGCTTAACATAAAAATTGATCCCAAATTAATAGCAGATTTGGAATTATTTTTAGCTGAAAACATCTCTTGGGGGTGGGAAGAAGAGAAAAATTTAATAAAAATATATTTTGATTCTTTAGATGGAGCTAAGGATTTTTCAAAAAAAATAAAGAAAAAATTCAAAGGCCTCCAAATAGAGATCATAAAATATTTTGACCTAGACTGGTCAAAGGAATGGAAAAAATATTTCCAGCCAATTGAGGTAGGAAAATTTAAAATAATTCCCTCATGGGACAAAGGAAAGATTAGCCTGCATCCAGGCCAAATTCCAATCTACATATATCCTGAAATGGCATTTGGCACTGGTCACCATCCAACCACAAAACTATGCCTGATCTCTTTGTTAAAAATCCATAAAAAGGGTCTTGTAAAAACAAAAGATACCTTTCTTGATGTTGGAACAGGGACAGGCATTTTAACAATAGCTGCTACCCTGCTTGGTCTTAAAGGTATTGCCCTGGATATAGATAAGGTTATCATTAAAAATTTCAAAAAAAATATTGAGTTAAATGGATTAGATTTCTCCTGTTTTTTTATTGGCACGACTAATTGTTTAAAAAAAGAAAAAAAGTTTAGATTGATAATGGCAAATATTTTACTGGAGCCTATCCTTGATCTAAAAAATGATTTTGTATCCCTTTTAAATAAAGAAGGAATTATTATAATTTCTGGAATTTTAAATGAACAAGAAAATAGAGTCATACATTCTTATGAGACCAATTTTAGTGTTCTGGAGATTTTACAGGAAGGAGAATGGTCATCAATAATATTTAAAGGGAAATAGAAGAATGGATGAAGGGAGAAAAATAATCCTTAATAAGATGTTTAGTGTTTTGTACAACACACTTGGACCAAGTTATTGGTGGCCAGGTGATACGATTTTTGAAATATGTATAGGGGCTATTTTAACACAAAATACAAATTGGAATAATGTAGAAAAAGCAATATCTAACCTAAAGGCCAATAATTTGCTGAGTCCTGAAAGGCTATTTTTATTAGATGATGAGAAATTAGCAGAACTTATTAGACCTGCTGGTTATTTTAGAATCAAAACAAATAGAGTGAAAAATTTTCTCTTGTTCTTAAAACAAGAAGTAAATTTTGAAATAGAAAAATTAAAGGAGTATTCACTTTATGATTTGAGAAATAAACTATTAAGTGTTAAAGGCATAGGTCCAGAAACAGCAGATTCAATGCTTTTATATGGGTTTGAAAAAGAAATATTTGTAGTTGATGCTTATACCCATAGGATATTTAATAGACATAATTTGATAGAAGAACAGATATCATACGAGGACTTGCAAGAATTTTGCATGCACAATTTACCAAAAGATATCCATATATACAAAGAATTTCATGCATTAATAGTTAGAGTAGGAAAAAAATGGTGTAAAAAGAAAAAAGCAGATTGTAATACCTGCCCCTTATCTGACATTAATTAAATATGACAAAAAAGATTTACCTATCTGTTATATTTCTTATTTTCTTAGTCTTACCTCATGTATCCCAAGGATTTAATGATTCTTACAAAAAACAATTAATACAAAAAAAGTCCGAGCTTACTAAAAGGCAAAAAGAATTAAAAAAATTAAAACAAAAAGAAAAGAAAATTTATAATGAAATACTACATATAGAAAAAAATATAGATAGGATTACTGCATCTCTAAAAAAGAATAATAAAAAGCTTATTAATTTACAAAAAAAAGAGAGTGAGCTAAAAAAAGAGATTAGATCCCTCCAAAAAGATATTAAATCTAAATCAGAATATTTATATAAAATTTTAAATATGATGTGGGAGACATACTTACGCAAATTCTATTTATCAACTCCACAGGATTTTAAAGACATACATCTAAAATATATATGGTTAGAATATATTTACCAGGATTACAACAATAAATTAAAAGAAATAAGAAAAAAGCAAAAAGAGTTAGAGAATCAACAAAAAAAATTAGAAACACTTAAAATAAAAATAAAATTACAAACTAAAAAAATTGAGGAGCAAAAAGATGAGCTATTAAAAGAAAAAATGGTGTTGTTTTCAAAACTTCAAAATGTGCGGGCCCTGTCTATTAAAAAAGAAAAACAAATAGAAGAAATAATAGAGACTGTTGAAAAGCTAAAATACAATCTAAGGTTATTGAAAACAAAAAAGTTCAAAAATAGTAAAGGATTACTTCCCTATCCAGTTAAAGGTCAAAAAATAAAAAAAATAAAAAAAGGTGTTATTATCTATGCTGCTAAAGGGTCAACAGTAAAGGCATGTTTTTCAGGTAAAGTAGTGTTTCAGGACAAACTTCGGGGTTTTGGAAATGTGGTTATTATATATCATGGAGAAGGTTATTATACCCTTTATGCATTTCTTTCAAAGGTCTTTGTTAAAATGGGTCAAGTGGTAGAAGGTTCAAGGCCAATTGGTGAGGTAGGTTTTTCTCCCTTTGTAAGGACATATGGACTCTATTTTGAGATCAGAAAAGGCAAAAAAATCTTAAATCCCATGATGTGGTTTAACACAAATTAAAAAACAACAATCATTCTTTGTTTTGGATAATCTCAAGTTTGACAAGATGAGGATAAATAAGATAACAGATGCCTGTTTTTGCCTTGAGAAAGGTTGCATTTTTAGATAATTCTTAGTATGAACAATCATCAGGTGACTCAACTATTTATTGAAAAATTATTGAGACAACCATAAACATAAGGATTAATAGTTTATGCGAATATCTGTAATTGGTGCTGGTCAGTGTTGCCCAACAATATATAACGAAGCAATGGCCCTGGGCAGACTTTTGGCCAAAGAGGGCTTTTTAATTGTGTGTGGTGGACGTGGAGGAGTAATGGAAGCAGTTGCCCAGGGTGCAGCCATGGTCGGCGGCACAACCATAGGAATATTGCCAGGGAGAGATATAAAAGAGGCAAATAGATATATTACCTATCCAATTGCAACTGGTCTTGGTGAGATGAGAAATTTCTTGGTAGTATTAAATGGAGATATTGTTGTGGCTGTATCTGGTGGATATGGCACATTATCTGAGATTGCCCTTGCCAAAAAAATAGATAGACCAGTAATCGCACTTGGTAGGTGGAAAGAAATTAAAGGAGTCATACCTGCCAAAGACCCAAGAGATGTTATTCGCATTATAAAAAAGATAAAAGAGAATCTTAATAGGAGCTAATATTTATGAAGAGGTTATTTGCGCCCTGGAGGATTGAATATATTTTAGGTCCTAAACCCGATGAATGTGTGTTTTGCATAAAGGATATATTAGATGAAGATGAAGAGAGATTAATTCTTTGGAGAGGAAAATTTTGTTTTGTCATTATGAATAAATTCCCTTATAGTTCTGGACATATCATGGTCACCCCATATAGACATGTGTATTCTTTAGATGAACTGAACCCAGAGGAGCTAAATGAGATGATGCTGGTTATGTCTAAATGTGTGACTATATTAAAAAAGGTATTTAATCCACATGGTATAAATATTGGACTAAATATTGGTGAGGCTGCAGGGGCTGGAATAGAAGAGCATCTACACTTTCACCTGGTGCCTAGATGGAAGGGCGATCATTCCTTTATGGCCCTTTTTTCTGAGACAAATGTAATTCCAGAGCACTTGAATAAAACATATAAAAAATTAAAACCCCATTTTGATGAACTAAAATTTTAATAACTTTAAAACTAAGGGAGTTTATTATGAAGTTTATTAAATTACTTTTTTTTCTAATTGTCTTTGTATGCGGCATTGTTTTTTTTATCCAAAATTCAGTGTTTATTACAGAGAAAGTAGCATTAAATTTTGACATCTTTGGCATAAAATGGGCCACTAATCCAATCCCTCTTTACGTATATCTACTAACGGGTTTTGCCCTGGGCGCTATTGTCTCATTTTTTTATCTTTTGGGGGAAAAGTTAAGGCTAAGTGCACAAGTTAAGTCCTTAAAATCCAGGGTGAGAGAGTTGGAAGAAGAGCTTGCTCAATTAGCTACTGAGGAAGAGGAGGAAGATGAGAATCAAGAAGAATAACTTTTTCACCATGATTTTTATTTGACTTTCTAATCAGGATAGGTAGATGGGCAGATATTCTTAAATCCCATCTACCCCTACATTTACCCATGATCCTATTTTTAAAGGCACTTCTATGACAACTCAGAAAAAATTAACTCCAATGCTCAGCCAATATCTCACCATAAAAGAACAATATCCTGATGCCCTTCTTTTTTTCAGGATGGGGGATTTTTATGAGCTTTTTTTTGAAGACGCTGAAATTGCATCTAGGGAATTACAAATTGCATTAACTTCCAGAAATCCCAATGATGAAAACCCTGTTCCCATGTGTGGAGTGCCTTTTCATGCTGTTGATGAATATTTAAAGATACTTCTTGAGAAGAACTATAAAGTGGCAATATGCGAGCAAGTAGAAGATCCTAAACAGGCAAAAGGACTTGTAAAAAGGGCAGTGACAAAGGTTCTCACCCCTGGAGTGATAGTAGAAGAATCCACTTTAACCTCTAAAAACAATAATTTTCTGGCATCTATTTTTTTTAATAATTCAAACTCAATTGGGGCCGCTACCTGGATAGATTATTCAACAGGCGAGTGGCTTGGTTTTTATTCAAAGGACCTTAAAGAGATATGGAAGTGGATATGTAAGGTAAACCCCGCAGAAATAATCTGTCCTGAAAATTATTCAGTTCCATCTGAATATTCCCATCTAAATTCAAAAATCACCTATCTTCCAAAAATGATGTTTGATTTTAAAAGGGCAAAAAAATTAATAGAGCAACATTTTTTGGGGGATAATCTAATTTTACCGCGAATTGACGCAAAAAAAGAGCTAATCCAAGCCTGTGGAGGCATTATCCTCTATTTAAATAAAACCCACAACGAAAATCTCTCGCACATAAAACCAATAAAGATTGTAAATCTGGATAAATTTCTAATAATAGATGAGGTTAGTGAAAGGAATTTAGAGCTATTTCAAACCCTTGATGGTAAGCGGGGTGAAGGAACATTGCTCTCTTTATTAGATAAGACCAAGACCCCTATGGGTGGTAGATTTTTGGTAAATAGACTTAAATACCCCTTAAGAAATCTAAAAGAGATAAATTTTGATTTAGATGTTGTTGAATATTTTGTTAATAATTCTAAATTATTAGAAGATTTAGTTGAAAATCTTAAAGAGATTAGTGATTTAGAAAGACTTATAAATAGAATTTTTTTAAATAGGGCAAATCCACGAGACTTTTTTTGGCTTAAAAACAGCCTTAAAAAACTACCAGGTATTTTAAATGTATTAATAGATGATACTTTGCCTGATAGATTAAAAGAAATAGTCTCAAACTGGGACAACTTAGATGATCTGTATAATCTATTAGATAATGCAATAAAAGACAATCCACCACAGGTTATAACTGATGGCGGGATATTTAAACAGGGATATAATGATGAGCTGGACGAGTTAATTGAATATGCAGAACATGGAGAGTCAAAATTAAGAGAGTTGCTCAAAAAAGAACAAGAAGAGACATCAATTTCTAAATTAAAATTGGGTTATAATCGGGTATTTGGATATTATTTTGAGGTGCCAAAGAGTTACAGAGGGCCTATTCCTGATTATTTTATAAGAAGACAGACCTTGGTTAATAGCGAAAGATACATAACAGATGAGTTAAAGGAGATTGAAGATAAGATATTGACCAGTGAGGAAAAACGAAAATCATTGGAATATAGATTGTTTTTAGAATTAAGAGATAAGGTAGTTGCATATAGGGACAGAGTATTGAACATGTCTTCTATTTTGGCAAAACTGGATTTTTATGGAGCCATGGCTATTTGTGCAAAAAAATATAATTGGAATAGGCCTCAGTTAAGTGAAGATATAAATATACTGATAAAAGAAGGAAGACATCCAGTAGTAGAATCATTTATTGGGAGCAGTAATTACATTCCAAATGACATAGAAATAAATGATGAATCAAAGATACTCTTGATAACTGGTCCTAACATGGCGGGAAAGTCTACAGTTTTAAGGCAAGTTGCCTTAATCTGTATCCTTGCTCAGATGGGATCTTTTGTGCCAGCAAAACAAGCCCATTTAGGGATTTGCGATAGGATTTTTACAAGGGTGGGCGCCTCAGATAAGCTTGCACTTGGACAATCTACCTTTATGGTGGAGATGTTAGAAACTGCTCGTATATTAAAACAGGCAACCAAGAGGAGTCTGGTAATTTTAGATGAAATTGGAAGGGGAACAAGCACCTTTGACGGACTTTCCATTGCATGGGCAGTGGTGGAATCTTTAGCAAATAAGTATGGTGGAATAAGGACACTTTTTGCAACACACTACCATGAGTTGACGGATTTAGAAGGAAAGATTAAAGGCCTTAAAAATTTAAATATTGCTGTAAAGGAATATAAAGGAGACATAATTTTTTTGAGAAAATTATTGCCTGGTCCTGCTGACAAGAGCTATGGAATTGAAGTTGCAAAACTGGCAGGTCTTCCAAAAAATGTTATAAACAGGGCAAAAGAGATCCTTGAGATGTTGGAAAATAGGATGGTGAAGGTGCAGGGAAAAAAAGTAAAGAGAAGACATTCTTTCGTGCTCTTAGATGAGGTAATTAAAAAAAAAGAAAAAAATGTAATTAAGGAAACTTCATCTTATAATGGAGATCATCCCATATTAAAGGAGCTTTTTATGTTAAATCTGGATAACATTACTCCAAAAAAGGCATTGGAAATATTATATACGTGGAAGGAGAAGTGGGGTGAAAAAAAACAGTTATAAATTATTTTGTATCTTTTTCATATTGATTTTATTTTTTTCTTGCGGAAGAAAAAAGTGGCCTACGCCTATAACAGAGGAAGATACATTTAAATTTGACAAAATTGTGGTCTATAAAAAGAATGATTGTCTAAAGATAAATGGAAATATCATAGGTAATACAAAAAATATAAAAGAACTTTTGTTAGAGGTAGAAGAGCTTAGTTCATGTATCAAATGTCCATTTAAACCTACCCTTAGGATAAGATATTCCCTTTCCTCTGAGGATTTGCATCTAAAAGATAATTCTTTTTTGTTGACATACTGCAAAAACAAAGGACATAAAGTTTCAAGGCTAAGGATTGTGGGGATAAATAAATTCAAGGTGTTGGAGCCAGTTTTTTCTGAAATTATTGTTGTAAAAAATTTAGATGAGGAGAAGTAGTATATGAAGATGAATCTTGCAAAAAAAATAATTTCTTCACACCTTATAGATGGAGAAATGATTTATGGAAAGGAGATTGCGATAAAAATTGATCAAACCCTAACCCAGGACGCAACAGGCACAATGGCCTATTTACAATTTGAAGCAACAGGTGTTCCTAGGGTGCGGACTGAGCTATCTGTAAGTTATGTGGATCACAATACACTTCAAGTGGGTTTTAGAAACCCAGATGACCACAAATATTTGAGAACCGTTGCTATGAAATATGGGGTTATATTTTCTCCTCCAGGAAATGGCATATGCCATCAACTCCATCTGGAGAATTTTGCAGTTCCAGGCAAGACATTGCTTGGATCTGATAGCCATACTCCTACTGCTGGAGGAGTTGGATCTCTGGCAATGGGTGCTGGAGGACTCTCAGTTGCCCTGGCAATGGCAGGTGAGCCATATACTCTCTCTATGCCAAGGATTATAGGAGTACACCTAAAAAACAGTCTTAAAGGATGGGCATCTGCCAAAGATGTTATTTTGTATTTGCTTAAAAAACTCACAGTAAAGGGTGGTGTTGGTGCAATAATGGAGTATTTTGGGGAAGGAGTAAAGACTTTGACAGTGCCTGAGAGGGCAACAATTACCAATATGGGTGCAGAACTTGGAGCTACTACATCTATCTTTCCAAGTGATGAACAAACCAAAAGATTTTTTAAATTAATGGGCAGAGAGCATGATTTTGTGCCTTTGAGAGCAGATGATGGATGTGAGTATGATGAGATTATAGAAATAGACCTATCAAAAATAGAGCCTATGGCAGCCTGTCCCCACATGCCTGACAATGTGGTGACAGTCAGGGAATTAGATGGCATGAAAGTTGATCAAGTGGCAATTGGGTCTTGTACTAATTCTTCTTATCTAGACCTAAAAATGGCAGCAAATATTTTAAAGGGAAAACAGGTAAATAAAGACCTAGATGTGCTGCTCTCTCCAGGTTCAAGGCAGGTTGTTAAAAAATTGATTGAAGAAGGAATTTTTGAAAATTTTATTGATGCTGGAGTCAGGATTTTAGAGTGTGCTTGTGGTCCCTGTATAGGTATGGGGGGTTCTCCAATTAGTGGAGGAGTTAGTGTTAGGACATTTAATAGAAATTTTGAAGGAAGGAGCGGGACATTAGATGCCAAGGTATATTTAACCAGCCCAATTACAGCGGCCCATGTTGCAATATCTGGAAAATTTTTAGACCCGGCTAAATGGGGAGATCCTGTGTCTTTTGATCTTCCAGATAAAATGCCCTCAATTAGGGAACACTTTATCTTTCCCCCTGATGATACAAGTGATATTGAAATTTATAGAGGACCAAATATTGTTCCATTATCTAAGTTTGAACCCCTGCAGGATAGGATTGAAAAAAAAGTAGCAATTGTTGTGGGAGACAACATTACAACTGATCATATTTTACCTGGAGGCGCAGAAGTCACATCTCTTAGGTCAAATATCCCTGCAATAAGCGAATATATTTACTCACGGGTTGATAAGGACTTTGTGCCCAGGGTAAAAAAATATGGTGGCGGTATAATAGTTGGTGGGGAAAATTACGGTCAGGGCTCTAGTAGAGAACATGCTGCCCTTGCACCCCGTTACCTTGGAATAGTGTGTATAATCGCCAAATCCTTTGCACGGATACATCGGGGAAATCTGGTAAATTTTGGAATACTTCCTTTGATCTTAAAAAACAAACAAGATTATAAGCTATTTAAAGTAGGACAGGAGATTTTAATCCCAGTAAAAGACATCTCTGCTGGAAAGGAGATAGAGATAACAATTAAAGATATATCAAAAAATATTTTGGTAACAAATGATTTAAGTGATGGGGAGTTAAAGATAATCTTGTCTGGTGGGAGATTGGCTTATGTTAGAGAGAAACTAAACAACAAAGGAGAATAAATTCATGTTAGATGGAATGAGAAGGAATGCACGATCATGGGTGATTAAACTAATATTTGGTATTATTATTCTTGTTTTTGTGTTTTGGGGTGTTGGTGGTCTTAGGGTAAATAAAAGGAGTGTGCTTGCTAAGGTAAATGGCGAGCCAATAATGACCCAGGAATTTTTAAAGGCCTATCAAAGTCAGTATGAGAGGATTTTAAAGCAAAATCCGAATTTGACCAGTGAAGATTTAAAGAGGTTTGGACTAAAAAAAGCGGTATTTGATCAGCTTGTAAATCAAAAATTGCTCCTTCAAAAGGCAAAAGAATTGGGGATTTATGTATCTTCTGCCCAACTAAGGGATAAGATAACCTCTATGGATGTATTTAAGGACAAAGATAAGGTTTTTGATCCTAAAAGATACCAAATGGTGCTTGCTTCAAATAATTTAACACCATCAGAATTTGAATCCCTTGTTGAAAATGATATGAGAATTAAGGCCTTAAAAGAACTGATTACGTCATCAGTTACTGTTACAGAATCAGAGATAAGAGATTTATATAATTTTATAATGAGAGAGGGAAAAATAAAATACCTTGTATTTGATCCCAAAGATTATGTGGATAAGGTATCAGTTACAAATGAGGAAATAAAAAATTATTATAATGAACACAAAAATGAATTTAAAGAACCAGAAAAGATACAAATAAAGTATATAAAGATAACACCTGATAGTCTTGCTCCATTAATGAATGTGACAGATAAAGAGATAGAATCTTATTATGAGAAAAATAAATCTAAATTTTATGAACCTGAGACAAGAAAAGTAGCCCATATTTTGATTAAAATAGACAAAAACCATAAGGATGGTAAAAAGGCCAAGAAAAAGATAATGAATATATTAAAGAAGATAAAAAATGGAGAAGATTTTCATAAATTGGCAAAAAAGTATTCTCAAGGTCCAAGTGCAAAGGATGGTGGAGATATTGGGTGGATAAAAAAAGGAGATACTGTAAAAGAGTTTGAACAACTGACTTTTTCTCTAAAAAAGGGAGAGGTTGGCGGTCCTGTTAAGACCATATTTGGATATCATCTTATTTTAGTTGAGGACATAAAAGCTGCCCATTATAAGTCTTTGGATGAGGTAAAATTGGATATAAAGGATACCCTTGCCAGGGAAAAGGCAATGGATAAGATAGAAGAATACTTAGATAAGGCCTTGGACCTAGTATTTAATACAAATAGTTTAGACAGTGCTGCAAATAAATTAGATTTGACTGTTCAAAGTACCAAACTACTTTCCAAAAAAGAGATTAAAACTCTATTTAATCTAAAACCAGAGGATATTGACCAGCTTTTTTTAATGGAAAACAACAAGGTATATGAGACTCCAATAATCATCAAAAATGGATATATGATAGTTAAGAAGGTTAAGGATGTTCCAGAAAGGATAAAGGCGTTAAAGGAAGTTAAAGAGATTATTTTAAAGGAATTAAAGAGGCAAAAGGCAGAAAAACTTGCAAGGGAAAAGGCAAATAAGGTATTAAATATACTCAAAAAAGGAGATGTCCCCAAAAATTATAATGAATTAATTAAGGAGTCTGAGTTTTTTAAATTATCAGATAAATATATCCCAAATTTAGGTTTTAGCGATGCCTTGACAAAGGATTTGCTGTTATCCCCTACGGGGAAGTGGCTACCTGGAGTATATAAAATTAATGAGAAATTTGTTCTGGTAAAGTTAGAAGAGGTTAAGGGTGCAGATGAAAAAAACTGGAAAGAGCAAAAGGTCTTCTGGGAAAAAATGGCAGAGCAAAGGAAAAAAGAACTTATTTTCAGGGACTTTTTAAATGGAATAAGAAAAAATGCTAAAATTGAGATTTTAAATCCTGAATTTTTACAGGGGTAATTTAAGGGTGATATGAAAAAGTCAAAAGTGGTTATATTAGGAGGTAAAAGAGGGCTTATTGGAAAGGCCCTCTCCTATGTCTTTTCCAAGGATCCAGGCTATGAGTTAATTTTACACGATAAATCTGAATTTGATGTCCTGGATTTTGCTAAATTGTCTGAATATTTAAAAGATATAAAACCTGATATTGTTTTGAATGCTGTTTCCTATAATCTGCCTCTTAGTGCAGAAGAAAATCCTGAAATGGCCAATAGGGTGAACTTTGAGCTTCCCAAAAAAATAGTAGAAATATTAAAACATTGGGACAGTTATTTAGTTCATTTTAGTACTTATATGGTATTTGATGGTAAAAGAAATGTACCATATGTAGAGGAAGACAAGCCAAATCCAAAGTCTGTGTATGGGTTATCAAAATTAAAAGGAGAAGAAGCTCTTATTAATGGAAATCTAACCAAGTGGTTTATTATTAGAACTTCATGGCCCTTTGGTCCATGGGCTGCAAATTATGTGGACGATATTATAAAAACTGTGTTAAAACAGGATAGGATTTGTGCATGTCATAAAAATATAGTCTCTCCAACATATACCTTAGATCTTGCGGATTATACATGCAAGCTACTCAAAAAAAAGGCAAAAGGTATCTATCATGTTGTAAATAGCGGCCAGGCCAGTTTATGTGAAGTTGCCCAAGAAATTATAAACTTACTTGGGAGGCAATGTGTCGTGGAACCAGTTGTTGAAGAAGACAGGTCAATACAAGGAAAATTTCCTGAATATGGAGTGCTTGATATTTCAAGACTGACAGGTTTTCTTGGTGAAAAACCTAGGTCCTGGATTCTTGCCCTAAGGGAATATATTTTTTCCTATTATAAAAAACAATTAAAACTAGAATATTAAATTTGCCAAGAAAAAAATCTTGACATCTCAAAGATAATAGATACAATTCTCTTCGTTGTTTCAATCCCCGGTAGCTCAAGCGGCAGAGCGGGTGACTGTTAATCACCATGTTGGCGGTTCAAGTCCGCCCCGGGGAGCCACCTTAAAAAAGAACTTTCTATTTTTAACCCTATCACAAAGCAGTAAATTTACTTTTTATTTTCCTTTAAAATTGGGTTTACGTTTTTCAAGAAAGGCCTTTTTTGCTTCCTCTATATCCTCACTGTTTATTGCCTTTAATATCAATCTTGCTGCCTCAATATTTTTTTCCCTACTGAGTTCTTGTTCTTCAACAAAGTATCGAAAGATTTTTTTCATGCCCCTTACAGCAAGAGGGGCATTTTGCACCAAAGTATTGGCTATAACCATTGTATAATCTTCTAGACTTTTTGTATCAGGCAGAATTTCATGAACTAGACCATATTTGAGTGCTTCTTTAGCAGAGATAGATTTACCCAAAAATAATAGCTCCTTAGCTCGTGGAACACCTAAAATATTTATTAACCTCCTAATCCCCTCTGGATTATAAACAATCCCTAGCTTTGCAGGAGGAATTGAGAATTTAACATTTGATGTAGCATAGCGAAAATCGCAGGCTGCAACAATATCTAATCCTGCACCAATGCAATGACCTTTAATCATGGCAATAACTGGAACGCCAATTTTTTCAATTGTCCTTGTAATTTGTTTTACATAATCGGTCCTTTCCATTTCTTCCATAGCCTGTTCTAAACTCATATTTGCATAGTCTGGTAAAGATGCTGTGATATCATAACCTGAACAGAATATATTGTTGCCTTGTGCAGTTAGTATGATTACGCGAATTCCTTGCTCTTCCATGGAATGAAGTTCCTTAATTATAGTCTTCAAAATATCTTCATTTACTGCATTCTTTTTTTTAGGATTATTGATTGTTATAATTCCAATGAGGTCGTGCTGCTCCACAAGCACCATTTCTCTTGTCATTTTTATTTCTCCTCCTTTAAAACACAGGGCAAAAGGATAAATGCCCCGAAAAATCCAAAGGCCTTGGTAAATGTGCCAATTACAATATCAGCTCTCCCTGTAGTAATCTCCCTACCCTATTTTCCCATTGCTCCAACAGAATGGGCTGTAGTGTAAAAAAATTTGGGTAAATTTTTTATAGAAAAATGGGCATCATCCTTTAGGGTGAGGTGAAAGGAAAAAATAACCTAAAAAACCCATAAAGGAGGATGCCCTATGTCTATATTCGAATGCAAGATTAGTTTGCCTGAAATTAAGGATTTTATCAAGGACTTAGTTTTAGTTCCAAAGATATTTTTAAGTTGATAAGAAGAGATATTAAGGACCACCTAGGGAAATTTCTGACAAAGATGATGGAAACTGAACTTACTATTTTTTAGGAAGGCAGAAATATGAGAGGGTTAAAGGAAAAAGGGAAGGGAATTATAGGAATGGATATACAACTAAGACATTTGCAATAAAAAGAACTAGGTGTCTTGGTTCAGCGTAAAATGGAATTTTCCTGGATAAAAATAAGCTAGTTTTAATTTCCAAAAGGGTCTATAAAAGACAGATGTCCCTCTAACACACATCAAAGGGGTGTCAAGGACAAGCCTTTCAGGTGCGCCTTTGGCGCATCCTTGACACCCCTTTTTCGTGTGTTGATTCTGAAGGTGCCGACGGCGGGGGGACGCGGACTCTTCCTTTACCTCTGGCGAAGGAACTATTATTTTTTTGTATAGTACCCTATGCTTAATTTTTTTCACTTTTGACGCAATACTTTTCTACGTTCTCTAGCCTTATAAAGTTTACGATTTCGTTCTACAAATATCTCTTTATCTTTTCCTTCAAGCTTATCTTTTGGCATTATATATTCTATGGCACTAGGAAAACGTTTAAAATTGTAGTATTCTACAAAATCACCTACTATTCTCCTGGCATCACTGATTTTGATTTCGGTTTTTTGGGACCAATAATTAAAAAATGCCCACTTTATCTCTAATATCGTGTGCTACCCACATATCATTTAAATTTTCCCAAAAATTTATTTTAAACTTACATATTCTTCCATGAGCTCAGCCAACACTTCATTCTTCTGAGAAAGTTTGTCTTCTAAAGCAGCAATCTTTTTCTCTAATCTAGAAATATGACCCTTTTTCTTTTTCAAAGACCATGCTTCCTTTTTCAAAAAATTCCTTCTGCTCTCTATAAAAAAGTGTAGGATGTATATTATATTCATCACATACATCTGATACGGACCCATTTTCCAATAGATTTTTCTTCAAAATCATCACTTTTTCTTGGGGGGTGTGATGTCTTCTTTTCTTACTCATGACTCTCCTCCTCAAAGTTTAATCTTTGCTAACATACTTTGAGGAAAATTCCAATTCCGTCTGAACCGCTGTTTCTATGGCGCTTCACACCGACTTGTAACCCATGATGTTCGATGTAGGTTAATAGGCAATAAATGAAAAGATCGTGTTATATTATAGCCGATCCTAATGGAGTAGGAAAGCGAACTTTTGCCAGAAGACTCCTTTCATTTCCCTATCATAGATATTCATTATATCAGATCGTTCTTATTATATCAAGTTCTGTAGGATACTATAATTCATGCATTTCAAAAGCCTAAAATTCTCTTGCAAATCAGAAGTAGTAAGGCTAAAAATTTAAATCAAATCTTACAGCTGAGAAGCAAGATTGTTATGCAACTTAAAATTAACGTGAGTTTATTAAAAATATAGTCAAAAGGAGTCTTTTTATGGAAACAGATGTAAAGAGCGCGCTTGAACTTATAAAACGTGGTACAGTAGAAATTATAGAAGAAGAGGAACTTATAAAAAAGCTACAAAAAAAAATACCTTTAAGAGTAAAGGCAGGATTTGATCCAACTGCGCCAGATCTCCATTTAGGCCATACTGTACTCATTCAAAAATTAAAGCATTTTCAGGAACTTGGACATAAAGTCCTGTTTTTGATTGGTGATTTTACTGGAATGATAGGTGATCCTACAGGGAAATCAGAGACCAGAAAACCATTAACAAGGGAGGAAGTTTTAAAAAACGCAGAGACCTATAAGAAACAAATATTCAAAATCCTGGATGAGGAAAAGACAGAGATTATGTTTAATTCCCAGTGGCTGGATAAATTCACTGCCTCAGATTTTATAAAATTATGTTCAAGATACACTGTTGCCAGAATGCTGGAAAGAGATGATTTCTCAAAGAGGTTCAAGGAAAACAAACCTATTGCAATCCATGAATTTATCTATCCATTGATACAGGGCTATGATTCTGTTGCCATGAAAGCAGATGTGGAACTTGGGGGAACAGATCAAAAATTTAATTTGCTTGTTGGAAGAACCTTGCAAAAACAAGAGGGAATGGAGCCTCAGATTGTAATTACCATGCCCCTTTTAGAAGGACTAGATGGTGTCAATAAAATGAGTAAGTCCCTTGGAAATTATGTTGCTATAGAAGATCCTCCTTTTGAGATGTTTGGTAAAATCATGTCCATATCTGATGAACTCATGTTTAGATATTATGAATTGTTATCAGATAAGGATACTGTTTACATTGAAAAGATGAAAAGAGATATAGAAGCAGGCAACTTACATCCTAAAAAGGCAAAAGAAGACCTCGCCTTTGAGATAACAGCTAGATTTCATGGAATATCAATGGCAAAAAAAGCCCAAGAAGAGTTTAACAGAGTGTTTTCAAAACACAATATACCTTCAGATATTCCAGAAGAAATCATAGAAAGTCCTGATGTTACATTAATTGACCTGTTGGTTGACAAAGGGTTGTGTAACTCAAAGGGTGAGGTAAGAAGATTAATAAAACAAAATGCAATATCTATAGACGGCAAAAAAATCCATGATCCTTACATCAAATTTGATATTGGAGAATGTGTAGTTAAGGTTGGCAAAAGGAGATTTTTAAAGGTTGTAAGGAGAAGTTAATGGAAAATAAATTTAAACTATTTTTAAACATGATAAAGATTGAACATTCCCTTTTTGCCTTGCCTTTTGCTTACATAGGTTGTTTTCTGGCAAATTCAAATTGGCCAGGTCTAAGGGTCTTTTTATTAATCTCCATTGCAATGGTGGGCATGAGGTCATTTGCAATGGCAATGAACAGGATTATAGATCTAAAATTTGATAAAATAAATCCAAGGACTCAGGACAGACCTCTAGTTACTGGTGATATTACCCTAAAGGAATCCTGTTTATTTTCCATTATTTTTGCCTTTATTTTTATACTTGCCTGTTATGGATTAAACAGGCTATGTTTTTATCTATCCTTTTTTGCACTTGTATGGGGGGCTCTGTATAGTTTTTCAAAGAGGTTTACCACCCTATGTCATTTTTGGCTTGGATCTGTTCTGGCAATGGCGCCTATTGGTGGCTGGCTTGGAGTTGATCCCCATGTACGTCCAGTAGCGGTGACATTTGCATTTGGTGTCCTTTTTTGGGTAGCTGGTTTTGACATTTTGTACAGTATTCAGGATAAGGAATTTGACAGAGAACAAGGGCTTTTTTCTCTGCCTTCAAAATTGGGTATAAAATCCGCCCTCTGGATATCTTATTTTTCTCACATTATTTCTATAATTTTCTTTTTTTTAGGTGGATGGTTGGCTGGTCTTGGGACAATTTATTTTATTGGTTGGTTAATTGTAAGTTGTATTCTTATTTTCGAACACATAATTGTTAATGAAATTCGCCTCGATAAAATAAATATGGCCTTCTTTCAAATGAATGCATATGTATCTTGTATACTTCTTTTAGCAGTTTTTACAGATATTTTTTTAGGATAAAGACATGGATATATTAGAAAAATTAAAGGGAAAACTCATTAGGGTAGAGTATGGAGAAAAGGAAATATTTATTCTTGGTACTGCCCACGTATCAAAGGAGAGTGTTAGGGAAGTAAGAGAAACAATAAAAGAGATAAAACCTGATACAGTATGTGTGGAGCTTTGTGAAGCTAGATATGAGTCTATGTTCAATGAAGATAAATGGAAAAACATGGATATTGTAAAGGTGGTTAAACAAAACAAGGCCTTTTATCTGTTGATGCAGCTTATACTCTCATCTTTTTATAAAAAAATAGGTGATAGATTAGGAGTTAGGCCAGGGGCTGATATGATAGAAGCTGTGTGTGCTGCTCAGGAGATTGGCGCTCAAGTAGTTCTGGCAGACAGGGATGTTAATATCACCCTAAAAAGGGTGTGGGGATATTTGGGATTTTTAAAAAAAATGAAATTAATCGCTCTTCTGATTTCATCTATTTTTTCAACAGAAGAGATAACAGAGCAAGATATTGAAAAACTAAGGCAGAAGGATCAACTGGAAATTGCCTTGGAGGAAGTAGCTTCTTCACTCCCCGAAGTGAAACAAAGACTATTAGATGAGCGAGATATATACTTAGCTGAAAAGATAAAGTCAGCCCAGGGAAAAAAGATATTGGCAGTTGTTGGTTATGGACATGTAAATGGAATTGTGTCCAATATCCCAAAGGAAAATGATCTGTCACCCTTAGAAAGGGTGCCTCAAAAAGGCAAGATAGGTCAATTTTTAAAATGGCTAATTCCTATTTTGATTTTAGGCCTGCTTATATATGGCTTTATAAAGGGTGGCAAGGACTTATCTCTTGAATCCATTTCCTTATGGATAGGGATTAATGGCAGTCTTTCTGCTTTAGGTGTTGCCTTTGCCCTGGCACATCCTTTAACAATTATTTCCGCGTTTTTGGCTGCTCCCATAACCAGTCTTAATCCCATGGTAGCAGCAGGTTGGGTTGCAGGTCTTGTCCAGGCCTGGGTTCGAAAACCCAAGGTACAGGATATTGAAGAACTGCCTAATGCTATTTTGTCTGTAAAGGGTTTTTGGACAAATCCAGTGACTAAAATACTTTTAGTTGTTGCATTTGCAAATATTGGTAGTTCTATTGGAACTTTTTTGGCTGGGACTATGATAGCAAGTAAATTGTTTTAGTTTTAAAAAAGGGCTTTTGGTTTAATGTATTTTTAAACTATGCTCCCTTTTTTAAAATTGAAAGTGAGCCAGTAAATTTTTTGAGATTTCCAAGAGAATTTTAATTCCATATTCCTTCTATTTTTGTTTCGCAATAGGGGCAGATTCCATTTTTCAAATTAAATTTAGAGATATAAAATCCCTCTCTTTCTATAAGGAGTTTTTTACAATTAGGGCAATATGTATTTTTTCCATGGTTTCCTGGCACGTTTCCTGTGTAAACATACTTTAATCCTTCTGATAGTCCTATATCTCTTGCTTTATAAAGAGTTTTTTCAGGGGTTGGTGGTGGAGTCATAAGTTTATATTCAGGATAAAATTTGATAACATGCCATGGAATAGTGGGATCTAAAGAAACCAAAAATTTTGCTATGTCTTTTAATTCTTTAGTACTATCATTATATCCTGGAATTATTAAAGTTGTAACTTCTAGCCATATTCCTAAACTTTTTATGATCTCTATGGTTTTTAACACATGTTTAAGTTGTGCTCCACAAAGATGTTTGTAAAACTGACTTCTGAATGATTTCAAATCCACATTTGCAGCATGCAGATAAGGATAAATTTCCTTTAAACATTCTTTAGTCATATAACCGTTTGTTACAAATACATTTTTTAGACCCTTTTCAATTGCTATTCTTGCTGTATCAAAACACAATTCAAAATATACTGTAGGCTCTGTGTATGTATAGGAAATACTTTTTGCGTCATTTTTTATTGCAAAGTCTATTATTGCTTCAGGGGGAATTAATTCCCCTATGATTTTATTATAATCATGAGGTAGTTGAGATATTTTGTAATTTTGGCAAAATTTACATCTAAAATTGCATCCCACTGTAGCAATAGAAAAAGTTGTACTCCCAGGAATAAAATGAAAAATGGGCTGTTTCTCAATGGGATCTAAAAGTGGTGCAAGAACTTTATCATATACTAAGGAATACAAAATCCCCTTTCTGTTTTCTCTTACTCTACATATTCCCTTTGAGCCTTCCTTTATCATACACCTGTGATTGCATAGATTGCATCTTATCTTATTTTGCGCTAATTTTTCGTATAAATAAGCCTCCTTCATTTACTTTTTCCTAATTTTTTTATTTTTTTAAAAACATAGTTTTTATTTGTTTTTTTTCATTCTTTCAGGTGTAGTTTTCTTTTATTTTACTTTATTTAATTTTTTATTTATATTGTTTTTCTCCCTTTAATCTTTTAATCTAAATAATAAAAGCATTTATACAATTACTGAATATTAACCTAGAAAGGGATTAAATGTAAATAGCTAAGTTTTTGGGGGATATGGTGTTTACGAAAATTATAGGTTGACTAATAGGAGAGCAAGCATTAAATAATAAAAATTATAAACCAAAGAAGATATACGGATAAAAAAGAGGCCTTTTTCACCAAAAAAGTTTGGGGGTTGAGAGCACATTTTTATAAAGAATGAAAATTTTAAAAACACAAAGGAGGTGCTTGAGATGGCAGTAAATTATCCAAAACTTGGTAACAAAGTAATTGCAAAGATCGTAGGGATGGAGGGTCAGTGTAGTATAGGCATGAAAGAAGGGGAAGAATATGAACTAAGCGTCCACAAATGTGGAGATTTTTGTGGTTTTTTTTATCATAATCTATTCGGTTTAATAAATATCCTCCAATTTGGTGGCTCCTTCCCTGTAATGGAATGGGAATGTCCAAATGGCAAAAATAAAGTAAAAGTCCAGTTGAGAGTAGAAAAGCAGTAAAGAACGGGGTAAGATTTACGTGTACCTTTTGGCAGTCAAAATTTGAATTAGTGGTGATAGTATTTCTCTCGATAAAAGAAATAGAAGACAAGCCGTAAAGTGAAGGCAGTTTCTGATAATACCCCATCAATTTTTGAGGACGCAGGGAGGATTTTGAAGAGAGATTTTTTTGGAAAGATAATAACATTCTTTGTGCCAATCCTTAATTGTCAAAATTAGAATGAGTAGCCATACTTCTTGTGGTTCATCTTATGGTTATTTCCATTCTAGCCAGATTGAGAGGTTTAAAGAGGGAGTCTTTAATAGGAAAGACTCCCTTAATTTTTGTTATTCTACTGAGTTCGCTAAGCGGATATGCATAAATATTTATAACAAATATTAAATAATATTTTAAAAGATAATTGCCCAACAATATCTAACATTGCTACATTTAATACAGCAAAAAGATCTTACGTTTTCTTTTGTTTATAAATACTTCTAATTGCCTCATGCCCTGCAGGGTGTTTTATTGTACATTGTGATAACTCTTGCTTTTCTGGGTATGTTCATTCCTTCTGCCCAAAGGAATAAATAATTATTACTTTTGCAAATAAGCACTAGCTAGCGAATTACTGCATGTTTCTCTTCTCTAGTTTGTGCTGTCTAAGCAACTTGTTTTAGCTAGGCCTTTGCAAGTATATCCCATGTCTTCTAATGCCCGTAGAACCGTATCTAAACTAACCTCCATATTTAAGTCTCTTCTTGCAGCATGAGTTATTAATAAAACAGTCCACGCGTTTTCCTGAAGGCCATGCATTAAAGGAAAATCTGAAGTTATTGTTTTTATATATTCCATTATTTTTTTCCTTTTATCTTTTGGCCTAAATGGTGAAAATTTAAGAACAAATCCTTAGATGCCATAAGTCATATAACGTTTAATCTAGTCTCTAACAGTGTGCGGATGGCGCTTAAACACCTATGCTATCTGAGGTAGGAATTTCCCCTTAGCGTTCAAAAGCACCTTAAGGCTTTTTCTGAATCTTTTGATATTACCTAGGGACGAAAATTTTCAACTGCCCTTCGTTGATTATTTGATAGTTGTAGCCTACTCCAAAAAATCTTTGATCAGGATTTCATCTTTTAAAAAACTATTCAAGATTTATAAATCTTTACGCATTTCTGCTTATTGTCTTTGTGATTATTTATAAAAAATTCGAATATATAAATCTCCCTTAAATGGTCCAAGCCTTTTTCCCAGTCCTTTTAAACGAATTGCCTTTCCAACTACATAATTTTCTGGTATTTTAGTTATTATTTGCGTTGGTCTTTTCTTAAATTGGGTTATTTGAAATTTGAGTTTTGCACCTGGAATAATCTGTTTTTTCTCCAGATAAATTATATGTTCATGGTCTAGCTGAGACTTAAGCCAATTTTTAATATTAGAAATACTAAAGATGTCAGTGATTTTTTTTACTTGTTCAAGGGGGGATAGTCTTGTAACCCTGCCTAGTGGTAGATTGTTTCGATAAATGGACCTCTTTTTTACTTCCCTGAAAATATCTTCAAATACCTGTCTTGCAAAGGGATCGTTTAATATATTTTTTAATATCTCCTCTTGTGATAGGGAAGATGTATATGTTGTAGTCTTCTCTTCTTTCCGTGTTTTGGTATAATGCTTCTGAGATCTATATTTTTTTGAAAAAAATTCTTTTTTTGGTGTTGTGTAATATGCATTTTTCTGTACATTTTCGTAAGTTGTATATGGTTTAGATCTTCTCTGATGGGAAGGCTTCTTTTTATATTCAGAGATCAGAAATACATAAGCTTCATTTAATTCTTGAAATTTTTTAGTAGCATCTTTTAGACGTGGATTTAGGTCCGGGTGATACAAAAATGCAAGCCTTCTATAGGCCTTTTTTATTTCATCTAATGATGCATTTTGATTAATTTTTAGTATGCTAAGTGCCCGATTTTTGTCCATAATAAATTATTGGGCCTGTTACATTATTTATGTAATTCTAATTAAAAGTGATCTGTTGTCCACTCACTCTGACCACTCACACTGATCTTCAGGGCATTAGGTCCATTTTCCTCGTCTTTTATAAGATTATGTTTTTTTAAAAAAAAGTAACCATATTTTTTGAATTCATCAAATTTTGTATGCCTTAAAATGCCAGGACAATACTCCTTTGCCATCAAAAAACTGTATTCATCCTCTAGATTGCCTTTAAAAAAAGGCCATGCCAGACATATATCAGGTTTTACAGGGTGAACTGTACACCCTTTTTTTTCAGTGTCAAAAAAAACACACCTTCCATCTTTTTTTACTGCCAGTGATAATTTCCCATCTGGAGTTTTACATATAAATTTATCCATAAAATCAGATGGTGTTAAAGAAAGGTATTTAGCCATCCTTTGTATCTCTTTTAAAGTCACAATTATTCCGCCTTCTCCTTTGCAGCATTCCCCACACATCTGACATTTAAAAACCTTATTTTCCATTGACAACTCCCAAAAATATTTCAAATATTTTATACATTGCTAATAAGCACAAATTTGTCTAAACTAAGCATCCAAATGAATCTATAATCTATTTTATTTTCTTTAATTGGGCAATATTGAAAATAGAGTAAAAATGTAAGTAGGGGGGATGATGTTTGAAGCCTTGGAAATAATACCCAGAGAAGAACTTGAGATAAGATGGAACAGATTGAGAGAGCTTTTAGATAAATATCAGCCTGAGTCACAAGGCATACTCCTATTATCCAGGGTCCGCATATATTGGGCAAGTGGGCACTTTGCAACTGGAATGTTCTGGCTACCTAAAGAAGGAGAGCCTTATCTCTTTATAAGAAAAGGGATTGAACGGGCAAAAATAGAATCATTGGTAAAAAATATATTTTCATATCGCTCCTTTTCAGATGTGTTTAAAATATTAGAAGATGATAATAATCCGCTCCCAAATGTGTTTTCAGTAGAAATGGATGGGGTTTTGTGGTCAACAGGAAAATTAATGGAGAAAAAGTTTCAGGCTAAAAAACTCCTAAGTGGTGATTTTGTAATAAATGCAGCGTGCGCCAAAAAGACCAGTTGGGAGCTGGAAAAAATAAAACTTGCAGGAAAGAGACATTATCAGGGGATATGCGAGATAGTTCCCAAAAAGATAAAGCCAAATATGAGTGAGAGGGAAATCGGCGAAGTTGTCTTGGACACATATATGTCCCTTGGTCATAGTGGCATTATTCGTATGCAAGGGGCATACGAAGAGCTCTTTATTGGACATATTAGTGCTGGAGATTCAGGTATTTACCCAACCTGTTTTAATGGACCTGTTGGGGGCAGGGGGATCCACGCAGCAGTTCCCCATTTTGGCTACAGTGGTAAGGTGTGGAAGGAAAAAGAAATACTTATGGTAGATACAGTGTTTTCCTTAGAGGGCTATCAAACAGATAAATCCCAGGTTTTTTTTGCAGGAAAAGAAAAAGATATGCCAAGAGAGCTAAAAAGGGCCCAGGAATTTTGCCTCATGGTTCAGACTGAATGTGCCAAAATGCTTGTCCCAGGACAGTGTCCTGAAAATTTATATTTATTTGCCACGCAGCTTGCAAAAAAATATGGATTTGAGACTGGTTTTATGGGGCTTTCAGGGAATAAGGTTCCATTTATTGGACATGGCCTTGGCCTATATTTAAATGAATGGCCACCTATTGCAAAAAAATTTATACAACCCTTTGAAGAAAATATGGTGATTGCCCTAGAACCAAAGGTTGGTATTGATGGTGTGGGTATGGTTGGGGTGGAAAACACCTTTTTAGTTACTCCCAGTGGGGGAGTGTCTTTAACTGGTGATAATTTTGATGTGATTTTTATTGAATAAGTCTTTACGCTACAAAGCCGTATGTAACATCTGGAGATGATTATGAATCAATTGACCTCATTCGCACCAGATAAGAGATTAATAACTGTTCAGGAAGCAAGTAAATGGGCTTCTCAATATTTAGGGAGGAAAATTACAGTATCTAATATCTCTTATTTATTGCAGTATGGAAGGATAAAAAAATATGGTGACAATGGAAATCCATTAATTGATATAAGTGAATTAAAAAATTATTATGATACCTTTTTTCGGAAAGAAAAGGAATGGAGAAAAATTTTGGGAGATGATCTTAATTGGCACTTGTCTTTTGTTGAATATAAAGAGTCTGAAAGGACAAAACATGTCCATAGGTTACATCCATATAAAGGTAAATTTATACCTCAATTAGTTGAGTATTTTTTAGATGGACATACCGACGAATTTAAGAAAGAAATATTTTTTAATAAAGGTGACATAGTGTTAGATCCATTTTGTGGTAGTGGAACCACCCTTGTTCAAGCAAATGAACTTGGAATTCATGCAATTGGAGTAGATATATCTGCTTTTAATGTTATGATTAGTAATGTAAAAATAGAAAAGCATAATATTTTTCAACTTCACAAAGCAATTCAAAAATTGACTTTTGAATTAGAAAGATTTGAAAGAACAAGAAATAATATATTATTTGAAGAGCATTTGCTTAATGAACTGTCTGTTTTTAATAAAAAATATTTTCCTTCACCTGATTATAAAATAAAAGTTAGACAGGGGTTAATAAATGAGGAAGAATATGCAAAGGATAAAGAAAAGAAATTTTTATCAATTTATTGGAATTTAGTTAAAAGATATAACATACAGGTTAAACAAGATAAAAATGAAACCTTTCTTGATAGATGGTTTTTGGCTCCTGTAAGAGAAGAAATAGATTTTTTGTGTGAAAAAATTAAGGAAATAGAAGACAATAAAATTAAAAAAGTTTTAGCAATAATATTGAGCAGAACCGTCCGCTCTTGTAGGGCAACTACCCATGCTGATTTGGCTACGTTAAAAGAACCTGTCACTACCACCTATTTCTGCAAAAAACATGGCAAAATTTGTAAACCTATATTTTCCATAATGGGATGGTGGCGGAGATACTCTGTTGATACTTTGAATAGACTCAGTCAATTTGACAAACTTAGAACCAATACAATGCAGATATGTCTCGTAGGAGATAGTAGGACAATTAACATAATAGAAGAACTTAAGAAGAAAAAGCCCAAGCTAGCTGAGATGGTATCTAAACAGGGCATAGCAGGTATTTTTTCTTCGCCTCCTTATGTTGGTTTAATAAATTATCATGAGCAACATGCCTATGCATATGAGATTTTTGGGTTTGAGCGAAGAGATGAATTAGAAATAGGTCCATTATTCAAAGGCCGTGGAAGAGAAGCAAGAGAATCATATGTCCAGGGAGTGGCCAAGGTCCTTCTTAATTGTAAAAAATATTTAAAAGAAGATTACAATGTATTTTTAGTTGCAAATGACAAATATAATTTATATCCGCGTATAGCAAAATTGGCTGGAATGAAAATAGTTAACCAATATAAAAGACCGGTACTTAATAGAGTAGAAAAAGATAGATCTGCATATTCAGAGATTATTTTTCATTTAAAGGAGCAGCGATTGTGAGTTTAACAACAAAACAAATTTCTAAAATCGAAGAGGTAATAAAAGAAAGTTTAAGAAAAAAATTTCAGAGTTACAATCCAGAAACTAAGAACATGCCATTTCACTATCGCCTATTAGGTAAGGATAGAATGGCATTATTTTCTTTTATTCATTCTCTTAATACGACCTTTGGAACATCTATTTTTGAACCAGTGGCAGAGACATTGGCAAGTATAAATTTTTTAGAGGCCAAAAAACAATATATTTTAGGAACAAATATAAGTGAAAATGCTCAGATTGAAATTCAACATATAATAAACGAATTAAGTACAGGTAAAAATCCTGATAAAAAAAATGAGATTCAAAGGATACGTAATGTTGCTACCACCGGAAAAATGAATAAATTAAAAACTGTAAAAGTAGATTTGTTTTTAAGAGATACCAAAGGACGTGTTCATTTATTTGATATAAAAACAGCGAAGCCTAATATTAGTAATTTTAAAGACTTTAAACGTACCTTATTAGAATGGATAGCAATTTATTTAGCTAAACATCCAGAAGCAGATGTCTATTCGTATATTGCAATTCCTTATAATCCATATGAACCTAAACCATATGAACGATGGACATTAAAGGGAATGCTTGATTTGAGCCAGGAATTAAAAGTAGCTGATGAGTTTTGGGATTTTTTGGGAGGCACTGGTGCTTATGTAGAATTATTAAATTGTTTTGAAAGAGTTGGTATTGAATTGAGACCTGAAATTGATAGATATTTTGAGAAATTTAAATAAAATATGTGTTAATTGATTCTATGTGGAATAAAAATTATTAAATTTAGTCTCTACCACAAAAAACATTATCTATGAATTTGACTTATAATGACCTGCTTGCTTTATACGAAATAGCAAGGGTGGTTGCATCTGAAGAGGATATTCAAGGCCTCATGTCAAAGGTCTTGAATATCTTAAGTGAAAAGTTGGGCATGAATAGAGGTATGATTTCAGTCTTAGACCTCCAGTCTAAAGAAGTGTGGCTGGATATTGCCAGGGGAGTTGAGATTGGCCAGGAGAAAATAACATATAGGCCTGGGGAAGGGATAACAGGTATAGTTGCCCAGACAGGAAGACCTATGGCAATTGCAAATTTAGGCAAAGAGACCCATTTTCTGGATAGAACTGGTGCAAGGAGTAAAATTAATAGAAAAGAGCTCTCATTTTTGTGTGTCCCAATCTTTTTTAAGGGAAAGGTCGTTGGGATTCTTTCTGCTGATAAACTTAGCAGGGAAGTAGAAGACTTAGATAAGGAATTAGAACTTCTATCTTCAGTTGCCCATTTACTGGGAAAGGCGGTGTATTTTAGGGCAGTTGAAGAGGAAAATAGAAAATTAAGAAAACAACTTGCTACTGCTAGCAGGCCAAAGACTAATATAATTGGAAGGTCAAAAGGAATACTTGAAGTCCTGAAATTAATAGATCAAGTTGCCAACACAGACACCACTGTTTTGATCACTGGGGAGACAGGAACAGGAAAGGAGCTTGTGGCCAGTGCTATCCATGAAAATAGCAGCAGGGCAAAAGGTCCTTATATCAAGGTTAATTGCGCGGCAATGCCCGAGAGTTTGCTTGAAAGTGAGCTCTTTGGTCACGAAAAAGGCGCATTTACAGGTGCGCTTTCCAGAAGAAAAGGGTGTTTTCAAGAGGCAAATAAGGGAACCATATTTTTAGATGAGATTGGTGAACTTTCTCCTATGGCACAGGCAAAGCTCCTTAGGGTTTTACAGGACAAGGAAATTCAACCAGTTGGAGCATCTAGGACCATAAAAGTAGATGTGAGGGTGATCGCTGCTACAAATAAAGATCTAGAACAAGAGGTAGCTAAAGGTAGATTTAGATCAGACCTTTTTTTTCGACTCAATATTTTTCCAATATATATCCCTCCGCTCAGGGAAAGGGGGTCTGATATCCTTTTGCTTGCTGATTTTTTTGTAAATAAGTACTCAAAAATTTTTAAAAAAAATATAAAACGCATCTCTACAACTGCAATTGATATGCTCATGTCTTACCACTGGCCAGGAAATGTGAGAGAGCTGGAAAATTGTATTGAACGTGCAGTTTTGATTGCAGAGGGTGAAACCATTGAGTCACATCATCTTCCCCCTTCCCTTCAAACAAAATCAAAGAGTGAGAAAGGTAAATTTCACGGAAAATTTGACATATTAGTGGCAAACTTTGAAAAGGACTTAATTATTGATGCATTAAAAGAAACAAATGGAAACCAGAGTTCTGCAGCAAAGATCTTAGGAACTACTAAAAGGATTATACAATACAAAATAAAGAAATATGGAATTGACCCAAAAAGATTTAAAAAAAAGAAATAAAAATTTATTATATGGGCGCTATAAAAAAAATTACAAATAAATTAAAGGAAAAAAGAGATAAATTTATTCAATTATGTGAAAAGGATGTGGTGGGGATAAATGCAGTAAAATCATACGCAAAGGAAATTATAGATGTTTTTTCTAATTATTTAAAAGGATTAAATCTTGATAGGTTATGTATTTTTGCATCTGGTGGGCTTGGTAGAGGAGAAATTAGCTTTGACTCTGATTTAGACCTTGTTTTTTTACATCAAAACAGATTGTCAAAGAATTTAAAGTCCCTCATTGAATCCATCATCTTATCTTTATGGGATGCTGGTTTTGAAGTTGGACAACAGGTGTCCTCTTTATCTGGACTTATTCGCCTTGCACGATCTGACTTCTCTGTATGCACTTCTCTTTTAGAAACAGAATTTTTAGGTGGCGATAGGTATCTCTATGAAAAATTTAAGACTAGTTTTATTGATAGTTTGAGCTCTACAAGACAAAAAAGAAGTTTTTTAAAGAAACTAAGACAATACAGGGATGAGAGAATCAAACAATATGGAGAGAGTATTTATTTAATTGAGCCAAATATAAAAGAAGGACTGGGGGGAATTCGGGATGTACATTGTATTAAATGGGGAGCTGCTGTTTTATTAAATACTCCTGATTTAAATACAATATTAGCACTTGGATGGATAAATCAAGATGAACTTGAGTGGATATTAAAAGGTTATGATTTTTTATGGAGGACTCGTATCCAGTTACATAGAATTGGTGGAAACAGAAAAGAACAATTAACCCTTGAAGATCAACACACAATTGCACCTAAATTGGGATTTTCTAATGGAGAATTTATATCCTCAGAAGAATCTTTTATGAGGATGTATTATACCCATACATCCAGAATAAAGAGAGTAACGAATTTTTTTATAGATAAACTATTTGATAGATTTGTGGAAAAAAATAAAAAAGAAAAAATAATCCCTGGCCCATTTATTGTTAGAGGTGATATAATAAGGTTTAAAGATCCAAATGATGTAAATATTAGGCCAGAAATCTTAATGGAACTATTCTGGAACGCATCAACATACAAACTTAAGTTTCACCATGATACAGGAAGAATTATAAGAGAAAATCTAAAATTAGTAGATAAAATAAAATCCAATGAAAAAGTTGTTTCCATGTTCTTTGACATTCTCCTAAATCAAGAAAATAGTTTTGAAATATTAAAGGTAATGCATGAGACAAAATTTTTAGATACCTTTATTCCAGAATTTTTACATCAAAGATATAGGGTTCAATATGATACATATCATACTTATACTGTAGATGAGCACCTGCTTAGAACTGTTAAAGAGATGCATGAATTAAAAAAAGGAGAATATGGATATCTCTTTAAAGAGGACATAAATGAAAAAATTTTGTTTTTAGCAGCGCTTTTACACGATATTGGTAAAGGTTATGGGGAAAATCATTCAAAAAAAGGAAAGGAGCTTGCCAAGGAGATTGGAAAGAAACTTTTTCTTACCCATGAAGATATAGAACTTTTGTGTTTTTTAATTGAAAATCATTTATTACTTGCAGAAACGGCCTTAAAAAGGGATTTAGAGGAGGAAAAGCCAGTTGAAACATGTGCAATAAAGATAGGTTCTTTAAAAAAACTCTATATGCTTTTTTTGTTGCAAATTGCAGATTCCGTGGCTACCGGCGAAAGGGCATGGAACCCATGGAGAAAAACCCTTTTAGACCAACTATTTATTAAGGTTAGAAATATACTTCAGGGCGAGACTTCAAATGGAAAAGATATTAAAAAATTAATAGAACAAGTAAAAACACAGGTGATAAGCCTTTCAGATAGAAATGAAATATCAGGTGTTAAAAAGTGGCTTGATGGGCTTTCCATGAGGTATTTGCTCAGTCAATCGCCAGAAGATATTTATCTACATTATAAATTGGAACACATATTTTCTCAAAAAAAGGACGTTGTTTTAAATTTAAGAGGTCAAAATGGGTTCTGGGAATTTATTTTTGTATGCAAAGATCATCCAAGACTTTTTGACTTTATTACAGGAATATTGTGGATAAGTGGAGTAAATATATTATCTGCTGATATTTTTACAAGAAATTATGGTGTAGCTGTAGATATATTAAAAGTAGCAAACATACCAGATCCATTTAATTTAGAAAGATTTTGCAATAGAGTTGAAAAAGATTTAAAAAGTTTACTTTCAGGGGATTTGAAATTAGAAGATCTATATAAAAAAAGATATTACAGAAATTTTCCAAAATATAATTATTTAAAGAGAGAAGATAGAGTGGTAATAAATGAAGAGGCTTCTGACTTTTATACAATTATTGAAGTATATACATGGGAGCGTCCAGGAGTTTTACATACTATTTCAAAGATTTTGCATGAGTTTAATTTAAATATTAAAATGGCTAAAATTACTACTCCTGGGGAACAAGTAGTAGATGTGTTTTATGTGACTACTCATGAAGGCACCAAGATATTAGATCCAGAGTTACACAAACAAATTAAGATAGCACTACTTAAGGCATTAAAGGAATTTAGTTAAAATATGTGGTTACTTGCTATATCTTTTGCACTGGCAGTGGGTATATCATCCCTATGTTCTCTCACAGAAGCGGTTTTATATTCTGTATCCTGGAGTTATATAGAGACATTGAGAAAAAAGGGCAAGAAAACAGGTGATATTTTATTTCAGCTCAAATCAAATATTGACAGACCCATTACTGCAATCTTGACATTAAACACAGTTGCTAATACAGCTGGAGCGTCAATTGCTGGAGCTGCTGCTGTTTCGGTTTTTGGAGAAAAAAATCTCTATATTTTTTCCATAGTTTTTACCTTAACTATATTATTTTTTTCTGAAATAATTCCCAAGACCGTGGGAGTGCTCTATAACAGGACCTTTGCCCAAATACTGGCAAGGCCGCTTTTGGGACTTGTTGTTTTATTTTTGCCCCTTATAAATATTATCTCTTTTACAATAAAATTTTTAGAAAAAGGTAAAAAAGGGGTAGATACCTCTGAGGAAGATGTGCTTGCACTTGTTAGTCTTTCTAGAAAGACAGGAGTCATTAAGCAATTTGAAGAAAAATACATTCACAATGTGCTTAAGCTTGATAATCAGCGGATTATGCAGGTGATGACTCCAAGGACTGTTATGTTTTCTCTACCTGCTGAGATGAGTATAAAGGACTCAATAGATGTGGATAACATGTGGCCATATAGTAGAGTTCCAATATTTTTTAATGGTGATATTGAGGACATCAGGGGAATTGTCTATAAAGTGGATGTGCTAAGATATCTTATTAAAGGAGAAGGTGAAAAAAAATTATATGAGCTTAAAAAACCTGTTCATTTTGTTCTGGAAACTATAACTCTGGACAGGCTACTTGTTACATTTTTAGAATCTAGAATTCCTATGGCAATAGTTTTAGATGAATATGGTGGTATTTCAGGGCTCATTACTTTAGAAGACATTTTAGAAGAAATCTTAGGTAAAGAAATAGTTGATGAAACTGATAAAGTAGAAGATATGAGGACTCTTGCAGAAAACAAAAAACAAGAAATCCTGTCAAAAATACAAGGAGAAAAATAATGAAAAAATCGAATAAAAATACTTATTTATTTGCTTTTTTATTAATTTTGTGTGGATTTATATTTCTTATTTACACATCTATTAAATCTGAAAGTGTTTATTTTTTAAATGTATCTGAAGCCCTTGCAAAACAAGATTTAAAATCAAAAAATGCGAGATTATTTGGAATAGTTGGCAAAAATATAAAGAAAAATAGAGATTATATAGAATTTCCACTGGTTGATAAAGATCATCCAGATGAAAAGATATTGGTAAAATATAGTGGGGGCATACCTGATACCTTTAGAATTGGCAGTGAAGTTATTGTAGAAGGTACTTTTAAAAATCATATATTTGACGCTCGGACACTTATGACAAAGTGTCCATCAAAATATCAAAAACAAAATAGAGGAGATATGGGATAATGGCGCTTGTTTGTTCATTTTTTATGGTTCTGGGATTTTTTTCATGTGGTTTTTTCAGTATTTTTTTACTATATTTGTTTTGGACAAAAAAAGATGTTGAATTTGCTGAATTGGTTCAACAGAGTGTATTTTTTTGTGTTAGCTTTTGTTTTTTAATACTTTTATTTGCATTTTTAAAAAGGGACTTCTCATATGTGTATGTTGCATCATATACTGACACATATCTTCCCTGGTATTATGCCTTAACCGCAATCTGGGCAGGACAGGAAGGCTCCCTCCTTCTCTGGCTTTTTTTTATTGCAGGATGTGGAGTGATATTTTTAAGACAAACCCAGTATAAAAAACTTGATCTTAATGTTAAGGCCATTTTCTGGTCTTTGTTTTTTGCGACTGAGGCCTTTTTTTTTCTAATACTAATCACAGTTGCCAATCCATTCTTAATAAACAATCCTCCTCCTAGTCAGGGAAATGGTTTAAATCCACTCTTAATTCATCCTGGCATGATATTCCATCCACCAGCACTCTTTTTGGGGTATGCATCTTTAGTGGTGCCAGCACTATTAGGACTGTCTATGAGGATATGTGGAGTTAGGCAAGAATTATATGAAGTGATTAGAAAATGGACCATGTTTTCCTGGGTGTTTTTGTCTATTGGTATAATACTTGGCATGTGGTGGTCATACTATGAACTTGGTTGGGGTGGATATTGGGCATGGGACCCAGTGGAGAACTCCTCACTGATTCCATGGCTTTGCACTACTGCTTTTTTACATGTAAATATTGTTGCAACAAGAGAAAAGTCCCTTGAGAGGACATGGGGACTTATTTTGGGATTGACTTTAATAAGCTGTTATGTAGCCACTTTTTTAACCAGAAGTGGGATAATTGAGTCTCTCCATGCCTTTAGTGAAGGTGGTGTTGGAGAGCCATTTTTGTTTTTGATATTGAGCAACTTAATTTTGGTATTGTACATAACTATTTTATTCCCAGCTAAAAATACTAAGAACTTAAGTGGAATGTTGTCAAAAAATGGTGTTTTAATTATTAGTTCATGGATATTTTTAGGACTTTGTTCAATAATTTTAATTGGGACAATGTATCCTGTTATCAGTAAGGCTATCTTTGCTCAGTCAAAGGGACTTTCTGCTTCTTTTTATAATAAAGTATTTCTGCCTATTGCAAGTTTTCTAATATTTTTGATTATTTTCTGCCCATGGATCAAATGGAAAAAAGAATCCATACAAACAGAGGGGTTTATATTTTTTGGGGTTTTTGTTGCGTTATCTGGTTTGTTATGGTTTTTAAAAATTAAAAATTTATTGGTTATCTTAACTATTGCATCTTCTATATCTGCGCTTTTATCTGTTGTTTATTTTGTATTTAAATATAATCTATATTCAAAAATAAGCACCCTTGGTAAATGGGGTATCCATTTTGGAATAATAATAATAGCTATCTCCATTGCAATATCCGCAGGATATAAAAAGAGTGCAGATTTTATATTGGCCAAAGGACAAAGTATAAAATTTGAAGATTATAATATTAGTTATCAGGATCTTAAAAAGAAAAATTATAAAGATAAAATTATCTATAGCTATAAGTTTAACATCCATTTTAAAGACAGCTATTTGGGTACATTAACCCCTGAAAAGATATATTATCTTGTTCAAGATAATTTATTTTCAAAGGTAGCAGTATATAAAAGATTTTTTGATGAGTTGTATATAAGTGTATTGCAAAGCACTGAAGAGGGAATTTTAAAGATTGAGGTTCAAAAAAATCCAATGGTACACTGGATCTGGTTTGGGGCCATAATCTTAAGCTTTATGGGACTTTTAGCAAACTTTAAAAGGACGTAAATGTTAGAGTTAATAGGGATAAGTAAAGTTTTTGGCCAGAATCTTATCTTTAAAGACGTGAGTTTTTATGCCCAAAAGGGAGATGGAATTTTCATATTAGGACCAAATGGTTGCGGTAAATCCACCTTAATAAGGATAATTGCAGGGAGCATAAAGCCAACCGCTGGTAGCATAAAGTTTGATAGTCAGGTAAAAAGAATTGGATATATGGGACATTTTTTCTCTGTTTACGGGGAGTTGAGTTCAATTGAGAATTTGAGATTTTGGTCTGAGTTATATAGTTTAAATCATAAAGAAGAAGATCTCAAAGATATTCTTGATAGAGTTGGTTTAGGTCCAGTTTGTTATGAAAAGGTCTCTATATTTTCAAGGGGTATGATACAGAGGTTAAATATAGCCAGGCTGATGGTAATAGATCCCCATATTTATCTTTTAGATGAGCCAGAAACAGGTCTTGATATTAAATCAAAACAGATGCTTAAAGATTTTGTTGCATCTGAGTTACACAGGGGCAAGGTGGTAATTTGGGTAACCCATTTAACTACTGATAGTTTTTTTAAAAAAAGACTAATTTTTAAAAACAATACGTTTATATTTGAAGAGATTAAAAATTAATAATGTCTCCAATCATAGTAGTCCTAAAAAAAGACTTAACTATTTTATTTTTCAAAAAAAAAGGAATAATAGAGGCCCTTTTACTTGGACTCATAATTATCTTTACCTTTAGTCTGGCTAGTAGTAATCTTGAGGTGGTTCATCCAGTATGGTGTGGCACTATTTTCTGGGTATGTTCCTTGTTTTGTTGTGTGCTTATATTTAGAGAACTCTACAGGATAGAAGAAAGGGACAATGTGTTTGAACTACTCATTATTGCACCAATATCTAAAGAAGGGATATGGATTTCAAAGACAATTGCAGGGTTTATAACAACCTTGTTTTTACAAATTTTTTTCCTTATTTTAATGGTCATATTTTTAAAAATTGACCTAACAAATAGCCTTTTATATTCATTTATTTCAATTTTACTAATAGATTTAGGTATATGCATTATGGGATCCTTTTTTGGTGGGGCAATGGCTGGAAGTCATCTAAAAGACTCCCTTTTAACAACAATACTTTTCCCTTTAGAAATACCTTTAGTTCTGGGAGGAATAAAGATCTACACACAGCTTATTAGTGGCGGAAGTTTTGATGAGATAAGTGGATGGATTCGCATAATAATAGGATATGATGCGATTTTTGCTGGCATCTGCTTGTTTCTATATCCATATATTTTAGGAGATAGTT
Organism: Desulfothermus naphthae; assembly: GCF_054657475.1. Taxonomy (NCBI): domain Bacteria; kingdom Pseudomonadati; phylum Thermodesulfobacteriota; class Desulfovibrionia; order Desulfovibrionales; family Desulfothermaceae; genus Desulfothermus; species Desulfothermus naphthae. The sequence continues at coordinate 669,400 of NZ_BAAHYQ010000001.1, forward strand.
GAGGTTTATGAAAAATAATTTTACTATTCACACTACAGTGCTACTTTTAAGCGTTTTTTTTATTTGTATTGGTAGCTATTTTATATATGTATATGCTCCAATAGAAAAGGTAATGGGAATACCACAAAAGATTTTTTATTTTCATGTATCATTTGCCTGGTGGTCATTTTTTTCATTTTTTTTGGTTTGTATATTTAGTCTTTTATACATCTTAAAAAAGGATTATAAATATATATTATGGTCGATTTCTGCAGCAGAAATTGGTGTATTATATTCAACAGTGGTTTTAATAACTGGAATTATTTGGGCAAAGGCATCCTGGAATACCTATTGGACATGGGATCCAAGACTTATTACAACTCTTATTATGTGGTTTATGTATATAATATATTTAGTTATTGTAAACATAGATATACCAGAACATAAAAGATATATATTGGCCAGTGCACTTGGGATTGTGGCATTTTTAGATGTTCCCCTAGTGTTTTTGTCTGCCAGGATGTGGAGGAGCATACATCCAGCAATATTTGCATCTAAAGGTGGCGGTATGCCCAGAGAAATGTTATATACCATGTTGATTAATCTCTTTGCATATGGTCTTTTATTCTTCTATCTTTATATATTGAGAAAAAATCAATTGACTATCAAATATAAAATAGAACAAATAATGAGGAATAAAATTTTTTAAAATATTTGGAGCTTGTTATATGCATTATCTTGTAATTGCAAATATTCTGGTTTGGATAGGTATTGGAGGATATCTTTTGTATCTTGGAAGGGAAAACAGAAAAATTACCCAAAAATTAAATCAAATACAAAGAGAGTTTAAATAATATGAATATTACAAATTCAAATAGAGTAAAGATACTTATATTTTTTATTGGTATAAATGTATTTTTTATGATTGCATACATGATATATTATAAATTTCAAAATCCTTCACTGGTTGTTCAAAACAAAAACATAACTCAGGATGAAATGACGAAGGCGGACATTGAAAATATAATAACCAGGTATATGAAAAAGATAAAACAAGATCCAAATGATGTAGAAGCCCTAAAGTCTCTGGCCTCTATTTTTATGCAAATGAGGGCATGGGATAGGGCAGAGTTCTTTTTAAAAAGGGCATATAAAATTTTGCCAAAAGATGAGGAAGTAATTCTAAACCTGGCAATGTGTGATCTTTTTTTAAAAAAATATAATGAAGGAGCTAAATTACTTGAGAAAATTATAGAGATTGATCCCAAAAATTATATGGCCAAATTTAATCTGGCATATTTGTATGGATTTATTTTAAATAAAAAAAAGAGATCACAAATATTGTTTAAAGAGCTCATAAATAATAAAGATGTGCCTAAAAATATTAAGGACAAAGCAAATGAGTCTTTAAATGAACTAAATAAAAATTAATTTTTATTTTAATTATAAATCTTGGAGGTAAATAAAGATTATGATAAGTGAAAATAAAGTTATAAAGACAGCACTTACATTTGATGATGTATTATTACTTCCTGATTATTCTGAGGTGATTCCATCTGAAGTTGATATATCTACTTATCTTACTCCACAAATAAAATTGAATATTCCTATTATATCTGCGGCAATGGATACAGTTACAGAGGCAAGGATGGCAATCTCAATGGCAAGACAGGGTGGTATTGGGATAATTCACAAAAATTTAAGTATTGAGGAACAAGTACTTGAAGTAAAAAAAGTAAAAAAGTCTGAAAGCGGCATGATCATAGATCCCGTTAGTATTGAACCAGATGATACAGTTGGACATGCCCTTGAGATTATGGCCCAATACAGGATTTCTGGGCTTCCAGTTGTGAGGGGAACTAAAGTTGCTGGAATTGTGACAAATAGGGATGTGGCCTTTGTGGAAGATCTAGAGACAAAGGTTGAAGAGGTTATGACCAAGGAAAATTTAATTACAGTCCCACCTGGCACTGATCTGGAAGAGGCCAAAAAGATTTTACATGAAAACAGGATTGAGAAATTGCTGGTAGTAGATGATCAAAACAACTTAAAAGGGTTAATTACTATTAAGGACATAAATAAGATCAAACAATACCCTAATGCCTGCAAAGATAGTTTTGGAAGACTCAGGGTTGGAGCTGCTGTTGGAGTTGGAAAGGATCTTGAGATGAGGGTAGAGGCGCTTGTTCAGGCACAAGTGGATGTACTGGTCTTAGACTCTGCCCACGGGTACAGTAAAAATGTGATTAATGGGGTCAGGTTTATAAAATCCAATTATCCTGATATTCCTTTAATTGCGGGAAATGTTGCAACTTATCAAGGTGCAAAGGACCTTATTGAAGCTGGTGCTGATACAGTTAAAGTGGGAATTGGCCCTGGGTCTATTTGTACTACAAGGGTTGTGGCTGGAGTAGGTGTGCCACAGATAACTGCAATTATGGATGTGGTGCCTGCATGCATAGAAAAGGACAGGTGTCTTATTGCTGATGGAGGAATAAAATTTTCTGGAGATATTGTAAAGGCAATAGCAGCTGGCGCTGACAGCGTGATGATGGGGGGTATGCTTGCAGGAACTGAAGAAAGTCCTGGAGAGACAGTTTTGTATCAGGGCAGGAGATATAAAATATACAGGGGCATGGGCTCGTTAGATGCCATGAAAGAGGGCAGTAAAGATAGATATTTTCAAGAAAATCTTGAAAAGCTGGTTCCCGAAGGCATTGTTGGCAGGGTGCCATATAAAGGGCATGTGGCAGAGACTATATATCAGCTAGTAGGTGGCCTAAGGGCTGGGATGGGATATTGTGGTTGCAAAAATATTAAAGAGTTGCAAACAAAGGCCAAATTCATTCAAATAACCCAGGCCGGGTACAGGGAAAGTCATGTCCACGATGTAATAATCACCAAAGAGGCACCAAATTATCAGGTTGATATATAGGAAGGGCAAGATAATGGAAAATTTAAATAAGGTCGTAATATTAGACTTTGGTTCCCAATATACCCAATTAATTGCAAGAAGGATTAGAGAAGCTGGAGTTTATTCAGAAATACATCCATGCAATATTGACATTGAAAAATTAAAGAAAATAAATCCCAGTGCAATTGTTTTTTCAGGCGGTCCTGCAAGTGTATGTGATAAAGATGCACCTGATGTTGATACACAGATATTTAATTTCAATGTTCCAATACTTGGAATATGTTACGGAATGCAGCTTATAGCAAAAAAAATGGGGGCAAAGGTCACTCCTTCAACAAATAGGGAATATGGAAGGGCTAATCTTATTAAGATCAATGATTCTCTTCTTTTTAGAGATGTTTTTGAAAATGGTAGTTTAAGTGTATGGATGTCCCATGGAGATAAAGTAGATAGTCTTCCCCCTGGATTTATAACTATTGCAAAGACTGAAAATATAGATGTAGCTGCAATGGAAAATAGGGAGAAAAAAATATATTGTCTCCAATTTCATCCAGAAGTAGCCCATACTCAAAATGGAGAAAAGATATTAAGAAACTTTCTTTTTGATATAGCTAAATTAAAGCCTACATGGAATATGGCGTCCTTTGTAAAGAACGTTATAGATGAGGTTCCTAAAGTAGTTGGAGATGCAAATGTTGTGTGTGGAATAAGTGGAGGGATAGATTCTACAGTTGTTTCAGTGTTGTTAAACAAGGCAATTGGAAAAAAATTACATTGCATATTTGTGGATAATGGTCTACTTAGACAAAATGAGGGAAAAGAAGTTGTCCACTATTTAACTGAACATTTTGATTTAAATTTAAGATATGTAGATGCGTCTAAACTTTTTTTAACAAGACTTAAAGGGGTCGTTGACCCAGAAGAAAAGCGAAAAATCATAGGACGGACCTTTATTGAAGTATTTGAAAACGAGGCCAGGAAAATAGAAAACGTAAAATTCCTGGCCCAAGGGACCTTATATCCAGATGTAATAGAAAGTGTATCTTACAGGGGACCTTCTGCTGTTATAAAGAGCCATCATAATGTAGGCGGACTGCCTGAGAAAATGAATTTAGCGTTAATAGAACCACTTAGAGAATTGTTTAAAGACGAGGTTAGAAAAGTTGCATATGAGCTGGGCATTCCAGATTTTTTGGTGTGGAGACACCCATTCCCAGGACCCGGGCTTGCCATCAGGATAATCGGTGAAATCACAGATGAAAGACTTAAAATACTCAGACAGGCTGACAAGATAGTTGAGGAAGAATTAAAGGATTCAGGGTGGTATTATAAGGTATGGCAGGGATTTGCTGTATTGCTACCATTAAAGACAGTGGGGGTTATGGGTGATGAGAGGACCTATGAGCATGTAGTTGCACTAAGAATAGTGGATAGTTTGGATGCCATGACTGCAGATTGGTCCAGGTTACCCTCTGAGCTGCTTGCCAGGATATCAAACAGGATAATTAATGAAGTTAAAGGAGTAAACAGGGTAGTATTTGATATATCATCTAAACCTCCGAGCACAATAGAATGGGAATAATTTATATTTTTAGCAAAGTGTAGGTTTATACAAATGGGGAACAAAAAATGTTTGGTGTTGGAACATCAGAGCTATTAATAATCTTTCTTGTTGCGCTTTTAGTTATTGGACCATCAAAGCTTCCAGAAGTAGCACGGGCCCTTGGAAAGGCCTTAGCAGAATTTAGAAAGGTTTCAACAGATGTTAAAAGACAAATAGATCTAGAAGTGCAACTGGCAGATCTGGAGAAAACAACCCCTCCTCAAAATAAAGACAATACTGAATCTAATGAAATAAGCTCAAAAAATATTAAGGAAAAAAGTGAAGACACGCCTCCTTCTGATAATCAACAAAAATGACACGTTATATTATAAAAAATTGAAAGAACCTTATTTGAACAAAAAGTTTATTACTCATTTTTTCACCCAATTTTTTTATCGCCAGATACTAGAATTCTCCTTCTTGTTTTATTACTCTCGTCCTTTTTTTCCTCATTGTTTGGAGAGATATTTGAGATTTTGGGCATAGATTTAAAATATGTCCAATATGTGGGCCATAATTTTGTGATTTCTCCAGGATTTTCCAAAATTATCTCATATCCCATTAAAGAGAGCAAAGATAAAGCTATGCTCCAGTTGGGGGAAGGAGACTTGACCTTTATATTCTTTTTATTTACTTTTCTTGTATTATAAAGAAAAAGAACATCCTTTTTTAATTCATAGCTTATATTTAAACTGGTTAAAATATACTTTAAACTATCGTGCTCACACACAGGAATTCTTTTAATCTCTGTCTTGCTTGCAAGGGCTCCCAGAGCGACCGCAAGAGGTAAAGGCTTACTAGACCCTTCTATGTCCAAGCTGAGAAAATCCAACTTTTTCTTTTTGTATATTAGAGTAATTTTATTTTCCTCAACCCTTATGCTTGGAGCGATATTTTTGAAAATTTTTAAAAATAGGGCACCATCTTTAAAGTCCTTTGGATAGGTCCCTGTTATAATGGCTTCTCCTCCACAGATCACAACTATGGCAAGTAGATATGCAGTCAATTCTGGGTCAAGAATATGGGAAATATCTGGATGATAATTATTTTCTGGATAAACTATAATCTTGTCGTGTTCAATTTGGTATTTTATTCCTAGTAAATTGAATATAAAGAATATTCTATCAATAAATGGATTGGTTAAATCCCTTTTAGGAGCTAATATAGAAATTTTATTTAAATTATATGCAACGGCGGAGAGAAAAAGGGCCCAAAAAGCAGAATCTGATAATTTCTCTGAAACTAACAGGGTGTCATTAATTGTTCCTGTGGATTCAATCCTTATTGGAAGCCCATAGCTTCCAGGAATTAAGGGGGCTATTCTGGCCCCCATTTGGGGAAGCAGGGAGAAAAGTGGTCTTAGATCTAACGATTTTAAACTTGAACCTCCTGTAAATTTACATACTCCCGCCTGTGATATAGCTGCAAAAATAAGTAAATACAGGTTTAGTTCATCTTCTCCTGTAAAGATTGCTTTTTTGTTGAAATTGAGAAAGGGTCCATGTTTACGATATAAGAAGTCCCTATCCCAAGTAAAAGAGGCATTCAAAGCATTTAAAGCCTTAATGAGTTGATAAATTGAATCATTTAAGACCAGGTGTTTGATTTCTATTGGGAAATTTTTTAAGGCATATATATAGATTAAAAATCTTGTCAGCTCTGTATCAAAAGGACCGGCCAGATTGATAGTGACAGGTTTAATTTTAAAGGATTTGAGTTTAAAGACCTTTTCTTCTTCCTTTTCAGCTAATTCATGACATAAGTTGTTATAATAATTATAAAGAGTCCTGAGCATTTTGGAACTTATGCCCAGGACCTTAGTTTTTTGATTCCAGACTTTCCACAGCGTGCCTTCAAAGTCCCTAACTGAGATAGAAAGATTTTTTTTTCTTTTGTTTCTTAAATAATCTGAATAAAGTAATGTTCTTTTAATTAGTAAATCCAACAACTTTTCATCTAATTGTCTCACCTCTTTTAAAAGATCCTTTGTCATTGAAACTCCCATTTTAACAGCAGATTTCTGCTATAATCAGTAAATGTCTCTTTAAAAGATGTTAAATTTTTCGCCATAGGTCAATGCTATTTTTTGTATTTTTCTAAAGCTTTTTTTGCCATTTTGCTAAAGTATTGGTCATTAGAGTTTGCAGCGAGTTCTAAAAGTTCTATTCCTTTTGTCTTGTCTTTTTTTGTTGTTATCAACAAATTCCCATAGTCATACAATAATTCAGGACGAAATCTAGAATTCTCAGGCATGATCTTATATGCTTCTTCATAGTATTTTAGGGCTTTCTTTTTATCCCTTCCAGCATACCATGGCAAGACCTCCCAAAAACGTCCAAGGGCAAAAGCTGGTAAACCATCCTGATAGTTTTTGTTGATATTATATGCTTTTTCAAGAGCTTTTCGAGTTTTTCCTTTAAGACCTTCCTTTAAGGCGGTCAATACAGATACAGCATCTGCATAACTTCCAACACACAACCCATAGTATAAATGGCCCTCAATCTCACTTGGATTGAGTTTGATGGCTTTTTCAGCATATTCCATTCCCATTTTACCGTATTTTTTGCATATTTCTTTCCAATTAGGTACGCCCTGTTTTTTTGAATTATCAGCATATTCTCTGCACGCCATAGCTGTTTTCCAGTTTGCCTCATAATTTGAAGGATTGGCATCGGCTATTTTTTTGTATTCGGAGAGGGCCTTTTTTAAAATTTCTAAATCTTTTGTCTCTAAAAATTTGTGATAAAGGGCATCTGCAGTTTTAATACCTTCTGAGGCCTGGGCGAAAATTTGAGGTGCCTGACCAACCAGTAAAAACAAAATTCCTAATGTAAAAATTTTTTTTAACATTTCCTTCCTCCTTTTTTGAAAAATATACAAAGAAACAAAACACTTCCCCCTCTTAAATATTTTTATTATTTTTTAGACAATCAATTTTTAATTTTTGATTGTCTCTTTTCTGCTAAAAATAAATAAAAGTGTAATACTACTCAACAACCATACTGTAGAAGGTATGGGAACTGCTTGCAGGTCTACTCCCAATATAAAAGCCCTTTGTCCCTCCCCAGAACTGCCTGGTGGTCCATAAAAATAGTAATTTCCGTCCTTTTCAGAGATGCTATAAGGTTCATAATAGTTATCACTGTTTTTAAAAAAGAAACTAAAACTTTCAGAATCTCCTAAGGACATGGTCTTATTCACATCTACACCTTGGGTTATTTTTAGCTTCCACTTCCCCTCATTATTTAACTCATTATTTATCTGATAAACTTCAAACTTTGCCTGAAAAACTGTCGTGCCTTCAAGCAAAAGTAAACCATTATTCATGTTCTCATCATACACTCCAAAATACCATCCCCCATTTAACGGATAAAAAAACCCAAATTGGCTAACATTACTGTTCCCATCAGTGCTTACAAAAAGGTTTGTAATAGATGCTGCATTGCCTAATTGTATTAATCCCAAAACACTTGTAATAATAAATCCAATAAAATTAATTTTTTTCATTATAAAAACCCCCTAATATTTAAGGATTACCTATTATCTCTTCCCTTTTTAATTGAATTTATAACGAGAGTCAAGTGGTAAAAAAAATTTATAATCAGGCAAAATTGGACTATTGACTAAAGTAGTTAAATATATGAATCTGTTTGCCTAGATGGAGATTTTTATGGAAAATATATTTTTACATGTGGTGATAGGGACTGTTTTTTTATTTACTTTTGTTAATGGTTTTCATGATGGGTGTAATGTAGTTGCAACGATTATAGCATCTAGGTCCATGAGAGCCAAACAGGCCCTTCTATGGGCAAGTATAGCTGAATTTTTTGGCGTGATATTTCTTGGAACTGCAGTAGCCTCCACTATGGGAAGGGACATTATAAATCTGTCAATTATAAAAAGTGGATCATATATATTTTTAGCACTTATTTTTTGTGCAGTGCTAAGTGCTCTTTTATGGAATTTAATTACCTGGTTACTTGCTCTTCCTTCGAGTTCATCCCATGCACTGATCGGCGGTCTTGTTGGTGGTGGAATTGGTGCATTTGGTATAGAAGTAATTAATTGGGAAATTCTTTTGCTAAAAGTGATTTTAGTTATGTTCATAACTCCAATCATTGGACTATTTGTAGGTTTTTTATTAACCCGCTTTTCTTTTAAAATCCTGGCTAATTGTCCTCTTTCCATAAATAACTTTATTAAACGCATACAATTTTTTAGTATGTGCTTTTTAGGGGCATCCCATGGCACCAATGATGCCCAAAAATCCATGGGGTTAATAACATTGGCACTTACCAGCTATGGTGTGATAGACCATTTTTATGTGCCTAAATGGGTTATATATGGGTGTGGTCTTGCTATATCATTGGGGGTTTTAAGTGGAGGATGGAGACTTATAAAGACAATTGGTTTCAGGATATTTAATTTAGAACCATTACATTCCCTAAACTCCCAACTGGCGGCAGGGAGTGTAATATATATTTCTGGATTGTTTGGAAGTCCTGTTAGTACTTCTCAGATTATGAGTTCGTCAATTATGGGCGTTGGAGCAGCTCATCGGTTTAAACAGGTGAGGTGGGAAGTTGCTAAAGAGATATTTCTTGCCTGGTTTATCACCATCCCAATTGTTTGTATCTTCTCTATTCTTTTTTATTGGATAATTGCTTATTTTTTTGATTTACAACAGACTAGTATGTATATTATCTTAAAAAAAATTGAAATATATATGGAAATTATATTATGAGATTATTTGGTTTTTCAAAGAAAAAAAAATTAGATTTTTTTAAGTTACTTAATTTGCAAATGCAAAGAACATATGATGGTGTAAAATTACTTGATTATTATTTTAAGAAAAATGAAGAAGAAGTGTTAGACCGTTTATGTCAACTGGAACATGAAGCAGATGAATATAGAAGATTTATTGTAGACGATTTGAATCAAACATTTATTACACCTATTGATAGAAAAGATATATATGCGCTTTCCCGATCTATTGATGATATAATGGATTTAGCTAAGATAATTGTAGAAGAAATAGAGGTTTTAGAAGTTAATCCGAACCAATATATGCAAATGATATCTACTACTCTTGTGCATGCTACATCTAAATTAAACGATTCTATAAATCATTTAAAGGAACGTCCGAATTTGTCTCGAGAAGCAGCAATAAGATCTAATTTGCTTTTAAACAATCTACAGCACCTCTATTTTGAGGCAATAAAAGATCTTTCCGAGTTAGATACAGATATTTCCTATAGATTTAAATTAAGAGAGGTTTTTCACAGGCTGTTAGAACTTGCAAAACAAATTAAATTAACCAATAATATACTATTAGACATAATGATTAAAACCTATTAGAACATGGAATATAAAAAGACTCAAAACATTTCAATAGATCATAGAGCTGCGGGGAGGAAATTATTTCAGTTCTTGGAAAGTTTTTTAAATAAGCAAGTTCCAAAGTCTGCTATAATGAAATGGATACGCACAGGTCAGGTGAGAGTTGATGGAAAAAGGGCAAAACCTTTTGATAGGTTAAGAGAGGGACAGGTAGTTAGAATTCCACCTTACAGAAAAGAATATAGAAATATCATAGACAAAGAAGAAAGAAATCCTTATCTCCTAAAGAAAATTTATGAAGATGATAATTTGATGGTTCTCTATAAGCCACCCAATTTAGCCACTCAACCAGGCAAAAATTTAAAAGATTCACTTTATACTAGATTAAAAAAAGAATATCCAGAAAACACTCCTTTTTTAGTTCATAGGCTTGATAAAGACACTTCAGGTCTCATATTAGTGGCAAAAAGGTTTTATTATTTACAATACTTACAGTCATTGTTTTTATCAAAAACAATAAAAAAAATTTACCTTGCTTGGATAAAAGGAATTCCTAAATGGGAAAATTGGACAATTTTAAAAGATACCTTTGAAGAACAGCGAAATAGTAAAATAAAAAAGGTGGAAGCAATTAGCTATGTTAAAACTTTAAAAAATATAGAAAAAAATAGTCTTGTGGCTGTTTTTCTAAAAACAGGCCGAAAACACCAAATACGCATTCAATTTAGCATGAGAAACCATCCAATAATAGGAGATAAAAAATATTCTAATGAAAAAAAGAAAAGTTGTCTTTTGTTACATTCCTATATGATTAACTGGAATGAGTACTCTTTTTGTTGTTTGCCTGAACATTGGAAAGGAAAGTTTAAAGTAAATTTGAAAGATGTAGAAAAGATATATCCATTGCCTGAGTAGCTTTCTATTTAATTTTTCCCTTTAAAAATATTATTGAGTTGTCTCCTAAAATCTGTTAATTAAAAAAGCATGTAAGGACAAGACACATATATTTATTCTAAAAATATTAAAAAGGCGGGACTAATAATATGGCAATAACCCTTTCAAGAGAACACCTTTCTCTTAGAAAAACACCAAAATTGTCAAATGATGAGTTTAAAGAGCTAACAGATTTTATATATGAAAAAACCGGTATATCAATACCAGCAAGACGAAAGTATTTAATTGAAAATAAATTAGGAAAAAGACTCCTAGAGTTGAATTTAAAAACTTATGCAGATTATTTAAAATATTTGAAGTTTTCTCCTAAAAAAGAAAGTGAATTTAAGAAACTGTGCGAGCTGATTACGATAAATGAAACCTGTTTTTTTCGTGATTTGAAACAGTTGACTATGTTTAAAAATATTGTTCTACCTGAGATTATAAAAAAAAGGCAGGAACAAGATGTAAAAGCGCTCAATATTTGGTCAGCGGGGTGTTCAAGTGGGGAAGAACCTTATACTATTGGAATTATACTTCATGAGGTTTTAAAAGTATCTATTATTGGTTGGAACATAAAAATCTATGCAAATGACATTTCGCCAGCCATGCTTTTTAAGGCAAGAAAAGGAGTTTATAATGATTATTCTTTGAGGACAACTCCTGAGAATATTAAACAGAAATATTTTACTAAGCAAAGAGATGGATATAAGATTCATCCTAAGGTCCAAAAATTAGTAAATTTTCAGTTAATCAATTTAGCTAATCCAAAGGATGTAAAAAAAATACCCAAAAGTGATATAATATTTTGTAGAAATGTGATCATTTATTTTGACGATGCTGTTAAGCAAAAAGTTATTTCTCATTTTTACGAAAATTTAAAGGATGATGGATATCTTTTTTTGGGATACTCAGAAAGTATTCACAGAATAACTAAGTTATTTAAACCTCAAATTAAACCAGGTAGAATAGTCTATCAAAAAAACATGTAATTAATTAGGGGGATGAGAGTGAAAAAGATTTGTGTGGAATATATTGTTCCAGGAATGATCTTAGCTAAGTCTGTTGAAGGATTAGATGGTACAGAGCTTTTGGCGAAGGGAACAGAATTAGGCGAAAAAGAAAAGAATCTATTATTAGATGCAGGGGTGGATTACATATATGTAACTGCAAAAAATGAGGAACTTGAACAAAGTTTATTGCAAACATTGGCGGAAGAATATGTCTTTAAATTTTTTATGTATGTAAATCCTGATAATAAATTATTTGTTGAGTTATTTAAGATAACTGTTGAGTTAATATTTAATAAGTTAAAAAAAGGATGGGAACTTCCATGTGAAGATTATATCAGGGCCAAAAGTGTTGAAAGGATGAATGACCTCTTTTTAAAAGATATGGGTGGTCCTGAAGATATTGTAAAGCACGAGTTGTCTCTGGCGTCATTTCCTGATGTGTATTTTAGGTTAAAAAAAATTTTGGAAAGTTCTACCAGTTCAGCAAAGGACATAGCTCAAGTTATAGGTTCTGACGTAGCCCTAACCACTAGACTTTTAAAATTGGTTAACAGTCCTTTATTTGGGTTGACACAAAAAATCGATTCTTTGGAAAGGGCAGTTAGTTTGGTTGGAGAGGAAGAGCTGACAAGTCTAGTTTTAGGGATATCTGCAATTAGATATTTTAAAGACATTCCACCAGAGCTAATGGATATGCAAACCTTTTGGAAACATTCCTTGAGTTGTGCTATTTTTGCTAAAATTATTGCATCAAAATATAAAGATGTGACTGATGAGACCTTGTTTACAGCAGGTTTGCTTCACGATGTGGGTAAATTGATTTTATTCAAAAATATGCCTTATTCCTCAGTTGAAACATTGGTATTTGCCAGAGAAAATATGATTCCTTTGATAGAGGCTGAAGAGTATGTTCTAGGCTTTACCCACACAGAAGTCAGTAAATTGCTTATGGACAGCTGGGAATTTCCAGATACAATTAATGATATTGTTTCTAATCACCATAATCCCATAGAAGCATCTTTTGAGAAAGGCGCTGCAATTATACAATTAGCTGACAACCTGGCCAATGCAGTTGGACTATCTTATGGAACAACATTTGTGGTGCCTGGAATGGATGAAGAAGTCTTCGATAAATTGGACATTCCAGTAAACACATTAAAGTCAATTGTACAGCAACATAATAAATTGTTAAATGGTCTGTTGAGCACTTTAATGTAAGATACTATGTTGATAGCCCATTATTCATATTTTTCTAAATTAATTAAAAAAAATATTTCTAAAGGGTTTTAAACGGATAATTATGGCCAAAAGTTATGATGTCAATTTTATAAATCCCTTCTTAGGAGCTGTGATCAACGTATTAGAAACAATGGCCAATGTAAAAGTTAAACCTGGAAAGCCTTATATCAATAAAGAGAGAATAACCGTAGGCGATGTAACTGGGATTTTGGAAATTTCAGGACATATGAATGGAGTTATTTCTCTTACATTAACGAAGGATGCTGTTTTGACAATTGTAAATAATATGCTTTTTGAAAATTATACAGAGATTAATGAAGAAATTGCAGATGCAGTTGGAGAATTAACAAATATGATCTCGGGTCAGGCCAGAATTCAACTCTCTGAACAAGGAATGAAGTTTCAAGCTGGAACCCCAAAGATTATTATTGGGAAAGGCAAAGAACTAGAACACATCAAAAATGCCCCAATTCTGGCTATCCCATTTAGTATAGATTCTGGTGGCAAGGTGGTTGTGGAAGTAAGTTTTGAAATGTAAATAACTACCTTGTTATACATTCTTTATTTAATTAAAATTTTAGTAAATAGGCAAACATAAGGTTTTATAAAATACTATATTATAAAAATGAAATTTAAATATAAAATTTTTTTAGGCATCTTGATAATAAATTTCTTCATAACAGGTGCTACTGGTTCGTATTTTTATTCACAATCAAAGGAGGCATTGTACAGGACCATAAAAAAAGAATTACTTGCAATTTCACAGATAGCATCAAAAATAATTCCAGGAGATTTATTGGAAAAATTAACCACGCCCCAAGATATGAATAGGGTTGAATACAGAAAAATCCAACAGATCATTTCAAAGATCGAAAATTCCAATGATGAAATCTTATATGTCTATACCATGAGACTTCAGGGATCAAAAGTGACTTTTATAGTAGATTCTCCTCCCAGTGATGACAATCATGATGGAAAAATCACTGAGGACGAAATTCCATACTCAATTGGAGAGGAATACAAAAATCCCCCCAAATCACTCTTACTAGGATTTATAAAACCAACAACAGATGAAAGACCTGTAAAGGATGACCTGGGATGGACTATGTCTGGATATAGTCCCATTTACAATTCAAAGGGAGAGAGGATTGGATTAGTTGGTGTGGATATGTCTTTGGAAAAAATCCATAATAAAATGGCATTGATAAAAAAAGCAGGAATTATATCCTTATTTATAAGTATTGTTTTAAGTGTGTTGTTGAGCCTATATTTTGGTGAAAAATTTATCCAGCCCCTTAATTTGTTAAGGAATTCTTTTAGGGCCCTGTCAAAGGGCAAGTTGAAATATATAGAGGTGGAGAGAACCGATGAAATTGGAGAGCTATTTATAGATTATAATAAAATGGTGGCTGAATTAAAAGAAAAACAGATATTGAGATCCTTTATAGGAAAGATGGTGGATCCAGATATTGTAAATGATTTAATTAATGATAATCTCCGGATGAATGGTATTATTACAGAGGCAGTAGTGGTTTTTTGTGATATTAGAAATTTTACAACCCTATGTTCAAACCTACCACCTACCAGTGTAATAGCAATTTTAAATGAATATTTTACAGAAATGGTAGAAGTGGTTAATAAATGGGGAGGTTATGTAGACAAGCTTTTAGGAGATGGAATGCTGATTGTCTTTGGTCATCCAAAAAAGACTACTAATCCCCAGGACTTGGCAATAAGCGCATCTTTGGACATGATAGAAACCTGCCAGAAATTTAACAAAAAGTTTGTGTTAAAAAATTATGCTATATCTAACACAATTGGTGTACATGTCGGGCCGATCGTGTCAGGATTAGTTGGTTCTGACGAGCGACTTGAATATACTGTATTAGGTGATACTGTAAATACAGCTCAACGTCTGGAAAAAATAAACAGAAAACTCAATACAAAAATTTCTATTTCTAAAGAGGTTTATTCTAAACTAGATCCAAAGCTAAAATCGCACTTTCAAAATATGGGCATACATAATCTAAAAGGAAAACCTGAACCAGTAGAAATTTATTCTTACAGTTAGACACAAAATATCAGAAACAAAAAAAGGTCGACACGATGTTTTGTCGACCTTTTATATCGGGAAGACAGGATTTGAACCTGCGACCCCCTGCTCCCAAGGCAGGTGCGCTTCCAGACTGCGCCACTTCCCGAACATCCAAAAAAACATCCTGGCAGCTACCTACTTTCCCACGGATTAAGTTCCGCAGTATCATCGGCGGTGGAGGGCTTAACTTCCGAGTTCGGAATGGGATCGGGTGTTTCCCCTCCCCTATGGCCACCAGGACGAAATTTATATACAGGTGTGATGGGGGATTTTTTACAAAGGGTTAAGACGTTCGGCCTATTAGTACCCGTTGGCTGAACGCATCACTGCGCTTACACCTCGGGCCTATCTACCTGGTAGTCTCCCAGGGGCCTTCTGCTGAGCACCTAATGGTACTCGAAGGGAGACCTTATCTTGGGGGGGGCTTCCCGCTTAGATGCCTTCAGCGGTTATCCCGGCCGATCATAGCTACCCTGCTGTGCAGCTGGCGCTACAACAGGTCCACCAGAGGATCGTCCACCCCGGTCCTCTCGTACTAGGGGCAGCTCCCCTCAAGTCTCCTACGCCCGCAGCAGATAGGGACCAAACTGTCTCACGACGTTTTAAACCCAGCTCGCGTACCACTTTAAACGGCGAACAGCCGTACCCTTGGGACCTGCTTCAGCCCCAGGATGTGATGAGCCGACATCGAGGTGCCAAACCGCGCCGTCGATGTGAACTCTTGGGCGCGATCAGCCTGTTATCCCCGGCGTACCTTTTGTCCGATGAGCGATGGCCCTCCCATCTGGAACCACCGGATCACTAAGGCCGACTTTCGTCCCTGCTCGAGGTGTCCCTCTCGCAGTCAAGCTCCCTTATGCCTTTGCACTCTAACGGCTGGTTTCCAATCAGCCTGAGGGAACCTTTGCACGCCTCCGTTACCTTTTAGGAGGCGACCGCCCCAGTCAAACTACCCACCTGACACTGTCTCCTGGTAGGATTCACTACTCAGGATTAGAACTATAGACTACCAAGGGTGGTATTCCAAGGGCGGCTCCACCCAGGCTGGCGCCCAGGCTTCCCAGCCTCCCACCTATCCTATACATGGTAGCCCACAGTTCAATGCCAGGCTGTAGTAAAGGTGCACAGGGTCTTTCCGTCTTGCTGCGGGTAACCGGTATCTTCACCGGTACTCCAATTTCACCGAGTCTCCAGCCGAGACAGTGCGGGGATCGTTACGCCATTCGTGCAGGTCGGAACTTACCCGACAAGGAATTTCGCTACCTTAGGACCGTTATAGTTACGGCCGCCGTTTACCGGGGCTTCGGTTCGGAGCTCTCACCCCTCCCCTTAACCTTCCGGCACCGGGCAGGCGTCAGTCCCTATACTGCGTCTTACGACTTTGCAGAGACCTGTGTTTTTAGTAAACAGTCGCCCCCGCCGATTCTCTGCGGCTCCCAGGTGCTCCAGTAGCTCGTACCTTCACACCCAGAAGCACCCCTTCTCCCGAAGTTACGGGGCCATTTTGCCGAGTTCCTTGGCTGGAGTTCTCTCGAGCGCCTTGGGTTGCTCACCCCGCCCACCTGTGTCGGTTTGCGGTACGGTCTCCAAAGGAGTCTCGCTTAGAGGTTTTTCTCGGCAGCTTGGGCTCACCCACTTTAATGTCTTAAAGACTCGCCATCACCTCTCAGCGTTATCAGGGAGACGGATTTGCCTATCTCCCCCGCCTACAGGCTTGCACCGGGATATCCAACACCCGGCTGGGCTACCCTTCTGCGTCACCCCATCGCTCAAGCGACTCCCTCGGAGGCGCAGGAATATTAACCTGCTTCCCATCGGCTACGCCTCTCGGCCTCGCCTTAGGGGCCGGCTAACCCAGGGCAGATTAACTTTACCCTGGAAACCTTGGGCTTACGGCGAGGAGGTTTCTCACCCCCTTTATCGTTACTCATGCCAGCATCTTCACTTCCCTAACGTCCACCACTCCTCACGGATGTGGCTTCTGCCATTAGGGAACGCTCCCCTACCCCGAGCACCGAGCACCTAACACTTTAGGTGCTCGGTTGCTCAGCCGTGGCTTCGGTACCATGCTTAGACCCGTTACATTTTCGGCGCAGACCAGCTAGACCAGTGAGCTGTTACGCTTTCTTTAAAGGGTGGCTGCTTCTAAGCCAACCTCCTGGCTGTCTCTGCCGGTCCACCTCCTTTCCCACTCAGCATGGATTTCGGGACCTTAGCCGACGGTCTGGGCTGTTTCCCTCTCGACCACGGACCTTCTCACCCGTAGTCTGACTCCCAGGGTTCATCTTACGGCATTCGGAGTTTGGTAGGGTTTGGTAACCTGGTGAGGCCCCTAGCCCTTCCAGTGCTCTACCTCCGCAAGACATCCCCTGAGGCTATACCTAAATATATTTCGGGGAGAACCAGCTATCCCCGGGTTTGATTGGCCTTTCACCCCTATCCACAGGTCATCCGAGCAGTTTTCATCCTACACCGGTTCGGGCCTCCACTGGGTTTTACCCCAGCTTCACCCTGCCCATGGATAGATCACCCGGCTTCGGGTCTACTCCGTGCGACTTATTCGCCCTTTTAAGACTCGCTTTCGCTTCGGCTCCGCACATCACTGTGCTTAACCTCGCCACACAGAGTAACTCGCTGGCTCATTATGCAAAAGGCATGCTCTCACCGAGCACCTCACTAAACGTACTAGCTTAGACTCCTCTTTATCCTCTCATATAATATCTGCCTACTCCTTCCCCTCTGTTTTAACTTCCTTTCCCTTTCTCTAGCATCATCTTCACTTTTATAAGCTTCATAATATATTAACTCCCACTTCCTACCTCTCGTTGACCTATTCTCTCCTCTATTATGTTCTTCTATTCGTCTCTTTAAATTATTAGTATATCCTATATATCTTTTATCTCCTGACTTTATAACATACACATAATACATCCTTTCTCCTCCTAGCACGTTTAGTGAGGTGCTCGGCTCGAACAGCTTGTAGGC